>CAVSSV010000050.1:0-157778 GCA_963730695.1 uncultured Pseudomonadota bacterium
CGTCCTGAACTTGGAGGAAACCATGCTTACACGTCGTTCCACGCTTCAATTGGGCTCGGCTGCGGCGCTCGCCGCGGCCTTGCCGAAGAGCGCCTTCGCCGCCGACAACATCCGCGTCGCTATGGTCGTCAAGGCGCTGGGCAACGGCTTCTTCGACGCCTGCCGCGACGGCGGCAACGAGGCCGCCAAGCAAATCGGCAATGTCGAAATCATCTACACCGGCCCGACCAAGACCACCGCCGAGGACCAGATCGCGGTCATCGACGCCCTGATCGCGCAGAAGGTCGAACGCCATCGCGATCTCGGCCAACGACGCCAACGCGCTCGTGCCGGTCTGCAAGAAGGCCATGGACAGCGCGGCATCAAGGTGATCTCGTTCGATTCGGCCGTCGCGCCGGCCGGCCGCATCATGCAGCTCGACCCGTCGAATCCGTCGCTCATCGGCGCCAAGTGCGTGCAGATGATCGCCAAGACGCTCAACAACGACGGCGAAGTCGCCATCCTGTCCGCCACCGCGCAGGCGACGAACCAGAACACCTGGATCGCCGCCATGAAAGAAGAGTGGAAGAAGCCCGAATACGCCAAGCTGAAGCTCGTCGCGACCGTCTACGGCGACGACGTCGCCGACAAGAGCTATCGCGAGATGCAGGGCCTGGTCAAGAGCTACCCGAACCTCAAGGGCATCATCGCGCCGACCACCGTCGGCATCGTCGCCGCCGCCAAGGCCATGATGGACGCCGGCCTCGTCGGCAAGGTCTTCATCACCGGCCTCGGCCTGCCCTCCGAGATGAAGGGCGCGGTGCTGGCGGGCGCGTCCGAGACCTTCGCGATCTGGAACCCGATCGATCTCGGCTATTCGCGATCACCACGATCGCCGCGCTGATCGCGCAGGGCAAGGCGACCGGCAAGCCGGGCGACGCTGATCCATGTCGGCCGCATGGGCGAGATCAAGGTCGACGACGGACGGCGAGGCCGCGATGGCCGAGCCGTTCATCTTCGACAAGTCGAACGTCGAGAAGTTCGCCAAGATCTTCTGATCCTGACCACAGCGCCGCCGCTTCCAATCCGGAGACGGCGGCGCGACGCTTCCTATCCCGCCTGTCACGCGCCGCGCGCGCGAACGAGGGCGATTGCTGAACTCCTAAGCGACGACATGTCCTTGGCCGCAGACGCTCCCGCCCTCAGCCTCCTCGACATCTTCCAAGAGCTTCCCCGGCGTGCGGGCGCTGCACGACGTCTCGCTCACGCTGCGCGCCGGCGAAGTGACGGCGCTGATCGGCGAGAACGGCGCCGGCAAGTCGACGCTCGTCAAGATCCTGACCGGCATCTACGCGCCGGACGCGGGCGAGATCCTGACGGTCGGCGGCGAGCCGACCGTGCTTCGACCACGCCGCGCGACGCCTGGGCGGCCGGCATCGCCGCCATCCACCAGGAAACCGTGATGTTCGACGAACTCACGGTCGCCGAGAACATCTTCATGGGCCACATGCCGCGACGAGCGGCGCTGTCGACTGGCCGCGAGATGCGCGCCGCGCGCCAAGCGCTGCTGGTCGCGCTCGAGGCCGAACTTCACGCCGCGACACTCGGCTGAAGACGCCTCGGCGTCGCGCAGAAGCACCTGGTCGAGATCGCCCGCGCGCTGTCGCCACGACGCCAGCGTCATCATCATGGACGAGCCGACCGCGGCGCTTTCGGCGCATGAGATCGAGGACCTGTTCCGCATCGTCGCGCGGCTGAAGGCCGAGGGCCGCGCGATCCTGTTCATCTCGCACAAGTTCGACGAGATCTTCCGCATCGCCGACCGCTGGGTCTGCCTGCGCGACGGCGAGAAGGTCGGCGAAGGCCGCATCGCGGACGTCGACGAGCGCGACGCTCGTCCGCCTGATGGTCGGCCGCTCCGTCGACCAGATCTTCCCCAAGCGCGACGTCGCGCTCGGCGCGACCGTGCTCGAGGTCGAAGGCCTGTCGCAACGCCACCGAGTTCGACGGCGTCAGCTTTTCCTTGCGCGCCGGCGAGATCCTCGGCTTCTACGGCCTGGTCGGCGCCGGCCGCTCGGAGTCGATGCAGTGCCTGTTCGGCCTGAGCCGAGCGCTCGCGCGGCCAAGTGCGCATCGACGGCGCGCCGCGTCGTCTCCGCTCGCCGGCCGACGCCATCGCGGCCGGCATCGCCTATGTGCCCGGAGGACGCGCAGCACCAGGGCACCGTGCTGCCGTTCGGCGTCCGCGCGAACATGACGCTGGCCGCGCTCGACGCCCAGGCTCACAACGGCTTCCTCTCGCTCGCCGACGAACTGGCGACGACCCGCAAGTTCGGCGAGCGGCTCGTCCGTCAAGGCCGCGCATTGGGAGCAGCCGGTCGGCGAGCTCTCCGGCGGCAACCAGCAGAAGGTCGTCATCGCCAAATGGCTGGCGACGAGCCCGCGCATCGTCATCCTCGACGAGCCGACCAAAGGCATCGACGTCGGCTCGAAGGCCGCCGTGCACGAATTCATGGGCGAACTCGCCGGCGAGGGCCTGGCGGTCATCCTGGTCTCCTCGGAGCTGCCGGAGATTATGGGCATGTCCGACAATTGCCTCGTGTTCAAAGAGGGCCGCATCGTCGCGCGCTTCACGCGCGCCGAAGCGACGCCCGAAGCCCTGGTGCGCGCCGCCTCCGGGCTGGCCTCAGACAAAAGCGAGGCCGCATGAAAGCCGCGCGCGAATGGGTGCTGGCGGGCATCGTCGTCGCCGTCGTGATGGTGGTCGGCATTCGCGAACCCGCGTTCGTCACGCCGGATAGCCTGCTGGGCGTGCTCACCGACACCGCCTTCCTGTTCATGATGGCGCTGGCGCAGATGAGCGTGATGCTGACGCGCGGCATCGACCTTTCGGTCGCGGCCAATCTCGCGCTGACCGGCATGGTCTGCGCCCTGCTCGACCACGCCCACCCGGACTTGCCGATCGCCTTCGTCGTCATCTTGGCGATTGTGTTCGGCGCGGCGCTCGGGCTGATCAACGCGCTGCTCATCGCCAAGCTCGCGATTCCGCCGATCGTCGTGACGCTCGGCACGCTGGCCATCTTTCGCGGCATGATCTTTGTCATCGGCGACGGCGCCTGGCTGACGTCGAAGGACATGAGCCCCGCCTTTCTGGCGCTGCCCAAGGCGAGCTGTTCGGTCTTTCGAGCCTCGTCTGGATCGCCGCCGCGGTGTCGATCGGCTTCTGGTACTATCTCAACCACACGCGCGTCGGGGCGCGCGCTCTACGCGGTGGGCGGCAATCCCGTCGCGGCGCGCTATTGCGGCATCGACCTGCCGCGCCAGCAGTTGATCGTCTACGCGCTCTCCGGCGCGGTCTCGGGGCTTTGCGGCTATCTCTGGGTGGCGCGCTACGGCATCGCCTATTCCGACATCGCGCTCGGCTATGAGCTGACCGTCATCGCCGCCTGCGTCATCGGCGGCGTCTCGATCGCCGGCGGCGTCGGCACGGCGCAGGGCGCGTTGCTCGGCGCGCTGTTCCTCGGCGTCATCGTCAATGCGCTGCCGGTCATCAACGTCTCGCCGTTCTGGCAGATGGCGATTTCCGGCGCCGTCATCCTGGCCGCCGTGATCGTCAATTCCCGCGCCGAGAAGCGTAGCGGCAAGCTGATCCTGCCGGAAGCCCGGCGCGCCGCCGCGGGAGGCCGGCGCATGAGCGCCCTGCCCGCTTCACCCGTGACGCCCGTCGCGCCGCGCTACGCCGTCGCCGACGCCGCGCCGCGCCGCTTTTCCGATTTCGCGTTGCGCTGGGAGACGATCCTCGTCGGCCTGCTGGTGCTGAGCGTCGTCGTGAATTCGCTGCTGTCGCCCTATTTCCTCGACCTCTACAATCTGCTCGACTCCACCTTCAACTTTTCCGAGAAGGCGATCATCGCGCTCGGCATGGCGTTGCTGATCATGGTGCGCGAGATCGATCTCTCCGTCGCGGCGATCGTCGCGCTCTGTTCGCTTCTCATGGGCTTCGCCGCCAGCGCGGGCGCGGACACCGCCGTGTTGTTCCTGATCGCGCTCGGCGTCGGCGCGCTTTGCGGCGCCGTCAACGGGGCCCTCACCACCGCCCTCGCCCTGCCCTCGATCGTCGTCACCATCGGCACGATGTCGCTGTTCCGCGGCATCGCCCAGGTGGCGCTCGGCGATCAGGCGCTCACGCAATACCCGCCTGCCATCCTGGCGATCGGCCAAGGCTATCATCGGCTGGCGCATGCCGATCTCTTTCGTCACGTTTCTGGCGCTGGCGTTGGTCGTGGGGATCGTCCTGCACCGCACGCCGCTCGGCCGCCGCATCTTCGCCATCGGCGCCAATCCCGAGGCGGCGCGGTTCTCCGGCATTCCGGTGGCGCGGCTGCGCTTTGGCTTGTTCGTTTTCTCGGGCCTGTTGTCGGGCCTGGCGGCGTTCTTCTTGACCGGACGCATCGGCTCAACGCGTCCGAACATCGCGCTGGGCTGGGAGCTCGAAGCGGTGACGATGGTGATCCTCGGCGGCGTCTCGATCGCCGGCGGCTCCGGCACGATCGGCGGCGTCGTTCTCGCGGTCTTCGTGCTCGGCCTCACGACCTTCGGCATGACGCTGGTGAACGTGCCTGGCATCGTCATCAACGTGTTGATCGGGGCGCTGCTGATCGTCACGCTCGCCGCGCCTATTCTGGCGCGGCGCTGGTTGAACCGGAGAAGATAGTTGTCCCGCTACGCCTTCAAGATGTTCCTCCATCCCGGCCAGCGCGACGAGTATAAGCGCCGCCACGACGCGCTGTGGCCGGACCTGCGCGCGCTTCTCAAACAGGCCGGCGTGCGCAACTATTCCATCTACCTCGACGCGCAGACCGACATCCTGTTCGCCTACCTCGAGCGTCCCCTGAACCATGCGATGGACGAACTGCCCGAGGACCCCGTCATGAAACGCTGGTGGGCCTTCATGAAAGACATCATGCAGGCCAACCCCGACGGCAGTCCGGTCGCCGTGCCGCTCGACGAAGTGTTTCATCTGGATTGACCGCAATGGTAACTCCCAAGCCGGAGGGAGATCTCCACGCCTCTTGCGGCGGACTGTTCCCTCCCCCCTTGTGGGGGAGGGCTAGGGAGGGGGGTCGCACCGCTCTTTCTAGGTCATGCTGCGCGCTCAAGGCGGAAAGGTCTATGCGACCCCCCACCCCTGCCCTCCCCCACAAGGGGGGAGGGAGGCGCGGGCTTGGGAATACCACGCAATGAACGGCGCGGTCGTCGTCCTCGACATCGGCAAGACCAACCTCAAGGCCATCGCGTTCGACGCCGACGGCAAGGTGTTGGCCGAGCGTTCGCGCGCCAACGCGCCGCTGCCCCCTGACGCCGCCAGTCCGCTGCTCAGGCTCGACACCGAAGGCGCCTGGCGCTTTTTCGCCGAGGCGCTGAAGGACATCGGCGCGAGCCTCAAGGTCAAGGCGATCTCGATCACGACCCATGGCGCGGCCGGTGCGCTGGTGACCGACCACGGGCTCGCCGCGCCGCCGCTCGACTATGAATTTGAGGGCTTGGAGGAGGTCGCCGCCGACTACGAGAAAGAGCGGCCGCCGTTCGAGGAGACGTTGTCGCCGGCGTTGAAGCGCGGCCTCAATCTCGGGCGGCACCTCTACTACTTTCACCGCCGGTTCCCGCAGGCTGTCGCCGGCGCCCGCGCTTTCCTGATGTATCCGCAATATTGGTCGTGGCGGCTGACAGGCGTGATGGCTTCGGAGGTGACGACGCTCGGCGCCCACAGCGATCTGTGGCGCCCGCGCGCCGGGGACTACTCAAGCATGGTGACGCGCCTGGGCTGGCGCCCGCTGTTCCCGCCCCTGCGCAAGGCCTGGGACACGCTCGGCCCCTTGCGCCCCGAGATCGCCGCCGCCACCGGGCTGTCGTCTTCCACGCGGGTGCTCTGCGGCCTGCACGACTCGAACGCCTCGCTGGTGCCCCACCTCGTCGGCCGGCAGGCGCCGTTCGGCATCGTGTCGACGGGCACGTGGATGATCCTGATGGCCGTGGGCGGCACCGGCCCGCTCGACGACAAGGCGGATATGCTCGCCAACGTGAATGTGCTCGGCGACCCCGTGCCGTGCGCGCGCTTCATGGGCGGGCGCGAATTCTCGGCGCTCGGCGGCGACGCGCCGGGCGAGGTGACGGAGGGCGACATCGCCGCGCTCGTCGCCTCGGGAACCATGGCGCTGCCGGCGTTCTCCGACCAGGGCGGGCCCTATGCGCGCCAGCGCGGCCGTATCGAGGGGCCGGAGCCGAGCGATCCGATCCAGCGTAAAGCGCTGGCGACCCTCTATTGCGCGCTGATGACGGCGGACATGCTGGAGCGGCTCGAGGCTAAGGGCGCGATGATCGTGGAAGGCGGCTTCGCCAAATCGCCAGCGTTCGCCGCCATCCTGGCGGCGATCATGCCGAACAATCCCGTCGTCCGCGCGCCCAACGCCTCGGGCTCCGCGGAGGGCGCGGCTATGCTGGCGCACTGGGGCGAACCCGGAGCGCCGCGGGCCGACGTTCCGGCACTGCGCTGGGCGATCGCCGGCCTTGCCGACTACGCCGCGAGATGGCGCAGGCAAGCGCGCAACGCGGGCTGACCAAGCGGCCTTGGATTAAGCAACGACAGCGCCGGGAGCGACGTGCCAGAAGCGCAATTTGTTGGCGGCGAAAACGTCGACAGCAAACGCCGTGAGCGACAACGCCGTGAGCGAAAACTTGACAAGCGCGAAACGTTCATGTTATGTTCTCGTTATGGCCGCCCCTCCGTCATAGCCGTCCCCGGACTTGATCCGGGGATTGACCCCGCCATCAACGCCGCGCCGACAAGGCGACCCTTCCGATGTGCTTTTCAGAGGCCGCTCTTCCTCGCATCGCACGACAACGTGGATGGCTTGGTCAATCCTCGGATCAACTACGGGGAGGCCATGGCGGGGGAGGTCCTCAAATTTTGACAACTGATAATCGCTCTTCTTCCCAGCCTTCCCTGGTGAGCCGACGCGGGAACAAGCAGAAAATAAAAACGCCCAGGATGGAGCTATCTCCTAAGCCTTTGGAATCGTTGATTGACGGCACCAGAATCGGGCGCTGAAATTATCTGAGGCTTTCCCAGGCTTTCCGAGGTTTACCCAGATGATCGCCTCATTTTCCCGGACTGGCGTCTCATTTACCCAGGCGCGTGTGGCGAAAAAGGAATGACACTGTCCGCGCTCATTGAGCGCCCGGCAGTCAGCGCGCCGCCGACACGCGCAACTCGTTCGGAGCGATGCGGCGGCGGGGTCGTGGAGCCGCCTTTGCTTTGCTCACCAGGACGAATGCCGCCAACACTGCCTCGTTCGCCGCGGCCAGCTTCCCCTGGAGTTGTGTCAATCTAGCGAGGTCCTTAATTTCCCCAAGGGAAGCCACACCGTGGTAATAGTCCGCCATCGCGTACTCCAGCTCAACTAACGACAATTCCAATTTATTGAGAACCCGGCGCGATGCCACCATATTTTTCCTGTTTTAACTTACGTTACGTAATGCTATTTCGCTTACACTTCGACATTACATCAAAATTTAAACTAAATCTTGTTTCCCCAATTCGGCAATATGGTTTTCGTCGGCTCGGGAAGTTGCCAGAACCTTTGAACTCAAGACGCTACGGCACTTTGCTGGGCGCTGGCTGCGCCGGGGCCTCGCTCCGCGGCGGAGGCGGCGCCGGCTTCGGCGCGGCGGACTCGCCCTTGGACGCAGCATCGTTCGCCTGTTCAAAGACGAACTCCTGCATCCCGATGTCGATCACGGCGTCAACGCCAATGCGTTTGTTGACGCTCGCGAGCATGGCTTGCGTCATCCGTTTGGCGTCGAATTTTTCGATGTGATCGACGTCGACGTTGTCGTCGGGAAAGAGGTATTTGAACGCTTCGTCGACAAGTGCGAGGTCGAGCAGTTCGCTTTTACCGGCGAGCTTTCCCGTGTCGACGGTGTAGGCGAGCTGGGCGATGACGTAGCCGCGGACCACGCCGTTTTTCAGTTTCGGTACGTTGATTTCTTTGGTCTTCCTGGCTTCGATTTTGCCCGTCACGGGCGCCGCCGGATCGGTGGGGGCGGCGCGAAAATGATTCATCGCGGAGCCGGCGGCCAGCAGGATGAAGCAGGCCCAAATGCTGATCAGCACGACCTTAATCACCGTAGGGCTCGCGCCAGGCCATCGCCGAATAGGCGCCGTCGGATTGAACGTCGCGAACCGCCTTGTCGACGATCTCCGCCACCGCCTTCGCCGCCTTAAGCTGCACGCCAAGCACCCGCGCATTGCGTTCGAGGGCGGCGTTGAGGCCGGCAAGCGCGGACCGCAAAGCCGGATGATTGCGCGCAAGATTTAAGGCCGGCGTCGAGCGGCTGAGTTCGAGCAGCCCTTGCGCCTTGCGGGCGCTGAAGAGCTCGTGGTCGACCCGGCCGCGGCGCATCACCTCCGCGCTTTCGGCGGCGAGCGTCTCGCGCAGACGTTCGATCAACGTCAGCGCCGAGCCGATCGTTTGCGCATCCGCGCCTGCGCGCGTCGGAGGCGGCGCGCGGCGCGGGGCCGGCGATATCGTCATGTCGATTTGTGGGCGGGCGCCAGCACCACGCCGCCGACAATGGTCGAGTCTGCGCCAACCGACAACGGATTGATGCTCGCTTGCGCGACGGCGGCCGCCTGCGCCGTAGCGGCGCTATCCAGGCCTGCCCGCGCGCCGCGCATCGTCATGGCGTGCGTTGCGAACAGCCGGTCGCCGATGCCCAGAGCGCCAGATTTGGCAATCTGGCGCGACACTTGGTCGGCGAGCATCGACTTCCACATGTCGCCCGCCATGCCCTGGCCGAACACCGCCTCCACGTCCTTAGGCATCATCTCGCTGACGAAATTGTTGAGCAGCATCGCTTCGAAGTCGACCTTCGCCTTCGCCGCTGGATCGCGGCGGTCCGTCGCCGCGGCAAGCCGCGCGCGTGCGCCGCCGGCGTCTCCGACCGGCGACATCTGCGCGGGCGTAGCGTTCGCGGTCTTGTCGAGGGCAGCGTCAAACGCGCCGCTTGCGGCCTCGCCGGCGTTGGCGATGGCCGTGAGCCGCGCCGCCGCGGCTGCGGCGCGATCGGGATCGCCGGCGCGCATCACGTCCAGTATGAGATCGGAGACCGGTTCGATCGCCACGATATCCCTCTTCGCGTCTACCTGACTCGCCGCTTACCCTTGCGCGAACCTTGACGCTCGGGCCGCGACCGCAGCTTCAATCAGATCGGCGAGATCGTCGCGCATCCGCTCGGCGTGCGCCGACGCCTCCGCTTGCGCGCGCACATTCCCGGTCATTTTCGCCCGCGAGGCCGCTTCCGCCGCGCGCATCTGCTGCTCGTCATAGGCGCGTATCGCCGCCTCGAGCTTCTGCTCGATGGCGCGTATGCGGCGCGCGACGGCGACCGCCAAGGGACCGAAGGAAGAGAACTCCCCTGCCGCGGCCGCCAGCATGGCGCGCCGCGCCGCCTCCAGGTCGTCGCGCTCGCGCGCCAACGCGGCCAGCCGCCAGTTTGCGGCGTCCCGCATCTTCTCTTCCAGACGATGCAAACGCCTGAGCCGCTCAAGCCGGTCCATCACGCCTCGCTCAACCCCAAGACAGCCAAGAGGCGAACTCGGCCTCGAACACCTGCAGCAGGGGCCGGATGGTGAAGTACAACAGCAGCAGGCCGCCGCCGAGAACGAAAGGCGTCGCCACGTAGTAGACCGCCACCTGCGGGGTGAGCCGATTGATCGCCGCCATCGCCAGATTGACGATCACGGCATAGATCACGAACGGCGAGCAGACCCGCAGCGCGACGCGAAACGAAGATGTCAGGACGTCGGCGACATGGGTAAGCGCGAATTGCCCGTTGAAACCACTGCCCAACGACGAAAACGTCGACGAGAACGTCGTCGAAAGCCACATCAGCAAATTGCGCAAGAAGCTGAAGCACCGGCTCGATCACGACCCGATCGATTCCAAGCGGTTCCTTGGCTATTGCATCGAGCGGCGATGATCGCCGCCCGTCTCCGACGGGAAGAAGGCTGTTACGGCTGCAGCGATGACAACGTCGCGCTGCACTCCGGCTTCAGCGCGTCCTTATGCGCCGCCAGACATTGCAAGATGCGGCCGGCGCCGAACGGCACGGCGTTGCAGTAGCGGCCGAGATCGTAGCCGCAATTGTAGCGCAACTGGCGTAGCGTCTCGCGCGGCGAGGCATGCGCGGCCGGCGCCGCTGCAGGAGCAGCAGGAGCCGCCGCAGGAGCAGCGGGGCTCGCCGCTGGAGCCGGCGTCGCGGTGGCTGCAGCCGCCGCTGGAGCGGGAGCCGCGGAGGCGGGCGTCGCCGCAGGCGCTGCAGGAGCGGCCGCCGCGGGAGCAGGCGTCGCGCTGGCGCCGCTGATCGCCGACACCGACTGCTGGCAGGCAGGCGAGAGGCTCGCCGAATTCTTCTGCAAGCACTGCAGCGCAGCCTTGCCGCCTGGCGACACCGACGAACAATAGCTCATGTAGTCCGAGCGGCAATTCTGCTTGATCGCGTTGCGCTGCGCCGCGGTCGGCTGCGACGCCGCTTCGGCGCCGGTCGAGAGCAGTGCGAAGGCGATGAGCCACGTCCCCAAGCGCGTCTGCATATTCCGTCCCCCTCTGACTTCGCGTGAGCGGGGCGAACCTAACGCAAAGATTTCAGCAGCGGTAGTG
Source organism: uncultured Pseudomonadota bacterium (assembly GCA_963730695.1). Lineage (GTDB taxonomy): Bacteria > Pseudomonadota > Alphaproteobacteria > Rhizobiales > Beijerinckiaceae > Roseiarcus. Next base: position 10,701 of record CAVSSV010000050.1, read on the forward strand.
CGTCATCGCGTGGGGGGACTCGCTGCGCCGTCGGCCAAACGCTTCGTCACGAAGCGGCGGCGACAATTGAGAGGGCCTGCGCCGTTGCGGAGCCCCAGCCCCTAATCTAAAGTCGGGCGCCGCATACGGCGCAACGAATTTGAGGGGAGAGCGAAACGCCATGGTGGAGACAAAGACTCCGGCGTACCCGGTCCATCTCGATCGCAATCACCTGCCGCCGCCCGAGTGGAAATTTCCGGACGCAAAGATCGAGACGTATGCGACGAAGTCCAAGCCCGACTTCCCGCCAATGAAGCAGGCGCCGAAAGGCTCCCCCAACATTCTGCTCGTTCTGCTTGACGACGTCGGCTTCGGCTGGATGAGCGTGACGGGCGGTCTGGTGCGTTCGCCGACGGCAGAGAGGCTGGCCAAACGCGGCCTGCTCTATAACCAGTTCCATACGACCGCGCTGTGCTCGCCGACCCGCGCCGCGATGCTGACCGGGCGCAACCATCATTCCGTCGCCACCGGCGTCATTCAAGAGATGGCGACCGGCTACCCCGGCTATTGCGGCATCATCCCCAAGGGCTGCGCGACCTTCGCCGAGTTGTTGAAACAGTCCGGCTATTCCTGCGCCTGGTTCGGCAAGAACCACAATGTGCCGGACAATCAGACGAGCCCAGCGGGCCCATTCGACAATTGGCCGACCAATCAAGGCTTCGATTATTTCTACGGCTTCATCTCCGGCGAGACCGATCAGTTCTATCCCTCGCTGATCCGCAACACGACGCCGATCCAGCCGCCGAAGACGCCGGAAGAAGGCTATCAACTGACGCGCGATCTGTCCGACGAATGCATCGGCTGGATCCGCCAGCAGAAGGCGATCGCGCCCGACCGCCCGTTCATGGCCTACCTCTCGACCGGCGCCGCGCACGCCCCGCATCAGCCGCCGCTCGATTGGCGCGGCAAGAACGCGGGCCGCTTCGATATGGGCTGGGACAAGTATCGCGAAACGGTTCATCAGAACCAGCTCAAGGCCGGCATCATTCCCGAAGGCAGCAAGCTGACTGAACGCCCGGAGCAGATCCCGTCATGGGATAGCCAGCCGGAAGAGCATCGCAAGCTGTTCGCGCGCCAGGCCGAAAACTACGCCGACTTCCTCGAACACGCCGACTTCGAGGCGGGCCGCGTCGTCGACGCCATCGAGAAGCTTGGCGAGCTCGACAACACGGTCGTCATCTACATCATGGGCGACAACGGCTCGAGCGCCGAGGGTTCGCTGGTCGGCACGCCGAACGAGTTGATGAGCTTGAACGGCCGCCAGCCGACGATCGAAGAGGCCATCGGCTTCAAGGATAAGTGGGGCATGCCCGGCACGTCCCCGCATTACGCCGTGGGGTGGGCCTGGGCGGGAGATACGCCCTTCCAGTGGACGAAACAGGTCGCCTCACATTTCGGCGGCACGCGCAACGCCATGGTGGTGTCGTGGCCAAACAAGATCACGGACCACGGCCAGGTCCGCACGCAATTCCACCATTGCATCGACCTCATGCCGACGCTGATGGAAATCGTCGGTATCGCCGAGCCCACGGTGGTGAACGGCTATATCCAGCGACCGATCGAAGGCACCAGCTTCGCCTATACGTTCGACGGGGCCAACGCTAAGGCGCCGAGCCGGCGCACGCATCAATACTTCGAGATGCTGGGCAACCGCGCGATGTACGCCAACGGCTGGATCGCCTCATGCCGCCATGGCCGCCTGCCCTGGGAGACGCATGGAGCGTGGGCCTTCGGCGACGACAAGTGGGAGCTGTACAACATCGAAAAAGACTTTAGCCAAGCCGTCGATCTCGCGGAGAAAGAGCCCGCGAAATTGCGGGAGTTGCAGGATCTGTTCATGGCGGACGCGGCCAAATACAACGTGCTGCCGCTCGACGACCGTTTCGCCGAACGCATGGATGTGACGTTGAGGCCGAGCTATTTCTACGGTCGCGACAAGGTCACGTTCTATCCCGGCATGACGCGGCTGCCGGAAGGCAGCGGGCCCAAGCTGATCGGCGTGCCCTTCACGCTGACAGCGCCGGTAGAGATTCCCAAGGAGGGAGCGGAGGGCGTCGTGTTCGCCCTCGGCGGCGACGCCGCGGGTTTTTCGCTCTTTTTGTGGGAGGGGAAGGCGAGGTTTCACTACAATTTCTTCGCCATCAAACGCTACGACGTGATCTCCCCCGACAAGCTCTCGCCGGGCAAGCACACGATCGAACTCACCTTCACGCCGGAATCGCCCAAACCCGGGAGTCCTGCGAAGGTTTCGCTGGCGATCGACGGTAAAGCGGTCGCTGAGGGACGCATCGAAGAGCAGATTCCGATGCGTTGCGGCACGGAGACCATGGACGTCGGCATGGATTGCGTGTCGCCGGTCTGCGAAGATTACGCGAAGAAGGGGCTGTTCCCGTTCACGGGCGCCATCGAATCCGGTAAGCTTCGCCTTCGGCGCGCATGAGCAACCGACCGGCATGGATCGCCTAAAGCTCGCCACGCGCATGGATTGATCGACCGGGGCGGCGAGAGGCGGCGAGTTGCCGTTGTATGCGAGCCTGCTGGGATCGGCGTTTGCCGATCTGCCGCCGCGCCTTCGCGAGTTGCACGGCCGCAAGCAGGCGCGGACATGGAGCGGTTTGGCGGAGGTGCGTCGCGGACGCGGGCTACTGGCTGGAATAATCGCCGCCGCGCTCGGGTTGCCGACGGCGGGAGCGGACGTACCCGTGAGCGTGACGTTCTCCGAGGAGAGCGGCGGCGAGCGTTGGGCGCGCAACTTCGGCGGCAAGGTGTTTTCGTCGCTGCAGACGCCCGGAGACGGCAAGGAGCGCCGCCTCCTGGTGGAGCGCTTCGGCGGCATTGCCATCGCAATGGCGCTCGTCGTCGACGGCGGCCGGCTCTATCTCATCCCGCGAAGCTGGCGCCTTTGGCGCCTCCCGCTGCCAAAACTACTGTTGCCGTCAGGCGTGACCTATGAATTCGCAGGAACAAGACAAGTTCTGCTTCAACGTGGAAATTGCGATGCCCGTCGTCGGCCTGATCGTCGCTTATCGAGGCGCCCTGGAGCCGGCTGCGGAAGGCTGAGGGCGCGGCCGCAAATTCATTTGTCTCAACGGGCCAAGCGCGGGAACCCAAAACCGCCATGTGCGTTTAGCCAATATTGGCTCGCACAAACGGTGCCCCGCATGATCCCCACGACACGTCCGCTCGAACGGGTGCTGGTGCTCTCTCTTTTGTTCTCGGCGCTCGCGTTTGTCGATGCTCTCTTTAACTACTTTTGGACCGGCAATGGTATCCATGGCAGCGGCGGCGCGCTGCTCGTCGTTATATCAACCGCGCTCCTCGTTCTGGCGTCGTGCGCCGTAGTGTACGAAGCAGGCCCGCGCTTTTTACGCATCCTTCTCGAAGCACTGATCCTTCTCGCTTTTCTTGGGACGGCCGCGGCTGCGTACCTCCTTGAAGCCTGGATTCTGCTGGCTCTGACGCTTCTTGCCGCCGTGTTCTGGCTCGCCCATTACATCCGCAGACGCCCCAATCCGTCCCTCGCCGTGCCGACCTGAGCCATGTCCATGCGCACGCTCCTAACAACGTTCGCCGCCGTCGCAACCCTTGCCTCCGCGGCTTTGGCGCAGAACGCTGCCGACGAAACGCAACCTGGGGCGGTCGCCAGCGACGGCAGCCAGGCTTGGTACACCTTCACCGGCCAGCTCAACGCCCAGAAATATGCGACGGCCGCTGAGATAACGCCCGACAACGTCGGCAATCTGAAAGCCGCCTGGCGGCTTCACACCGGCGACGTTTCCGACGGGTCCGATCCGAAGGGGCCGAAGGCGTCGGACTGGGGCGCGACGCCGCTGTTCGTCAACGACACGCTCTATGTTTCAACGCCGTTCGATCGCATCTTCGCCGTCGAGCCGGATACCGGCAAGGTGAAGTGGACTTTCGACACGCACGTGCCGCTCCTCGATCCGACGCAGGGCGAGCTGAAGAATCGCGGGTCTTTCGTACTGGCAATCCGCCAACCCGGCGCCGGGCCAGCCGTGTCAGAAGATCGTTTATATCGGCACGCCGGACGGCAAGATCTTCGCCGTCGACGCAGATGGCGGCAAGGCATGCGTGGGCTTCGGGCAGAACGGCGTGCTCGACATCAACCAGTGGAACACCGTCAACAACAAATGGCCGCTATCGATCCTGCAAGCGCCGACTGTTTACAAGAACCAGCTGTTCGTCGGTTGGGCCGGACAGGATTGGACGCAGGCAGTGCAGCCGCCGGGATCGCTGTTTGCGATCGACGCCCAGACGCGGCAAGCTCAACTGGAAGTTCGACGCCATTCCTCCCGACCTCGACCCGAAGACCGGGAACGTCCAACGTCTGGTCGTCGATGTCGATCGACACCAAGAACAATCTGCTGTTCGTGCCGATCAGCTCGCCGAGCCCGGATTTTTTCGGCGGCGACCGCACCGCGGCCGATGCCGCTGTCGACATCGGTGACGGCGCTCAATCCCGACACCGGCGCGGTGGTATGGAGCTATCAGATCGTCCACCATGACATCTGGGACTACGACACCAATTCCGCGCCGACGCTGTTCGACCTCAAGCAGGCCGACGGCAGCACCGTGCCGGCGCTGGTCCAGTCGAGCAAAATGGGCTTCCTGTTCGTGCTCAATCGGCTGACGGGCAAACCGATCTTCCCGATCGACGAGAAGGCCGTGCCCGCCTCAGACGTTGCCGGGCGAACAGGCCTCGCCGACGCAGCCGTGGCCGACGACGCCGGAGGCGACCACGCCCGACCAATTCCCCGGCGTCTCTTGGCTCGCCGACGTTCTGAGCGGCGGCTATTGCAGCCGCACGATGGCGGGCCTTCGCTATGAAGGCCGCTTCACGCCGCCGAGCCTCAAAGGCACGCCTTGCGTTCCCTGCGACCGCCGGCGGCATCGAATGGGGCGGCGGCGCGCTCGATCCCGACGAGCAACACCTACATCGTCAACTCCTCAGAAGTGGCGCAGATCTATCGGCTGCGCACCCGCGCCGACTACGACAAGTTGAACGCCGGTCGAGAACATCGGCTCAGAAGAACGCCAATGGCTTTTTCGCCATGTTGGGCGCGCCCTATGGATTCGAACTGCAAACGTTCCTCAATCCGCTCGGCATGCCCTGCTGGAATGGGCCCTACGGCACGCTGTCCTCCTACGATCTCAACACCGGCAAGCTCAACTGGCGCGAGCCGTTCGGCGACGTGCAGAAGTGGGGCTTCTACATGCCGGAGTCCTGGGGCTCGGTGACCATCGGCAGCCCCGTGATCACCAAGTCCGGCATCATCTTTATCGGCGCCTCGATGGATTCCCGCGTCCGTGCCATCGACCTCAAATCCGGCAAGGTGCTGTGGACGTCGCTGGTGGACGCGCCTGCGGTGGCAGAACCGGCGGTTTACATGTTCAAGGGCAAGGAATACGTCGTCTTCGCCGCAGGCGGCAATTCGATCCTCGAGCCGAAGGTGGGGGATGAGGTGGCGGCTTACGCGCTGCCTCGGTGAGCGAAAAAAGATTGACACAGGCGACGTGTTCCCTATATGTTCTAGACAGGAGGCCCCTGACTTCGTCATGGCCGGGCTCGACCCGGCCATCCACGTCGCGCCGACGGAGAATTGTTCGTGACTGACGAAGAGAGTCCAGGCCGCCTGGCCGGTCATCGCGCAAAGGCCTGAATGGCCGGGTCAAGCCAGGTCATGACGGAGGGAGGCAGAAAAACAAGCGCAGAGTCTTCTTAACCCATTGAAATCAATAGCGTTCGGCCGCGAATTTCCTTGTACTGATTTGGTTCTGCTTGGCAAAAGTTGGAAAAAGTCGGCCAAAACTTCGCCCTGTTAGGTCCCGGCCTGTCAAAGCTTGCAAAGACTTGCGCCAAATCTCACCCGGCGCCGCCCGCAGCCCTCGCGAGCGCCTCCTCCAGCAGCCGCGCCAAAACCTCCGGCTCTTTCGGCATGCCCTCCCGGATCCACGCCGCCTGCAGGTCCTTTAGCGTCGCGCCGATCCCCGGCCCATTGGGCACGCCCTTGCGAATAAGGTCGGTGCCGCCAAACGGCAGTTTCGGCTCCGGGGTCGATTCGAGAAAGCGCACCGCGAACAGGAACGCCTCTGCGTCGGCGGGCGCCCGGCTGTCGACATGGGCCAGCACCATCGCATCCTGCGCAGTCCGCCGCCCGTAGGTGAACAGCAGCGTCCTCAGATCGCCCAGGCTCGGCGGCGCTTCGATGTCGTGCATCTTCGCCAGGGCGTCGCTCAAGGCCAACAGGCGCAGCGTCTCGGCGTTGGAGAGCCGCAGTGCGCCGCGCAGCCGCTCGGCGTCCTCGCGCACGCGGATCGCCAGCGCCGCCAGCCGCAGCAGGCCGTCGGGCTCCGCCCGGTGCGCCGCCTCGACCGCCACCAGCTTCTTCAGCCGGGCGCCGTAGGCGAGACCGCCCAGCGCATCGAACAGCAGCCCCACCTCCGCCGCCTCGCCCGCCACTTCGCCGGCGCGCGCAGCCGTCAGCAACTTCAGCAATTCGGCGCGAACGCGCTCGCGCGAAAGGCCGGAGAGACCCGCGCGCTCGGCGATGCACGCGGTAAGCCCGTCCGCATCGAGCGGTCCACGCGCATAGGCCGCGGAGAACCGGAAGAACCGCAAGATCCGCAAGTAATCCTCGCGCACCCGGCGACGCGCCTCGCCGATGAAGCGCACGCGCCCGGTCCTGAGATCGTCGAGGCCGCCGACGACGTCGAAGATGCGCCCGTCCGATCCCAGCGACAGCGCGTTGATGGTGAAATCGCGCCGCAACGCATCGGCGGCGAAGTCGCGCCCGAAGGCGACTTTTGCGTGCCGCCCGTCGGTGTCGACATCCTGCCGCAGCGTTGTCGTCTCGAACGGCCGTCCTTCGGCGATCACCGTCACGGTGCCGTGGGAAACGCCCGTCAAGGCGACCTTCAATCCCGCGCGTTCGGCGCGGGCGATGACGACGTCGGGCGTCGCGGTCGTCGCCAGATCGAAGTCGATAGCTTCGCGGCCCAGCGCGAGGTCGCGCACCGCGCCGCCGACCAGGCGCGTCTCCTCGCCCTCGCCCTCAAGCGCCCGCCAAACCTTTCCGAGCGCGCCCGTCGTCAGCCGCGTGAAGCCCTGCAAGCGGCCGTCGACCATGCCCGGTAAGTCGTTCACTCGATCTTCCCTGGCACGAGCCGCCCGTTTTCCATATGCGCAGGCACGTAGGCCCCTTCGCCGCGCGGCGCCGTCAATTGGAGCACGACGAGTCCCAGCAGCACCGCTCCGAGGCCAACCAGCGACAGCGTCGCTACGCGGCTTTTCGACCAATGCTCGATCGCGAGGGGATAACGCGCTTGCAGCCCCAGAAAGAGCGCGAACACCACGAACGGCGCGAAAAAAAGCCCGAGAGATTCCAGCAGCGTTCGGCCCATCAGGGGCAAAGCCTCATCGTCAGCGTCCGCAGAATTCCGGCGGTCGCCCCCCAGATATAGTGTCCCTCGTAGCTGAGCGCGAAGAACTTTCGCTCCCGGCCCTCAAACACCCGCGCATGCACTTCAAGCCGGCTGGGATCGAAGACGATCGCCAACGGCACCTCGAAATAGTCCGCGACCTCGCCAGGCTGGATTTTCGGCGCAAAATCGCCGCTGACAAACGCGACGAGCGGCGCGATGCGGAAGTTGGTGCCGGTCAAGTACGGATCGAGCCAACCGAGCGGCTCAACCTGGCTAGCCGCTAGGCCGATCTCTTCCTCCGCTTCGCGATGCGCCGCCTGAACCGGCTGTTCTCCTGGATCGATCTTACCGCCCGGAAAAGCCACCTGCCCGGAATGAGAACGTAAGTGATCGGCGCGCCTGATGAAGATCATGGTCGGGCCGCCCGCACGCAGCGCGATCGGCGCCATCACCGCGGCGCTCTTGGCCAGCCTCACCCGCGCCGGGTCCGCAGCCTCGCCGTTGAGCAGATAATCGCCGGCGAGCGGCATAACGTCGGGCGCCATCGCCTCAAGCGCCAACCCCGCCCGGAGGCGGCTATTGGCATGGTCACGAAAAAGTGCAGCGTCGAAGCCAGCTCCGAAATCGAACGTCATAGATCTTCGATATCCGCCGCCAATGCCATCTTAAAGAATATGCCCGAGGACGTCACGCCGAACCAATCCTCGCCGTCGACCCGATGCGTCTCGCCGACCGCAACCAGATCGTAGAAAAGCGCCCGCTTGACCAGCGCCCAAAGATCGGCGCGGACGCGGTAGTAGGGCTTCAGCCCCTCCGAGGCGCCGCGCTCGAAGCGCAGGGGATGTTCGGCGTCGATCGTGGTCCAATCGTCGACGTTCGAGCGGAACGTCAATGCGCCGTCCTCAAGCTGCATCTCCACGCCCAGAAACGGGGCGTCCTCGACCACGATGCCGACCTTTTCCACCGGCGTCACCAGCACATAGCGCTCGCCATCCCGGCGCAGGATCGAACTGAAGAGTTTGACCAAGGGCGCCCGGCCGATCGGCGAGTTCTGGTAGAACCACGTGCCGTCGCGGGCGATCCGCATGTCGATGTCGCCGCAGTCCGGCGGGTTCCACAGATGAACCGGCGCAGGGCCTCGCGAGGGCCCCAGGCCCTCCAGTCCTTTCAAGGCCTGTGTGGGCGCTCCGCCGCGCGGCGGACGGTCCGTTTCCGCCATAATTGCCCTTCAAGAAAGCGTTCCGCGTTTATGCCTGTCGACTGGACGCCTCGAAGGGCTAGAGTCAAATCAACGCCGCCGAATTGTCAAGGGCCCGCCGGCCGACAAGGATCGCAATGACCGTAACCGAGATTGATTCCGGGCTGGCGCGGAGCGTCGAGGCGAACCTCGCCCGGCTGAAGACCGCGCGCGAAGCCATTGAGGCCGTCATCGTCGGCCAGCCGCTCGTGGTCGAGCAGGCGCTGGTGACCCTGCTGTCGGGCGGCCACGGCCTGCTGGTCGGCCTGCCGGGCCTGGCCAAGACAAAGCTCGTGGAGACGCTGGGCATTGTGCTCTCGCTTGACGCTCGCCGCGTGCAGTTCACGCCCGACCTGATGCCCTCGGACATTCTCGGCGCCGAAGTGATGGAGGAAGCGTCCTCCGGCTCGCGCGGCTTCCGGTTCCTGCAAGGCCCGATCTTCGCCCAGCTGCTGATGGCCGACGAGATCAACCGCGCCAGCCCGCGCACCCAGTCGGCGCTGCTGCAGGCGATGCAGGAGCGTCACGTCACCATCGCCGGCGCGCGCTACGACCTGCCGCAACCCTTCCATGTCTTAGCGACGCAGAACCCAATCGAGCATGAGGGCGCCTATCCGCTGCCCGAGGCGCAACTCGACCGCTTCCTCATGCAGATCGACGTGCCCTACCCCTCCCGAGAGGCCGAGCGCACCATTTTGCTGCAAACCACGGGCGACAGCGAGCCGGTGGCAAAGACCAGTCTCAGCGTCGAGGACCTCATGGCGGCGCAGCGGCTGGTGCGGCGCGCGCCGATTGGCGAACGGATCGTCGACACCATTCTTGACCTCGTCCGCGCCGCGCGCCCCGAGGGCGGCGACGCAGAAGCTGCCAAGCTGGTGGCCTGGGGCCCAGGCCCACGCGCCGCGCAGGCGCTGATGCTGGCGACACGCGCCCGTGCGCTGCTTGACGGCCGCTTTGCGCCTTCGCTCGACGACGTCGCCGCTCTGGCCGAGCCTGTGCTCAAACATCGCATGGCCTTGACCTATCCCGCCCGCGCCGACGGGGAGACCGTCACCGGCGTCATCAACCGATTGAGCACGAAAATCTTGGACCCCGCCCGTGGCGTCTGAGCCGGCCTTTGCTCCGGCGCTGAAATCGGAAGCCGGCCATCTTGCGTCTCGACTGCCGGCGCTGGTGATCGAGGCCCGCAACATCGCGCGGAGCGTGCGCTACGGCGTGCATGGGCGCCGGCGCGCGGGTCCGGGCGAGAACTTCTGGCAGTTTCGGCCCTTTTTCTCCGGCGAGCCCGCCGCGCGCATCGATTGGCGCCGCTCGGCGCGTGAAGCGCGCGCCTATGTCCGCGAGCGCGAATGGGAAGCCGCGCAAACGCTGTGGATCTGGATCGATCGCTCCCCGTCGATGGACTTTGTCTCCAAACTCGCCGACGCCCGAAAGCTGGACCGGGCCCTCGTGCTGGCGCTGGCTTTGGCGGACATCACGGTGAGCGGCGGCGAACGCGTTGGCCTGCTCGGCCTCACCCGTCCAGTGGCCGCGCATGACGTGATCGAGCGCTTCGCCGAGGTGCTTGCGGGGCCGCTCGCCGCGCGCACAGCCGAGCAAAAGACGCCGCCCGCCGAACCGATCGCGGCTCGGGCGAAATTGGCGCTGATCGGCGACTTTCTCAGCGAGCCGAAGAGCCTTTCGAACGCCTTTCACGGCATCGCCGGCGCGGGCGCCGGCGGCGTGGTGACGATGATCTCCGATCCGATCGAAGAGACGTTTCCGTTCCGTGGCGCGCTCGATTTCGTCGAACGTGGCAGCGCGACCCGTTTTCGCAGTCTGCGCTCCGAGGATTTGCGCGGCGCGTACCTCGAACGGCTCGAAGCGCAGCGTGACGCTGTGCGCACCGCAGCGAAGGGCCTGGGTTGGCGGTTTGCGCTGCATCGCACCGACTCGTCCCCGGCGGCGGCGCTGCTGGCCTTGTCAAACGCGCTGTCGGCGCGCGAGATGGCCTGACGGTGGGCTTCCTCGGTCTCACATTCCTCGCGCCGGCGGTGCTGATTGCGCTGCCGCTGCTCTATGCGCTCTACCGGCTGCTCAGGGTAACGCCGCCGCAGCCGCAGGAAACGCTGTTCCCGCCGTTGCGGCTGCTGCTCGGGCTCAACACCGACAACCCGACGCCCAACCGCACTCCGTGGCCTTTGCTGTTGCTGCGCCTCCTCGCCGCCGCCACGGTGATCCTCGCCGCCGCGGGGCCGCAGTGGAGCCAGCGCCCGCTCGGCGCCTCGCACGGCGGCGCGCTGGCCCTCATCGTCGACGATGGTTGGGCCGCCGCGCCCGACTGGAGCGATCGCGTTGCCTTTCTCGACGCCAAGCTCGACGAAGCCGACAAGGCCGGCCGCCCTGTCGCCCTCGCCTTCGCCAGCCAGGCGGCGCTTGGGCTCGTCAAAACCACGGCCGCTCAAGCTAAGACCAAGTTGCACGCCGCCGCTCCGCAACCGTTTGCGCCCGATCTGCAAGATCTGGCGGCGTCCGTAACGCGCCTCCTTACGGACGATTCCGGCGCCGAGGCGGTATGGCTCGCCGACGGCCTTTCCCAAGGCGGCGCCGACGCGCTTGCTTCTGCGCTGGCGCCTTTTGGACAGGGTGGCCGGGCGAGTGTCGTCACCGGAGCGGCCACGCCGCTCGCCTTGAATGGCGTTGAAAACGCGGCCGAAGGTCTGAAGGTCAATGTCGCGCGCGCCGACGCCAATGCGCCGGCAAACGGCGTGGTCCGCGCGCTCGACGCCGAGGGCCGCGAAGTCGCACGACGGCCTTTCGATTTCGCGGGCGCCAAAGCCGCCCAAGCGAATTTCGACATCCCTATCGAGCTGCGCAACGACGTCGCCCAACTCGCCCTTGAGGGGCAGCGCAGCGCCGGCGCGGTCTGGCTGGTGGACGACCGTTGGCGGCGCAAGCGCGTCGCTCTCGCGGAAGGCGCCAGCGTCGATACGGATCAACCCTTGGTCTCGCCGCTTTACTTTCTGCGCCGAGCCTTGGCGCCGTCGGCCGACTTAACCGAAGCGCCGAAGAACGACCCCGAGCCCATCCTCACGCTGTTGTCGCGCGAACCTTCCGTGCTGATCCTCGCCGACATGAACATTGCGCCTGGCAAGGTGCATGACGCCATCGCCGACTTCGTCGCCAAGGGCGGCGTGTTGGTGCGCTTCGCCGGCTCGCGCTTGGCAGCGGGGGACGACGATCTGACGCCGGTGCGCCTGCGTCGCGGCGGCCGCACCTTGGGCGGCGCACTCTCGTGGGAGGCGCCCAAGCACATCGCCGCCTTCGAGCCGCAGAGTCCGTTCGCCAACCTCAAGGCCCCCGACGAAGTGACCGTCACGCGCCAAGTGCTTGCCGAGCCCGACGAGGATCTCGATCCGAAAGTGTGGGCGCGTCTGGCTGACGGCACGCCGCTGGTGACGGCCTCCCGCCAGGCCAAAGGCCTGCTGGTTTTGTTTCACGTGACGGCGGACACGTCCTGGTCGAACCTGCCGATTTCTGGCCTGTTCGTCGGCATGCTCAATCGCGTCGTTTCGCTCGGATTGAACGCCGGCGTCGGCGCGGCGCCGAGCGCCGCCAACGCCGGAGCCGCGGCGCGCGGCGGCCCCCGGTGAAGACGCTCGATGGGTTCGGCGTCCTCGGCGCGCCGCCCGCCACCGCGGAGCCGATTGCAGCGGATTTCGACTTGCACGCCGATCCACGCCACCCGCCTGGCCTCTACGGCGCCGGCGATGCGCTGACCGCGGTGAACACGCTCAAAAGCGGCGAAGTCTTGACGCCAACGGCCTTCGGCGCGCTCGGCGTTCAGCGCGATGGGCTGGCGGTGCGTCCGCCGATCCCGCTCGCCCCATGGTTGTGGCTGCTCGCCCTTCTCGCCTTTCTCGTCGACGGCGCGGTCACGCTCGCGCTCGCCCGCCGTGCCCAAGGCGCTTGGCGGCCGGCCGCCGCCGCGATCCTCGCCATGTTTGTGGTGTTCGCAGCCGCCAATCGGCATCCCGCGTATGCGGCCAACGGCGACCCGGCTTGGCAACCGGCGCTCGACACCAGTCTCGCCTATATCGTCACCGGCGACCCCGCCGTCGATGAAGCGACGAAGGCCGGGATGGAGCGTCTGACGTTTGAGGTCGACCGGCGAACATCCGCCGAACTCGCCGACCCCGTGGCGCTCGATCCGTCCAAAGACGAACTCGCGTTCTATCCGATGATCTATTGGCCGGTCTCCGCCAATCGTCCCCAGCCCAGCGCCGGAACGGCCGCGCGCATTGCCGCCTTTATGCGCAACGGCGGCACGATCGTGTTTGACACGCGCGACGCTCTGAGCGCCCGCGACGGCGGGCCGCCGACGCCAGAGGCGCTTTGGCTGCGCACGTTGCTCGACGGCGTAGACATTCCGCAATTGGAGCCGTTGCCGCACGATCACGTAGCGACAAAAACCTTCTACCTCATCGACAATTTCATCGGCCGCACAGATTCCGGATTGACCTGGATCGAGGCGCTGCCCCCGCCCGATCCGAACGATCCGGTCAAGCGGCCGGCGCGCGCGGGCGACAGCGTGTCGCCGATCGTGCTCGTCTCCAACGACCTCGCCGCCGCCTGGGCCGCTGACCTTGCGGGGCAACCGCTCTATCCGCTCACCCCGGGCGGACCGAGACAGCGTGAAATGGCGATCCGCGGCGGCGTCAACCTGGTGATGTACACCCTCACCGGCAACTACAAAGCCGATCAGGTGCATGCGAAGGACTTGATCGAGAGGCTTTCGCATTGAACGCCTGGTCGCTCGCCTTTTCCCCGGAGCTGCCCTGGGCTGCGCTGATCATGCTCGGCGTCGTGGCCCTGGCGCTGGCCGCGTTTTCCCTTTGGTATCGCCGCCGTGGAGCGTGGCTGCGTTTCGCCGCCGCCGCGTTTCTGCTGTTCGGCCTCGCCGGCCCATCGCTGGTGCACGAGAACCGTCGCCCGCTCAAAGACGTCGTCGCCGTGGTCGTCGACCACTCCGGCAGCAACAGGCTCGACGACCGCGCGCAGCAGACCGAGCAAGCCAAACAACAGGTGCTCGCCAAACTGCACGCGCTCGACAATGTCGAGGTGCGCGCCGTCGATTCCGCCGCCGACGATCCCGACAACCGCGGCACGCTGCTGTTCGACACGCTGCAGAAGGCCCTCAGCGACACGCCGCCGGAGCGGGTGGGCGCGGCGATCCTCATCACCGACGGCGTCGTTCACGACATTCCCGCCGCCAACGTTCTTGGCTTCAACGCGCCGGTGCACGGGCTGATCACCGGCCATGAAGGCGAGCGCGACCGGCGGGTTGAACTCATCGAAGCCCCGAAATTCGGCATCGTCGGCAAGGACGTCGCCATCAAGGCGCGCGTGCTCGACACCAAGGACGACGGGTCGCCGGTCGAATTGACGGTGAAGCGCGATGGCGTGCCGGTGACGACCCTGAGCCCGCAGGTCGGCGAGGCCGTCACCATCGACGCCCCGGTCGATCATCCCGGCGACAATGTCTACGAGATCGCGGTGACGCCGCTGCCGGGCGAGCTGACCGATCTCAACAATCGCGTCGTCGCGACAATATCGCGGCGTGCGCGACAAGCTCCGCGTTTTGCTCGTGTCGGGGGAGCCGCATCCCGGCGAGCGCATGTGGCGCAACGTTCTCAAGGCCGACGGCAACGTCGACCTCGTGCATTTCACCATTCTGCGCTCGCCGGACCGCCCGGTCGATGCGCCGATCAACGAGCTCTCGCTGATCGCCTTTCCGGTCGCCGATATCTTCGGCCGGCGCATCAAGGATTTCGACCTGATCATCTTCGACCGCTACTCCCGCCAATCGGTCGTGCCGACGCAGTATCTCGACAACATCGTCGACTATGTGAAAGGCGGCGGCGCGCTGCTGATCGAAGCGGGCCCCGAGTTTCTCACCGCCGACGGCCTCGCCAATTCGCCGCTCGCCGACATCACGCCGGGCACGCCGAACGGCGAGGAATATGATGGGCCGTTCAAAGCGCAGATTTCCGCGCTGGGGCAAAAGCATCCCGTCACGCGCGCGTTGCTCAGCGACGGCTCCACCGCCTGGGGTTCGTGGTTTCGCGCCATAGGGGCGTCGGCAACGTCGGGCGACACCATCATGGACGACGGGCGCAATCATCCGCTGCTCATGCTGGCGCACGAGGGCAAGGGCCGCGTCGGGCTGATCCTCACGGACCAGATGTGGCTGTGGGCGCGCGGCTACGAAGGCGGCGGCCCGCATCTCGAACTGCTCCGGCGCATCGCGCACTGGCTGATGAAAGAGCCGGAGCTCGAGGAAGAAGTCGCTGAGCGCCAAGGCGCGCGGCCACACCATCGACGTGGTGAGGCAATCGCTCAAGGACGGCGTTGCGACGCTCCATGTCACCGGTCCCGACGGCAAGACCACCACGGACTACACGATGCCGCCGCCCGAAAACGGCGTCTCGCGCCTTAGCATTGCCCGGCGCTCCGGACGGCCTGACGCGCATTACCGACGGCGAGCATATTGCGCTGGTCAACGTCGGCGCGGACAATGCGCTCGAAATGCAGGAAGTGGTTTCGACGCCGGATCACCTACGGGCGCTCGCAGGCGCTACGGGCGGCGGCGTCATGCGGATCGGGGCGGACGGCGCGGCACCTTCGATCGTGTCGATGTCGCCGGGAACGTCCTACGCCGGCAGCGGCTTCATCGGCGTCAAGCGCACGGGCTCCAGCGAATTGCTCGGCGTGACCACCGCTCCGCTCGACATTGGTTTCCTGGCGCTGGCTGCGATGCTGGGCGTGCTGGCGCTGGCTTGGGCGGTCGAGGGCGGACGGCTTGGAGGCCGGCCACAGTCGCCTATTTGAAGCGAGCGGGTCAGCCCCGGAGATCGCCGCGGTGCAGCTGGACGAAGACGACCGGCAGCCCATTATTCTGTGCGCGGAAGGACCGCCTTGCCCCTCGCCGCCGCCGCCGCTAGGACACCGCCGCCTCATAAGGAGAACTCCATGCGGAAAGTCTATTCCGACGCTGACGCGGCCCTGAAGGGCGTCGTCAAGGACGGCTTGCTCATGGCCTGCGGCGGCTTCGGCCTCTGCGGCGTGCCGGAGGCGCTGATCGACGCGCTGCAGCGTGCCGGCGTCAAAGACCTTACCGTCGTTTCCAACAACGCTGGCGTCGACGGCGTCGCGCTCGGCAAGCTGCTGGCGACGCGGCAGATCAAGAAGATGATTTCGTCCTACGTCGGCGAGAACAAGGTCTTCGCTCAGCAATTCCTGGCGGGCGAGTTGGAGCTTGAGTTTTCCCCGCAGGGCACCATGAGCGAGCGGCTTCGCGCCGGCGGCGCGGGCATTCCGGCGTTCTACACCAAGACCGGCGTCGGCACGGTGGTGGCGGAAGGCAAGGACGTCCGCAATTTCGACGGCGAAGACTATGTGATGGAGCGCGGCATCGTCGTCGACGTGGCGCTCGTCCACGCCTGGAAGGGCGACACCGAAGGCAATCTCATCTACCGCAAGACGGCCCGCAACTTTAACCCGATGATGGCCACCGCCGGACGGCTGACGATCGCCGAAGTCGAGCATCTCGTCGAGCCGGGCGAACTCGATCCCGACCTGATCCATACGCCCGGCATTTACGTGCAGCGCATCGTGCATGTGCCCGACACCGTCAAGCGGATCGAGAACCGCACCGTGCGCAAGCGCGCCGCCGCCTAAGGAGACATCATGGCCTGGACACGCGAAGACATGGCGGCGCGCGCGGCGAAGGAGTTGCGCGACGGCTTTTACGTCAATCTCGGCATCGGCATTCCGACGCTGGTCTCGAACTACATTCCGCCCGGCGTAGACGTGAAGCTGCAGAGCGAGAACGGCATGCTGGGCATGGGGCCGTTTCCCTTCGAGGGGGAAGAGGACGCCGATCTCATCAACGCCGGCAAGCAGACCGTCACGCAGCTGCCGACCACGAGCTTCTTCTCCTCTGCCGACTCCTTCGCGATGATCCGCGGCGGCCATATCGATCTGGCGATCCTGGGGGCGATGCAGGTCTCCGAAGGCGGCGATCTCGCGAACTGGATGATCCCTGGCAAGATGGTGAAGGGCATGGGCGGCGCGATGGACCTTGTCGCCGGCGTCAAGCGCATCGTCGTCGTCATGGAGCATTCGGCCAAGGACGGCCCAAAGCTGCTGCACCGCTGCAACCTGCCGCTGACCGGCAAGCAGGTCGTCGACTTGGTGATCACCGACCTCGGCGTGTTCACCATCGACAAGAAGCACGGCGCCGGAATGGCGCTGATCGAGTTGGCGCCGGGGGTGACGGCGGAGGAGATCGCTGAGAAGACCGAGGCGACTTATCGGGTCGCGGTCTAGGGCGACTGGCGCTTTCCCTTTCGCCACGCGCGTCTGCGCAAACGGGGGGCGCACCTGGGAAAACGGGACGATCATCTCGGAAAATCTGCGAAAGCGTGGGAAAGCCAGAGATAATTTCGGCGGCCGATTTTGGGGCCTTGATTTAATTATTTCAGAGGCTTATGCGATCGTTCCATATTGGGCCGATTGTTTTCGATTATTCCTGCGTCGGCTCGGCAGGGAAGGCTTGGGACAAACAACAACTCTCGGTTGTCAAATTTAGCGACCTCCCCGTCATGGCCGGGCTGACCCGGCCATCCACGTCGTCGTGCGATGCGAGGCTCGCGAGAATTGAGTTCTGAAATGGGCACAATCGGAAGGCTCACGTTGTCGGCATGGCGTGGATGGCCGGGTCAAGCCCGGCCATGACGAGGGGGGGAGTCACTGTGAGAACATAACATGAACATTTCGTGGTTGTCAAGTTTTCGCTCGTGGCGCGCTTGAGGCGGGTCGCCGCTGGTATGCCGTTTTCGTGAAGAGCCCGCCTCGCCTTCCTTTTGGCACGCTATTCGCTTTAAAATTAGGATTTGGAAGATTTGACCGAAGGACCCGTCGATGCCCTCCCCCCTCCACCCCCGCGTCGCCGAAGTCACCGACCGCATCGTCGCCCGCAGCCGCGCCAAGCGCGATCCCTATCTCGCCGCCATCGACCGCGAGGCGGCGAAGGGGCCGGCGCGCAAAAAGATGGGCTGCGCCAATTTCGCCCATGGCTTCGCCGCCTGCGGCCCGGGCGACAAGGAAACCCTTCGCGAATTTCGCGGACCGAACCTTGGGATCGTCACCGCCTATAACGACATGCTTTCGGCGCACCAGCCCTACGAGACGTATCCGGAACTGATCCGGCAAGCCGTCCGCGCCAAGGGCGCCACCGCCCAGGTGGCGGGCGGCACGCCGGCGATGTGCGACGGCGTCACGCAGGGCGAGGCCGGCATGGACCTCTCGCTGTTCTCGCGCGACGTGATCGCGCTCTCGACCGGGATCGCGCTTTCCCATCAAATGTTCGACGCCGCCGTCTATTTGGGCATCTGCGACAAGATCGTGCCTGGCCTCGTGATCGGCGCGTTGAATTTCGGCCATCTGCCCGCAATCTTCCTGCCGGCAGGTCCGATGACGTCGGGCATGTCGAACGACGACAAATCAAAAGCGCGCCAGCTGCACGCCGAAGGCAAGGTCGGCCGCGCGGCGCTGCTTGAGGCGGAGTCCCGCGCTTACCATGGCCCCGGCACCTGCACGTTCTACGGCACCGCGAACACCAATCAAATGCTGATGGAGATCATGGGCCTGCATTTGCCCGGCGCCAGCTTCATCAACCCCAACACGCCGCTGCGCGACGCGATGACGACGCTGGGCGCGCAGCGCGCGCTTGAGTTGGTGGCCGGCGGCAACCAATATACGCCGATCGGCCACGTGCTCGATGAGCGCGCCTTCGTCAACGGCATTGTCGGCCTGCATGCGACGGGCGGTTCGACCAACCTCACCATCCATCTCATCGCCATGGCGGCGGCGGGCGGCATCGCGCTGACGTGGGACGACTTCTCCGATCTTGCCGAGGTCACCCCGCTGCTGGCGCGCGTCTATCCCAACGGCAAAGCCGACGTGAACCACTTTCACGCCGCGGGCGGCATGGGCTTCCTTATTCGCTCGTTGCTCGACCTCGGCCTGGTCCACGGCGACACCCGCACGGTCTGGGGCTCGGGCCTCAAGGATTACAGTTCGGAGCCGTTCGTCGATGCATCGGGAGCGGTGGTCTGGCGCGACGGCGCCAAAGAGAGCGGCGACAAGGCCGTGCTGCGCGATGGGTCGGATCCGTTTCAGCCGACCGGCGGCTTGCGCGTGCTTGAAGGCCCGCTCGGCCGCGCCGTAATCAAAACCTCGGCCGTCAAGCCGGAGCGTCATGTCATCGAGGCCCCGGCGCGGGTGTTCCACAACCAGGCGGACCTGCATAAGGCGTTCACCGCGGGAGAGCTCTCGCGGGACGTCGTTGTCGTCGTGCGCTTCCAGGGCCCCAAGGCGATCGGCATGCCGGAATTGCATAAGCTGATGCCGCCGCTTGGCGTGCTGCAGGACAAGGGCCATCGCGTTGCGTTGGTCACCGACGGCCGGCTTTCGGGCGCCTCGGGCAAAGTCCCGGCGGCCATCCATGTCACGCCGGAGGCGGTTGCTGGCGGGCCAATCGCAAAAATCCGCGATGGCGACATGATCCGCCTCGACGCGCCCAACGGCCGCCTGGAGATCCTCGTCGACGCGCAGGAGTTCGCGGCGCGAGACGACGCCACGGCGGATCTGAGCCACAACCATGTCGGCGTCGGCCGCGAAATGTTCGGAATGTTTCGCAGCAATGTCGGCCGGGCGGACCAGGGCGCGTCGATTTTTGGCGACGTCGCGGCTTAACGGGCAGCGAGCGCGGCGCGCCGCTCAAGCAGGAACGCGCGCACCGCAGGATCGCTCTCCAACCCGGCAGCACGAGCGTAAGCGTGGAGCGCGTCCTCGACGCGCCCCGCGCGGGCGCAAAGTTCAGCCTTAGCCGCCCACAACGGTTGGAACTGCGCGAGGTCGCCGTGGCCCTCAACCGCCTCGAGCAAGGCGAGCCCAACGCCAGCGCCCTTCGCTTCAGCTGCCGCGACCGCGCGGTTGACGGCGACCACCGGCGAGCCGGTGAGCGCGAGCAGACCGTCATAAAGCGTCAGGATCGCCGGCCAATCGACCGCTCCGCGTTGGCGGCGCGCGACATGGGCCGATTGGATGGCGGCTTCGAGTTGAAACCGGCCGGGCGCGCGCAACGCGGCGGCGCGGCGCAAGATCGTCTCCGCTTCGTCGAGCGCGCAAGCGTCCCATTGCGCCATATCTTGCGCGCCGAGGGGCACGTAGCGGCCGTTCGGATCGCGCCGAGCGTCGCGGCGCGCCTCGGCGAAAAGCATCAGGGCCAGTAGGCCGAGCGCCTCGGCCTGGTCGGGCGCGAGCGAGGCCGCGACGCGCGCCAGCCAGATCGCCTCCTGCGCCAGATCCCTCCCGCGCGATTCGCCAAACGCCTCGCCCCAGCCAAAGCTGAAAGCGGCGTATATCGCATCGAGGACCGCATCCAGCCGCTCAGCCAAATCCGCGCGCTCGGGCACGCGGAACGGCACGCCGGCGAGTCGGATTTTCGCTTTGGCGCGCGACAAGCGCTGACCCATGGTCGCTGGAGCGACGAGGAACGCGGACGCGATGGCGGCGGCGTCGAGCCCGAGCACTGTTTGCAGCATCAGCGGCGCGCGAATCGACGCCTCTATCGCCGGGTGGGCGCACGCGAACATCAAGGCGAGGCGACGGTCGGGAATTGCCTCGACGCCGCTTTCGGCGGCCTCGCGCAATTCATCGTCCATTCTGCGAAGGTCGTCGCCGGCCGCCTCTGCGGTTCGGCGACGCCGCCCGGCATCGATCAGCCGACGCCGTGCGGCGACGGCCAACCAGCCCGCCGGGTTGTTGGGAACGCCGCTCACGGGCCATTCCTGAAGGGCGGCGGCGAAGGCGTCGGCGAGCGCGTCCTCCGCGCCCGCCACGTCCCGCGACCGCGCGGCGAGATAGGCGACGAGTTTGCCATAGTTTTCACGCGCGACCCGCGTGGCGGCCTCGGCCGCCGCGCACGCCGCATCGCCGCTCACATCGGCCATATTGGCCGGACTTCGATGGCGCCGAATTGCGCCCCGGGGCAACGCGCGGCCCAGGCGATCGCCGCGTCGAGGTCCGGGACGTCGATTACGTAGTAGCCGCCGAGTTGTTCTTTGATTTCGGCGAAGGGGCCGTTGAGAATCTGCGTCTTGCCGCCGGGCGCACGCACCACCGTCGCACTCGCCGACGGATGGAGCCGCTCGCCGCCCCTCATCACGTCCGCCTCCTGCATCGCCTTGGTGTAGGCGCCGTAGGCGGCAAGCATGCCGTCGATCTGCGCCTTGGTTGCTCGTTCCATCCCCGCTTCGTCGCCGTGGATCATCAAAAGATATTGCATTGCTTCATCCTCGCTTCACCCGCGGCCCGTCGCCGCGTCATGGCAGTGACGGGCGAGGACGGGCGATTTCGACCAAAGGCGAAACTTTTTTGACATGACGGCCGTAGACGGAGTGGGGAATGGGGCCGCGGCGCGTGTCGGAGGCGGCAGCGGGCGGCGGCCGAACCGACCAACGCAGCGCTAAAAGCGATAGGCCTTCGCGCATCCCCGTCGACATAAAATGAGGGTTCGAGGTCACCCCACCCGCTCCAACGCCACCGCCGTCGCTTCGCCGCCTCCGATGCAGATGGCCGCTACGGCGCGTCGGACGCCGCGCTCCCGCATGGCGGACAGCAGGGTGACGAGGATGCGCGCCCCAGAGGCGCCGATGGGATGGCCGAGGGCACAGGCGCCGCCGCGCACGTTAACCCTTTCGCGCGGCAGTCCCAGATCGCGCATCGCCGCCATGGCGACCACCGCGAAGGCCTCGTTGATCTCGTAGAGGTCGACGGTGCTTAAATCCCATCCCGTTTTGTCGAGCAGCTTCCTCACGGCGCCAATCGGGCGCAATGGGAAAATCCTTGGGCGCAAGGGCGTGCGAGGCGTGCGCGACCAGCCGCGCCAGTGGTTTGCAGCCAAGCCTTTCCGTTTCGCTCTCCAGCATCATTACAAGCGCAGCCGCGCCGTCGGAGATTGAGGAGGAATTGGCTGGGGTGACGGTGCCGCCTTCGCGGAAGGCGGGCTTGAGCGTCGGGATTTTCTCAGGCCGCGCCTTCAACGGTTGCTCGTCGACTTCGATCTTCGCCGTGCCTTTGGAGCCGGCGACTTCGACCGAGGCAATCTCGTCCGCGACCGCGCCAGACTTTTGCGCCGCGAGCGCCCGCTCCAGCGACGCCAGCGCAAAGGCGTCCTGCTCGGCGCGCGTGAATTGATAATCCTGAGCGCAGTCTTCGGCGAACGTGCCCATGAGCCGGCCTTTGTCGTAGGCGTCCTCGAGCCCATCGAGGAACATCGAATCCATCAACTGGCCGTGGCCCATCCGGTAGCCGGCGCGGGCGCGCGCCAGCAGGTAAGGCGCGTTGCTCATGCTCTCCATGCCGCCGGCGACGACGATGCGCGCCGAGCCGGCGAGTAGAGCGTCCGCGGCCTGCATCGCCGCCTTCATGCCGGAGCCGCACATCTTGTTGATCGTCGTCGCGCCGACGGCGGGCGGAAGGCCCGCGCTAAGCGCGGCCTGGCGCGCCGGCGCTTGTCCCTGCCCCGCCGGGAGCACGCAGCCCATCACGACTTCGTCCACGGCCTCGGGCGCAGCCCAGCGCGCGCCAAAGCGGCGGAGATGGCGACCGCGCCGAGCTTCGGCGCCGCGACGGTTTTGAGATCGCCGAGGAAGCCGCCCATTGGCGTACGTGCGGCGCCGACGATGACGATCGGATCCGAAATGGACCATGCGATCCTCCCGGGGTAAAGGTTTGCGTGAGGGCCAGCAACACGGCTACCCTTGGCCTATGAATCTATCGAAAGAGGAAGTCGAGCGCTACGCCCGCCAGATCGTGCTGCGCGGCGTCGGCGGGCCCGGACAGACGAAGCTGAAAGCCGCGCGGGCGCTCGTTGTCGGCGCGGGCGGGCTTGGCTCTCCGGTGCTGCAGTACCTCGCGGGCGCCGGCGTCGGCACGATCGGCATCGTCGACGACGATGTCGTCTCGCTCTCCAACATGCACCGCCAGGTTCTCCACGACACGGCGCGGGTCGGCGAGCGCAAGGCCGACAGTGCGCAGGCCGCCATCGCGCGGCTCAATCCGCATGTCGTGGTGGAGACGTTCGCCTTGCGGCTGACCGAGGACAACGCCCGCGCGCTGGTAAAACCGTGGGACATCGTGCTTGACGGTTCCGACAATTTCGCCACGCGCTACGCCCTTTCCGACGCCTGCTTTTACGAGGCGCGCACGCTCGTCAGCGCGGCGATGGGGGAGTTCGAGGGGACGATCACCACCTTGAAGCCGCACGCAACAAACGCGGCGGGCGAGTCCAACCCGACCTATCGCTGCCTGTTCCCCGAAGCGCCGCCGGCCGGCATGGTCCCGACCTGCGCCGAGGCGGGGGTGCTCGGCGCGCTCGCCGGCGTCATGGGCTCGCTGATGGCGCTGGAGGCCATTCGCGCCATCGTCGGCGGCTTTGCCGATGGCGACGAGGGGCTGGTCGGGCGGCTGCTGATGATCGACACCAAGGCGATGCGGTTCGAGACGATCCGCTACGGCTGGGACGAGACGAACCCGCTGAACGGCGCCGAGGTCCGCCGCGCTTAAGCGTTGCTAACCATCCAAACAATTTGACCGATCCGAAAGGGGTTTAAGAGAGTATAAGTTGCCGCGTGTCCTTTGAGGACGCGACGTCAATACGGATGTTCGTCTTGCGAAAGCTCAC
This sequence comes from uncultured Pseudomonadota bacterium, assembly GCA_963730695.1. Lineage (GTDB taxonomy): Bacteria > Pseudomonadota > Alphaproteobacteria > Rhizobiales > Beijerinckiaceae > Roseiarcus. The sequence continues at coordinate 34,214 of CAVSSV010000050.1, forward strand.
CACGCTTGCGATCGTCGCGGCCGCCTTCGCTCCCTTGAGCGCCGCACAGGCGCAGTCGAACATGGGCGGCGGCTTGCTGCAGTGGATGGCGCAAGGCGCCTCTCAACAGGCCGCCCCAGCCGATCCCTTCGGCATCCCCGGCCTGGTCGTCGGGACCCCGAAGACGCACGTCCAACGCGTCGGCGGCGGCAACGTCATCATGGCGACGGTGCCGAACGGCGGCGCTCCGGCGGGACACGCGGAGCCGACCAACCAGCAAATGATCAACGCCGCGCTCAAGGCCGACCCGCCGCAAGCGGCGTCTCCGCTGGAGGAGAGCGCGGACGCGCACGCTCCCATCGCCGCAGAATTCCAGCGTCAGGAAGTGGACTACGACGGCGCGGAGCGGCCGGGCACCATCATCATCAATACCGAGCAACGCATGCTGTACTACGTGCTGCCGGGCCATCGGGCGGTGCGCTATGGCGTCGGCGTCGGCCGGCCGGGTTTCGAATGGGCCGGCGTCAAGGCGGTGACCCGCAAGGCCGAGTGGCCGGATTGGACTCCGCCGGTCGAGATGATGCTGCGCCGGCCTGATATCCCCGATCACATGGCCGGCGGGATCGACAACCCGCTAGGCGCGCGGGCGCTCTACCTCGGCTCGTCGCTCTACCGCATCCACGGCACCAACGAGCCGTGGACGATTGGGCATAACGTGTCGTCCGGATGCATTCGCATGATGAATGCGGACGTTATCGACCTCTACGGACGGGCGAGGGTCGGCACGAAGGTGGTTGTCCTCTAGCTTTGGCCGAGAGACGTCCGCCGACGCTTATTGAGACGCAATGTACGCGCTAACGCCGCTTAAATGGCCGCGTTTTGCGCCCGTGTGTGACGCTTGTTAAGCGCCGCGTGACGCTTAACAAGCGTTGCCTATGAAACGATTTCAACGGCTTGACGCTTAAATCGGCGATTTAGTTTTTCGGCCTTTGCGAACCATCTCAGGCGAACAGGCGCACGCCGTATCCAAAAACCACTTCTACCACGCATTCTGAAAAATGTAAAGAAAAATAGAAATTATGTTTTGCCGTACGCATCGCGGGAGTCGCGGCACAACATACCCAATTCACAGATCCTTACGAGTACAGGGCGGATGTCGAGGTAACATCGAGGTAGAATTGAACTTCGAAAGTTAAGCGAATTGGGCATTGGAGCGTCACCATAATTTCGTAACTGCCGCTCCGATTCACCTCGTCGCCTTCAAGACATCCCCGCTCGGCCGCTTCGTCAGGATAGCGCTCGTCATTAGCTCGAAGAGCTGCTCCGACCGTGGCGCGAAGGCGGGTTGGCCGACGAGCCAGCCGAGCGCGGACATCAGCGCGAACAGGTCGACGCCGTCCATATCGGCGCGCGCCGTTCCCTCGGCTTGCGCGCGGAGCAGCAGCCGCGCGCCGACGGACCGCAGCGTTGTGCTTGAAGCGTGCAGCGCGGAGCCGGGGTCGGCGTGGGCGCTCGCCAACAAGGCGCAAACGCCGCTGTAGGCATGCGTGAAGGCCACCGCTTCGCCAAACCAGGTCACCATGAGCCCGAGCGTCATCGACTCCGGCGCCTCCGCCGCAATTCCCAAAGAGGCGAGAGACTTTTTTGTCTCGCAGGTTCCGTTGGGACGCCTCGGGCTCACCAGGGATATCGCGGCTGCGGTTCTCTATCTCGCATCGGACGACAGTAGCTACGTGACGGCCATTGATCTGGTTGTCGACGGCGGCTTGGCGCACGTCTGACCGCGGCGGGGTCCCGCGGAATCCCGTGTCAATCGCCGGCGTCGGTCCGGCGAGCCGTCTTACGCTACCAGCCCAGACGGCGGATGTTCGTCACGCGGCCGTCCCACGCCCGTAGCGTGATCTCGAAAAGCCCATTGTGGCGTCGGGCGCGATAAACGAAAAAGTTGCCGCCGCAACGGATACGTCGCACGTTCCAGAAGCCGCGCGACCGCAACAGCCGCTCGCCCTGAACGCATGTGAGCCGGCGGCCGTGATTGAGGTTGGTCCCGATCGAGACGCTAACGCTCTGCGCCTCTGCAATCGTCGGCAACGTCGCCGACAGGACGGAAGCGCCGAGAAGCAAGGCAAATGTCGCGCGTACGAAACCAGACATTTCAACGCTCCTCTACGGACCATCCACAGGATCGCGAGACTATCCCGGTAGGGTAGCGGAGCGCACCGAAAACCGCAAACCGGCTCCCTTCTCCCAAGGGGAAAGGGGGATCGGTCGTCGGGGGAATCCATCGCCGCTTGAAGAAGAGTTGCGGGGACAGCATACGCAATTCACAGAACTTGTCGAGCGCGCGGTGTGGGTGTCGAACGGGAGCCGAGGAGCAGCGGATCGGCGATAGTTCAGTGAATTGCGTATGCTGTCCCCGCAATTATGCGCGGGGGGCCGATACCGTTGCGCGGAGCACGTAGGGTTTGGAGTTCGAGCTGCCTGCGACCTTCTCGGTCTCGGCCATGAGCTTGAGGACCACAGGATTTTCGCGGGCGGCCTTGACGGCCTCGCGGCTTTCCCACTGGCCGTAATTGACGATCTGCGTGCGATCGAAGCTCAGATGGAAGTTGAAGGATAGGAAGCCTGGGACCTCCACCATGATCGTCCTTGCGGCCTGCAGCAGATAGCTCAGCACCTCCTCGGCACGCTCGGGAGCAACCGTGTAGGTGTTGATGGTCGGTATGGTGTCGGCGTTGGGATCGAGTGTCGTTAATCCCTCGACCGGGGCCGCAGAGGCGACAGCGTTTTGCATAATCATCTCCTATTTATCTATACGATACGTTTAGTTTAAATAAGTGTCAAGACTTTTCTAGACGGAGCGTTCTGTTAGAACGAGCGGATGGAGACAAAACCCTCGCGCGGCAGGATGGGGCGCCCGCACAGCGTCGCGGCGGAATTGCACGCGGCGATCATGGACGCCGTCTACGCGCTGCTGCAGGAGCGGCCGGCCAGGGACCTCACCATGGAGGTGGTCGCCAGACGCGCGGGCGTCGGCAAGGCCACGCTCTACAAGTGGTGGCCGTCAAAGGCCGCGCTGATCATGGCGATGTTCCATGAGCGGATCGCAGTCAGCGCCGAGACGCACGCGACCAGCCTATCCGCAGAGGAGGCGCTGCGCGCCACCATACGCCGCCTGATCGCGGGGCTGAACGGTCTGTTCGGCAAAGTGCTGGCCGACCTTATCGCGGAGGGTCAAAGCGATCCGGCGCTGCTGCGGGACCTCTATGAAGATCACATCAGGGCGCGACAGGCCGCCGATATCGCCGAAGTCGAGCGCGCGAAGGCGACGGGCGCGTTTGCGTCCGGCGTCGATTCCGCGGTGCTGATCGACATGCTTTTCGGTTCGCTGATCTACCGGCGCCTGCTTGGCTTGCCTCTGACGGACCCCTACGGGGACGCTCTGATCGACGCCGCGCTTGGTGGCGGGCGCTTGGACCGCTGAATAAACGGTGGGAGTTGTGGGGCCTCGCAGGTTTCGGGGACAGCATACGCAATTCACAGAACTTATCGAGCACGCCGTGTGGGTGTCGAACGGGCATGAAGGAGCAGCGGATCGGCGATAGTTAAGTGAATTGCGTATGCTGTCCCCGGAATGGAAGCGGCTCTGGCTGTTGACATTCCTCCAGGCGCCAATCACGGCTGCCGGGAGGCTTGCGGCGGGCGCTTTGTCCATCCGCGTCGAAATGAGGCTGATTTGTCTGGTATCGCCACGGTCGGCATGGCGGCCGAAATCGCGGCGTTCGTCGAACGCCACGGTCCGGTCACGCTGGGCGTCGCCGGGGCCGGGCAGATGGGCACGGACCTCGCGGTACAATGCGCATTGATGCCGGGCGTGCGGCTGGGCGCGATTTCCGACAAACGGCTGGAGACGGCGCGCGGCGCGGTGATGATGTCCGGCCGCGACGCCGGCGACATCATTGTCGCCGCCAACGCCTCCGCCGTCGATGCCGGCGATCGAGGCGGGCAAGATCGCGCTGGTCGAGGATTTCCGCCCGCTCTGCGCCGCGGGCCGCATCGACGTGGTGATCGACGCTACCGGCAACCCAAACACCGGCGCGTTGGTGGCGATGGAGGCGATCCGCAACGGCAAGCATGTGGTGATGCTGAATGTCGAGGCCGACGTCACCATCGGCCGCCTTCTCAAGCGGGAAGCGCGGAAAGCCGGCGTCGTCTACACCGGCGCAGCGGGCGACGAGCCGGCCGCGACCATCGAACTCATCGGCTTTGCGCAATCGGTCGGCTTCGACGTCATCTGCCGCCGGCAAGGGCAAGAACAATCCGCTGGATTTCAACGCCATGCCCGACCAGTACGAAGCCGAAGCGCGCCACGCAACATGAACCCGCGCATGCTGGTGGAGTTCGTCGACGGCTCCAAGACCATGGTGGAAATGATCGCCGTCGCCAACGCCACCGGCCTGACGCCGGACATTCCCGGCATGCACGGCCCGAAGGCGACGCGCGAGGAACTGGCCTCGGTCCTATGCACCAAAGCCGATGGCGGCATTCTCAGCCGCGCCGGATCGGTCGACTATTCCATCGGCAAGGGCGTGGCGCCGGGCGTGTTCTGCGTGGTCAAGCCACGCCATCCGCGCGTCATCGAGCGCATGGCCGACCTGCATGTCGGCAAAGGCCCGTGCTTCGGGCTGTTCCGCCCCTATCATCTGACGAGCCTGGAGGTGCCGCTGTCGGCGCTGCATGCGGTCGCGACGGGACGCTGCCATCTCGAGCCGCTCGATAGGCCGGTGGCGGAATGCGCGGCGCTCGCCAAGCGCGCTTTGCGTCCCGGGGAGCATCTCGGCCGCATCGGGCAATATGACTATCGCGGCTTTTGCATGCGCGTCGAAGACGCCCGCGCCGCCGCCGCCCTGCCCCTGGGCCTGGCGCAGAACGCGCGCGTGCTCAAGGACATCAAGCCGGGCGAGAAGCTGACCTACGGGAATTGCGCGCCAGACGAGTCGTTCGTGATCACGCAGCTAAAGCGGCGACTCGATCAGGCGGATGGGCATTTCGTCGCCGTGGATGCGCAGGCGCCGGCTACGGTTTAGGCCTGTCATCCCCCGCTTGCGCGAGGACGACAGTTTGTTGATCACTCCACCACTGTCACCGCGTGCGGCTGCGCGCTCATCGACAGAATGCGTGCCGCCTTGCGCGGCTGGCCGAGACCGAACGCCAACGCGGCGCCGGCGAGATGGCAGACGCCGATGAGCAGCAGCGTCAGCGCAAAGGCGCCGCCCACCGCATGGGACGAAGTCTGGCGCCGAGCTTGGCGTAGAACACCCCGCCCAGCGTCGCCACGCCGATCGCTGCGCTGATCTGCAACATCGAGTTGACGAGGCCGCCGACGAGGCCGGCGCGATGAGGATCGACTCGCTCGACCACCACGCGCACCATGGTCGGAATCGCCGAGCCCATGCCGAAGCCCATCAGCAGCAAGGCGACGGCCGCAAACGGGACGGAGGGCCCGCCGCTGGCGGGCGCCGCCAGAACGCTCAGCGCGAGCGCCGCCGTGCCGATCGACGACGAGAGGAAGCCGACGGAAGGCGCGAACGTGCCGGCCAGACGGCCGAGCGTCGGGCTTCCCGTCGAGCCGAGCAAGAAGCCGATTGAGAACGGCAGAATGCAAAAGCCGGCGACAAGCGGATTGAGGCCGAGACCGCCCTGCAGATAGATCGAGTAGGTCAGGAAGAACGCGGCCATGGCGTAGAGCGTGCCGATGGCGCCGAGACCGCGAAGAAGCCCGGGCGAGCGGAACGAATCCATCGCCACCAACGGCTCGCCGCCCTTCGCCGCGAGCCTGATCTCGTAGCGTCGGAACGCCTCGCCAAACAGCGGCGCGCTCGCCAGTAACGCAATCGACCACCACGGCCAGCCGCGCTCACGCCCCATGATGAGCGGCGCCACCAGCGCCGATAGGCTCGCCGCGGAAAGCGCAACGCCGCCGAGATCGAGACGCTGCCGCGCGCCGTGAGTCTGCCGCAGCAGCGGAATGGCGGCGAAGAAGGCGGCAAGCGCGATCGGCAGGTTGACGAGGAAGATCAACCGCCAGCCAAAGCCGTCGATGTCGGCCCAGACCAGCAGGCCGCCGAGCAACTGGCCTGCGATCGAGGACAGGCCGAGCGTCACGCCATAAATGCTCAGCGCCAGCCCGCGCTCGCGCGCCGGAAACAGCCCGTGGACGGAGGACAGCGCTTGCGGGGCCATCGCCGCGGCGGCCAGACCCTGCAACAAGCGTCCGAGAATGAGCGCTTCAGGCGACCAGGCCAGTCCGCACAAAGCCGAGGCCAGCGCGAAGCCGGCGAGGCCGATCAGGAAGATCGACTTGCGGCCAAAGATGTCGCCAAGCCGCCCGCCGGTGATGAGAAACACGGAGTAGACGACAGCATAGCCGGAGATGACGAATTGCGTGTCGCCCGGCGTCGCGTTGAGGCCGGCGCGGATCGAGGGCAGCGCCAGGTTGACGATGAAGAAGTCGAGCGGCGCGAGAAAGGCGCCCACCAGCAGTATGATCAGCGCCGCCCAGCGCCGGGGGTCGAGCTCCTCGGCGGCGTCCAACGCCGGACTGCTCAAAGTCAGGGAATTTGAGGCCTGCGCCATCGTCATAATCCTGTTATTTATTGACTGATCGTTCTAGAAAAGCGCCCGCAAAGCTCAGTTCAGCGCGCGGACGGCGGCGTCGACGACTTCGCTCAGCTCGGTTTCGCTCGGGCCGGTTTTGCCGAACACACGCAGGCCTTGGATGGTGACGAGCATCATCCGCGCGAGAGCCCGTTCATCGTGCGTGGCGGAGATCTCGCCGCTCGCCTGGCCGCGAATGATCGCCGCCGCGAACAGATCCTGGATGCGGCGAAACATCCGCGCGATCACGGCGCTCACCGCTTCGTCCGCCGGCATCATTTCCATCGCCGACGCGGTGATCAAGCATCCCTGCTGGCCCTGCTTTGCCGAGGCGCGCCGGGCATAACCCATCAACGCCTCGCGAATGGCGGCGCGCGCCGAACCCGGCTGCGACAGCGCGTCGCTGATGCGCTGCAGCGAAGCGGCGGTGTAGGTCTCTAGCGCGGCGAGAAACAGCGAATGCTTGTCGGTGAACGCCTTGTAGAGCGAACCGCGCCCCACGCCGGTGCCGTCGGTGAGGTCCTGGATGGAGGCGCCGTGATATCCGCGCGCGCGAAACACCTCAATGGCGTCCGCCACCGCGGCGTCGATGTCGAATTCACGCGGGCGTCCGGGCCCGGCGCGATCGCTAGCGGCGTGTGATCTCGCGATTTCCATGGCCGCTATTTAGAACCGATCGTTTTCTAATGCAAGAGGCTTTTCGCGAGCCTGCGAGGCCGGGGCAAGCCAGAGGAAGTAACGCGCGGCGCGCGCGCCTATTCGCGACGAGCGCGTTTTGTTCCCCTGTGCGCGCATGTTTTATTCCACGGCGTGACGAGGAACCGTGAGCGCGGAACGACGTTTCGCTGATGTTCGACGCGTGAACGCGTCACCATCTCAGGAGAAACGTCATGCGATATCCTATCCTTGCCGCCGCCGCGATAGCCCTGCTGCCGACCTTCGCCGTTGCGCAGACCAATGGCGCCGCCGCCGCGCCGGCCGCCAACGATGGCAAGAACTTCTCAGGCGGTCACCAGAACGACCCGGATTTCAGCAATTTGCCGGATCAGCCGAGTGTCGTCTATCAGGGCCAGATGGCGGTCGGCACCCCGATGCCGGAGACCTACTCCTACTATCCGGTCCCGTCCTCTCCAGACTATGATTACATGGTGCTCAACGGCCACCGTGTCATCGTGGACCATAAGACCCACACGATTTACCGCGTGATGCCGTAAGCTTTTCGTTCTCGCGTTCTAGCGTTTGCGTGCGAAGCAATCCGGGCTTGTCCCGGATTGTTTTCGTTTTGTCAGCGCGCCGTGACGAATGCGCGCCATCCGCCATAAGTGGAAACGTCTTTCGCGCCCTTGAGCGCCTCGGCTTCCGCGAGGAAGCCTTTGCCGTTGGTCCCATCGGTAAAAGAGAGCGTTCCGATGCCCAGAGGCGAAGGGATCGCCGCAACAAACTGGCCGAAGCCGGCCGGATCGAGCGACCAAACCTCCGCCTTGATCGATGCGCCTTCGCCGCTCGCAACGCGGAGCAGGCCGGGTTTCGGTGGCGTCGTGTTGGGTAGCGCGAACAGCCGATAGTCCGCCGTCGTTTCCACCTCGCGCACAAACACGCCGCCCAGCGCGATCAGTTCGCGATTAAGCGGAAGGCCCGATAGATGCGCGCCGACCACGGCGAGTTCGATGCGCCCCGACGCAGCGCGCGCGGCGGTTTTGGGCAACAGCGCCGGCATCTGTCCGGTTGCGCCCATCGGCGCGCCGGAGGAAGCCTGAATGCGCGCGGCGCATCCCGCCAGCAGGCCGTCGGCGCCAGACGGGCCGATCAGCGTGAGGCTTGAGGGCAAACCGTCGCGGCGCTGGCCCGACGGCGTCGAAATCGCCGACAAATCCAGGAGATTGACGAAGTTGGTGTAGGTCCCGAGCCGCGAGTTCAGCGTCACGGGGTCCGCTTCTACCTCGGCCACGGTGTAAAACCGCGGCATCGTCGGCACGAGCATGACGTCGAAACCGCGCCAGGCGTTCTGCGCGGCGCGCTTGAGGTCCGCGAGCTTGTAATAGGCCTCGAATGCGGCGACGGCGTCGAAGCGGCTGGCGCCCTCGATGATCGCGCGCGTGATCGGATGCATTGCGTCGGGCTGCGTCTTGAGGATGTCCTTGGTCGCGGCGTAGCGCTCGGCGACCCAGGGGCCCTCGTAAAGCAGCCGCGCGACATCCGCGAAGGGCGAGAAATCGAACGTGACGATCTCGCCGCCGAATTTTTGCACCGCTTCAATGTCGCGCTTGAACGCGCGCTCGGCCTCCGCGTCGCCAAAAAACTGCAGTTGATCGGCGCGCGGCACGCCAAAGCGCATTTTCGGCGGCGGCGCGGATAGCGCGGGGGCCGGGAACGCGCGAGAATAAGCGTCTTCCGCGTCATAGCCGCAGGCGATCGCAAAAGCGCGAAAGGCGTCGGCGACGTCGAGCGCAAAAATCGAGATGGTGTCGAGCGTGTGACAGGCGGGCACGAGCCCCCGCGTCGACAGCATGCCGAGCGACGGCTTCAAGCCGACAATGCCGTTCATCGCCGCCGGCACGCGGCCCGAGCCCGCGGTATCAGTGCCAAGCGCGAACGGCACCAGGCCCGCGCCGACCGCCGTGGCCGAGCCTGAGCTGGAGCCGCCGGGAATCAGGTCGGCGCGCAGCGCATTGCGCGGCACGCCGTAAGGCGAGCGCACGCCGACAAGGCCGGTGGCGAATTGATCGAGATTGGTCTTGCCGACGACGATCGCACCGGCCTTCTCCAGCGCCGCGACGACGAAAGCGGATTTTTCGGCCTTGTAGGCAAAAGCCGGACAGGCCGCCGTCGTCACCATGCCGGCGACGTCGATGTTGTCCTTGACCGCGAACGGAACGCCGTACAGCGGCTTTCCCTCCGGACCCGCCCCCTGCAGCGCCTCCGCCGCCGCCACGGCTTCGCTTTGCGGCCTGAGCGCCAAGAACAGGGCGCGGTCGGCGTGGCGTTCGATGCGCTGATAGGTTTCGACGATCGTCGTAGCGAGCTTTTTGCCCGCCAGGTTTTCCCTGGCTATCTCATCGATCGTCAACGCCATGTCTTGGCTTCTCCATTCCAACTTACGCTACGGCAGCGGCGCGCCCCTTCGGGGGTTCTATGCAAAAGCCGGGCTCGACGTCATACGCCTCCGCCGCCCGCGGACCTTTGGGTAGCTGTTATGGTTGACAGCGCACAAGCTTTGGCCGCCCTGCTTGTTTTGTAGGCAGGCTCCTGCGCCTGTAGGACGAAATAGGTCCGGCACACTCCTTGCAATGTCGATGGTGCAAAGAGGGTTGCGCGTTGCCGTGCGCTCGGACTCAGAGGAAAGTCACGATGTCGTTTGGGGAAATTTCTCGTCGATCGCTTCTTAAATCCGCCGCCATAGGCGCGGCCGGCGCCGCTGTGGGCCTTGGGGGCATCCAACGCGCACTCGCCGCCGATCTCACCGTCGGCATCGTTTATGTCGGCGCTCGCGACGACTTCGGGTGGAATCAAGCGCACGCGGTCGCCATCGAGGCGCTGAAGAAAGTGCCGGGGGTGACCGTCGTCGAAGAAGAAAATGTGCCGGAGACGGACGCCGTCTCCAAGTCCATGGAGTCGATGATCAACCTCGATAACGCCGGGCTGATCCTCGCAACGTCGTTCGGCTACTACACGCCGTTCGTGGTCGATCTCGCCAAGAAATATCCCAAGGTGCAGTTCCGCCACGCTGCGCCGCTGTGGAACAAGGCCACCGATCCGATGAACGCCGGCTCCTATTTCGGCTATCTCAACCAAGGCCACTTTGTGAACGGCGTCGCCGCGGGTCTCTCCACCAAGAGCAACAAGATCGGTTTCGTCGCCGCCAAGCCGATCGCCAGCGTGCTGTCGAACATCAACTCCGTGCTGCTCGGCGCGCGCTCGGTGAACCCGAAGGCGACGGTGCAAGTGATCTTCACCGGCGACTGGTCGTTGCCGGTGCGCGAGGCGGAAGCGGCGAACGCGCTGGTCGACGCCGGTTGCGACGTCATCACCTGCCACGTCGACGGCCCCAAAGTCGTGATCGAGACGGGCGAAAAGCGCGGCGTGAAGACCTGCGGCCACAACGCCGATCAGTCCCCGCTCGCGCCCAAGGGCTTCATCACCGGCGCCGAATACAAGTGGATCACGATCTATAAGGGCTACGCCGACAAGCTGGCGGCGGGCCAAGATTTGCCCAACTTCACCGCTGGCGGCTACGAGGTCGACTTCGTGCAGAACTCGCCGTTCGGCGCCGGCGCGACCGACGAAGCCAAGAAAGCGGCGCTGGCCGCGATCGAAGGGCTGAAGGCGAAAAAGCCGATCTATGTCGGCCCGCTCAAGGACAACAAGGGCAAGGTCGTCATCGACAAGACTTATGACAATCTCGATCCCTTCCTCGACAAAATGGATTACCTGCTCGAGGGCGTCATCGGTTCGACGACATAAGGCGCTTCAATCTGAAGGCCGCGGTGTTGGCGCGTTTCTTGTTCGCCCAGCGCAGCCGCCGCAAAGGCGCCCTTTCCCGCTTTTTCGGGAAAGGGCGGGCCGGAGCGAGGAGCGTGGGCTTTGGAGCAACGCAGCGCTCGGCGAGACATGGAGCCACGCTCGATGCCAAATGAAACGATGATCCCGGAGGTCGCCCGTGGCGCTTGACAGCGCGGCCAGTCCCGTGGCGCCGCCCGCGAGCGCCGGCAATCCCTCAGCCGGCGCCGAAGCCATGCGCCGCTTTCGCGAGAGCTCTGAATATATCGCGATTCCGCTGATTGCGCTGATCGCCGCCGCGATCCTGTTTGCGTTGTTCCTGCTCGCTATCGGCCGCTCGCCGGCGGACTTCCTCAAATACGTCTGGATCGGCGGCTTCGGCACGTCGTTCTCGTTCCAGAACACGCTGCAGCGCTCGGCGCCGCTGATCCTCACCGCCCTCGCCGTCGCCATCCCCGCGCGCATCGGCCTGATCGTGATCGGCGGCGAAGGCGCGCTGGTGCTCGGCGGTTTCGCCGCGGCCGCGGCCGCGCTGCCGATGCTCGGCGTGCTGCCGCCATTGGTCGTCCTGCCGATCATGTTCGTCATCGCCGCCTTCGTCGGCGCGGTGTGGGTCGGCATCGCCGGCTTCCTGCGCTATGCCCGCGGCGTCAACGAGACGATCTCCTCGCTGCTGCTGACCTACATCGGCATCGCGATCATGAATTTCTTCGTCGAAGGCGCGCTGCGCGATCTCTCCAACCCCAACAAACCTTCGACGCGGCCGATCGGCGACGCCTATATGGTCGGCAAGATCCCCGGCACCGACGTGCATTGGGGCCTCGCCACCGGCGTCATTCTGGCCATCGCGCTGCACATCCTGATGAACCGCACCACCTTCGGCTTCGCCGCGCGCATGACCGGCGGCAATTTTCGCGCGGCGCTGGCGCAAGGGCTTGCCGGTCGGCAAGATCATCGTCGCTTGCTCGATGATCGCCGGCTCCTGCGCCGGCATCGCCGGGTTCTACGAGGTCGCGGCCATCCAGGGGCGCGCCAACGCTTCGCTCGCCGCGGGCTACGGCTTCACCGGCATCCTGGTGTCGTTTCTCGCGCGGCACAATCCGCTGGCGATCGTGCCCGTCGCAGTCTTGTTCGGCGGCTCTGGTCGCCTCGGGCGGCCTCGTGCAGAGGCGCATGGAGCTGCCCGACGCCACCGTGCTGGTGCTGCAGGGCTTGATCTTCATCGTGCTGCTGATCTCGGAGACGCTCTACGGGCGCTTCGCGATCTTCCGCGCCGACGCAGGGAAAAAGGCATGAACGCCGCCCTCCTCACCGTCCTGATCGCCATGCTCGGCGGCGCGATCCGCGTCTCCACGCCCTTCATGTTCGTCGCGCTCGGCGAATGCCTCACGGAGAAATCGGGCCGCGTCAATCTCGGCCTCGAGGGCACGCTCGTGATGGGCGCGATGTGCGCCTACGCGATCTCCTATCACACCGGCTCGCCCTGGGCCGGCGTGCTCGCCGCCGGCGTCGCCGGCTCCGCTGCTCGGCGCGATGCACGGCTCGATCTGCAGCCTGCCGAAGGTCAACGACGTCGCGGTCGGCATCGCCATGATGCTGTTCGGCACCGGCGTCGCCTTCTTCTTCGGCAAGCCCTACATCCAGCCGACCGCGCCGCGGCTGCCGTCGATCCCGCTCGGCGGCTTGAGCGACGACGCCGAACCTACGCAGCGCGCTCGACGTCAATCCGCTGTTCTTCGTCGGCATCCTCGTCGCGATCCTGATGGCCTGGGCGTTCGCCAACACGCGCTGGGGCCTCGTCGTGCGCACGGTCGGCGACAGCGCCGCGGCGGCGCAAGGCCATGGGCATCTCGGTCGACCTCGTGCGCTTTCTCTCGACCACGATCGGCGGCTTTCTCGCCGGCGTCGGCGGCGCGTTCCTCTCGCTCTCCTATCCCGGCTCCTGGAACCAGGGCCTGTCCTCCGGCCAAGGCTTGATGGCGGTGGCGCTGGTGATCTTCGCGCGCTGGAGCCCGCTGCGCTGCGTGCTCGCGGCCATGCTGTTCGGCGCCGCGGGCGCGCTCGGCCCGTCGCTGCAATCGGTCGGCATCACGCAAGGCTATTATTTCTTCAACGCCGCGCCCTACATCCTGACGCTTGCTCATCATGATCGCCACGTCCAGCGCGCACGCGCTCCGTCGCGCGACATGCCGGGCGAACTGTCGATGGCCAAGTAACACAGCGAGAAGCATCGAGACAGATCGACTCTATGCCGACCGTCGCCGCTAATCCCTACGCTTGGCCCTATAATGGCGATTGGCGGCCGGACAACACGGCGCTGGTCATCATCGACATGCAGACCGACTTCTGCGGCGTCGGCGGCTATGTCGATCGCATGGGCTACGACCTCTCGCTGACGCGGCGCCGATCGGGCCGATCAAGGCGCTGCTCGCGGCGTTCCGCGCCAAGGGCTATCACGTCATCCATACCCGCGAGGGCCATCGCCCTGATCTCGCCGACCTGCCCGCCAACAAGCGTTGGCGCTCGCGGCAGATCGGCGCCGGCATCGGCGACGCCGGCCCGTGCGGCAAGATCCTGGTGCGCGGCGAGAAGGGCTGGGAGATCATCGACGAATTGGCGCCCGTTGCGGGCGAGCCGATCATCGACAAGCCCGGCAAGGGCTCGTTCTGCGCCACCGATCTCGAGCTGATCCTGAATTCGCGCGGCATCGAGAACTTGATCCTCACCGGCATCACCACCGACGTCTGCGTGCACACGACGATGCGCGAGGCCAACGATCGCGGTTTCGAGTGCCTGCTGCGTCACGGACGCCTGCGCCGCCACCGATCACGGCAACCATCTCGCCGCGATCAAGATGGTGACGATGCAGGGCGGCGTGTTCGGCGCCGTCGCCGACTCGAAGGCCGTGATCGCGGGCCTGCCATGACGCGGCGGGCCTATCGTGCATCGCTTCGAGCGCCAAAGCGCCCGACGACGTCTCCGCGCTCGAGGCGGGATTCGCCTCGGCGAGATCGTGCCCGGAAGCGTCGTCGCGGTGATGGGCAAGACCGAGGGCAACGGCTGCGTCAACGATTTCACGCGCGGCTTCGCCACGCGCGCGCTGCACGACGCGCTCGCTCAAGGGCAAAGGCGCGCCGGTCGACGCCTGCTTCGTGATGTCAGGCGGCACCGAGGGCGCGCTGAGCCCGCATTTCATCGTGTTCGAAGCGCGCGAAGTCAGCGATCCGCCGACGCCCGAAGGCGCTGGCCGTCGGGCGCGCGCGCACCGCCGCGTCTGCCGTTCGAGCATCTCGGCACGGCTCGCGCAGGTCGATCAGGTCGCGGCGGCGGTTCGCGCGGCGATGCGCGACGCCGGCATCGCCTCCGCCGACGGACGTGCATTTCGTGCAGATCAAATGTCCGCTGCTGACCGCCGACCGCGTCGCTGACGCGGAAGCGCGCGGCGCGACGGTCGCCACCCGCGACACCCTGAAATCCATGGCGTTTTCGCGCGCCGCCTCGGCGCTCGGCGTCGGCGGTCGCGCTCGGCGAGGTCGAGCGCGCGCACGCTGAGCGAACTGCAGCATCGCGCGCGACTGGAGCTTGTTCTCGAACCGCGCCTCGACCTCGGCCGGCGTCGAACTGGAGGACCACGAAATCCTGGTGCTCGGCGCCGGCGCCTGATTGGGCCGGGCCGCTGCGCATCGCCCATGCCGTGATGCAGGACGCCATCGACATCGAACCGGTGCGCGGCGCGCTTGCCGAGCTTGGCCTCGAGCGCTCGGGCCAATTGACGCGCTGCGCAGCGCGCAAGCATCGTCGCCGTGCTCGCCAAAGCCGAGGCCTCCTCGACCGGCGCGCTGCGCGGCTATCGCCACACCATGCTCAACGATTCCGACATTTCCTCGACTCGTCACGCCCGCGCCTTCGTCGCCGGCGCGCTCGCCGGCCTCGTCGGCCACGCCGAGATCTACGTCTCCGGCGGCGCCGAACATCAGGGCCCCGACGGCGGCGGCCCGGTCGCCATCATCGTCACACGCCAAACCCAAATGGGAGCCTCGACATGAGCGAACTCGTAATCGCGCGCGGGCCCTCGCTCGAAACCTTTGGCATGACCAAGACGTTCGGCCGCTTCACCGCGCTCAACAACGTTTCGATCAAGGTGCCCGCCGGCACGTTTCACGCGCTGCTCGGCGAGAACGGCGCCGGCAAATCGACGCTGGTGAAATGCGTGATGGGCTTCTACTCGCCCGACAAGGGCACGATGCAGCTCAACGGCGCAGGACGTCGTCGTCAAAAACCCGAGAGACGCGCAGGCGCTCGGGCGTCGGCATGGTCTATCAGCATTTCACGCTGGTTCCCGCGCTGACCGCGGCCGAAAATCTCGTCGCCAGCCGCGCCGACGCGCCGGCAATCATCAACTGGCCGAAGGAGCGCGAGCGGCTTGAGGCCTTTCTGGCGAAGATGCCGTTCCGCGTGCCGCTCGACCGTCCCGGTCTCCTCGCTCGCCGCCGGCGAGAAGCAGAAGCTGGAAATTCTGAAGCTGCTCTATCTCGACCAGCGCTTCTTGATCCTGGACGAGCCGACCTCCGTGCTCACGCCGGGCGAAGCCGACGAGATTCTCGGCCTCTTGAAGGACATGGCGCATCGCGGCGAGATCACCGCGTTGATGATCACGCACAAGTTCCGCGAGGTCGAGGCGTTCTGCGACGACGTCAGCGTGCTCCGGCGCGGCGCGCGCGTCGGCGGCGGCAAGGTCGGCCAACTCACCACGCGGGAAATGGCGGCGATGATGATCGGCGACGCCGTCGTGCGGCCGTTGAGCGCGCGCACCAACACCGCCAAAGGCGGCAAAGGCCTTGAGATCGCGGGCCTGAAAGTCGAGAACGACGAAGGCAAGGCCGCCGTCGACGGCTTCAGCCTGGTGGTGCGCGCGGGCGAGATCGTCGGCATCGCCGGCGTGTCGGGCAACGGCCAAAGCCAATTGGTCGAAGCGCTGAACGGCCAGCGCCCGATCCAGGAAGGCCAGATTCTGGTGCGCGACGAGAATTTTGAGCCGACGCGCGATCATTTCGCCAAATACAAAGTGTTCGGCCTGCCTGAGGAGCCGCTGAAGAACGCCACCGCGCCGACGATGTCGGTCGCCGAAAACATGGCGTTCCGCGCCTTCGACAAGCCGCCGATCGCCTCCTTCAATTTCTGGCTGTCGCCGGGGCCGATGCGGGCGCGGGCGCGCGAGTTGATCGCGCGCTACAACGTCAAAACCGTCTCGCCCGACGCGCCGATCCGCGATCTCTCCGGCGGCAACGTGCAGCGCGCGGTGCTGGCGCGCGAACTCTCGCAGGACGTCGACGTGCTGATCGTCGCCAATCCGTGCTTCGGCCTCGATTTCGTTTCTGTCGCCGACATCCGCGCGCAGATCGTCGAACAGCGCAATCGCGGCGCCGCGGTGCTGCTGGTGTCGGAGGACCTCGACGAGATTCTGGAGCTTTCCGACCGGATCGCGGTCATCTCGGAGGGCAAGGTGGCCTATCTCACCGACGCCGCCGGCGCCGACCGCACGACGATCGGCCGACATATGGCGGGGCATTAAATTCCCCTCTCCCGGAGGGAGAGGGGCCAGGGGTGAGGGGACGAGGCTGAGGGCGTGGGGACGAGTACTGTAAATCAACTCATGATGTTTTGTCCGGATATGCACGCGCCTTCTGCGTCTCTTCCCCTCACCCCTGCCCTTCTCCCTACGGGAGAGGGGTTATGAGCATCGACGTCCCCGCGCAGCCTTTTGCCTTCGCGCTCGATCCCGACCACTCGCCCTCGTCGTCATCGACATGCAGCGCGATTTTCTTGAGAGCGGCGGCTTTGGCGAAACGCTCGGCAACGACCTTGCGCCGGTCAAAGCCATCGTGCCGACGGTAGCCGAGCTGATCGCGCTGTTCCGCGCCAAGGGCTGGCCGATCCTGCATACGCGGGAAACGCACAAGGCCGACCTGTCCGACTGCCCGCCGGCCAAGCGCCTGCGCGGCAAGCCCTCGTTGCGCATCGGCGACCCCGGCCCGATGGGCCGCATTCTTATCCGCGGCGAACCCGGCGCGTCGATCGTGCCGGAATGCGCGCCGCTGCCGGGCGAAATGGTCGTCGACAAGCCGGGCAAGGGCATGTTCTACGCCACCGACGTCGAAGCGATGCTGAAGGCGCGCGGCATCACGCAGTTGGTGTTCGCCGGCGTCACCACCGAAGTCTGCGTCCAGACCTCCATGCGCGAAGCGAACGATCGTGGCTACGAGGGCCTTTTGATTGAGGACGCCACCGCGAGCTACTTCCCCGCCTTCAAAGCCGCCGCGATCGAAATGATACGCGCGCAAGGCGCCATCGTCGGCTGGACCGCGCCGCTGAGCACGCTGGCGGGAGCCGTGGCATGAGCGAGAAGAAATTCGACGCCGAGGCGCTGATCGACGCCAATCTGCCGCTGCTCGGGATGACGCTCGACGACGCCACGAGAGCGAGCGTGAAGCTCAATCTCGAAACGGCGGAGCGGCTGTCGCGGCTGGTGCGCGATTTTCCGCTCGACGACGAAGCCGAGCCTGCCCCGGTATTCTCAGCGTGACGTCCGACCTTACGCGCCTCAGCGCTCTGGAAATCGCCGCCGCTGTCCGCAAGGGCGAGGCGAGCGCGCGCGAAATCTGCGAAGCGTTTCTGGCGCTGATCGCGGCGAAGAACCCCGCCCTTGGCGCCTTCACCGACGTTACGGCCGCACGGGCGCTCACCGCAGCGGGGTCCATCGATCGGGCCCGCGCCGCTGGCGAAAAGCTCGGCCCACTCGCCGGCGCGCCGTTCGCGGTGAAAAACCTGTTCGACGTCGCGGGGCTGCCGACCCGCGCCGGTTCGAAAATCAACCGGGAGCGGCCACCGGCGCATGCCGACGCGACGCTCGTCGCCAAAATGGAGGCCGCCGGCGCGGTGCTCGTCGGTGCGCTCAACATGGGCGAATACGCCTATGACTTCACCGGCGAGAACGCGCACGACGGGCCGTCGCGCAATCCGCATGACCTCAAGCACATGTCGGGAGGCTCCTCCGGCGGCTCCGGCTCGGCGGTGGGCGGCGGCTTGGCCCCCCTCTCGCTCGGCTCCGACACCAACGGCTCGATCCGCGTGCCCAGTTCGCTGTGCGGCATTTTCGGCCTCAAGCCGACCTATGGCCGGCTGTCGCGGCACGGCACGTTCCCCTTCGTCGCCAGCCTCGACCATCTCGGTCCGTTCGCGCGTGGCGTCGCCGACCTCTCGGCGAGCTATGACGCGCTGCAGGGCGCCGACGGGCACGATCCGGCGCAAGCGCCCCGCCCTGCCGAGCCCACCTTCGCCAGCCTCGAGCAGGGCGCGAAGGGGCTACGGATCGCGACGCTCGGCGGCTATTTCGCGCGCGGCGGCGAGCCAGCCGCCTATGACGCGGTGGCGAAAGTCGCCGCGGCGCTGGGCGTCACGCGCACCGTCGAACTGCCTGAGGCCGAACGGGCCCGCGCCGCCGCCTATCTCATCACCATGGTCGAAGGCGCGGCGCTGCATGTCGACCGGCTGGCGGCGCGCGCCCGCGATTTCGATCCCGACACGCGCGGCCGGCTGATCGCCGGCGCGATGCTGCCGGGGACCTGGGCGACGAAAGCACAAAAGTTCCGCGCCTGGTTCCGCGCGCGCGTCGCCGAGCTATTCCGCGACGTCGACGTGCTGCTCGCGCCGTCGACGCCGGTCCGTGCGCCTCTCATCGGCCAGAAGACCTTTGTGCTCGACGGCAAGGAAATGCTGGTGCGGCCGAACATGGGCATTTTCACGCAGCCGATTTCGTTTATCGGCCTGCCCGTTTGCGCCGTCCCGGTGTGGACGGCGGGGCAGACGCTGCCGATCGGCGTGCAGGTGATCGCCCCGCCCTGGCGCGAGGACATTGCGCTGCGCGTCGCGAAGGATTTGGAGCGGGCGGGCGTCGTCAGCGCACCCATAGGAGAAGCGGTATGAGTTCGCGTTGGGCCAGCCGCAATGGGGCCAAAGACGTCGTCCGCATCGACGTCTGGAAGGCGCTCGTGGACGCCGGGATGAATGTCGGGCCGAGTTTTGACAACATCCCCAACTTCGCCGGCGCCGACCTTGCCGCCAAGCGCCTTAGCGATCTCGCGGAGTGGAAGAGCGCCAAGACGATCAAGTGCAACCCGGACCACGCGCAAATCCCGGTGCGCGTCCGCGCGCTTTACGACGGCAAGCTGCTGTTCGCGCCGGTGCCCTATCTCACCAAAGGCTTCCCCTATCTGCGCATCGACCCAAACAAGCTCGCCGCCAAGAGGATCGACTTCGAGACCGCGGCGACGGCGCAAGGCTTCCAGCAGCATGGCGAGCCCGTCGGCTTCGAGGACCTGCCAAAGCTCGACTTCTGCATCGTCGGCTGCGTCGCGGTGACGCGCGCCGGCGGCCGCACCGGCAAAGGCGCCGGCTTCGCCGACCTCGAACATGGCGTGTTTCGCGACCTTGGCCTCACCAACGCCGAGACGCCGATCGCGACCACCGTGCATTCGCTGCAGGTCGTCGAAACCGAGCGCGTCGTGCTGGAGCCGCACGACAACGCGTTGATGTTCATCGCCACCGATAGCGAACTGATCCGCACCGGCGCCAAGCAAACCGTCGCGGGCGGCGTCGATTGGCCGCGGGTGCGCGAAGACCAATTCGCCGACATTCCCTTCCTACGCTCGCTACAGGAGCGGATGGAGGCGCGGAAGGCGAAGGCATGATCGTCGACGATCCCGCAACGCTCGCCGAAGTCACCGCGCTGTTTGAGGCCTATGAGCGGGCGCTGGTGGGTAACGACGTCGCGGCGCTCGACGGCTTCTTCCGCGATTCGGATTTGTCGATCCGCTACGGCATCGGCGAGAACCTATATGGCGCCGCCGCAATTCGCGCCTTCCGCGCCGCCCGCTCGCCGGCCGGCCTCGCACGAAAGCTTGAGCGCACACAGATTACAACCTACGGCAGGGATTTCGCGGTGGCCGCTACGCTGTTTCGCCGCGATGGGTCGAGCAAGATCGGCCGCCAAATGCAGACTTGGGCGCGTTTTGCCGAGGGCTGGCGTATCGTCGCCGCTCACGTAAGCCTGATCGACGCTGCCTGATCTGCCGATCTTGCAACTCGCGGCCGGCAAATACAACTTAGCGCAATGGAAAATGCAACCCGCGGCATGAAAATGACTTAATGCTGTCGGAGATCAGAGCGCTGACTGGGCCCGGCGTTGAATGGGTCAGGCGTGGGTAGCCCGCGGCGCGGATTTTGATGTTTTCGCGCGCAGAATACGAGTCGCGGGGCGTGGTGCGTTTCGTCGCTTGGGGGAAGGGGAGAGTTTTCCAAACCATTTGGCAACTGATGGAGGCACGCGATGAAAGTCGTTCCTTTCGAACTGATCCAACGGCGCGCATACGAAATCTGGGAAAGCGCAGGCTACCCCGACGGCCAGGAGCAGGCGCATTGGCTGCAGGCCGAGCAGGAACTGCTCGAAGCGGCGCCGGAACAGCCGGAAGCCGTTATCGAGGACGAAGTTGAGCCGATAAGCGAGGCGCGGCGCGCCGCCGAAAAGGTGCTCGCCGCCGGCAAACCTGACAAGCGCAACTCTTCCCTCCGCGCTCACTAAACGGCCGCTTGCGCGCCTTGCGGCAACTCGCCGGTCCGGGCGCGTGAAGGCCTAATGCAGCGTGAGATGCCGTGACGGCGAATGCGCGCCGTCGTCGTTGGCGGTCGGCACAGACCGGACGTCGGCGTCGTCGTGCTTTCGCGCGCTTAATTCGCAGACGGGACAGGCTGTCGACTGCAGCTTTGCCAGCCGGCTCGGCTCCGGTTCGTCGCCGAACCAGGCCTCGAATTTGTGCGCCTTCTGACAGCGCAAGACGTAGCGGAACATGGCGAGACCGAGCGGCAATCCTTACGTACGGGATCAGTTTACGGTCTCTTCGTTTATAATCCCTCAAACGCCGCGCGGCTCACCCCGGGAAAAGCGAGAGCCCGCCGTCGACGCGCAGCGCCTGGCCGTTGATGAACTTGGCGCGGGGGCCGGCGAGGAACGCGACGGCATCCGCAATCTCGTCCGGTTCGGCATAGCGATTGAACGACTTGATGCCTGAATCCATGCGGGCGGCGTCGAGCGGACGGGTGGCTTTGAAGCGCGCGGTTTTCGTCGGACCGGGGCTGACGGCGTTGATGCGGACGCCTTCGGTGTAGAGCTCTTTGGCGAGACAGCGGGTGTAGTGCACGACCGCCGCCTTGAGCGTCGAATAGACCGCCTCAGGCGAATTGCCCATATGCGCCGCCACCGAGGCGATGTTGATGACGCTGCCTGCGCCGCGCGCCACCATTGGCGGGATGAAGGTCTGGCAGACCAGCATCGTGCCGATGAGGTTGTTTTCGGTCAGCGTTTTGATGTCGGGGAAGGAAATCCCGAGCGCGGTGTTGGGGTTCGGCTTGCCGCCAGATGCGCCGATGTCGCCGCCGGCGCAATTGACGAGAATGTCGACGTGACCCAGCTTGGCGTCGATCTCCGCCTTCATCCGCTTCACCGCTTCGGGATCGCCGATGTTGCCGCTGACGCCGACGACCTTGCAGCCGTGACGCTCGGAGATCTGCTTGGCGACGACGCCGAGATCGTCCGCTTCGCCGTATTTGGCGGGCGCCGTCCAGTCGATGTCGTGGATGGCGAGATCCGCGCCGTTTTCAGCGAGCCGCTCCGCCATCACGCGCCCGAGGCCGCGGCCGGAGCCGGTGACGAAAGCGATTTTTCCCGAGAGTTCTTTGCTCACGACGAGCTCCTTGTCAGTTGAGGTGCAGAGCGGCGCGCATGTTCTCGGCGCTGCGGCGGATCATGGCGAGTTCATAGGCGACGATTTCGCCGTCCGCGCCGCGCTCCCAAGGCGTGCGGTAGTCGGCGTCGTCAGCGAGACGGTTTTTGCGCGCGGCGGCCAGACATGCGGCGAGCTCGTCGGCGCGCTTAGGTGGATAGTAGCGTCCACCACTCCGGCTTCAGGAAGCGCACATGGCGCGCCTCGAGCGCGCCGGGCTCCAGCACGGCGGCGACTTTGCGCCCTGCCGCCGGCACCAGCGCCAGCATCTCGGAGATCGGCGCCGCGCCGTCGCCGATGGCGCAGCGCACAAGCCGATAGCCTTCGTCGGTGAACTGAACGCGGTAGTCCTTCAAATGCACATGAGCGACATGCGGCGCGACGCGCTTGGTGAAGGCGAGCGGCGCTTCGGCGACGGGAAAGGTGTTGCCGGTGTCGAGCGTGATGCCGAGCCCGGGAATGGATTCGCAAAAACCTGCGAGCTCGTCGCTGCCGAAGTCCTGATGGTTTTCGATGGAGAGAATGCAGCCGAGATCGGCGGCGCGCGGCGCCGCGCTCGGCCAACTTCGCCCGACGTCGGCGACGAGCTCCGGCCAGCCGGCGCCGAGCGCGTGACGGTCGCCGCACAGCACGGTGGTCAGGCCAAAGCGGATGACCTTGGCGCCAAGCGACGCGCGCCGAGCGCAGCACGCGCGTCGAAGTCGCCCATCATCAGGCCGCTGCTGACGATCGGCGTCACGCCGCTGGCCTTCAGCCGTTCGGCGAGCGCGGCAAGATCGCGATCGGACATCGCCGCCAGCCAAGGATTGAAAATTTCGAGCGCCTTGGCGCCGAGTTCTTCGGCGAGCGTGAGATAGCCGGCAAGGCCCGACGCCGCGCGGATTAGCGCGCGGCCCGCCCGCGCCTTGCAGGCCCAGATGATAGGTCAGGCTATAGGGGTTGAGGCCGAAGATGACCCCGGAGCCGCGCTCACCGCATCCCCGCATCGACGACGATCGTCTGCTTGGTGATCATGCGGCTGTCGTCCGAGGCCAGAAACAACGCGGCGCGCGCGATCTCTTCACCGAGCAGCGTCTTCTTCAAGATCTGCCGCTGCGCCATCGCTTCGACCGCCTCCGGCGTCTTGTACCAGAGCTTCTTCTGCCGCTCTGTCATCACGGCGCCCGGTTCGATGGCGTTGACGCGGATGTTGTCGGCGCCGAATTTGCGCGCGAGCGAATAGGTGAGCGCCGTGACGCCGGCCTTGGCGGCGGCATAGGCCGGCATCTCCGGCGGCCCGAAGTGCCAGGCGATCGACGACAGATTGACGATCACGCCCTGCCCAAGCTGCTTCATGTGCGCATGAACGGCCTGCGAGGCGAAAAACTGATGGGTCAGGTTGAGGTCGATGGCGCGCCGCCAATATTCGGGCGTGACATCGGCGAGTTCATGCCGCTCGTCGTTCGCCGCGTTGTTGACGAGCACGCCGATAGGCCCGAGTTGTCCGCGCACTGCCTCGATCGCGGCGCGCAGGCGCTCGTGTCGGTGACGTCGCACGGGATGAACAGCGGCTTTGCGCCGCCCTTGCCGAGTTCGCTCGCAAGCTCTTCGCCCACGTCCGCTTGCAAGTCGAGAAACGCCACTTTGGCTCCCTGGCCGTGAAACGCGCGCACAATGTCCGCGCCGATGCCGCTCGCTCCGCCCGTCACCAGCACGACGCGGCCGGCAAGGCTGGGGTATTTTGCAAAACTCAAGGGGAGGCCTTTTATTGAATCAGCGCTTGAGTCACGGGGTCGAACAAGCACGCATGCGACATGTCAAGACCTAGCGAAATGTTTTGCCCGGCGTTCGGGGCGGCGTCCGGCTCGAACATGCCCGTCACCTCGCAGTCTCCGAGCTTCATTTCCGCGATGGTTTGCGCGCCCGTCGGCTCGACAATTCCGACCGGCGCCTCGCATGGCGACGAGCGCGGGCTTACGCGCCTTCGGTCTCGGCGTCATAGAGGATAGAGGTGCTCCGGCCGCAGGCCGAGCACGACTTTTTGATCGGGAACGGACTGTGCCGGCGCCCTCGCCAAGCGGCAGCGACGATGTCACTTCCCGAGGCGTCGCGCACGACCGCCGCCAGGCCATTGCCGGCCTTGCCCACTTGCGCCGGGATGAAATTCATCGACGGGCGAGCCCATGAAGCCGGCAACAAACATGTTCGCCGGACGGTCATAGATCGCGCGCGGTTCGTCGAATTGCTGCAGCGAGCCCTGGTACATGACCGCGATGCGCGAGGCGAGCGTCATCGCCTCGACCTGGTCGTGCGTCACGTAGATCGTCGTCTTGCCGACGCGCTGGTGCAGCTTCTTGATCTCGGTGCGCATTTCGACGCGCAGTTTGGCGTCGAGGTTCGACAGCGGCTCGTCGAACAGGAACAGTTTTGGGTCGCGCACAAGCGCGCGGCCCATGGCGACGCGCTGGCGCTGGCCGCCGGAAAGCTGGCCGGGCTTGCGGCCCAGCAGCGGCTCGATCTGCAGCAACGCGGCGACGCGCTTGAGCGCCGCCTCCTGCTCGGCCTTCGGAACCTTGCGGCTCTCCATGCCGAACGTGATGTTCTCGCGCGCCGTCATCGTCGGATAGAGCGCATAGGATTGGAACACCATGGCGATGTCGCGATCCTTTGGCGCGACGCGAATTGACGAGCCGTTCGTCGATGCGGATTTCGCCGGAGGTCACGCGTCTCGAGCCCGGCGACCATGGCCAGCAGCGTGGACTTGCCGCAGCCGGAGGGGCCGACCAGCGCGATGAATTCGCCGTCCTTGGCTTCGAGGTCGACGCCCTTGAGCACCTCGACCGCGCCGTAGAACTTGCGCAGACTCGCGGATTTTCAGCGTCGCCATGCCGCAGCCTTCATTTGATCGCCCCTGCGTCAGGCCGCGCACGAAATATTTGCCGCCGAAGAAATAGATCAGCAGCGGCGGAATGGCGGCGATCAGCACCGCGGCGCTCAGCACGTCATAGGCCTTGGCGTTGAAGCCGCCCTGCGACAGCGCGACCAGCGCCGCGGTGATCGGCTGCTGGCGGCCGTTGGTGAAGACGACGCCGAACAGATACTCGTTCCAGATGCCGGTGAACTGCCAGATCGATGGTGACGATCAGGATCGGCGGCGACAGCGGCAGCGACGATCTTGAAGAAGATGCGCCAGAAGCCGGCGCCGTCGATGCGCGCCGCCTTGATCAGGTCGTCGGGAATGTTGACGTAAAAGTTGCGGCAGAACAGCGTCGTGAACGACAGGCCCTGGATCGCGTGAACGAGGATCAGCCCGTAGACCGAATTGGAAAGTCCGAGCGCGGCCGAGCAGGAAAGCCCAGGGCAGCAAGCGCGATCTGGCCCGGCATGAAAACGCCGAGCAGCATGCAGGTGAAAATGCGTCTCCGAGCCGCGGAAACGCCACTTCGAAAGAATGTAGCCGTTGATCGCGCCGAGCAGCGTCGAAATGATCGTCGCCGGGATGGTCATCATCAGCGAATTGACGAAATTGCGATGCACGCCCTCGCAGGTGCCGGCGACGCAATAGGACGACCAGGCGCTGCGATCCAGCCCTTCAGCGAAAAGCTCTGCGGGAAGGCGATGAAGCCGTTCTGCGCGATCTCCGGCCCGTCGCGGAACGAGTTGAAGAACACGATGATGAGCGGCGCAGATAGATCAGCGCGAACACGCTCAGAAAGCCGTAGACGCCGATGCGCCCGGCGGCGTGGCGCGAGCTGGCGCGGCGCGCTTCGGCGTCGAACGTCGGCGCGGCGAGGACGGCTTCAGACATGCGCGGCCGCCTCCCGGCGCGCTGCGCCAGGTCAGCCACAGCGCATAAGGCACCAGCACGACGGCGAGCGCCGCGAGCATCATCATCGAGCCGGCGGAGCCGGTCGCCATCTGCCCGCGCTGGAACATCAGGTCGTAGACATAGTTGGCGGGGAAGGTGGTCGTCACGCCCGGGCCGCCGCTGGTCAGCGCGATGACCAGGTCGAACGTCTTGATGGCGAATTGCAGCATCACCACCGTGACGGCGACGAAGATCGGCGCGATCGAGGGCAGGATCACTCTTGCGGTAGATGCGCGCCGTGCTGGCGCCGTCGATCTGCGCCGCCTTGACGAAATCGGGATCGACGGAGCGCAGGCCGGCCAGAAACAGCGCCATCGCAAATCCCGAGGACTGCCAGACGCCGGTGATGATGATCGAATAGATCGCATAGTTGCGGTCGGCGGTCAGGCGGAACGAGGCGTCGGCCCAGCCCAAATAGTGCAGAAAAGCTTCGATGCCGGTCGGCGCGTAAAGCCATCGCCACACCGTGCCGGTGACGGCGAAGGACACGGCGAGCGGATAGAGGAAGATGGTGCGCCAGAACGATTCAAAGCGCACGCGCTGGTCGATCGCGATCGCCAGCGCCAGACCGACCGCGATCGCCGCGATCACGTAGAAGACGCTGAAGAAGAAGACGTTCTTGTAGGCGATCTGCCAGCGCTCGTTGGCCCACAGTTCGCCGTAGTGCTTGAAACCGACGAAGCCGTACGTCGGCAGCTCCGTCGAGTTGGACAGCGAAATGTAAAACGTCCAGAGCGTGAAGCCGATGACGTAGACGAAGCTGGCGATGGCCGATGGCGCCAGCACCAGCCGCGGCGTCCATTCGCCCAGCGTCTCGCGCCAGCGCGGGGGATTGACGGGTTGGGTCGAGCGGGCGGCGTAGCTCATGGCCGATGCTCTCTCTGCCTGTCTCTAAGACGCAGGGCCAAAGCGGGCGCCCTCTTCGGAGGAAGGCGCCCGCTCAAAGGGCCGTTACTTCTGCGCGTCGACGGCGTCGGCCATCTTGTTGGCGGCCTCGGTGCTCGTCATCTTCGGATCGTTGACGAAGGCGGTGATCACGTCCATCGCCGCGCCGCGGTACTTCTGCAGGATGGTCATGTTATGCGCCATCGAGCGCACCAGCGTGCCCGCGCCGATCGAGGCTTGCAGCGCCTTCTGCGACAGTTGTTGGCAAGGGTTGAAGCCATTGCTCAGATCGACGTCGAGACGCGCGGGGATCGAGCCCTTGGCCTGGTTGAACACGGTCTGGAATTCCTTCGACAGGATCAGATGCGCAAGCAGCTTCTGCCCGGCGATGTAGTCCGGATCCTTCTGCTTGAAGAACGCGACCGAGTTCGGAGTTCAAGATGAAGCCGGGCTTGCCCCAATCCGTGGGGGCCTGCGCGCAAGTGTAGCCCGTGCCCTGATCGAGGCCGGCGGCCTTGAACACGCCGATCTGCCAATCGCCCATGATCATGAAGCCAGCTTCGCCTTTGACCATCATGCCCGTCATGGTGTCATAGTCGCGCCCAGCGATCGCCGGATCCATGTACTTCGACACCATCAGGCGCATCTGATCGAACGCCTTGATCATGCCGGGCGAACGCATCGCCGCCGTGTCGCCTTCGACGAAGGCTTTGCGGAAGAGATCGATGTCCTGTCCGTAGAGCACGACTTCGAACGTCGTCGAATCCGTCCAGTCCGCGCTCATGTGCGCAAGGCAGGTCAGCTTCTTGGCGACGAGCTTTCGCAATCGGCGTTGAATTCCGCCCAGGTCTTGGGAAGGTCGGTGATGCCCGCCGTGGCAAGCGCCTTGGTCGAGCCCCAGATCCAGTTGATGCGATGGATGTTCATGGGCGCGGCGACCCAATCGCCCGTGGGCTTCATCACCGGCAGCAGTTCCGGCGCCACGACCTTGTCCCAGCCTTCGGCGTTGGCGATTTCGTCGAGGTTGGCGGTGCCTCCGGTCGCGTTCCATTCCGCGATTTCCGGGCCTTTCAGCTGCACGGCGGGCGGCGCGTCGCCCGAAACGACTTCGGCGCGAAGCTTCGCCAACGTATTGGCGGTGTGTCCGGCGATAGACGTCTGCTCCCACGTGCCGCCGGCGGCGGTGAACATTTCGCCAAGTTTGGCGATCGCCGCGGCGTCAGATCCTTCCGACCATTGATGCAGCATGTTGGTCTTGGGTTCGGCGAATGCCGAACTGATGGCGGCCAGTGACAAGAGTCCTGCCACGGCGAGACTGCGCGTCCGCATGTTTTCCTCCCATATAGGGCCGCTTCTTCGGCGGCATTTGCCTTTGTCGATTGCAAGGCTGCAATTTTGTATTGTGAATTATTTGTCACGTCAATGTGAAGATGCGGCCTCTCAGCACTCCACCCAATTCACCGCGAGGCCGCCGAGCGACGTCTCCTTGTATTTGTCGTGCATGTCGCGGCCGGTGTCGCGCATCGTCTTGACGACGGAGTCGAGGCTCACGCGATGCTCGCCGTCGCCGCGCAGCGCCAGCGACGCCGCATTCACCGCTTTCACCGCGCCAAAAGCGTTGCGCTCGATGCAGGGGATTTGCACGAGGCCGCCGATCGGATCGCAGGTCAGGCCGAGGTGATGCTCCATCGCGATTTCCGCGGCGTTCTCGATCTGCGCGTTGCTGCCGCCGAGCGCCGCGGTGAGCCCGGCGGCCGCCATCGATGCGGCGACGCCGACTTCGCCCTGGCAGCCGACTTCGGCGCCCGAGATCGAAGCGTTGCGCTTGAAGATCGCGCCGATCGCGCTCGCGGTCAGGAGGAAGACATCCATGCCCGCCTCGTTCGCGCCCTCGACATGGTCGCGGTAATAGCGGAGCACCGAGGGAATGACGCCGGCCGCGCCGTTGGTCGGCGCGGTGACGACGCGGCCGCCCGCGGCGTTCTCCTCGTTCACGGCCATGGCGTAGACGCTGAGATAGTCCATGATCTCATGCGCGGCGTGCGCGTTGGCGAGGCGCGAAGCCTTGAGCTGCGCGTAGATGCCGGGCGCGCGGCGCCGGACTTTGAGGCCGCCCGGCAATTCTCCGCGCGCCGCCAGGCCGCGCTCGATGCACGCAAACATTGTCTCGCGCACGCTGCGCAAATGAGCGGCGACCGCGTCGGCGGGGCGGCGCGCGCGTCTCGTTGCCAAGCGCCATGTCGGCGATGCGTCAGGCCGCTGTCGCGCCCCAGGCGCAGCAGCGACTGCGCCGTCGACGATAGGCGAACGGCGCCGCCGGCCATCCCTCGTCGGCAGCGGCCGGCTTGCCCTCTTCGCACGATGAAGCCGCCGCCGATCGAGCACCAGCGTTGCTCGAGCACTACGGCGCCCTGCGCGTCCTCGGCGCGAAGGGCCAGCGTGTTCGGATGCACCGGCGGCTTCGTCTTGGTGTCGAACAGCAAATCGCTTGCGAGGTCGAAGCGAAGCGGACAGGCGCGACGAACGGTAAAGTTTTGTCTTGCCACGACGCCCGCGAAAATCGCGTCGGCGGCGTCAGGGTCGATGCTTTCCGGCGCCTCGCCCGCAAGCCCCAGCACGACCGCCTTGTCGGTCGCGTGGCCGCGGCCGGTCCAGGCGAGCGAGCCGTACAGCGTCACGACCACGCGCGCCGTCCGCCCGCGAAGACCCTGCGCCGCCAGCGCGTCGGCGAACGCCTTGGCCGCCTTCATCGGCCCGACGCTATGCGAGGACGACGGGCCGAGCCCGATCTTGAAGAGCTCGAAGACGCTGATCCGCATGGCCTGTCTCCCCTACGGGTTTGGGCGCGCGCCGCGCGGCCTCGACGAGAAAGCTTCACGGCATAGTCGGCGAAGGAGCGCCAGACCTCGACGTGGAACAGCGACGTCTCGCGCCGCCACAGAACAATTTCGGCCTTGGCCAATAGCGTGCGGGTCGCCGCGCCGACGGGAAAAGCGCCAAGCCCGAGATCGAGCGGACAGCCGCCATTAAGCGCAAGCGCCGCGTTCGCGCCGGAAAGCTCGAGGCCGAACTGGCGCTGCGACACGTCGACCAGGCTATGCGGCGCGCCGGCAAGCCCCTCCTCGAGAAAAGGCCGAAGCCAGGCCGGGTCTTCGCCAGGGGCCGCCAGCAGCCATTCGTCGGGGCCGAGCCACAGCGCAAAGCGCGTGCCCCCTTGCGCCGAGGTCAGCGGCTGGGTGGGCGGCGCCGGGCCGAACACGGCGCCGACTTTCTCGGGAACCGCTTCGCCGCCGCGCAAGATGAAGCGCGCGGCGGCCGGCGCCGCGCGAATTGTGAAGGCATCTGTCGCCGGCAACGCCTGACCGTCCAGCGGGCTCCGCGCTTGCAAGGCCACCGGCTCAACCATCGAGGCGCGTCCCCGCCTTGTCGAAGAACACGCTGTCGGCGACGGTGCAGGCCACGGCGCCCTCGGGCGTCGCGACGAACACTTTCTGTCCGAGCAGCGCGCGTCCATTTTCGAGCATCGCCAGCGCGATCGAGCGGCCAAGCGCGGGGCTGTCGTAGGCGGACGTCACGTGGCCGACCGCATGCGCGCCCTGCGGCGGATCCGCGGTCTCGACGAGCTGCGCGCCTTCCTCCAGGAGATAGTCCGGCTCGTCGGTCAGCAGGCCGACGAGCTGCTTGCGGTTCGGCACGACCATGTCGGGCCGGCTCAGCGAGCGCTTGCCGACGAAATCCTTCTTCGCCTTGCCGATCGCCCAGCCGAGCCCGGCGTCGTCCGGCGTCACCGTGCCGTCGGTGTCCTGGCCGACGATGATGTAGCCCTTCTCGGCGCGCATCACGTGCATCGCCTCGGTGCCGTAGGCGACCGCGTCGTGCTTCGCCCGGCCTGCCACAGCGTCTCCCAAAGCGAGCGCGCGAAGTCCGGCGGCGACGTTGATCTCGAAGCCGAGTTCGCCGGTGAAGCTCACGCGCAACAGCCGCGTCGGCACGCCGCAGATCTTGCCCTCGCGCACGCTCATGTGCGGCATCGCCGCGCGCGGAGATGTCGATGCCGTCGACGAACGGCGCGATGAGGTCGCGCGCGCGCGGGCCCTGCACGGCGATGACGGCCCATTGCTCGCGTGGTCGAGGTCAGCCAGACCTGCAGGTCCGGGAACTCGGTCTGCAGATAGTCTTCCATGTGGTGCAGCACGCGCGCGGCGCCGCCCGTCGTGGTCGTGACATGGAAGCGGTCCGGCGCCATGCGCGCGATGACGCCGTCGTCCATGATGAAGCCCTGCTCGTTCAGCATCAGGCCATAGCGGCAGCGGCCGGCTCGAGCTTGGCCCAGCGGTTGGTGTAGAGCCGTTCGAGGAACGTCGCCGCATCGCGGCCCGACGACCTCGATCTTGCCGAGCGTCGAGGCGTCGAACAGGCCGACGCGCTCGCGCGTCGCCCTCGCATTCGCGCTCGACCGCGGCGTGCATGTCCTCGCCGCGCTGCGGGAAATACCAGGCGCGCTTCCACAGGCCGACGTCCTCGAACAGCGCGCCGTGTTCCGCGGCCCAGCCATGGATCGCGGTGCGGCGGATCGGATCGAACAGATCGTCGCGCGACGGCGCCGGCGAAGGCGCCGAAGGTGACGGGCGTGTAGGGCTGGCGGAAGGTGGTGAGGCCGACGGCCGGGATCGGCTTGCCCAGCGCCTTGGCGGCGATGGCCGAGCGCGTTCATGTTCGAGGTCTTGCCCTGGTCGGTCGCCATGCCGGTCGTGGTGTAGCGCTTGACGTGCTCGATCGAGCGCAAGCCCTCCTGCACGGCGAGGCGGATGTCCTTGGCGCAGACGTCGTTCTGGAAATCGACGAAGGCCTTGCGCATGTTCGAGGCCCGCCGCCGGAGGCGTCGCCGAGCCAGCCGCCGAGCGCGTCGTCGGCGTTGATCGACGCTGTAGTTCAGCGGCGGCGTCTGCACCGGAAATCCCGCATCGACCGCCGCTGCGGCGCCGGCGTCGGCGCCCTCGATCAAGACTTCGCGCAGCGCCGAACTTGCCGTTGCAGGCGCCGGCCGAGCGTTGCGCGCTGCGCCGGCGTGCCCGGCAGGAACATCTGCCGCGCCTCGTCGAACGCGAGCTTGCCGCGCGATTGCGAAAAGAGATGCACCGACGGCGTCCAGCCGCCTGACATCAGCAGCGCGTCGCAGGCGATCCATTCGACGCCAGTCGCATCGTTCGATGCCGGCACGCGCTCACCCGCAGCTTGCCGCGCACGCCGACCAGCGTCGACGTTGTTGCGGACGGGAATGCCCGCGCGCGCGCGCCGCGCCTGCAGCGGCCCCTCGGTGCGCGTCGCGCAGGTCGACGATCGCGACGACCTCGACGCCCGCCGCGTGCAGATCGAGCGCCGCGCGATAGGCGCTGTCGTGCGCGGTGAGCGACGACGACGCCTGCCCGCCGACCATGGCGCCGTAGCGGTTGGCGAAAAGACGCGCGCAGCATCCGCCAGCATCACGCCCGGGCGGTCGTTGTCGGGGAACACCAGCGGCCGCTCGATCGCGCCGGTGGCGAGCACGACTTGCTTGGCGCGCACCTGCCACAGCCGCTCGCGCGGCGCGTCGGGGTTGGCGCGCTCGGCTTCGCTCGACGCGCTCTAGCAAGCCCGACGAAATTCTGGGCGTAATAGCCGAACGCCTGCGTGCGCGGCAGCAGCCGGACATTGGCCGCGGCGCTCAAGTCGGCGAGCACGCCTTGCAGCCACTCGTCGGCGCTTTCGCCGTCGATCGCCGCACGCGTCTCGGCCAGCAGCGAGCCGCCGAGCTCGATCCTGCTCGTCGCAGAGGATCACGCGTCGCGCCGCTCTCGGCCGCCGCGTGCGCGGCCGCGAGGCCCGCCGGGCCGGCGCCGACGACCAGCACGTCGCAATGCGCGAAATATTGCGCATAGGCGTCGGGGTCGGGCTCGGTCGGCGCGGCGCCGAGGCCCGCGGCGCGGCGGATCGACCGGCTCGAACAGCTCGCGCCACGCCGAACTCTTGCCGAACCAGTTCGGGCCCATGAAGGTCTTGTAGTAGAAGCCGGCGCCGAACAGCGGCGACAGCAGGTCGTTGATCGCGCCGACGTCGAAGCTCAGCGACGGCCAGCGGTTCTGGCTCGTCGCCACAAGGCCGTCGTAGAGCGCGACCTGGGTCGCGCGCAGGTTCGGCGTCACGCGGCCGTCGCCGCGATCGACGTCGACGAGCGCGTTCGGCTCCTCGCGACCCGCGCTCAGGAAGCCGCGCGGGCGATGATACTTGAAGGAGCGGCCGACCAGATGCACGCCGTTGGCGAGCAGCGCCGAGGCCAGCGTGTCGCCGGCGATAGCCCCTCGTAGGCGACGCCGTCGAAGGTGAAGCGCAGTCGGCTTGGCGCGGTCGATCCGGCCGCCCGCCGCCGTGCGAAACGCGGCGCTCATTCGCGCTCTCCCTGAGCAGCGTTTCGAGGTCGGGCTTCGGCTTCGCCGGCGCGGTAGGTCGTCGAGGATGCTGTCGCTCACGCGTGTCGCGCACGCAGTTGAAGAAGCGGCCGCAGCCGGCGATGTGGCGCCAGCGCTCGGCGATGAGGCCCTTGGGATTGTCGCGGAAATACAGGAAGTCGGCCCAGGCCTGATCGTCGACGGCCCGCGGGATCGGCGGCGCGCGCGACATGCGCCTCGCCGCCGTGGCGGAACTCGAGCTCCGGGCGCTCCATCTCGCAATAGGGACAGGGGATCAGCAGCATGTGCAGAGCGCTCAATGCGCGACGGCGGCGGCGGCGGCTTCGTCGATGAGGCGGCCGGTGCGGAAGCGGTCGAGCGAGAACGGCGCGGCGATCGGGTGCGGCTCGCCGGTGGCGACCGTGTGGGCGAAGACGTGGCCCGAGCCGGGCGTCGCCTTGAAGCCGCCGGTGCCCCAGCCGCAATTGACGAACAGCCCCGGCACCGGCGTCTTGCCGATGATCGGCGAGCGGTCGGGCGTGACATCGACGATGCCGCCCCAGTTGCGCAGCATGCGCAGGCGGCGGACATTCGGGAACAGTTCGCAGATCGCCTCGAGCGTATGGGTGGCGATGTGCAGGCCGCCGGTCTGCGAATAGGAGCGTGTAGGCGTCGGTGCCGGCGCCGATCACCAGCTCGCCCTTGTCGGATTGCGACATGTAGGCGTGGATCGTGTTGGACATCACCACGCAGGGCATGATCGGCTTCACCGGCTCGGAGACCAGCGCCTGCAGCGGATAGCTTTCGAGCGGCATGCGCACGCCGGCCATGCCCATGCACGACCGAGGTGTGGCCCGCCGCGACGACGCCGATCTTCTTCGTCGCGATGGAGCCGCGCGTGGTCTCGACGCCGCTGACCGCGCCCGGTCGCGTCGCGGCGGATGCCGGTGACCTCGCAATTCTGGATGATGTCGACGCCGCGCGCCGACGCGCCGCGCGCATAGCCCCAGGCGACCGCGTCGTGGCGCGCCGTGCCGCCGCGCCGCTGCAGCGCCGCGCCGACGATGGGGTAGCGGATGTCCTTGCGAGATGTTGAGG
The DNA here is from genome assembly GCA_963730695.1 of uncultured Pseudomonadota bacterium. GTDB lineage: Bacteria > Pseudomonadota > Alphaproteobacteria > Rhizobiales > Beijerinckiaceae > Roseiarcus. The sequence goes on from CAVSSV010000050.1 coordinate 68,437, forward strand.
ATCGGGCAGAAGTCCTTCGCCTCGCTCGGGCGTCAGCCACTCGTTGTCGATGCCGGCGAGGCGGTTGGCGTGGACGTGGCGCTTGAACACCTGCACGTCGTGGATGTTGTGCGCCAGCATCATCACGCCGCGCGCCGAATACATGACGTTGTAGTTCAGCTCGTGCGCTCAGCGTCTCCCACAGCTTGACCGCATGGTCGTAGATCGCCTCGGACTCTTCCCACAGATAGTTCGAGCGGATGATCGTGGTGTTGCGCCCGGTGTTGCCGCCGCCGAGCCAGCCCTTCTCGACGACCGCGATGTTGGTCATGCCGTGCTCGCCCGCCATGTAATAGGCGGTGGCGAGCCCGTGCCCGCCGCGCGCCGACGATGACGGCGTCATAGGCGGGCTTCGGCTCCGGCGAGCGCCATTGCTCCGGCCAGCCTTCGTTGTGCGACAGGGCCTGGCGAACGAGATTTGACAGCGAAAAGCGCAAGCGGCGGCCTGAAAGTTACGGGAAGCCTCGATAGCCGTGTTGCGCCAATATTGACAAGGGCGCCGCCGCCGTGGCGGATGCGGCGGTCGAAATGCCCTCGGAGCCGAACAGAGAAATCATGCGGAACCACGCCCGCGTAGTCGTCATCGGTGGGGGCGTCGTCGGCGTCTCGACACTCTACCATCTCGTAAAGAAAGGCTGGACCGACAGCGTCTTGTTCGAGCGCAAAGAGCTGACGTCGGGCTCAACGTGGCATGCCGCCGGCCTGCTGCCGCTGTTCAACTTGAGTTATTCCGTCGGGCAACTGCACAAATACTCGGTGGCGCTCTACAAGCGGCTCGGGGCCGAGACTGGGATGGATGTCGGCTTTCGCCAGGTCTCCAACATCCGGCTGGCGCGCACCAAGGACAGGCTCGACGAATACCGCTATTACGCCGGCGTCGCCGCCACCATCGGCGGCATCGAGGTGAAGTTCCTCACGCCCGCCCAAGTCGCCGAAGTCTGGCCGCTCTGCGTCACCGACGGGCTGTTGGGCGCCATTCAGCACCCCGGCGACGGCTACATCCAGCCCGCTGACTTGACCCAGGCGCTGGCGCGCGGCGCCCGCGACGGCGGCGGCGAGATCAACCGGCAGACGCTCGTCAGAGCGATCGAGCGCACCAAGAGCGGCGAATGGCGCATCGTCACCGACAAGGGCGACGTGACGTGCGAACACGTGATCTCCGCCAGCGGCAATTTCGCGAGGCGCACCGGCGCAATGGTCGGGCTCGACGTTCCCGTCATTCCCGTCCAGCACCAATATATCGTCACCGAGGCGCATCCCGCCATCCAAGCCCGCAAGGCCGCCGGCCTGCCGGAAATGGGCGTGCTGCGAGAATCGGATTCATCCTGGTACATGCGTGAGGAGGCCGGCGGGCTGCTGCTCGGCCCCTACGAAGTCGGCGCGCCCGCCTGCTATCTCGACGGCCCGTCGTCGGAGAGCGAATACGAGCTGTTCCAGGAAGACCTCGACCGTCTCGGCCCGCATATCGAAACCGCGATCGCGCGCGTGCCCGCCTTCGGCGAGGTCGGCGTCAAGAAGGTCTACAACGGCGCCATCGCCTATACGCCCGACGGCAACCCCATCGTCGGGCCCGCGCCGGGCCTTAAGAACTTTTGGCTCAACGAGGGCCACACCTTCGGCATCACCGCCGCCGGCGGCGCGGGCTGGCAGCTTGCGGAATGGATCGTCGAGGGCGAGCCGAGCGTCGACATGCTCGGCGTCGATCCCAGGCGTTTTGGGTCCTACGCGCAGACAGGGTTCCTCAAGGAGAAGAACGAGGATTCCTACGCAAAAGTTTTCACCATCCACTATCCCGACGAAGAGCGCGTCGCCGCGCGCCCCTTGCGCCAGACGCCCTGCTATGACCGCATGAAGGCGCTCGGGGCGGTGTTCGGCGTGACCTACGGCTGGGAGCGGCCCAATTTCTTTGCGCCCCCCGGCTACGCGCTTAGCGAGGCGGATCTCGCCAAGCCCGATGTGCTGCTCAACGAAAATCACGCTGAGCCGGCACCCGGCGAAGCGATCCGCGAAAAGTGGAGCTTTCGTCGCTCCAACTATTTCGCGTTCGTCGGCGCCGAATGCCGGCAGGTGAACGAGAAGGTTGGCCTGCTCGACATGTCGGCCTTCGCCAAGACGGAAATTTCCGGACCTGGCGCGGCGGCCTGGCTCAACTCGCTGCTCACCAATCGCCTGCCCAAGGCGCCGGGCCGCGTCACGCTCACCTACCTGCTCACGCCCACCGGCGGCGTCAGCATCGAATTCACCCTCACTCGTCTCGGCCCCGAGCGTTTCTATCTCGTCTCCGCCGGCGGCCTGGAGTCGCGCGATTTCGACACGTTGCAAAAACTCGCGCCGACCGACGGCAGCGTGCGGCTCGACAAGGTCACCACGCAATACGGCGTGTTGGTGCTGGCGGGGCCAAAGTCGCGGGAGACGCTGGCCAAGGTCACCGGCTTCGATCTCGGCAACGCCTCGTTCCCCTGGCTCTCTGCGCGTCGCCTGAGCGTCGGCGCCGCAGGCGTGACGGCGCTGCGGGTCAATTTCGTCGGCGAGCTTGGCTATGAGCTGCATCACCCCATCGAAATGCAGAACTACATTTTCGACAGGCTAATGCAGGCCGGCGCCGAGTTCAGCATCAAGCCGTTCGGCTTGCGCGCCATGGATTCGATGCGGCTGGAAAAGGGCTACAAGAACGTCGGGCGCGAATTGTCGATCGAATATGCGGCGTTCGAGTCGGGGTTGGACCGTTTCGTCGATCTCGAGAAACCTTTTCGCGGCAAAGACGCGCTGCTAGCGCGGCGCGCTAAAGGCTTCGCCAATGCACTCGTGACGCTGGAGATTCTCGGCGTCACCGACGCGGACGCGCGCGGCTCGGAGCCGGTGTTCAAGGACGGCAAAATTGTCGGACGCACCACCTCGGGCGGCTACGGCTGGCGCGTCGGCAAGTCGCTCGCGCTGGCGATGGTGCCGCCGGATCTGGCCAAGCCCGGCGTCGCGCTTGAAATCGAAATGTTGGGCGAACGGCGCCGCGCCTTGGTGATCGACGAGAGCCCGTTTGACCCTGCCAACGCGCGGCTTCGCGGGTAAATCGGCCTTGGCTTCCAGCGTGCCAGCGAACGACGAAGAGACCTTCGACTACGTCATCATCGGCGCGGGATCGGCGGGCTGCGTGCTCGCCAATCGCCTCAGCGAGGACGGCAAGCATAAGGTGCTGGTGCTGGAGTTCGGGGGCTCCGACCGCTCGATTTTCATCCAGATGCCCGCGGCGTTGTCCATTCCGATGAACATGCCTAAATACGACTGGGGCTATAATTCGGAGCCCGAGCCGGCCTTGGGCGGACGCCGCTTGCACGTCCCGCGCGGAAAAGTGCTGGGCGGCACGTCGTCGATCAACGGCCTTGTCTATGTCAGAGGTTCGCCGCTCGATTTCGAGCGCTGGCAGGAGGAAGGCGCCACAGGCTGGGCCTATCGCAACGTCCTCCCCTATTTTCGCCGTGCGGAAACGTTTTCTGGCGGCGCCGACGCGTATCGCGGCGGCGACGGGCCGCTGGCGACGCGCGCCGGCGCAACGACGGGCCGCTGTATAGCGCCTTCATCGGAGCGGGCCGGCAAGCTGGCTATCCCGTCAGCAAGGATCTGAACGGCGAGAGCCAAGAGGGTTTTGGCTCGCTCGACATGACGGTGAAAAACGGCGTCCGCTGGTCCGCCGCCAACGCTTATCTTCGACGCCGCGATGAAGCGGTCCAATCTCGCCGTGCGCACGCATGCGCTGGCGACCAAATTGTGATCGAAGGCGGCCGCGCGGTCGGCGTGCGCTATGAGCGCGGCGGGCAACGCACGTCGCGCGCGCGCGCGCCGAGGTGTTGCTTTGCGGCGGCGCGGTCAATTCGCCGCATTTGCTGAAGCTGTCGGGGATCGGCCCGGCGGCGGAGCTGCAAGGCGATGGGCCTGCCTGTCGTGCGCGATCTGCCGGGCGTCGGCGAAAACCTGCGGGACCATCTAGAGTTTCTGTTCCAGTTCGCGTCGAAGCAGCCGATCACGCTCTATGGCCAGACCGGGCTGATCGCGCGCGCCGCGATCGGCCTGCGCTGGCTGCTCGCCCGCAGCGGCGCCGGCGCGACCAACCATTTCGAGGCGGGCGGCTTCATCCGCACCCGCGCCGGGCGTCGAGAGCCCCGACATCCAGTTTCATTTTCTGCCCCTCGCCATCTCCTATGACGGCAAGGGACTTGCGAGCGAGCATGGCTTTCAGGCCCATGTCGGGCCGATGCGCTCGAAGAGCGCAGAGGTTTTGTGCGGCTGAAGTCGCCTGATCCGCGGCAGGCGCCGAAAATCCTGCTCAACGCGATGGGCCATGCCGACGATTGGCCGGAGATGCGCGCCTGCGTGCGGCTGACGCGCGAGATTTTCGCGCAAAAGGCGTTCGATCCCTATCGCGGCCGCGAAATCCAGCCCGGCGCCGACGTCGTCGACGACGCCGCGATCGACGAATTCATCCGCCGCAGGATCGAGATCCGCCTATCACCTGTCCTGCACCTGCCGGATGGGCGCGGCGGACGATCCCTCTGGCCGTGGTCGATCCGGACTTGCGCGTTCGCGGCGTCGAGGGTCTGCGCGTCGTCGACGCTTCGGTGATGCCGTCGATCACCAACGGAAATTTGAACGCGCCGACGATCATGATCGCGGAGAAAGCCTCCGACGCAATACTGCGGCCGCGCGCCCCTGCCGGCGTCCGATGCGCCGTATTATGTCGCGCCGAATTGGCGCGAGCGGCAGCGGTGAAAGGCCTCCTACTCCACAGGCTTGCAGCGCCCGGCCTTACGGTTGACGATCATGTCCGCGGGCCAAGAGCGCGGGCTGCAGAACGCGCGGTCGTTGACTATGCGACAATCGTTGTTGCCTTGCGTGGGATCGCCGATTTGAACCAGCAAATAGTTCGCGTCGCCGACGATGCGGATCGTGCAAAGCTGTGAATCCGCGTTCGGCGGATCGTCCTGGTCATTCGCGGCCAACAGCAAGCCGGCGTGCGAGGCGACCGGCTTGAAGTCTTCGAGCTCATAAATGCAGCCCTGTTGGCCATCCGTCGGCGAGGATTCGCTGGTCGAGGCGCTAAGCTTGGTGACTTTGCCGTGGAGCAGGCCGAGCTTAAGGGAATAAACGTATGTCCAGCCGTATTCCTTGTCCTTGTGCGTTGAAGAGCATTGAATCTGGTCGGAGCTGGAAGCGAAGCTCTCCGTCGTTTCATCCGCGGCGAAAGTGACGGCGGTTCCACCTTCGGGCTTTTGCCACTGGCCCGACCAGTGCGACCCCGTGAGTTGACCAGCAAACGCGCCCGTCTTCTTCGCATCCAGCAATTCCTCGAGCGTGAACGCGCCGGCGCCGTCGATCGAGCCTTTGAGCCGAAGCTCCTTGCCGACATCCGAATAGAAGTACCAGCCGCTCAGCGAATTCCCGTCGCGCTCGATCGTCATGATCACCGGCGCGGCGCCGACATGGCCGAACAAGTAGAGCGGCTGCGCCAGCAGGGAGGCTGCAGCAATCGACGACGCGAGGACAGCGATTGCCGCTAGGAATTTGACGACGGTCTTCCGCATCGGAACCCTAAGCGGCCTTCGCCGCGCCGCCCGTCATCTTCCCGTCAGGTCCGGGCACTTGACGGCGGGCGCCCAGCTCCAGGCGCCGTTGACGTTCTTCAAAGTCACGGAGCCGTGGTCGGCGTCGTCGTCGTTGCAGTTGACCTTCGCCGTCAGATTTCCGTCCGCGTCCCAGCTCGGCTTTTCAAAGATCGCAAGGATGCCGCCCGTCTTGTCGCCCGGCTTCAGCATGCCGCCGTAGCCGCCCCAAACCTTGGTGCCGTCGAGGCCGAGAATCGTCCAGTTCTCGCCATACTCGCCGTCCTCCTGCTCGGAGCCGAAAATCTTTGTCCCATCCGGCGAGACCAAAATCGACTGGCCGATCACGAACGACTTTCCGGTCTTTTGTAGCAGCACGACGCCGGTAAAAGTCTGGTCGTCGTTGCGGCCGATGAGGTGAAGGTCGTTGACCTTGTCGTAGCCGCAATAGGTCCAATGCGTTCCATCGTTGGTCTTGGTCGGCCCCGTGTCGGTGAAGCGCTTAACGCCATTGTCGAGCTTGATCTCGATGGCGTGTTTGCCGATGCGGTGCGCTCCCGGCGCGGCTTTCAGAAGCGCGCTCTCGACGGCGGCGCTGTCCGACGCCTTCTCGCACGACGGACCGGCGCTCTCGGCCGCCACGCCTCGTGAAGGAACGGCGGACGCGCCAAGCGCCGCCACAACCACGCCGAGGAGCGAGACAAGCCGAGTGTTGATCATGGCGGTTCCCTTACGGGCTGCGATGATGACCCCACCGGCGGCGCTCCGCAAGCGGCGGCTCAGTGTATCCGCACGCCCTGCCGCATCAGCTCCTTCTGCACCGCGCCAAGATCAACCGAGGCGACGTCGCGCGCCTCCTTCAACGACAGCGCCGCCGCCACGCCCGCGCCCTGCCCGGTCACCGCGCAGCACGCCATGTTGCGCGTCGCCGCATGGGCGATGCGGTCGCCGCCGATGGCGCGGCCCGCGACCAGCAGGTTTTTCACGCCGCGCGGCAGCAGCGCGCGATAGGGGATGTGCATGTAGCGCCCCGTCGTCGGCAGGATCAGCACGCCGTAGCCGTCGATGAACTCGGGGTAGATGCCGATCGTGTCGTCAAAGCGCGCCTGATTGCGGACGTCGTCCTCGGTCAGGTCGTAGACCGCGTCGATCTTGCGGGTGTCGCGGATGCCGATGGTCATGCCGAAATTGCGCAGCCGCGCGCCGGCGCAGCCCGGCGTGTAGCGGCGCATCGCCTCGATCGCGAGCATCGCCTGCCGGCGCCCCTCGATCTCGAACGCGGTCAGGCTGTCCGGGTCGGTGCCGTCGCAGCCCGCGAGATGGACGAGGTTCATGTAGGTGAGTTCGCCGGTGTCGTGCACCGCGCCCCAGGTGCCGGCGATCGTGTTCAGGTGGGCCGGGATCACGCCGTCGCGGATCGCCTGCGCGAACGGCTTGCCGAGGTAGGGCGAGAACATCGCGTCCTCTTTGCCCGTGGTCTCGACCTGCCATTCGCCCGCTCGACCAATCCTTATAGGTCTGCGGATCGCGGCGGACGCCCTCGAGGAACGCCGCCTTGTCGACGCCGGCGAGGTGGAACATCACCGAAGCCGCCTGCATGTCCTCGCGCGGCGTCTTGCGCGTCGGCGCGCCCGCGCGGTGGGCGACGTCGGCGTCGCCGGTCGCGTCGACCACGCGCCGCGCGAGGATCGCCTCGCGGCCGGCCTTGGATTCCGCGACGACGCCGACGATGGCGTCGCCGTCGAGAATCGGCGCGACGAACTGCCGGTGCAGCATCGGGTGGACGCCGGCTTCCTCGACCAGCCGATCGGCGACCAGCTTGAAGCCTTCGGAGTCGAGCTCGTAGGAAAGCGATTGGCTTTCGGGCACCGCCGCCCCCATCGCCTTCGCGCGCGTCTCGAACTCGCAGCCCGATGCCGCCGGCCTCGACGGTCTGTTCGTGGCGATACCAGGCGAAGCCCTCGACGCCTACCGCCGTCATGTTGCCGCCCAAGCAGCCGAACCGCTCGACCAGCGTCGTTGCGACGCCGCACGCGCGCGCTGGCCAGCGCCGCCGCCAAGCCGCCCGGGCCCGAGCCGACGACGAGCACGTCGGTCTCGTGGACCACGTCGACGCGGCGCGCGGGTTCCATGATGTATGCGGACATTTGCGCCTGGGTTGTTGAACGTGACAGGTTTGTGACGGTTCGATCACGCCCCAGGGCGGCGCGCAAGCCTTGTCAGGCTTGCGCCGCGGCGTCATTGTTCGGGCGGACGAAGCCAAGCCGTGAACGCCTTGGCGCCCGCTTTGCTTTCGAAACGGCTATGACCGCCTCTTCGCAAGCCCTTCCAATCATCGACCTGAAAGCGCTCGCCGGCGCGCCGCTCGCCGAAGCCATCGGCCGGGCCTGCCGCGACATCGGCTTCTTCTATGTCGTAAACCAAGGCGTGGAGCCGGCGCTGATGCAGGCGGCGTTCGCGCAATCGGCGGCGTTGTTCGCTGCGCCGCTCGCTCAGAAGCAGGCGCTGGCGATTGAGAAGGTTGGCGGCAATCGCGGCTATTCCGGCCTGAAGCACGAAGCGCTCGATCCGGCCAAAGGCGCGGATCTGAAGGAGGCTTTCAACATCGGGCTGGAACTCGCCCCTGACGATCCCGACTTGCTCGCGCGAAAGCCGTTTCGCACCGCGAACGCCTGGCCGGCGCTGCCAGGCTTTCGCGACACCGTGCTCGGCTATTTCAACGCTTGCACCGCGCTGGCGCTCGACCTGCACCGCGCTTTCGCCGGGGATCTCGGCCTTCCCAAGGAGCACTTCACCGACAAATTCTCCAAGCCGATGACGACGCTGCGCTTGCTGCACTATCCCGCCGGCACGGCCGCAGGCGAAATCGGGGCGGGCGAGCATACCGACTACGGCAACATCACTTTGCTCGCCACCGATGACGTCGGCGGCCTGGAAGTGCGCACGCGCGCCGGCGAGTGGATCAGCGCGGCGCCGCTGGAAAACGCGCTTATCGTCAACATCGGCGATTGCCTGATGCGCTGGACCAACGACGTCTACGTCTCCACGCCGCACCGCGTGGTCAACCGCTCCGGCCGCGAGCGCTACTCCATCGCCTTCTTCTTCGATCCGAACCCGGAAGCGCTGGTGGCGGCGATTCCCAGCTGCGTGCCCGTGGGAAGCGCACCGCTCTATCCGCCCATCCTGGCGGCGGATTATTTGCGCGGGAGACTGGAGCGAACGCAGGCGAAGGGGATGTGAGTGAACAGGAGCGGGCCCGCAACGAAAACTGCCCCGACGCTGCCCCCAAGTTGCCCAATCGCAACTTTCCAGCTTCTCTAACCCCTTGATTTTATTGGTCGGAGTGAAAGGATTTGAACCTTCGACCCCCTCGTCCCGAACGAGGTGCGCTACCAGGCTGCGCTACACTCCGATGGGGCGGCTTATAGGGGCGCCTTTCCTAAGGCGCAAGCCTCCCGGGCCGCTCACTTCCTAAGCTGCGTCGCCGCTTCGCGCGCCAGCCGCTCGACCGTGGCGTAGTCGCCGGCCGCGATCGCCTCTTTGGGCAGCATCCAGGAGCCGCCGATGCAAATGACGTTGGGCAAGGCGAGATAGGCCGGCGCCTTCGCCAGATCGATGCTGCCGGTCGGGCAGAACACGATGTCCGGCAGCGGCGCCGCAAACGACGACAACAACTTGACGCCGCCGACCGCCTCGGCGGGAAAAAGCTTGAGCGCGCGAAAACCGTGATCGCGCAGTTTCATCGCTTCGCTCGGCGTCGCGGCGCCCATCAGCATCGGGATCGGCGCCTTCGACGCGGCGCCGATGAGCGCGTCGGTCGAGCCGGGGCTCACCAGAAACGTCGCGCCGGCCCTCACCGCCGCATCGAGCTGGCTTGGCGAGCCGACCGTGCCGGCGCCGACATGCGCGCCGGGCACCGATTTGGCGATCTCGGCGATCGCCTCCAATGCCGCTTCCGTGCGCAACGTCACTTCGATCGCCGGCAGCCCGCCGGCGACCAGCGCCCGCGCCTGCGCGACGCCGTCCGCCACGCTTTTGACCGTCAACACCGGAATGACCGGCGCAAGGCGCATGATTTTCAGCGTCGCTTCGTGGCGGGCGTCGATGGTCATTGCGGAAGGCTCCAAGGCGAGAAGCCCCAGTTATAGCGCAGCGCACGCGAAAGACGAGACGACGCGGCGCAAAATCGCGTAAGGCGACGGCGGCGCAAGGCCGCACCCTGCTTAAAGGAGACGCATCGTTTGTCGTCGGAGACGGATTTTCCGCTCTATCGCGAAATCCTGGAATTCCTGCTGATCGCCGGCGTGGTCGCGCCGCTGTTCACGCGCCTGCGCATCAGCCCAATTCTTGGCTTCCTGATCTTCGGCGCGGCGCTCGGGCCCTATGGCCTCGGCGCGTTGCAGACGCGATTTTCGATGGTCAGCCTGTTCACGCTCGACGATATCGACGGCGTCGCCAAGGTCGGCGCGTTCGGCGTTGTGGCGCTGCTGTTCACCATCGGGCTCGAGCTGTCGTTCGAACGCCTCAGCCTGATGCGCCGCATGATATTCGGGCTGGGCCTCACGCAATTCGTCGGCTCGACCCTGCTCGGCTTTTTGGCGGCGCTCGCCTTCGGTCAGTCGCCGCAGGCGTCGCTGATCATCGGCGCGGCGTTGGCGATGTCCTCGACGGCGATCGTGGTGCCGTTGTTCGCCGAGCAGAAGCGCTCGACGACGGCGGCGGCGCGCGCGAGTTTCGCCATCCTGCTCTTTCAAGATCTCGCGGTGGCGCCGTTGCTGGTGCTGATCGCGGTGATGGGGGCAGGCGCCGACGCCGGCTTCGCGCCCTGGCTGGCGCTGAATTCCCGCGGCGCTCGGGCTTGGGCTGATCATCCTGGTCGGCCGGCTGGTGTTGCGGCCGCTGATGATGCTCGTGGCCTCAAGCGGCAGCCCCGAAGCCTTCATGGCGACGTGTCTGTTGATCGCCCTCGGCTCGGCGGCCGCCAGCGCGGCCGGCGGCGCGTCGATGGCGACGGGCGCCTTCATTGCCGGGCTGCTGCTGGCGGAGACCGAATACCGCCGCGCGGTGGAAGCGACCGTAGAACCGTTCAAAGGCCTGTTGCTTGGGTTGTTCTTCGTCTCAGTCGGCGCAAGCTTGGATTGGCCACTGGCGCTGGCGCAGCCGCTGACAATTCTCGCTCTGGTCGTCGCGATGCTCATCGGCAAGGGCGCCGTCGCCTTCGCCGCGGCGCGCTTTTATGGCCTCAGGAGCGCTCCGGCCGGCGACCTCGCGGCCCATATCGCGCCGGTCGGCGAATTCGCCTTTGTCGCGCTCGGCGCCGCCGTCGCGGCGGGGGTCGTCGGCGCATCGAGCGCCGCCACGCTCAATGTCGCTGTGGCGCTGACCATGGCGATCCTGCCCTTCCTCAGCATGGCGACGCGCCGAATTCAAGCCGGATTCCGGCGTGCATCTCGACCCTGAGGCCAGCAACCCGCCGGCTGACGAGCTGCCGCGCGTGCTGATCGTCGGCTACGGCCGCGTCGGCTCGCTGATCGGCGAGATGCTCGAGGTGCACAATATCCCGTTTCTCGCCGTCGACCTTTCCGCCGTCCTGGTGGCGCGGGAACGGCAGGCCGGCAAGGCGATCTACTACGGCGACGCCGCCAACGCCGAGTTCTTAAAGCGCTGCGGCATCCACAACGCCCGCGCCGTGGTGGTGACCACCAATTCGAGCGCCGCGGCGGAAGCGGCCGTACTGACCGCGCGCTCGCTGCGTGACGCCATGCCGATCATCGCCCGCGCCCGCGACGCCGACCACGCTCGCGCGCTCTATCAGCTCGGCGCCACCGACGCCGTGCCCGAGACGATCGAAGCGTCGTTGCAGCTTTCCGAGGCCGCGCTCGTCGATCTCGGCGTGCCCATGGGCTACGTCATCGCGTCCATCCACGAAAAGCGCGACGCCATCCGCAAGACGCTGCTGGAAGCCGGCGCGCCGGACCGGCCGAGGACGACGCGGAGGCTGAAGGCGAAATAATAGCACTCTCCCCGTCATGGCCGGGCTTGACCCGGCCATCCACGCGGTCGTGCGATGCGATGCTCGTCGGCCTGGAACGGAGGCGACGTGCGCGCACGTCTGCATCAGTTTGTCGGCGCCGCGTGGATGGCCGGGTCGAGCCCGGCCATGACGGAGAGGAGTGATTGGCATAAAAAAACTGCCCACTCCCCTCGCCCCACCGCAGTTGGCCCCTCCGCCGCAAATCAGTTAAGCCCAAGCCAACGCCCTCAACGGCCCTGTACAAGGCCCTCATGCTCCGCCCTCTCGCCGCGCGCCTCTTTTCGATGCTCGCGACGCTGCTCGCCGTCGTCACCGGGGCGTTTTTTCTCATGCGCGCTGCGCCTGGCGGCCCGTTCGACCTGGAGCGGCCGCTCGATCCGCTGGTGCTCGAAAACCTGCGCCGCATCTACAAGCTCAACGAGCCGCTGTGGCGGCAATATCTGGATTATCTCGGCGCGATGCTGCACGGCGATTTCGGGCCGAGCTACGTGTTTCGCGACATTACAGTCAATGAGCTGTTCGCCCAGGCGCTGCCGGTGTCGGCGCGGCTCGCTGCGATCGCCATTGTCCTAGCGCTCGTTCTCGGCGTCGCCGCCGGCGCCGTTGCCGCGTCGCGCGCGCGTTCGCCCGGCGATTTCGCCGTCACCACCGCGGCCACCATCGGCTTAACGCTGCCGAATTTCATCGTCGCGCCGGTGCTGCAACTCGTGTTCGGGCTTTGGCTCAAAGCGTTGCCGACCGGCGGCTGGAACAGCGGCGCGGTGCAGAACCTCGTGCTGCCGGCGGCGACGTTGGCCTTGCCGCAGATCGCGATCGTCGCGCGGCTCACGCGCGCCGCGATGATCGAGGCGCTGGCCGCGCCGGCGACGCGCACCGCGCTCGCTTACGGCCTGCCTTCGCGCGTCATCCTCGGCCGCGCCTTCCGCTCGGCGCTGCTGCCGCTGATCTCCTATCTCGGGCCGGCCTCCGCCGCACTGCTCACCGGCTCGGTCGTCGTGGAGACGATCTTCGCCCTGCCCGGCCTTGGCCGCTATTTCGTCGACGCAGCGCTGGACCGCGACTACACTTTGGCGATGGGCACGGTGGTGCTGGTCGCGTTCGCCGTCATCGTCGTCAACGCCGCCGTCGACATCGCCTACACCCTCGTAGATCCGCGCATTCGCAATGGCTGAGGGATCTTCGGCGCTCCGCCGCTTTGCCCGCGACCGGCTGGCGTCCGGCGCGGCGCTTCTGCTCATCGCGCTGGCGCTGTTCGCCTTCGTCGGCCCGTTCTTGGCGCCCCTGCCCTTCGACAAGGCGTTCTCGGCTTACGTCAAAGCGGCGCCGGCGTTGTCGCCGCACCCGACGCAAGAGGAGGCGACGAACGCCCTGCAGGACATCGCCGACCACATGCACGTCAACGTCGCTTCGTCGTCGCTGTCAGGCGGCGTGGCGAAGGCGACGCTCACCTCTGAACGCAAGATCGATCCCCGCCTCATCGCCTATTTCCCGCGCAGCGACGCGTTCGGTCCGGCGCAGATCGTCGCCACGCGCGACGACGGGGCCACCATCGACGTCGAAGCGCCGCTCAAGCGCGTTCCGCTCTACGCCGGCGCCGACGCCAACGGCCGCGATCTGTTCTCGCGGATGATGATCGGCGCACGGATCTCCTTCATCGTCGGCGCGCTCGGCTCCGGCGTCGCGCTGCTGATCGGCGTCGCCTATGGCGCCGTCGCCGGCTATTTCGGCGGGCGTGTCGATGCGATCATGATGCGCGCCGTCGATGCGCTCTATGCGCTGCCTTTCATTTTTTTCGTCATCCTGCTGGTCGCCTTTTTCGGCCGGCGGTTCGAGCTGATCTTCATAGCCATCGGCGCCGTCGAATGGCTCGACATGGCGCGGCTGGTGCGCGGGCAAACGCTGAGCCTGAAGCGGCGCGAGTTCGTCGCCGCCGCTGAAGCGATGGGCGTGCCGCCGTTCGACATCTTGAAGCGCCATATCGTCCCCAATCTCATCGGCGCGGTCGCTGCATTTCTGGCGATCCTGGCGCCGCGGGTGATCCTGCTCGAAAGCTTCCTTTCCTTCCTGGGACTCGGCGTGCAGGAGCCGCTGACCTCCCTCGGCGCGCTGATCGCCGACGGCGCGCATAACCTCGAAGATGCGCCCTGGCTGGCGCTGTTCCCGTCGGCGCTGCTCTCCGCCATCCTGTTCGCCTTCAACTTTCTGGCGGCGGGGTTGAACGACGCCTTCGATCCCCGGGGACGCCGATGAGCGCGCCGCTGCTTCAGGTGCGCGGGCTGAGCGTTGCGTTCGCCCGCCCGGAGGGCGCTTTCAAAGCGGTCGATGGGCTCGATCTCGCCGTCGAGCCCGGCGAAGTTTTGGCGTTAGTGGGGGAGTCTGGCTCCGGCAAGACGCAAGCCGCGCTCGCCCTGCTCGGTCTATCGCCGGCCACCGCTGACGTCAGCGGCTCGGCGACCTTCGCCGGCGAGGAGTTGATCGGCGCCCCCCGCGAAAAGCTCGACAAGCTGCGCGGCAGCGCGGTCACGATGATCTTCCAGGAGCCGATGACGGCGCTCGATCCGCTGGTTCCGATCGGCGCGCAGATCGCCGCCCCGCTGATCGCGCACCAGGGCCTGAGCCGCAGAGAGGCCTTCGCCCGAGCCGGCGCGCTGCTCGCGGAGACGCATGTGCGCAACGCGGAAAGCCGCCTGAAGGACTATCCGCATCAATTCTCCGGCGGCGAGCGGCAGCGGGCGATGATCGCTATGGCGATCGCCAATGCGCCGAAGCTGATCATCGCGGACGAGCCGACCACCGCGCTCGACGCCACCATCCAGGCGCAGATTCTCGATCTGCTGATGGAGCTGCGCGCGCGGCGCGGCCTGGCGCTGCTGATGATCACGCACGATTTGGGCATCGTGCGCCGCATCGCCTCGCGCGTCGCGGTGCTGCGCGCCGGCTTGCTGCAGGAGAGCGGCACGGTCAGCGACGTCTTCGCCGGTCCGAAAGCCGCCTACAGCAGACAATTGATCGACGCCGAACCGTCCGGCGGAAAGCCTGCGGTGTCGCACGATGCGCCGCTCCTCCTCGAAGCCTCGGGGCTGCGGGTGCAATTTCAGCGGCGCGGCGGCCTGTTCGCCCCGGGAAGCGTGCTCAACGCGGTCGATGGCGTCGACCTAAAAATCCGCCGTGGACAGACGCTGGCGCTCGTCGGCGAATCCGGCTCGGGGAAGTCGACCTTGGCGCTCGCTCTGTTGCGGTTGCTGCGTTCCGAAGGCTCGGTGCGCTTTGAAGGCGTCGATCTCGCGAGTCTTTCCCCAAAGGCGCTTCGCGCCCTACGCCGGCGCATGCAGCTGGTGTTCCAGGACCCGTTCGGGGCGCTGTCGCCGCGCATGCGTGTGGGGGACATCGTCGCCGAAGGGCTGCTGACGCACGAGCCGGACCTGGACGCCGCCGGGCGGGACGCGCGCGTGGTGGCGGCGTTGCGCGACGTCGGCGTCGAGCCTGAGGCGCGCTGGCGCACGCCGGAAGCCTTCTCCGGCGGCCAGCGCCAGCGCATCGCCATCGCCCGGGCGATCATCCTGAAGCCGAGCCTGATCGCTTTGGACGAGCCGACCTCCTCGCTCGACCGCTCGGTGCAGCGCGACATTCTCGCGCTGCTGCGCCGCCTACAGGACGAGCACGGCCTCTCCTACCTCTTCATCACCCACGATCTCGCCGTCGCCCGCGCCATGGCCGACGAAGTTGCGGTGATGCGCGAAGGCAAGATCGTCGAGCGGGGCCCCACCCGCCAGATTTTCGATAGCCCGCGGACGGATTACGCGCGCGCGCTGATCGCGGCGGCGGGCGTTCCCTTCCCTGTTGTGAGGGAAAGTTAGGGAGCGGGGTGGGGCGAGTCCTCCCTCTCCCTACGGGAGAGGGGTTCTCGCCTCCTCCCCGCGGGGGGAAAGGGGTTGCAGGTTTGAGAACAGAGAAAATTGCTCTTTACAATTTTCAGAAACTTTGCTAGAGCGTCTGAACAGCAGACGCAACCCCTTCCACGAATGCGAAGGAACACCTAGAAAAAAGAAAAAGAGCGAATTATCGGACAACATATTGAAAACATTTAACAGTGGTCGGTAGTTAAGGTCCTTTGGACCTTAACGGGACCATAATTAAGGTTCTTTGGCCCTTAATTAAGGTGCTTTGGCGCTATTCCCTTTTTCAAAACCCGTGTCCCACACCCTCGCGCGATGCGTCTACGGCTCGGCCTGCTGCGCGACCGTCGCCGGCGCCGCCTTCGGCTTGGAGAAGCGCTGCGCCAACCGCGTGACGACCACGAACAAGCTCGGCACGAACAGCACCGCCAGGCACGTCGAGGCGATCATGCCGGAGAACACGGTGATGCCGATCGAGCGGCGCGCATTCGCCCCCGCCCCGGTCGCCACAACGAGCGGAGCGACGCCGAGAATGAAGGCCAGCGAGGTCATGAGAATGGCGCGAAACCGCGCCTGCGCGCCAGCGAGCGCGGCCTCGGCGATGGAGCGGCCTTCCGCCATCCGCTGCCGCGCCACTTCGACGATCAAAATGGCGTTCTTGGCCGACAAGGCGGTCAACAGCACGAGCCCGATTTGAACGTAAAGATTAAGGTCCAACCCGGCGCCCTTGAGCGCGTTCACCGCGATCACCGGCCCGACCATCGCCAGCGGCACCGCAAAAATCACGGCGAACGGCGCGTGCCAGCTCTCGTACTGCCCGGCAAGCACGAGGTAGATCAGCAGCAACGCCAGCGCGAACACCTGATAAATCTGATTGCCGACGACCTTCTCCTGATAGGACATCGCGGTCCACTCGAAGCCCGTGCCTTGCGGCAGGGTCTTGGCCGCCATCTCCTCCATCAGCGTCATCGCATCGCCGCTCGAAACGCCCGCCGCCGGCAGGCCGACCACGGTGGCCGAGGGATAGAGATTGTAGAGGCTGATCAACGACGGCCCCGTCGTCGGCGTGATGGTCGAAAGCGTGCCGAGCGGAATCATGTCGCCGTTGGAATTGCGCACGGTCA
The DNA here is from genome assembly GCA_963730695.1 of uncultured Pseudomonadota bacterium. Lineage (GTDB taxonomy): Bacteria > Pseudomonadota > Alphaproteobacteria > Rhizobiales > Beijerinckiaceae > Roseiarcus. Next base: position 85,121 of record CAVSSV010000050.1, read on the forward strand.
GATTGGCGATGTCTTCGGGGCGCACGCGGAAGGCCGAGTCGGCCTGAACGTAGATCTGCAACGTGCGGCCGAACTTGTTGAACTGGCCGACGTAGGCCGACCCGAGCGCGGCCGACAGCACGGAGAACACCTGATCGTCGGTGATGCCAAGCGTCTGCGTCTTCACCCTGTTGATGTCGAGCCGGTATTGCGGGGCGTTCGAACGGAACGAGGCCTGCACACGGCTCAGCCCGGTTTGCGTGCCGCCCGCCGCGACCAGTTCGTCGACGGCCGACTGCAGTTTGCCGAGATCGAAGCTCGAATCGCGCAGTTCGACCTGCATCGTCGCGCCGGCCGCATTGCCGATGCCTTGAATGGCCGGCGGCGGCAGCACGATCGTGCGCGCGTCCTCGATGGCGCCGAGCGAGCCGTTGAGGCCGACGACCAGCGAGCGCAGGTCTTCCCCTTTGCCGCGCTCCGCCCACGGCTTCAGCACGATATAAGCGACGCCGGCGTTGGCGAGCGAGGCGTTGTTGTCGAGGCCCGAGACGCCGGCGATGGTAATCACCTGAGCGACCCCCGGGGTCTTGCTGGCGATGTCCGAGACGCGCGCGAGCACGCCCTGCGTGCGTTCGAGCGCGGCGGCGTCCGGCAGTTGCACGATGGCGAGAAGATAGCCTTGATCCTCGATCGGCAGCAGCCCGGTCGGCGCTCGCGTGAAACCGTAGCCGACGGCGGCGATGATCAGCAGCGCGACGACGGCCATAACGCCGCTGTGGGCGACGAGCCGCGCGATCAGGCCGAGGTAGGCGCGCTCGACGCGTCCATAAACGGCGTTGAAGCCGCGCGCGAACGCGTTGCGTTTGTCGGGCGGGGGCAGCGGGCGCAGCCAGGTCGCGCTCTGCGTCGGCTTCAGCGTCGCGGCGTTGATGGCGCTGAGCAGCGCCGTCGCAGCAATGACCAAAGCGAACTGCGCATACATGCGCCCCGTCAGGCCCGGCAGGAACGATGCCGGCAGGAACGCCGACATCAGCACCAGCGTGATGCCAATAATCGGTCCGATCAATTCGTTCATGGCGCGGATCGCGGCGTCGTGCCCGCTCATCCCGCGGTCGATGTTCAAGGAGACCGCCTCGACCACGACGATGGCGTCGTCGACCACGATGCCGATCGACAGCACGATGGCGAACAGCGTCGACAGATTGATGCTGAAGCCGAGCGCGGCCACGCCGGCGAAGGCGCCGATGATCGTCACCGGAACGGTCGTGGCGGGCACGAGCATCGCCCGCCAATCCTGCAAGAACAGCATGATGACGATGAGGACCAGGATGCCGGCCTCGATCAGCGTCTTGTAAACTTCGTCCACCGACTCGCGCACGAAAACCGAGGTGTCGAACGGCACGGAATAGCTGAGGCCCGGCGGGAATTCCTTAGCCAGCTCGGCCATTTTCGCGTTGACCTCCGCCGCGACATCCAACGCGTTGGCGCCCGGCGTCTGCGCAATGGCAAGGCCAGCCGAGGGCTGACCGTTGAGGGTGAACACTTGGGCGTAGGTCTGCGCGCCCAGTTCCACCCTGCCAATGTCGCGGACGCGTGTCACGTCGCCGGATTTGCCCGTCTTGACGATGACATCGCCGAAAGCCTCGGGGTCGCTCAACTGGCTCTGCACATTGAGCGTGTACTGAAACGCTTGGCCGGCCTCGGCGGGCGGCATGCCGATCTGGCCCGCGGTGACCTCCTGGTTCTGCTGCTGCAGCGCAAGAATCACGTCTTGCGGCTCCAGCGACCGCGCGTGCAGCAGGTTCGGGTCCATCCAAATGCGCATCGCGTATTGGCCGGCGCCGAACACCGTGACGTTGCCGACCCCTGGCAGCCTCGAGAGTTCATCCTTCAGCCGGATCGTGCCGTAGTTGGCGAGGAACAAGCTGTCGTGCCGCTTCTCCGAGGAGGTGAGCGTGACGATCTCAAGGATCGAGGTCGACCGCTTCTGCACCGTCACGCCCTGCGCCTGCACCGATTGCGGCAGGCTCGCCAAAGCGCTCGCCACGCGGTTCTGCACCAATACCTGCGCGAAGTTGATGTCGGTGCCGATCGCGAAGGTGACCGTCAGCGCATACGTGCCGTCGCTGGCGGCGTAGGACTGCATATAGATCATGCCCTCGACGCCGTTCACCTGCTGCTCGATCGGCAACGCGACGGTGTCGATGACCGTTCGCGCGCTGGCGCCGGGGTAGCGCGTCGTGACCTGCACCGTCGGCGGCGTCACGTTTGGATATTGCGCGACCGGCAGGCGGAAGACCGCCACGGCCCCGATCACGACCATCAGAATCGCCATGACGTTGGCGAGAACCGGACGCTCGATGAAGAATTTCGAGATCATCGCCGGGGCCGGTCTTTACGGCGCCGCCGGCGTCGCGCTTGGCGCGGGCGTCGGCGCGGCAGGCTGCGGATCGACCTTCTGTCCCGGCACGGCGCGCTGGATGCCTGCGACGACGATCTGGTCGTCGGCCTTCAGGCCGCTCTCGATCACGCGCAGACCGTCCACCAGCGGGCCGACGGTGACGGTGAGTTGCTGGACCACGCCGTCTTTGCCCACGCCGAGAAGGTAGCGGCCGCTCTGGTCAGAGCCGAGCGCCTCGTCGGGAACCAGCAGCGCGGGCTGGTCCTTCTCCACAGGGATGCGCACGCGCACATAGGCCCCAGGAAGAAGAGCGCGGGTCGGGTTGTCGAACACCGCGCGGCCCTGCAGTGTGCCGGTCGACGAGTTCACCGTCGGCGCCGCATAGTCCAAAAAGCCGGAATGCGGATAGCCGGTTTCCGACTGCAAGCCGACTTCGACAGGGACCTTTTTCAAATCGGCCCGTGTGAGGCCGCGACGCGCCATCTCGGCGCGCAGCCGCTGCACCTCGACTTCGCTGAAGTTGAAGTTCACGTAGATCGGGTCGAGCTGCACGATGGTCGCGAGTTCGGTCGGCGTCGAGCCGCCGCCGACGTATTCGCCGACCGACACTTGATGCGCCGAGACGACGCCGTCGAACGGCGCTTTCACGTGGGCGTAGTCGACGTTGAGCTTGGCGAGCTGTTCGCTGGCCTGCGCCTGCACGAGATTGGATTGCGCGGTGTCGCGGGCGGCCAACAACTGGTCGTATTGCTGTTTGCTCGCCGCCTGAGAGGTGACAAGCGCCGCGACGCGGTCAAAATCCGCCTGCGACTGGTTGAGCGAGGCCTGAGCGCCCGTCACGGCGGCCTGGGCCTGGTTGAGCTTGATGTCGTAGGGGCCCGGTTCGATGGTGAAAAGCAGCGTGCCGGCTTTGACGAAATCGCCGTCCCGATAGCCGATGCTGTCGACAAATCCGGGAACGCGGGCGACCAGATCGGCGAAATTGATCGCCGCCGCCGTGCCTGTGAGATCGACATAGCGCGTGATCGGCCGCTGGGTCGGCGGCGCGACGGTCACCTTGGCCGGCGGCGGGGCGACGTAGCGGTTTTGCTCGCCACAGGAAGCCAGAGCCAAGGCGACGACGGTGAGAGCCCCAAAAGTCGCGCGCACGGCCCCACCCGCTCGAGGCCGTTACGGCCTTGCCCCTCCGTAAGGTCTCATGGGGATGAACGTGTTGCAAGCGTAAATGCGCCGCCACCCACGCCAGTTCGGCGCCTCGTGCGGTCGAGAAACATCGGTTTCGTCGGCGGGAACCCTCACGCCTTTGTGACCGTATTGCCGATATTTCCTCTACCGGTTCCCGAGGTCGGTCGGGTAAATTGTCGTGTGTCTGACGCTTTCCTTTGAATCGTGTTCGACGGATCAAGGCGATGGGTGAAAGCAAGAGACGCGATCGGGCGAGTAACCTAAAGCCAAACGGTCAGCTCTCGCTCATTGCAAGACAAAGGCTGGACGACGCAGTCGACACCTATCGACGCGATCTACTCGACGAAGCCGATGCTATTTTCCGCGAAGTGCTGCAGGCTTCGCCTAATCAGTTCGATGCACTCTATTTTCTCGGCGAAATCGCGCTGCGGCAGAAAAGCTACTCGAACGCGATCGCCTGCTTTGAGCGAGCACTTCTCGCTGACACAACGTCCGTGGCCGCCAACGTCCTTCTCGGGACTTCCCTTTACGGCTCCAAGAAATACGCCGACGCCATCGTTTCCTACAAGCGAGCGCTCCAGCTGGCCCCGCAAAACGCTTTGATTTCGTACTATTTGGGCATCGCCCTCTGGGAGGTCGGAAGCTACCAAGAGGCGCGAGACAGCTTCGATCGCGTGCTGGCGCTCGAGCCGGGGCATGGGCCAGCGCGCTTCAACCGCTGCATGGCGGAACTGAAGATCGTCTATGAATCGACGGAAGACATCGACGTCTGCCGAACAGCCTACGAGGCGCAACTGCGCGCGCTCTGCGCCTCTGGCGACATCGCCAAAGACGCCGTCGGCACGGTGCAGCCGTTCTTTCTGCCCTATCAAGGGCGCGACGATCGCGAGCTGCAAACGCTTTACGGCACGTTTGTCGGCGGCCTCATGCGCGGCCGCTACGCCGAGGCGCGGCTCGCGCGGCCCCCCTCTTCCGGCGAGCGCATCCGCGTCGGCATCGTCAGCGGCTATTTCCGCGAGGGCCATGCGATCTGGCGTATCCCGATTAAGGGATGGCTCACGCAACTTGACCGCAAGCGGTTCCAGGTTTTCGCCTATCACACCGGCACGGCGGACGACGACGCTGCCGCGACGGCGCGCGCGCTCTGCGACCGCTTCGTCTCCGGCGAGAGGTCGATCCGCGACTGGCGGTCGGAAATTCTCACGGACGCTCCCCACGTCCTGATCTACCCGGAGATTGGAATGGATGGCGTGCCGGCCGCGCTCGCCGCCCTGCGGCTGGCGCCGGTGCAGTGCAACGCGCTCGGCCACCCGGAAACGAGCGGCTACCCGACCATCGACTATTACCTCAGCAGCGCGTTGATGGAGGCCGACGACGCGCAAAAATTCTATAGCGAGCGCCTTGTCCGCTTGCCCAACCTTGGGGTCTATCTGGAGCCGGTCGGCAAGCCCGCGGCAGCGGCGACGCGCGCTGAGTTCGGGCTTGAGGACGATGTCCCAACGTTCTGGTGCGGACAGTCGTTTTTCAAGTTCCTCCCGCAGTTCGACAGCCTCTATGCCCGGATCGCGCAGGCGACCGGCCCATGCAAATTCGTGTTCGTCCAATACGCCAAGCGAATCTATGCGACCGACGTGTTCAGGCGGCGGCTGCGGAACGCCTTCGCCGCCGTCGGCATGGACGCCGACGCCTACTGCGTCTTCCTTCCCGAACTGGATCAGCCGTGCTTTATCGCAGCGACGGGTCTCTGCGACGTCTATCTCGACAGCGCGGGATGGGCCGGATTCAATTCCGCCCTCGAGGCGGTCGCGTTCGATTTGCCGATCGTCACCTTTCCGCTCGACACGCTGCGCAGCCGGCACAGCGTCGCTCTGCTGAAACGCATGGGCCTGAATGAGACGATCGCGTCGTCGCAGGAGGACTACGTCGCCATCGCCGCCCGTCTGGCGCGCGACACCGGCTGGCGCGCGCAAATCCGCTCCGGCGTCGCCGAAGCGAAGAACAAGCTTTACCAAGACAGGGAGAGCGTGACCGGCCTGGAGCGCTTTATCGAGCAGGCCGTGGCGGACTACGCGGGCCACGAAGATCGGCGTCACGCGCCCGCCGAAGCCGCTCCGACGCGTTAAACCGCCCCCGATCCCGGCGCGCTATCGGCGGACACAACAATATTCTTGGGTCGACCATAAGCGACAAGAAGCATCGCGACCGATGGAAGGAAACTGCGTTCATGCCGGACATAATGGATTTCCACGGCTCATCAGCACAACGCGATCCCCATCGAGGGCGCGACGACGAAGCCGATGTTCCACCGCTAGGGCGCGGGACGTCGGCTCCGTCGCTGGCACGGATTTTTCACATCCTGAGCGTATCGCTCGATGCGCCATGCCGACCCTCACGCGCCTCGTCGTCGCGATCCTGATCCTCGCGGGTCTGGCCTATGGCGGCGTGATCGCGCTGGTCATGCTGGAGAAACCGACGCAACGGGAAATCGTCGTCCCGGTCGTCCTGCCAAGCGCTTCCCCAACTCCAGGGCCAGTCAAATGAATCCGCAAAAACCTTCGCGCGAGGCCAAGCTGGTGGCCGACTTCCTCGACGCGATGGCGGCCGAGCGCGGCGCTGCGGCGAACACCCTGGAATCCTACGGCCGCGACCTGCGCGACTACACGGCGCACCTAACCAAAAGCGGCTGCTCGGCGCGCAACGCAACGGCCGACGACGTGCGCGGCTTCTTACAAGCCAGCGCCGAATCTGGACTGGGCGCGGCGAGCCTCGCCCGCCGCCGTTCGAGCGTGCGCCAATTCCACAAGCATCTGTACCTTGAGAGTCTCGCCCCGGACGATCCCACGATCGGCGTCGAAGCCGCGCGCCGCGGGCGTTCGATGCCAAAAATCCTCAGCGTTGACGATGTCGGCCGCCTCATTGCGACGGCGCATGAGCAGGCCGGGATACGGAAAACGCCGCGCGGCAAGGCACTCGCTGCGCTGCGCATGGCTTGCCTCATCGAACTGCTTTACGGCTCGGGGCTTCGCGTCTCCGAGCTGATCGCCCTGCCCGCATCCGCGGCGCGCGGCAAAGCGGGTCTGCTGACGATCCTCGGCAAAGGGCGGAAGGAGCGGCTCGTGCCGATCTCGCCCCCGGCCGTCGCCGCCATGCAGGCCTACCAAACCGAACTTGCGCGGCAACACCCTGGATTTGCTGGAGGGCCGTGGCTTTTCCCTTCGGACGGCGAGAGCGGCCACCTGACGCGCCAGGCGTTCGCGCGCGACCTTAAGGGCCTCGCCTCTGCAGCCGGGCTGTCGGCGGCTCGCGTCAGCCCTCACGTCCTACGGCACGCCTTCGCCAGCCACCTCCTGCAGAATGGCGCGGACTTGAGAATCGTCCAGGATTTGCTCGGTCACGCCGACATATCGACGACACAAATCTATACGCACGTGCTCGACGAACGCACCAAGGCGATGGTGCGGGATTTGCACCCTCTCGGCGATGCCTGAACGGCAACCGCTCCTGAGGTAAACTCGGGAGCGCAAAGCCATTCGGGCAATTTACGTCCTCGCGGCTGTCCTCGCCGGGGCTTATCTCGTCGCCTTGGCGCTGCTTTACGTGGCGCAGCGCGCCCTGCTGTATCTTCCGCCAAGCGCCGTCTCCGACCCCGCCGCCTTCGGCCTCTCTCCGGAGATCCGCCATATCAAGACGAGCGACGGCGAGACGTTGCTGGCGTGGTGGTTCGCGCCGTCGCCGGGTCGGCCGGTGATCCTCTATTTTCACGGCAACGCTGGCGGCCTGGACGATGGGCACGGCCGCTTCAAACACTTGCTGGCCTCAGGCGACGGCCTGCTGGTGGTCGAGTACCGCGGCTATCCCGGATCGACCGGCGCTCCGAGCGAGGCCGGGCTCATCCTTGATGGCGAAGCCGGCTACGACGAAGTCTTAAGGCTCGGCGCAGATCCAAAGCGGCTCGTCCTGCTTGGCGAGTCCCTTGGCACGGGCGTCGCGGTCGCGGTGGCGGCTAAGCATCCTATTGGGGCGCTCGTCCTTGATTCGCCGTTCACCTCGACCGTCGATGTCGCCGCGGCGCGCTACTGGATGTTTCCGGTCCGCGCCTTGATGTGGGACACGTTTCACAGCGACCAGCGCATCGGCGGCGTGCACGCGCCCGTTCTTATCGTCCACGGCAGCGACGACCGAACTGTCCCGATCCGCTTTGGCGCGCGCCTATTCAATCTGGCCAACGAGCCGAAGCATTTCCTTCTCGTCGCCGGCGGGGGCCACCTCGCGCTCGATGAACGGATTCCCGAGACGCTGGCTTGGATCGACACGACCCTCGGCTCGTAGACCTGCAAGGCTCCTCGCCGATTTCCAGTGGCCTAAACTTTCGTTAACCATAATGCGCCAAGACCAGTGGGCGAAACTGCCCAGGCCGCTCCGCTTGGCCGGATTTTCGCCCCGTTCGCGCCATATGGCGATTGGATTGAAACGTAAGCTCAGGGGCGCGGCAACGTGCCTGAAAATAACAAGGCCGGAACCGTCTATGGACCTTCGCTCGCCTAAGATCGCAATGGCCGTGTTCGCCTTCGGCGCGCTTAGCGTCGGCGTTGATCACGCCTCGGCCGCCACGGCTAAAAAGACCGCGCCGACGACGCCCGCCGTCGTTGCAAGCTTTGGCGAATGGGGCGTCTACGTCGGCGCGGTGGGCAAAGGTAAGATTTGCTACCTGCTCAACCAGCCCAAAGCGCCCGCAGACTCCAAACGCGACAAGGTCTACGCCTTCATCTCCGACCGTCCCGCCGAAGGCGTGCGCAACGAAGTGTCGTTTATCATGGGCGCCGAGATCGCCGGCGAGCCCGCTCCCGCGGTCGCCAAGGCTGGCGACAAGGCCAAAGTTGACCCCGTCGCCGACAAGAAGAAGGCGGCCATACCGACGCCGGTCGCGGTGGTCGGCGATCAGTCCTTTGATATGCTCGCGAAGGGTTCGGATCTTTGGATCAAGAATCCGGCGACCGAACCGGCGTTGATCGACGCGATGCGCAAGGGCGCCGCCATCGTCGTCAAAGCGACCCTGAAAAAGGGTGGCGCCGTGGCCGACACCTATTCCCTGACGGGCTTCAATCAGGCTGCCGACCGTCTGAACAAGGAATGCCCGGGCAAGTAAGGTTTTGCCTGGCCTGCGCTCAGGCCGGCTTGCTCGCCACGACGAAATAATTGACGTCGAGATCGCGCGCGAGACGCCAGTCGCGCGCGAGCGGCGCATAGGTTAGGCCCGTCGCCGCCGGAGACGAAAGTCCCGCGGCTCTCAACGCCGCAGCGAATTCCTTCGGCGTCACGAACTTGTCCCAGCGATGCGTGCCGGCCGGCAACCATCGCAACACGTATTCCGCGCCGACGATCGCCAGCGTAAAGCTCTTCAGCGTGCGGTTGATCGTCGAACCGATGAACAAGCCTCCGGGTTTCAGCGCCTTCGCCGCTTCGGCGAGAAATGCGGCGGCGTCCGCGACATGCTCGACGACCTCCATCGCCAGCACGATGTCGAACTGGGCGCCCTCACGCACGAGATCTTCCACGACGCCGGCGCGGTAGCGCGCGCTCGCGCCCACCTCCTCGGCATGGCGTTGCGCCGCGCCGATCAGATCTGCCGCCGGATCGACCCCCAACGCATCCGCGCCGAGCCGGCTGAGCGGTTCGGCCAGCAGGCCGGCGCCGCAGCCGATGTCGAGCGCGCTCAGGCCCTCCAGCGGCGGCCGCGCGTTCGCGTCGCGGGCGAAATGCTTAACGATCGCGTCGCGCACAAAACGCATGCGGACGGGGGTGATTGCGTGCAGCGGCGCCATCGGCCCCTTGGCGTCCCACCAGGTCGCGGCGAGGGCGTCAAACCGCTTCACCTCGGCTTCAACAACGCTGACGGCCTCGACCATGCCTCGTCCTTAAGGTTCAGGGCGGACGTTGACCGTCCCCGGCGCCGCCTTTATAGCCGCGCGCTCCGAGGGGCGCATAGCGCCGGACAAAGGCGCGAACGGGACATAATGGCGCGGCTGGTGATGAAATTCGGCGGGACGTCCGTCGCCAATGTCGACCGCATCAAGAACGTCGCCCGCCACGTCAGGCGCGAGGTTGAAGCCGGGCACGAGGTCGCCGTGGTGGTTTCGGCGATGTCCGGCAAGACCAACGAGCTCGTCGCCTTCGTCGAAGCGGCGGCCCCGCTCTATGACCCCGCCGAATATGACGCCGTCGTCGCCTCGGGCGAACTGGTGACCGCCGGCCTCCTTGCGATCGTCCTTAAGGCCTCCGGCCTCAACGCACGGTCCTGGCAGGGGTGGCAACTCCCGTTGACGACCAACGCCGCGCACGGCTCCGCCCGCATCGAGGGGCTCGATGGCGGGAAGATCATTGAGGGGTTCAAGCGCCAGCAAGTCGCCGTGGTCGCCGGCTTCCAGGGGATCGAGGCTGAGAGCGGGCGCGTGACCACGCTCGGGCGCGGCGGTTCGGACACCTCGGCCGTGGCGCTCGCCGCCGCCATCCACGCCGACCGCTGCGACATCTACACCGACGTCGATGGCGTCTACACCACCGATCCGCGCATCGTGCCGAAGGCGCACCGGCTCGAGAAAGTGAGCTTTGAGGAAATGTTGGAGATGGCGTCGCTCGGCGCCAAGGTCCTGCAGGTCCGCTCGGTCGAAGTGGCGATGACGCACAAGGTCAAGCTCGCCGTGCGTTCGTCGTTCGACGATCCCGACAACGCCCATCCCGGAACGCTCGTCTGCGACGAGGAGGATATTTTGGAGAAACAAGTCGTCACCGGCATCGCGTTCTCGCGCGACGAGGCCCAAATCACGCTCAGAAAAGTCGCCGACAAGCCGGGGGTCGCCGCGGCGATTTTCGGGCCGCTGGCGGAGGCGAGCATCAATGTCGACATGATCATCCAGGTCGTGTCCGACGACGCGGCGACCACCGACATCACGTTCACGGTGCCAACCGCCGAATTCTTGCGCGCGAAGGCCATTCTCGAACAGGCGCGCGACGGGCTCGCCTATGGAGCGCTGCACGGCACCAAGGACGTCGTGAAAGTCTCGGCCATCGGCGTCGGCATGCGCTCGCACGCGGGCGTCGCGGCGCGGGCCTTCAAGGCGCTGGCGGAGAAGGGCATCAACATCCGCGCCATCACCACGTCGGAGATCAAGTTCTCCGTGCTGATCGACGAGGCCTACGCGGAGCTCGCCGTGCGAACCTTGCACACGCTCTACGGGCTGGACTCGGCGAATTGAACGAAGCGGATCAGCGGCCGGGGCGTGCGACGACGATCGCCGCCAGGATGATTGCGCCTCCGATCATTTGCGTCGCCGACATCGGCTCGCCCAGGACAAAGTAAGCCAACAACGCCGTAACCGGCGGCTGCGCCAGCACCACGACGGCGACCAGGGCGACGGGCGCCCGCCCGAGCGCAACCGAGGTCAGCCCCTGCCCTAAAGCGTGGGACACCGTTCCCAGAGTGATCACGACGGCCCAACCGCGCAAGCTGGTGGGGATCATCTTCTCGCCGTGCAAAGCCGCCGCGAGGAACAACACCGGCGCCGCCGTCAAGGCCGACCAGAACGTCGCCCCCGCTCCGTCTATGCTTCTGCGGGCGAGCTTCGTCGTCAGCATGTAGCCGGCGTAGGCGACGGAGGCGAGCAGCGCGAGGGCGTCGCCGTAGTTGACGTGCGCAGGACTCACGAACCCCGTCATCACCCAGGAGCCGAACAGCGCCAGCGCGAGCGCGACCCAGACGGCGGGCTTTGGATGTTCCGCAAAGAACAGTGCGCCGCCGATCAGCGCGAGGATCGGCGAGACGTTGCCGATGAAGCTCGAGTTGGCAACGCTGGTCCCGCTTAGGGATAAATGGAACGAGGCGACGTCCATCGAGAACAGCAGCCCCGACGCCATCAGAATGGGCGCAATCGCTAGCGCGCCCGGTCCGCTCGAGGTCGCCCGCGCGTTGCGGCTGGCCCAAATGCCAAGCAGCGGCAGAGAGAAAATCATGCGCCAGCCGCCGCCAGCGATCGGACCGACGTCGAGCAGGCGGACGAGAATACCCGACCACGCGATGATCGACGTGCCCAGCAGTATGGCGATGACGCCGACCCGGTCGGTCTTTTGCGCCGGCGCTTCGGCGATCGCGGCGACGGCCATTTCAGCCGGCGGTCCGCGCGCGAGCCGTCACAGGCTGGCCAAAGTTGGCGTTGCCGTCGGACACATTCCCCCCTCGTCCGCGCTGACGGTCAAACCACCAAAGCGCCGGACGTCTCAAGCACGGCCGCGGCTCCCGCCTCTGGCGAGCGCCGCGGCCCGTTGATTAAAACTGCGAAAGCAGCGTCTCGGCGCTGGAGACTTCCGCCTTGCCGGCGGCGTCCTCGACGTTGAGACGGGTGATCTTGCCGTCTTCGACGAGCATGGCGTAGCGGCGCGAGCGCACGCCCATGAAACCGGCGGAGAAGTCCTGGGACAGGCCGACCGCCTTGGCGAAGTCGGCGTTGCCGTCGGACAGGAAGGCGATGTGCCCTTCCGCGCCGGTCGCTTTCGCCCACGCCCGCATCACGTGCGGATCGTTCACGGAGGTCACGGCGATCTGCGTCACGCCCTTGGCCTTGAATTTCTCGGCGTTGGCGAGGAAGCCCGGCAGATGGTTCTTGTGGCAGGTCGGGGTGAAAGCGCCGGGCAAGCCGAACAGCACGATCTTGCGTCCGGCGAAGAACTCCTCGACCGAGACATCGCGGGTGCCCTCGGCTTCGACCAGCCTGAAGGTAGCCTTCGGCAACGCGTCTCCAATAGCGACTGTCATGCGCTTTCTCCGCTCGAGTTCAAGGGAAGGGGTTCAAAGATTGGACGTCGTTTCAAACGCGCCGGCGTCGCCCACGAAGGTCAGCCGAACGGCGTTCGAAGCTTGGTTCGCCGCGGGCTTTTCCATAACCTTGACGAGGAAGCAACTCTCTCCCGTTGCCCCGGGGGCGGGCGTGGCGCTCGCGCGCCAGCCCTCGGGGCCTTCCAGGAACAACGTGGGGTTGGCGCCAAGCGGCTTGGCCAGGCAAACGCGGAAGGGTTGCGAGCCTGCGGCTGGCGTGAGTTTGACCAGGCCCGAGTCAACTGGAACGGGAGCCCGGGCATTGGCCGCGTCGATCAACTGGCCGTAGGGCGAGGACACTCCAGGCGCGATCACGACTGAGAGAGCGGCCCGCGCCGGCAGGCAGATCGCCTCGCACGCCGCATAGTTCAAGGCGAGCTTGAGCGCCGTCGGTTTCTTGGCGTCGAGCGGGGTTACGCGAATGGGGAACAGGACGTCGGAATCATAGCCATAGGCGACGCTGCCATCGCTCTCGACGATCCGGCGCGGGGCGGGGAAGACGACGTCGGCGGAGCGCAAATTGGTCGAGCCGGAGAAGTCGAAAGTCGGGGGAACGCCCGCGTCGCCGGGGTCCCGCCAGTAGGTGATGGTATGCGGCGCCAGCCGAATCTGCGCGCCCGCCGAGGTCTGCTCGCCCGCCACCAGCCGCGCCTCGGATTTGAGCGATTTGACCCAATCGGAGGCGAACGGATCGGCCGGCGCGGCGGAAGGCGCGCCGGCGCACAGCAGAAGCAGCGCGAAAACCGAGGGTATCGTTGGCTTCATGGCTCTGCCTGTAAGGCGAAAATGCGGCGTCGCCAAGACAGCGAATGCCTATAAAACGGGGCTTGGATTGCGCGCGGGAAAAGGCGTAGCATCGCCCTATGAAGAAGCCTGACGGCCCGCTCCCCCCTACCAGTTTCGAAGGCCAGTTCCTGATCGCGATGCCGAAACTGCGCGAGGGTCCGTTTGCGCGATCGGTGGTCTACATGTGCGCGCACCGCGCCGACGGGGCGATGGGCGTCGTCATCAACCATCCCGCCGAAACGATCGACTTTCCCAAGCTGCTGGTGCAACTCGAGATCGTGAAGCAGGAAGACGCCATTCGCCTGCCGCCGGCCGCCGAGACGCTCAAGGTTCTGCGCGGCGGACCGGTAGAGACCGGCCGCGGCTTTGTGCTGCACTCCAACGACTACCGCTCGAAAGAATCCACCATCACCGTCGGTGACGGCCTGAGCATGACCCCGACGCTCGACATCCTCCGGGCGATCGCCAAGGGCGAGGGGCCGGAGCGCGCGGTGCTGGCTTTGGGCTACGCGGGATGGGCGCCGGGGCAACTCGAGAACGAGATCAAGGACAATGGCTGGCTGGTGGCGCCGGGCGATTCGACCTTGATCTTCGAGCGCAACGCCAGCGCGATTTATGCACGGGCGCTGGGGCTGCTGGGCGTCGATCCAGCGGCGCTGTCCGACGAAGTCGGGCACGCCTAACCCGCCTTCTCAACGCCGCCGCGCGCGACGTCGTAGAGCGACGCCCGTCCGCCGAGATCGGCGAAGGTCGCGGGATCGGCGCCGGTGACGAACACCTGCGAGCCCAGCGACAGCAGACGGTCGAACAAAGCCCGCCGCCGCATGGGATCGAAATGCGCGGCGAGTTCGTCAAGCAGCACCACCGGCGCCATACCCGACATCTCGCCGACCAGTTGGGCGTTGGCGAGCACGAGGCTCACCAGCAGCGCCTTTTGCTCGCCGGTCGAGCATTGCGCCGCAGCGACATTCTTGGGCCCGTGGCGGACGGCGAAATCGGCGGCGTGCGGCCCGATCAGCGCCAGCCCCGCGGCGGCGTCACGCGCCCGGTTGGCGGCCAGCGTCTCGCGATAGAAGTCCTCGGCCTGCAGGGCGCTCAGCGCGCCCAACGCCGCTTCGAGTTCGCCCTCGATCGCCATCTCCGGCCAGGCGAAGGGAGAGGCTTCTTCCCGGCTCAAGGCGACGATCGCCGACAGCCGCGCCACGGCCTCAGCGCGCGCGGCGGCGATCGCCGCGCCCAAGGCCGCTGCTTCATGCTCGATGGCGTCGAGCCAGGCTTGCCGCCACACGCCGTCTTCGAGCAGCTTATTGCGCCCGCGCAGGGCGCGTTCAAACTGGTTGACGCGCGCGCCATGGGCGGGATCGAGCGTCAGCACCAGCCGATCCAGAAAGCGGCGGCGCTCGCGCGGGGGGCCCGTGAACAACCCGTCCATCGCCGGGATCAGCCAGATCAGCCTGACATAGTCGCTGAAGGCCTGCGCCGAGGGCGCGGTGGCGCCGTCGATGCGCAGCCGGCGTTGCGCGCCCTGCTCGGGGTCAGCGTCCAGGCCGATGCCGAGCCGCCGCTTCTCCTCGCCCTCTTCCAGTTCGACCGCGACGACGAAGCCGCCGGGGCCGCCTTGCCGGGCCATGGCGTCGAGCTGCGCGCGGCGCAGGCCGCGGCCGGGCGAGAACAGGGAGAACGCTTCAAGCAGGTTCGTCTTGCCCGCGCCGTTCTCACCGACGAAGACCACGCAACGCGAATCGAGCGCAAGATCGAGCGCGGCATAGGAGCGGAAGTCGCGCAGGGTGAGGCGACTGATGCGCGGGAGTTTCAGGCTCGGCCGCACGTCGGGGAAATCCATTGCGCAAGCCCTTGCCACGAAGCCGCGTTCGGCGAAAGGCTGGCGGGACGCGCGTTCGAACGGAGCCCTGCCTTGGATCCCGCTTTGCCCAAAATCCTCTATCTCGGCGACGGCCTGCCCGCGATTTTGAACGCGCTGGCTAAGCGCCTGCCGGTCTACCAGCTTGGCGACCTGACGCCGGCGCTGGAAAAGGAGATTCGCGCCGTCGTCGCCACCTGGCACAGCCTGAAGCTGGACGGCACCTTGTTCGACCGGCTGCCGAAGCTCGAGATCCTCGCCAGTTTCGGCGTCGGCTACGACCACATCGACGCCAAGGCCGCCGGCGTGCGCGGCATCGTTGTCACCAACACGCCGGGCGTGCTGTCGGACGAGGTCGCCGACACCGCCTTCGGCCTGCTGATTTCCGCGATCCGCGAGATGGGGCCGGCGGAGCGCTACGTGCGCGACGGCTCCTGGGGCAAGGAGGGCAAGCCCTACCCGCTCACCGCCTCGTTGCGCGGGCGCACCATGGGCATTCTGGGCCTGGGGCGGATCGGCAAAGCGATCGCCAAGCGCGCCGAGGCGTTTGGCGTCAAGGTGATCTATCACGGCCGGGCCGCACACGCCGATGCGCCCTATCCGTTCTATCCGACGCTGCTGGGGATGGCCGAGGCCTGCGACATCCTGATGATCGCCGCGCCCGGCGGCGCTTCGACCAAGCGCGTCGTCGACGCCAAGGTGTTGGAGGCGCTGGGCGCCAACGGCGTGCTGATCAACATCTCCCGCGGCTCGCTGGTCGACGAAGCGGCGCTGGTGCGGGCGCTCCAGGAGAAGCGCATCCTCGCCGCCGGCCTCGACGTGTTCGAGAATGAGCCTGACGTGCCCGAGGCGCTGCGCAAGCTCGACAATGTTGTGCTGCTGCCGCACGTCGGCTCGGCCTCGCACGCCACGCGCACGGCTATGGGCGATCTGGTGGTTGAGAACGTGTTCTCCTGGTTCGACGGCAAGGGGCCGCTGACGCCGGTCGCGGAGACGCCTTGGGAGAAGTAGGGGCAAGCACGAGGGCCCTTCATTGGGGTTCGTTAAGGGCCAATGGACCTTAATTAAGGGCCCGTTAAGGTCCCCGGGGACCTTAATGGGGGACCACGATGATGTGATTTCAGAGGCTTATGCGTAAAAGCGTCGTTTATTTCATTTTTTCAGGCTTTGGACGACCTCCCGAGCCCTCGGGCTAGAAGCTAGCGAATCCCCTCTCCCTTTGTGGGGGAGGGGGAAGTGCCTCAAACGCTACCGCTATCAGTCTTTCGGAAAAAAGTAAAGCAAAAAGTGAGATAATGTTTTGCCGCATTCCGTCTCACCGTCCCCTCCTCCTCTTGCGCCGCTCCAGGGTTCGCCGACCGAAAGCATCGGTCTCGCGCTGGGCGCGGGCGGCGCGCGGGGGCTGGCGCATATCGTCGTGCTTGAGGCGCTGGACGAGCTCGGGGTGAAGCCGGTCGCCATCGCCGGCTCTTCGATGGGCGCGTTGGTGGGCGCCGTTTACGCGTCGGGACTGGCCGGGCGCGACATCCGCGCCTTCGTGCGCGAGACGCTGCGCGCCAAAGCCGTCTTCACGCGCAAGCTGATGGGCATAAGGGTCGGGCGGCTGGCCGATCTGCTGTTCTCGGGATCGGGCAATCCGATCCTGCTCGACGCCGAATTGGCGTTTGACGCGTTCATGCCCAAAATCGTGCCGGAGACCTTCGCCGCGCTGCGGATCCCGCTCGCCGTCGTCGGCGCGGACTTGAGTCAGCGGGAAGAGGTGATTTTCGACGAGGGGTTGCTGCGCCCGGCGGTCGCCGGATCGATCGCCATCCCCGGCCTGTTCCGCCCCGTCGCGCATGCGGGGCGGCAGTTGATTGACGGCGGCATCGTCGATCCCTTGCCGTTCGAAGCGCTGGTCGGTCGAGCCGACGTGATCGTCGCGGTCGACGTCACCGTCGGCGGCGCCAACCGTGCGCGCAGCATCTCCCCGGTCATCGAAAGCCTGTTGAACGCGTCGCAACTGATGCAGACCGCGATCGTGAAGCAAAAGCTGAAGGCGCGCGCGCCGGAAATTCTGCTGCGTCCAGCGCTGGAAGCTTTTGGCGTGCTCGACTTTCTCCGCTTTGACGACGTTCTGCGCGCAGCGGAGCCGGTGAAGGATGAGTTGAAGCGGAGGCTTGAAGGGGCGTTGGTGAAGTGACGCTGGCCTCGCGGCGACGAAGCGTTTTTTCAACAACCGTCAGCATAGCGGTAGCGCGGCGCCGCAATGACGCCCTTACTCCACGCGCACCTGAACCGAATCCACCGCCCCCTTCGCATCCGTCACGGAGACGCGCACGAACCCGGCGCCGTCGGGTTTCCACGCGGCCTGACGGTGCAGGTCGCCCTCCGCGACCGGCGTACCGTTGACGAACCAGGTCAGCGGCAGCGAGCCGCCATAGGCTTTCATCGCCAGCGCGCCGTCGGCTCCATCGGCAAGGCCAAGGTCGATGCGCGCGCCGTCGGGCGGGAAGGCGATTTTCAGCGGGGCGGCGGCGCCGGCGGCGAACGTCTTCGCCGCGTCCTGCCTAAGGTGCCGAAGCGGCGGCGGCAGGTCGGCGGTCGCGGCGACGTGCAGCACGCCCTTGGGCATGCGGACGACTTCAACCGGGCGGCCTAAGCGCTCGAAAGCGTCGAACAGGATCGGCGCGGCGGCCTCGCGTCCCACCAGTCCCGGCGTCGGCCCGTCATCGGGGCGTCCGACCCAGACCGCGATGGTCGGTCAGGCGATCGAAGCCGATCGCCAGCGCATCGCGAAAGCCGTAGGACGTGCCGGTCTTGTAGGCGATGCGGCCGCTCAACGAATTCGCCGGCGGCGCCAGCCCGCGCAGGATGTCGGCGACGTAATAGGCGCTGACGGGATCGGTGACGCGGCGCGCCTCGATCTGCGGCGGCGCGCCGTCCAGGCGCTCGACCAACGGCGGCGCCTCGCCGCCGCGCGCGAAAGCGGCGTAGAGCGCGCAAGGTCGGTCGGCGAAATGCCGAGGCCGCCGAGCCCGATGGCGAGGCCTATAGGCGTATCCTTCGGCAGCGCAATCGTCGCCCCGGCCCCGTGCAGCCGCGCCAGGAAGCTCGAAGGGCCGACGTCCGCCAGCACTTCGATGGCGGGCAAGTTGAGCGAGTTCTGCAGCGCGCGCCGCGCCGTGATGTTGCCCTGGAAGCCGAGATCGAAATTCTGCGGGGCATAGGCGCCGTAGCGCGCCGGCCGATCGTAGAGCATCGTCTCGGGGTGGGCGAGGCCTTGCTCGAACGCGATGGCGTAGATGAAGGGTTTTAGCGCCGAGCCCGGCGAGCGCAGGGCGCGGGACGTATCGACGTCGCCCGAGCGCGAAGCGTCGTTGAAATCCGCGGAGCCGACGCGAGCGCGGATCTCGCCGGTGGCGTTGTCGACGACGACGATCGCCGCCGAGAGTTTTGGCCCGAGGCGGCGGACGGATTCTTTGGCGAGCTTCTCCAACTGGCTCTGCAACGGCCCGTCGATGCTCAGCTTCAGCACATGCGCATTGGGGTCGGCGGCGACCGCTTCGAGCGTGGCGTGCGGCGCGAGCGCGGGCAGTTCCCGGCGCCGCTCGGGGATCGGCTCGTGCTTGGCGGCCTCGGCCTCCTCCGCGGTGATGACGCCGCGCGCGACGGCGCGGTCGAGCACCCGCGCCCGGGCGCGCTCGGCGCGCGGCGCAAAGCGATCGGGCCGGCGCGCTTCGGGCGATTGTGGCAGCGCCACAAGCAGCGCCGCTTCGGCGATGGTGAGCTTCTTCGGCTCCTTGCCGAAATAGCTGAGCGAAGCCGCGCGCGCGCCTTCGAGATTGCCGCCGAAGGGCGCCAGCGTGAGATAGAGATCGAGCACGCCGGGCTTAGTCAACCTGCGTTCAAGCTCGCCGGCGCGTGCGATCTGACGCAGCTTTGCGCTCAACGTGCGGTTTTGCTGCGGCTCAAGCAGGCGCGCCACCTGCATGGTCAGCGTCGAGGCGCCGGAGATGACGCGGCCGTGGGTGACGAGCTGCCAGGCCGCGCGGGCGCCGGCTTCATAGTCGACGCCGGAATGTTCGTTGAAGCGGCGATCCTCGTAGGCGAGCAGCATGGCGAGATAGCGCGGATCGACGTCATGCGTCGTCGTCGTCAGCCGCCAGCGCCCATCCTTCAGCGCGAAAGCGCGCAGCAGCCGGCTTTCGCGGTCCACCACCTCGGTGGAGGCCGTGCGTGCGCCGACGAGATCGAGCGGCGGCAGGCTGGCGACATAATCGCGCCAGGCCAGCGCGGCCGAGCCCATTGTGAGCGCCACGAGAAGGCAGGCGAGCGCGGCTGCAATGACAACGCCTCGTCGAGGCCGCCAACGCCACGCGGGCGCAGCGCCGCCTTCGGGCGGCTCCGCCGGCGCCGGCTCTTGGCTCACCGCGCTTTCACCTCGACAGCGCCGAAGTCGGTGCGGCCGTAACGGTCAGGGCGATACATGTCCTCGGCCGTGGCCGAGGGGTAGACGTAGCGCCCTGGCGCGACCGCGCGGATGACATAGGCGACGCTGAAGAACGCCGACTGCGAGGAATCGCGATCGAACGCGGCGACGAAGCGATCGTCGCGATATTCCTCATGGCTCGGCGTCACGTCCTGCTTGAGCCACGAGAACGCGTCGATGTTGCCGCTGTCGAACAGAGCAGGATTGTCGATCTCCAGCCCCGCCGGGAGACGGTCGACAATCAGCAGCCGCGCATACAGCGCCTCCGGCTCCGTCAGTTTCAGCACGACGACGAAGCGCTGGTTTTGCGTGACCGATTTGAGGTCGGTCTTGTCGCCCTTGAGCGTGTAGATCTCGCGCTCGATCTTGTAGCCGTGCGCCGCCGCGGGCTCGGGGGCGAGCGGCGCGCCGGAGACGGTGGTGGTGAGCACGCTGGCGGCCTGCCCGACATTGGCGACCGTCACCAACTTCTTGCCGAGCGCATAAGCGTTAAAGCGCCGGTTGAGCGGGCCCTTGATCGGCGCGCCGTTCACCGTGAACTTGCTCAGCACGTCGTGGTCGGCAAGCGCCTCGGCGGCCAGCACCATCCAGTTCTGCTCCTGGGTGCTGGTGTAGTTCTGCGCCGCGCGCGCTTTGTCGATGGCCGCGCCGGCGCGTTGCAGCATCTGCGCCCCGCCGTCGGCGTCGACGATGTTGGTCTCGGTGACCAGCGCCAACACCGCCGCGGCGTCGCGCAAGGTCGAGCCGTAATCCGGCCGCGAGACGTCCTTGTCCTGCTCCTTCTCCAAGGCGTCGAGCGCCTTGCCGAAGGTCTTGGTGGCGCGCGCCCGATCGCCCAGCATCGCCAGCGCCGCGCCTATTTGCGCCTTCGCCAGCGGCGTGTCGAAATCGTCGAGCTTGGTGTCGTTGAGGTAGCGCAAGTCGCCGGCGACGGGCCGGCCGTTCCGCGCGAGCACGTAGAGCGCGTAGGCGATCGGCTCGCCCTTGTCGGCGGTGACGTCGGTCACGTTGAGCGCGATGTTTCTGAGGTGGTCGAGCGCGTTGGTGAACGCGATCGTCGGCACGTCAAAACTGCGCTCGCGCGCCCGGGTCAGAAAGTCCGTGACATAGGCGTCGAGCCAAAGGTCGTCGTTGTCGCTGCTTGCCGACCACAGGCCAAAGGCGCCGTTGGAGCTTTGCCGCGTCAGCACCTTGTCGATCGACCCTTTCACGCGGGAGTCGAGATGGGGATCGAGTCCGAGGTTTTCGATCGACGCCAGTTTATTGACGTAGAGCAGCGGCATTGCGACGCTCACGGTCTGCTCGGAACAGCCATAGGGATAGCGGTAGAGCGCGTTGAGCAGCGCGGACGCGTCAAGCGCGCCGAATGGCGAAGCGGAGACCGCGACCGAGCCGGTGCCGGGCACCAGATCGGCGACGAGATCGTCGGTGATCGTCTCGCTGGAGCCGGCCGCGAACGGCTTGACCGTGCGCCGCTCGATATCGGCGGCGCCGGCCTCGACGCCGATCACATAGTGCTGCGTCGCGCTGAAGGCCGGCCCGGTGATTTTCAGGTCGAGCGCGGCATCGCCAACCGCGTCGGCGGAGATCGGCATCGCCAAAGTCGTCTTGCCATGCTGTGTGAGCTTGACCGACTTCGTCAGCGCCCCCGCCTCGGCGCTGAGCGGCCCGTGCAGGTCGAGGTCGAACGTGTAGTCGCCGGCGTCGCCATCGACGTTGTTGACGTCGAGGCTAAGCTGCGAACGGTCGGAGATGTTGAGGAAGCGCGGCAGCGTGCCCGTCACCACGACGGGATCGCGCACGATCACGTCGGCCTGGGTCGAGCCGACCTTGGTCTTCGACCACGCCATCGCCATCAGCCGCACCGTGCCGTTGAAGCCGGGAATGTCGAAGCTGACGCTCGCCTTGCCGTCGGCGTCGAGTTTGACCACGCCCGAATACAGCGCCAGCGGCGGCTGCGTCGGCAGATTGCCCTCAAGCTGCGAGCCGCCGTCGCCGCCGACGTGGAACGCGCCTTCGACGCCCTCCATGCCGTCGATCAGCATGCCGTAGAGATCGCGAAAATCGGCGTTAAGCTTGCGCTGTCCGAAGAAATAGCCGCTCGGGTCCGGCGTCTTGAAATGCGTGAGATTGAGAATGCCGAGGTCGACGGCGGCGACCACGACATCCGCCTCCTCGCCCGGCGCGAGGCCGCTGACCTTGACCGGTAGGCTCATCGGTCCGCGCGGCCGCTTCAGGTCCGGCGCGCCGAGCGCGATATCGAGCGAGCGCGCCTTGTCGTCGATAGAGAAATACACCAGCCCCATTGCGCGGCCGGGCATGCGCTTGGCTTTCACGTCGAGCGGGCGGTGGGTGATGGCGACGGCGTAGGCGCCGGCCCCCCAATTCTCGCCCACCTTGAAGGAGGCGGAATTGTCGCCCTGCTTGAGGTCGACGTCGATGAATTGCTCGACCTCCGCGCCCACCAGCGCGATCGTCGCCTTGCCGTTGAATTGCGATTGGATGGAGACTTTCGCCTCCTCGCCGACGGCATAGCTCGCCTTGTCGAGCGTGACGACGACATTGTCAGGCGTGTCGGCGTTGGCCGAGCCGCCCCAGCCGACATCGAAGGTGAAGCTGGTCTCTTCGCCCTCTGCCGACTTGATGTCGAGGCGGTGCTGGCCCCAGCCGACCGGCGCCTTGATCGAGGCCGAGCCGTCGGCGGCGACGTCGATAGAGCCATCGGCGATGCGCTTGGAGCCTTTGACCGCTTCATAGGTCCAGCGGCTATTGCTGTTGAACCACTGGAAATCGTCGGTCACTTCATAAAGCGACCAGGTGACGTTCTTGCGCACCGTGCGCTTGCCATCGGGGCCGACGGCGATGACGTTGAAGCCTGCTTCGTCGCCGCCGCTCAGGCCGTCGGTGAAGTTCTTCTTCACGCCCAGGAAGGCGGATTTGGCCTTGACCGGCAGCGTCACCACGCGTTCGACGGTCCGCCCGCCGGACTCGGCGACGTCGACGACGATCTTCGCCTCGAGCGGCCGCGCCGCCGAGCCATCGGGCAGATCCGCCGAAATCTCGGCATGGCCCTTTTCGTCGGTCTGCGGGGCGTCGGTGAAGGGCTGATCGACGGGCGTGAAGTCGTCATTGACCATGCCGGCGACGTAGCCCGGTTCGCTCGCCAGCGCGCCCTCGTCGACCTGCTGCAGCTTCACCGAGCCCGTGACATCCAGGCCCGCCCCGGGGGCGCCGTACAGAAACTTCGCATCGACCGCCAACGGCACCGGCTCGCCTTGCGTCGCCGCGGCAACGCCGGGCTTCACCGTGAAGTCGATTCGCTCCGGCTGATAATCCTCCACCAGAAATTCCGCATGGCCGATCGCGGACAGTTTTGGATCGGCATAGGCGTCGATCGACCACTTGCCGGGCGCGGCGTCGCCAACCAGCGCAACGCTAAGCGCGCGTCCGCCCATGCCCTGATCGGGCACGCTGGTGCGCTTGTATTCGACATCGTCCGGGCGCTTGACGACGAGCGTCAGTGCGACGTTCGGCGTCGCCACGCCCTTTTCATCGCGGAGCAGCGCAGTGACGAACACGTTCTCGCCGGGGCGGTAGACGCCGCGCTCGGTCGTCATGAAGACGTCGAGCTTAGCCGGCGGGTCGCGGCCGGACACGCCGCGGTCGGTGAGGTCGAACGCCGGCTGGTTGAGATTGAGGAAGTTGTAGTCGTCGGCGAGCGTGGCCACGACCATGCCGGGGGAATTGCCGCCCTCCCCGCGCGCCAGGCCTGGATCGAACTTCGCCCGGCCGCTGGCGTCGGTCTTCAACGTTGCCAACACCTCGTTGTTGCGCGCGATCAGGCGCAGCTCGACGTCCGCCAGCGGCGCCGCGGTTTCGAGCGAGCGCGCCTCGACGCTCAAGCCGTCGGGCGAGGAGATCGTGCCGATGCCGATGTCAGACACCACCATCCATTGCGCCGCCAGTTCGACACTTTCCTCGTCGGAATCGCCGGTCGCCTCGTTGGCCTCGGGCTTTTTCGCCTTCCACGGTTTTGCCGTGACGATATAGAGCCCGGGCGCCAGCTTGCCGACGGCCTTCACGATCGGGAAATCGGTGACGACGTCTTTGTTGAGCTGGCTGTCGACGTCCATCGCGCCGCTCCAGACCTTTTGCCCATCCTGGTCGGCGATGGTCTGCGCGGCGCTGGAGTTGATCGGCTTCAGAAAATCGTCGCGCGCCAGCATCGTCAACAGGTTGCGGTCGCCGACGCGGTAGACGTCGATCGAGACTTTTGCGGTGTTGACGGTGGTGAGCGGCGCCCGAGTTGGCCCTGGCGCGGCAGCACATAGGCCTTCCCCGCGAAATGCGCCTGCGGCGAGCGGTCCTGCACGTAGATGTCATAGTCGGCGCTCTTAAGCAGGTTTTCGCCGACGTTCGAGGGCAGGCCCTCGCGCAGCACGATGGCGTAGCGCTCGCCGTGCTTGAGGCCTTCAACGCAAATCTGCTGCTCTTCGGTCGAGATCGAGGTGCTGGACGCGCCTGACACCGCGACGAAGGGCGTGAAGTCGGTCTTCAGCGCGATCGGATCGGAAAAATTGAAGCAGACGCGCGGCGAGGCGGAATCGTTGTCGACTTTATAATCGAGAATGCGGAAGCCGTACTTGGTGCGCAGGTCCTCGTAGGTCGCTCGGACGTCTTCCTTGTCCTTGCGCTGCAGGCTGGCCAGATAGGCGTTGAGCGACGGCCGCCAGGCCTCCTGGCGCCGGTAAATGTCGCCAAGCGCAGCCAACGCGTCGGCCTGCGTCGAGGGCGTCGTGTCGAGCTGAAAGGCCGCATAGGCCGCCGTCGCGCCGCGGTCGAGATTGTCGTAGCGGTTGTCGGCCTTGGCGTCGTCGGACCGCGCGGCGACGCTGGTCAGCAGCAGCCAGGAATCAGCGTTCTTGGGGTCGGCGGTGATCAGTTCGCCCGCCAGCGTCATCGCCACCTTGAAGGTGGAGCCGCTGACGTTCGAGGCGATCTGCTTGCGCATCTGATCGGTCGACTTCAGCTTGAGATAGCCGGGCGCGGCGTCGGTCTCTTTGCGCAGCGTCTCCGTCAGGCGCACGACGTTGCTGACCATATCGTCGTCGACGTAAGGCTTGACGTCGGCGGCGAAGGCTGGCGCTGCAAACACCGCGAGACAGGCGAGCAGCATGGCAACGGCGAGACGCATGAGAGGACCCTGGACAGCGCTCGGCAAGACACAGTGTCGCTCGCCGCATGAAGATGCTAGCATGGGTTACGGGACGATGGGGAGAAGCAAAATGCGACGTCTCAACAGCGCGGCGGCGATTGCGCTGCTTTGCCTTGCCGCGTCCGGCGCCGTTGCGCAAACCAAGCCCGCGCCGACCACTGCCCCGAGCCCAGCCGCCACGGGCGATGCCGCCTTCGACGGCCAGAAGCAGGCCTTCCTGGCGCTCGACGACGCCACCCGCAAAGCCATCCAAGATTCGCTGTCCTGGCTCGGCTTCTACAATGGCGTGGTCGACGGCGATTTCGGCAAGCGCACGCGCGACGCAATTCTTGCCTACCAAACCAGCATCCACGCGACGACCGACGGCATCCTCGGCCCGACGCTCGTCACCGCGGTCAAGGCGGCGGCGGATAAGGCGCGCGCCGCCGTCGGCTTTCAGATCGTCGACGATGCCGCGCTCGGCATGCGCTATGGCGCGCCGCTGAAGCTGCTCGACAAGCGCGTCGGCGGCGCCGGCTCGCTGACGCTGACGCGGGCGGACAAGTCGATTGCGCTGCTCATCGAGGAGAAGAAGGGCGCCGACGCCGACCTCACCGCGGCCTACGCGCAGATGACCGCAGACGCGCCGAACGTGAAGATTTCCTACAAGGCGATCAAGACGGGCGCGTTCTTCGTCGTCGCCGGCGTCGATGACGGCAAGAAGTTCTACCGCCGCTTCGAGACGGGCGCGTCGAACGGCGCGACCGTGCTGCGCGGCTTCGTCTTTGCCTATCCTGAGGCGCGCGCCGATCTCGACAAGGTCACGCTCGGCATCGCCAACGCCTTCGAGCCCTTCCCCACCGCCCTTGCCGCTGCCGCGCCGACTCCCGCGGCGACCGTCGCCGGCGCGCCGACGCCCGCGCCGCGGCCGACCGCACTATCCAAGCCCGGCCCCGCGCCCGCAGGCCCGGGCTTCGGCGCTCTGGCGCTGGTGATCGGGCCGGGCAAGGCGATCACCACGCTGGCGGCGGCCAACTGCGCGCACCCCAGCATCGCCGGCAAGCCTGCGACCATCGCGGGTGCGGACGATGCTTCGCCGTTCTCGACGCTGTCGGGCGACTTCGCCCCCAACGGCGCGGCGCCTGTTCTGGCGGACAAGGGCGAGGCCGATGGCATTGTCGTCGCCTTCGCCGAGGCGACGCCGCCGCGGCTGGAGGCGAGCGACAGCGTTCTCGTCGTCCGGGACGATTCCAGCTCCGTCGTGGCGCCGCTGACGCGGGGCAGCGCCGGCGCCCCGATCTTCAGCCGCGCCGGCGCGCTGATCGGGCTGGTGGCGCCGATCAAGGCCGAGCCGCTGCGCCTCGGCGGCCGCCTGATCGGCCAGCCGCACGCGTATCTCGCCGCTGCTGCGCTCGAGAAGGTGTTGGGCGGGGCGGCCAGCCCGGGGCAAGCGGGCGCTGCGATGAGCGTCGGCGATCTCCTGCACGCCGCGTCGGCCTCCGTCGTCGGGGTGACCTGCGCGCCTTGATCGACGACGAAAGACCGTAATGCTCAGGCTTGCCTTCACGTTGCGCTTTGCCGCGCTGACGCTTTCCATTTTGCTGATCATCGCCTTTGCGATCGCCATCGTCGTTTACGGCGCGCATATCGGGTTAGTCGTCGGCTTTTTGGCGGCCTTCGCGCTGGCTGCGCTCGGCTACTACGACCTCACCCAGGAACAGCACGCGATCCTGCGCAACTATCCGATCGCGGCGCATCTGCGCTTCCTCTCGAGGAGATCGGCCCGGAGATCCGGCAGTATTTCTTCGAGAGCGACAAGGACGGCCCGCCGTTCAGCCGCGACCGCCGCGCCATCGTCTATCAGCGCGCCAAGGTCGCAGCTCGACAAGCGGCCGTTCGGCACCGCAGCTCGACGTCTACGCGCCCGGCTTCGAATGGATGAACCACTCGATCGCGCCGCGCGCCGGTCGCCAAGGAGCCGTTCCGCATCATCGGTCGGCGGGCCGGACTGCGCCAAGCAGCCCTATTCGGCCTCGGTCTTCAACATCTCGGCCATGAGCTTCGGCTCGCTCAGCGCCAACGCCATCCGCGCGCTCAACCGCGGCGCCAAGATGGGCGGCTTCGCCCACGACACCGGCGAGGGCGGCTTCAGCCCCTATCACCGCGAGAAGGGCGGCGACATCATCTGGGAGATCGGCTCGCGGCTATTTCGGCTGCCGCAACGCCGGACGGCGCGCTTCTCGCCCGAGCAGATTCGCCGCAGCCGCGGCCAACGCCGCAGATCAAGATGATCGAGATCAAGCTCAGCCAGGGCGCCAAGCCCGGCCATGGCGGCGTGCTGCCGGGCGCCAAGGTCAGCCGACGAGATCGCGCGACCCGCGGCGTGCCCGATGGGCGTGGATTGCATCTCGCCGGCGCGCCACTCGGCCTTCTCGACGCCGCTCGAGATGATGGAGTTCATCGCCGAGCTGCGCGAGCTCTCGCGGCGGCAAGCCGGTCGGCTTCAAGCTCTGCATCGGCCATCCCTGGGAGTTCCTCGGCCATCTGCAAGGCGATGCTGGAGACCGGCATCTATCCCGACTTCATCGTCGTCGACGGCAAGGAGGGCGGCACCGGCGCCGCGCCGCTGGAGTTCGTCGACCATATCGGCATGCCGATGCGCGAGGGCCTGATGTTCGTGCACAACGCGCTGGTCGGCATCGGCATCCGCGAGCGCATCAAGATCGGCGCGCGCGGCAAGATCATCACCGCCTTCGACATCGCCCGCACGCTGGCGCTGGGCGCCGACTGGTGCAACGCCGCGCGCGGCTTCATGTTCGCGCTGGGCTGCATCCAGTCGCAGAGCTGCCACACCGACCGCTGCCCGACCGGGCGTGGCGACGCAGGACCCGTCGCGCCAGCGCGCGCTGGTGGTCCCCGACAAGGCCGAGCGCGTCTACAATTTCCACCGCTCGACGCTGCACGCGCTGGCCGAGATCACCGCCGCCGCCGGCCTCGACCATCCCAACGATTTCCGCCCCGATCCACATCTCCCGCCGCATCGACCGGCGCAGCGTGGCGACGCTGGATGCGCTGTATCCCTCGCTCGAGACGGGCGAGCTGTTGTCGGGCGCGCGCGATCCCCTATGGCGGCAGAATTGGGATCGGGCGATGGCGGAAAGCTTCTAGACCGCGCGGTGCGCCTGCGCCGCTTTAAGCGTTTTCCTTGAACCCCCGCGGCGCGCATGCTAAGCGCGCGCCCGACCACGGTCCCGGGCGTTCACGCGCCAACCAAGACCTCGCGGAGAGGTGGCAGAGTGGTCGATCGCGCCGCACTCGAAATGCGGAGTACGTGCAAGCGTACCGGGGGTTCGAATCCCTCCCTCTCCGCCATGCTCCCTTGCCGCTCTGCCGGCGGCTTCCCTTGATGGGATGGGGCCTTAAGCGAAGGGCCGATAAGGGGCGAAAACCCTTAATTAAGGTCCCGTTAAGGTCCAAAGGACCTTAATTATCGACCACGCCGCAATGATTTCAATAGCTTGGCCGTTAAATCGGCATTTTTTGAATTTGCCGGGCCTTTGCCGCCTTCCCGGCCGCCGGCGGCGGCCCGTCGGCGTTGCGGGAGGCGATGACGTAAATATCGAGCCGCTTCTGCAGGGTGACAAGCGCCCGCACGGCGCTGAGATCGCCCTCGGCGATTCTCTTCTCCGCCAGCGCCATCGCCGGCGCCAGGCGCGCGAGTTCGCCGTCGGCGCGCCGCCCGGCGGGCGTGTCGCGCTCGTCCTCCAAGGCGGCGTTGACGATCCGCCGCACCCGCCGCAAGCTCAGCCCCTCCTCCTCCGCAATCGCCCTATATGTCCGCCCCTCCCGCACCCGCGCCAGCACGCGCGCCTTGCGCATGGCGGCGGTTCGCCGGGAAACGCGAGCGAAGATTTGGGGCGGCGGGGCGGGGGAGGCGTCCATCATGGGGTGGGTCTCGAGGGGGAGAGCAACAGCTAGTGGATAAAATCAATCGGATGAGTCCGTCGCGATCGTCGTGATTTCAATGGCTTGCTCGCATGAGCCGCGGTTCCAAGTGTCAAATTCTATCCACTAGCATGATTTCTGAAAAATGTAAAGGAAAATCGTGGATTTTATTTTATCGGATGCTGGCACCAGAATGTTGTGCGGGGAAACGCTTTTTCATTCAAGCTGACAGATGCATCAAAATATGTCAGCGACTTCTGTCGACCTTTGGGGCTGGTCATGACGACTGATGGTGGTGCTCTGGGTTCTCACGAACCCAAGGGCGTGGTGGAACTTCGAGAGTGCCGGTATGGGCCGATGCTTGCATTCGATCACGATCAAGTCATTACAAGATCGCTACAACTCTATGGTGAATGGTCCGAACATGAAATTAGCGTATTGTACAGGTATGTAGGAAATAACACGGTCGTTCTAGATGTCGGCGCTAACATTGGAACCCATAGTTTAGCGTTCGCCAAGCAACATCCAAGCTGTATGGTTTGGGGTTTTGAACCGCGCCCTCTCGTCAATTCGCTTGCGTGGGCTAACTGCGCTAGAAACGGTGCGCACAACGTGACAATATTTCCAATGGGTTGCGGAGACGTTGAGGCGCAATTGAGACTTTGCCCGCCACTTGCGAATGAGACGAATGTCGGCGCCTTTTCGCTACGTCAGTCTTTGTTGGATTCTAAGGCCCTGACACAGCAGGACGCAAAAAATGCGTCGGTTCGAATTGATGTTCGCGTCGCCCCTCTCGATAGTATGGATTTTCCCTTTCGCGTTTCACTTCTAAAGATCGACGTTGAGGGACTAGAGCAAGAAGTATTGACCGGTGCGCAAATTATGTTAGCGCGTGACCAACCGGCTGTGTTCTTCGAGTCGCTGTCTAGTCTTGACTTACCGCCTTCAATTGCTATTCTTAGACGGTTGAAATATTCGATGTATTGGTTAGAAACTCACCAATTTAACCATGATAATTTTCTAAAAGAACGGACTAATATTTGGGGCCGAACAGAAATTGGAATTCTAGCCCTGCCCAAAGATACTCCGCCGCCACATAA
This sequence comes from uncultured Pseudomonadota bacterium, assembly GCA_963730695.1. GTDB lineage: Bacteria > Pseudomonadota > Alphaproteobacteria > Rhizobiales > Beijerinckiaceae > Roseiarcus. Next base: position 114,909 of record CAVSSV010000050.1, read on the forward strand.
TCTTCGCGCGGTCCCGGATGTTCCGGACACTCTCCCCTTCGAGCAAGATGCACGTGCCGGATTTTACGTCGCGCGCGAGGAGAGCGTCGCATAGGCAACTTCTTGCCTCTGACTGGGCGAGGCTTTGGCGACGACTGTGTTGATTTTGTTTCTGATCATAAGCGCGAAAAAAGGAATGCGATGTCGCGTGTATATCCCGTGTTGCTTGCGATTGTCTCTCTTTTCGGAGAGTCGAAGGCCTTCGGATTCGGCGCTAACACCGACTTTGACGCCAGCTGCCTAGTATTCGCGCAAGGCTATGAGGAGACTCCGGACGGAAGGCTAGCAACGCGTTTTGCGCCAGCACCGGCTGGCTGCCAGGACGCCGCACGGCTCACTGTTAGCGTGACACACGAGAACGCCCAAAACAATCACGCAGGGTCACGCAACGAAAACGCACGCATCCTGTCCTATCAGGTCGACTTCGACAGCCACGATCCCGGTACTTGGCTTTCTGCTGCTTTGAGCGATTCGCGCCCACAAATCTTGACGCTGCGGCTCGACACAACGGGGCCTGAACGGATCAATGTGACGGGGTGGCCGATTAGCTACGGACATATGTTCTTGGGTGCCCAAAACTCCTCTATATCCAGCGCGCTCGACGCAGACGTCGCGATCGCATTTGACGCGCGCATTTCCAGCGAGCCCAGCGGAGCGCTTGAGAATGGCTATGCGGGAGCCAGAGTGCTGCTCGGCGCATTAGGGGTGTGGAACGAGGGCGTGGGCAGGGCCAATACAGCGCACTTTCTAGAGCTCGATCTCCGGATCGCCGAGGGCTACGCACTTTCCTACGGCGATCCCATCCGTAGTGGTTGCCAAGATCGGAGCTATGACCGCTGTTTCTACGATCCCGGCGGTCGCTACGCCGAGGGCCGTTTCCTCGTCGCGGGTGATGAATTTGGCAATCCGCAACAACTAAGCGATGGATGGGTCCATTATAGGTTCGCGCTGTCTCAAAGTTTCCGCTCGTTGGGCTGGGTGGTGCCCCCTGCGAATTGGGGGGCTGCGAAGATTACGGCCCTGTATTTTGCGATCGAGTCGGAAGGCGGCGCACGAACACAAGTTGAGCTGCGCCACTATCAAGCTTCACTCAACTAGCCGATCGCCCTAAGGCTCTATTGACACTATCTAACTCCACCGCGTTATCGTCCGACAATCATATCGGGAGGGGATCACGTCAATGAAAAGCGAATTCGCCATTGTCGCGATAGCCAAGAATGAGAATCTCTTTGTAGAAGAGTGGATTAACTACCACCTCGCGACTGGCTTCGATCATATCTACTTATATGATAACGGCGGACCGGACGATGATTCTCTAGACTTTATTGTCGAGCGATATCCCGCAACCGTGACGGTAGAAAAGATTCCGGGGCCAAGTCGTCAGTCTGCAGCTTACCGCCACTTCTGCGACAACTATAAGCAAAAAACGTCCTGGGTTGCGTTCATAGACCTGGATGAATTTATCACTTTCCCCGTTCACAAAAACGTCCAGGGCTTTGTCTCCGAGTACGAAAATCTCGGAAGCATCGGCCTGAGCTGGCACATGTTCGGCCACGCCTCACATACGAACCGTCCTACTGGATTTGTCATGGATAACTATACGTGGCGCTATCCGTTTAGCTTCCCTCAAATCAAAACACTTTGCTCTACGCAACAACTTGACGATATTTCCTCTATTCATAACGTCAATAGTCGATGCAGACTTGTCAATGGATTCGACCTCCAAGGTCAAGACATGATCCCCTTTTTTGATGACCGCGGACGATACATCGACGAGCTTGATACTACCCATATTGTTAGAATAAATCACTATTTCACTAGATCTATGGAAGACTTCAAAGCCAAAATCGCAAGAGGGAGTGCCGCAGGCGCAGCCAATCCCAACTTCGACTGGTATACTCGAGACCCTCGCGTTTTCAGCTCCACGCTCGACATGAGCGCTCCGCGTCTAATAAGACAATTCCGTTTGTCATCCGGCTCTCAATTTAGTTACTACCAAGACAACAAAAACTTCGACGTTCAGTTATTCGATCATGTGCTGCCAAATGACTTCGATCCAACTTGGTATAGAGAAATGTATCCGGACGTGAAACACTTGGAGAGTGAGCACGCTCTAAAGCAGCATTTCAAAAGCGTCGGCGCGCTAGATGGTCGCGCTTGGTCCGCCCAAGCCTGGGCCGAAAGGTATTTTGATCCATCTCGATACTTGCTTCGCCATTCCGACGTTGCTAACGCAGGCAACAATCTGTCCTCAGCTCGATACCACTACTTTGTAGCCGGGCGTTTTGAAAATCGGGAGATTCAATAAGCTCTTCCGTTGAAATATCTTGAGCGTCGGCGCTTCCCGCAATTACGCGGAATTAGGCTCCAAAAGGCTTGCATAATTTTGCTCAACATACTCGTGAAAAGAACCGCGGCCGGTGCGAAACGGGTCTCTAAAGGATTCCATCAAATCCTTTTGACCGCGGTACAAAATACGCATTTTTTTGGGGATAAGGTGCCGATTGCTGAAAGTTGAATACTTCCACCATCCCTGTGGAATTTCTTTGTGTTCATACTTTGCTATCTCGCGCTTATACCAATTTACTAGTTCGAATATCTCAGTCCCACCATCAGCATAGCGCTGGGTCATAACGCCCCCAACCGAGGTTATTTTTGTGAAATGGTAGAACTTCAGAAGGCTTTCATTAACGAATATGGCACCGTCTAGCCCTATCCGTAATCTTCTCGTACTCAAGTTCCATGAAGCTACGTTACAGCCGGGATCCCGCTCAACACACACCCCATCGAATAGACCCGGCGCGAGGTCGCAATACTTTTGATCGGTGAATATTCCGTTTTCCGGCTCGTCGTAGCAAGCATCCAGCAATCTCTCTTCCCACCAACTTGCAAATCTGTTGCCTGACGCGTCGTTTTTGACACCAAGGAATCCCAAATTAAACACACCAAATTTGAGGCTCGTATATTCGTTGTCTATATACGATAGCTTATCCGAATTTGCCTCCACTTGGTGGGGAGTCAGTATGATGGATTTATTGTCAAGTTTGTCCACAATCGAGAAAAGGTCGTGAAACACCGCAATGTCGGGATCCAGATAAATGACCTTGTCCGCGCCGCGTGACAATATCATCCGCAGAGCGGTCGCCTTGACAGCAGTACAGGCTTCCACAATATCGTGTTTGAATATCCACGACTGATACTCTGGAATTTCAAGTTGTGATGAAAATACAACGTGGTCAAAATCTCTGTGCAGCGACGGGACGTCGAAGCCGGGAGGTGGCTCGTCCGTAATAATCGCCCAAATTTCCCAGTCAGGGTGGGCGTTTCGCAAGGTTCCAGATAGGACCCTCGCCCTTTGCAAATAGCTAAAGCTAAAGCTCGTGTAGGCATGAACCTGGGACATAGTCTTTTCTCAGGCCAACGCTTCGATTTCGTCGATGACGGAAGCTGACGTTCCAACGATGTTCAAGCTCCCGAACCTATCACGAAGCAAGTAATTTTTGCGAACAAATTTTATCGCTTCTCCAGCGACGAAATGTTCTACAAGCGCATTGTCGGTGTCAAAGACCAATCCAATTTGCTCAGATGAAACTGCCGCAGCGACGTTTCCTGACACTTTTGTCGTGAAGACAAATGCGCCAGCGGCGGCTGCCTCATAAGTTACGAACGAAAAGGTCTCGGGCCAAATCGACGGCACAATAGCAATGTCGACGGCCGCCTCCGCTAACGCACGGACCGCTGCATTTCTGTCCTCCGACGATACATCGAGAAAAATGGATTTTATGTTGGCGACATCGCCCGCTTTGTTGCAAAGATGCACAAATCTGTATCGAGGGTCTCCCGCGCATTCTTTTGCGATTCTTTCAAATATCTCCCAACCTTTATGCAGTTTTGGATAGCCAATAAACGCCACCACAATTGGATCGCCGCCGTTGCCGGACCACTCGCGATATCGCGGCAACCTCGCATCATCCCAGCTGATGGCAACGTGGGGAACGACCGCAACCAACCCGGAATATTCACGCACTCTGTCGGACCACAATTCTAGGGTTACAGAAGACGGTGAGATAATCGCGGGACGGAGCTCGGAAAACAAGAACTCGACCTTGGCCGTGTGTCCAAGTCTAGCAGGTCCATATACACATATTCGACAGGCCATAGATCCCAATTGAGGGCAACCACAGTACTCTACATCGTTCCTGAGGAGATTGAACCCCTCACACAGAGATGAATAGTCGTGAAGCCAAAATAACGTATGCTTGGCGTGAACGGCTTTTAGACACTCCGTAATTAAATACGGATCATGCCCAAGCAAACAATGAATCGTCCCGACGTTGGTGGATGATGACAAACATCCCAACACTCTTACCAGCCTATCACTAGGCAAATCGCAAATGAAAGTACCGTTTACTGTTACAGAAATGAAGTACTGATCTGCTTTTTCCAGGAAGAATGCAGTAGAGGTTGTAGGTGCCAAATGAATATAAACGTACCCCGCCTCATTCATCTTTTTCTGCTCGTCGCCGACGAATATCTGCACCCCACCGGTGGATTTAGTGTAATTATCATGACTAATCGATATAGCGAATTTTGAGAAGTGTTTTGCGAGGTCCTTGAAAAATGAGGTCGCTTTTGCCAGCGGCATCAAATCGAGTTTGTCTGGACTTGCGACAAGACGAAGGCGGCTCGGGCGCAACGACTCGATGACCGACAATGCCATAGACGAGCTCCGATGCCATATTCTTCCTTCACTTCGTCCCGCCACAATGAAATGGTAAAATGGGTTTATGTTTGCTGCTTTTACATCTAGATTGTTCGCGAGGTAGAATTGAACGTCAAATTCCGAGTTTGGATTTCTGTGCTCCCTCCAACCTTTTAAGTGGAAATGAATGATTGATTTATTCGGATTAATATTTATGTCTTTATTTTTCCTGGAATAGAAGTCGGCATCGAATTCTGAATTCATTACAGATATAGCAAAGCGGTCATTCTCTTCCAAATTGTCGAGCGTGGAGTTCTGATTGTCTTCTTGCCTTAGAAGTTTTTCAATTTTCTCTTTCTCTTCGTAAATGACGCTCTGAACAGGATCTTTCGAATAAAGAAGAGACATAAGAGCGTCGAGGCTCTTAATAACATTTGTGTGATCACTTAATCTTGCGAAATCAAAGACTGCTTTGTCTTTATAGCCTAACGTAAGCCAATGTATTGACAAATTTAAGTTGCGCGCCAGCGGGTGCCAAGTTAGATTGGCAGACTTCAAGTAGTTATTTTTGTCGAAAAGCATCGAGACAGCACCGAGGATTCGGTCTCTAGCAAGATCCGAATCTCGTATGGATTCTATCGCGAAGTGGGAGACTAGATTTGGCCCTCCTTCCCTCGCTCTTGCCAAGACGTAGAAAGTGAGACAGCGGATTTACTTTCAACTGAGCCACGTCTGGATATGAATGGAGATATGCAGCGCTACCGAAATCTGGACTCGGGTCTCTGCCTTCGAGCCATCCCAGCGAGCAATAATGTTCTAATTGACTCAGTCTTTCAAAGGTCAAATCGTCGTTTTGCTCTGAATAATACTTACTATCAAAGTGACCAGCGCATATGTCAACGTCTACCCGCACGTTATCTAAAATATCGAGATTGTCATTAATAGAACCCATAGCGGGAAATTCCTTAGCTGCACGTCGCAATTCTGCGAATGTACGCGATTGTCGGGGAGTTACTTACGGTTCAATTCTCCTCCGCCACCCGCCCTTCGCCCCCACATCTCCGCCGCCTCCACATCCACCGGCACCCCGTCCCGCCCCTCCCTCAAAATCACCGCCAACTGCCGCTGCGCCTCGACCTGCCCGGCCTCGGCCGCCACGGTGTACCAGCGGCGAGCGTCCTCCCACCGCGCAGAAGCGGCGCCGAGGCGGCCGGCGAAGAAATGGCCGAGCTGGAGCGCGGCAGGGGCGAAGCCGGCGCGGGCGGAATCTTCCAAGAGGGCCTGGGCCCGCGCGGGGTCGGCCTCGGCGCTTGACAGCACCAGGGTCGCCAGCAACGCCTTGGCCTCCCCGTCGCCTTCCGCGACGGCGGCCTCAAGCAGGGCGCGCGCGGCTTCCGGATCGCGCTCACCGCCCTCGCCGCTCCACAGCAGCCGGGCGAGCGCGACCTTCGAGGCGGTGACGCCGCGCTCGGCGGCCTTGGCGTACCACGCCCGCGCCTCGGCGGAATCGCGCGGCGTGCCCGTCCCGGAGGCCGAGAAGCTGGCGAAGTTATGCGCGGCGATCGGATGGCCCTGCTCCGCCGCGGCGCGGAACCAGCGCGCGGCCTCGGGCAGGTTCTCGCCGGAGCCCGTGCCGGTGGCGGCGAAGCGCCCGGTGAGGAACTGCGCTTCGACGTCGCCGCGCTCGGCGGCTCGCCGGCACCACGCCTCGGCCTCGCGCAGGTTCGGCTCGCGGCCGGCGCCGCGGCTGTAGAAATCGACCAGCGCCCGCATCGCGCGCACGCTGCCCGCCTTGCCGGCCTCGCGCAGCTTGGTCTCGCCCAAATCGAGGTTTTGCTCGACGCCTTCGCCCGCCAGCAGCATCAGGCCGAGGCTGCACATGGCGTGCGGCTCGCCGGCCTCCGCCGCCTCGGCGTAGAGCGCGGCTGCGGCGGCGGGATCGCGCGGGCGGCCCTCGCCGGCCTGGTGAAGGCTGGCGAGCGCGAGCTTGGCGCGGACGTGGCCCTTCTCCGCCGCGTGGGCGTAGTGCTCGCCAGCTTGCGCCGCATCCTTGTCGACGCCGAGACCGCGGTAGAAAATGTCGCCGAGGCCGAAGTCGGCCTCCGCCAGGCCGGCTTTGGCGGCGATCTCAAAGTGGGCGCGGGCGGCGGCAGGGTCGGCGCTCGCGCCGCGCCCCTCGAGCTTGAGCGCGCCCAGCAGCGCATGCGCTTCGGGCTTGTCGCCCGCGGCGGCCAGCCAGCGCGCGGCCTCCTCGGCGTCGGGCGGCACGTCGAGCCCGCGCGGGAACAGCAGTTTTTCGAGCGCGCGCGCCGACGGGCCGTGCCTGCGCTCGACAGAGTCGCGCCAGGCGGCGACCGAGCCGCCCGAAGCGCCGGCGAGCAGGATGCGCGCCAGGTTGAACGCCGCCTGCGGATGGCCGTGCGTGGCCGCCTCGCGGAACCAGTGGGTGGCGTCGACGAGGTTGCGCTGCACCCCCTCGCCACGGACGTAGAGCTCGCCGATGCGGAACGCCGCCTCGGCCGAGCCGTCACGGCTGGCGCCGCGCCAAGTCTGCAGCGCCTCGAGATAGCGCCGCCCGGCGTAATGCCGCGCGCCGCGCCGCACGCCGGCGCCGCGGCGGAGACCGGCGAAAGGCGCGCCGAGGAGAGCGAGGGGCGAGCGCATGCTGCGTCAGGGCTCGCGCATGGAATCGCCGAAGGTCGTGACGATGCCAGCGAGCATGTAGGCGCCGAGCGAGCGCTCGCCGACGCGAACGTCCGCGGTCAGCGTCATGCCGGGAATCAGGCGGAAGCCGGCCGGCACGTCCTTCAGGGAGATGTCGTCGATGCGCAGGCGCGCTTTGTAGTAGGGCGGCGCCGGCGCGCCGTTGGCGTCGGTGGTGAAGGCGCCTTCGCTGATCCAGCGCACGGTGCCGTGGGCGACGCCGTGTTCGGAGAAGTTGAAGGCGTCGATCTTCAGCGTGGCGGGATCGCCCGCGCGCAGGAAGCCGACGTCGCGCGCGGCAAGCTCCACCTCCGCCTCGAGCGGCTCGTTCGCGCGACGCCAGCGTCAGCAGCGGGTCGCCCTCCTTGAGCACGGAGCCGACGCTGAGCTTGGCCAGCGAAAGGACGAACGAGTCCTCGGGCGCGACAAGTCGAACGAGGTCCTGGTGCTTGGTGGCCTTGTCGAGCTGGTTGCGGCGCGCCGTCGAGGCTGTTGCGGGCGGTGACGAGATCCTGGCTGAGCGCGGAAAGCCATTGCTGAATGAAGGCCTCGCGGTCGGCCTGCAGCGAGGAGAGCTGGTGCTGCGCCTCGACCAGGCTGTTGTGGCCGAAATCCAGCGTGCGCAGCGCCTCGATGCGCGTGTCGGTGGAGGTGAGCAGGTTGAGGAGCGAGCCGGCGCCCTTTTGCAGCAGCGTGTTGCGCATGTCCTCGATCTGCTTGGCGATGGCCTCGCGCTCGGCGTAGTGCGCCTCGTCCGTCTGGAACTTGTCGATCGTCGCCTGGGTCTGCGCGATCTTCTGGTCGAAGCTGTTGATCTGCGCGTCGTATTGGGCGCGGCGCTGCGAAAACAGGGCGAGCTGGATCTTGCCGTAGCGGTCGTTCGCGCCGTCGGCGAAGACAAGATCGCCGCCCGCAAGCTCGGCCTCGTCGCGCGCGATTTGCGCCTCGAGGCTGGCGATCTGCTCGCGCAGCTGGTTGACGTCCGCCGCGGCGAACGTCGGGTCGAGCGTCGCCAGCAGCTGGCCCTTGGCCACGTGTTCGCCCTCGTTGACGTCGATGCTCTTGATGATCGAGGCGTCAAGCGCCTGGAAAACATTGGGGGTGACGGTCGCGACAATGCGGCCGCCGGCGCTCGATACCGTGCGGTCGACATGCGCGAAGACCAGCAGCGCCGCGAATGCGACGACCATCGCGGTGAGAAGATAGAGCGTCGCGCGGGCCGAGAAGGGATCCGGGGCGGCGCGGATCGCGGCGATCTCGCCCTGGAACTGGTCCACCGTGCGCAGGGCGTCGGCTCTAGGAGACACGGGCGGGTCCTCGCACCGCGGCGGCGGCGGCGGCGCGGGCGTTGAGGTGGCGGTTCTGCTGATTCCAAAGCCCGCTGTAGATCTCGCAGCGCTCCAGCAGCTCCTCGTGGCGGCCGATGTCGGCGACCTCGCCGCGCTCCAGCACGAGGATGGCGTCCGAATTCACCAGCGAGGAGAGCCGGTGCGAGATGACGATCATGGTGCGGCCGTGCGCGATGCGGCGGATGTTGGCGTTGACGATCGCCTCGCTATCGGCATCGAGCGCGCTGGTGGCCTCGTCGAGGATGAGGATCTTGGGGTCGGTGATCAGCGCGCGCGCGATGGCGAGGCGCTGGCGCTGGCCGCCCGACAGGTTCGGCGAGCCCTCGTAGATGTAGGTCTCGTAGCCGCGCGGCAGCTTGTCGATGAACTCCTCGGCGCCGGCCAGCCGCGCCGCCTAGACCATCTCCTCGAAGGTCGCATGCGGCTTGGCCGCCGTGATGTTGTCCCGGATCGTGCCGCTGAACAGGAAGTTCTCCTGCAGCACCACGCCGAGGCTGCGGCGCAGGTGGTCGACGTCGTATTCGCGCACGTCGACGCCGTCGATCTTGATGAGGCCCTCGTAGTCGGCATGCAGGCGCTGCAGCAGCCGCGTCATCGTCGTCTTGCCCGAGCCGCTGCGGCCCATGATGCCGAGCGTCGTGCCCATGCGGCACTTCGAACGTCACGCCGTCGAGCGCAGGCTGGACGGCGCCGGCGTATTTGAACCGCAACTTCGAGAACTGCGACGTGGCCGCGCAGCGGCGAGCGGACGCCGTGCCCGTGCGTCCTCCTCGCGCGGCTGGTTGACGAGCTGGCCGACGATCGCCACCGCGGCGCGGGCCTCGTCGTACTTGATTGACGAGCTGCGCCATCTGCATCAGCGGCCCGGATACGCGCTGGGTCAGCATCAGGAAGGCGAACAGCGCGCCGATGTAGACGGGGTCGCTGCGTGGTGATCGCGATATAGACGCCGAGCGCGAAGGAGCCATTGACCGGCGAGGCGGTCGAGCGGGCGGACGACCGTCTGGACGACGGAGGAGATGTAGCCTTCGTGCAGCCGCGCGTGCGCGACCTTCGCGCGTCAACACGTCCCACCGGTCCATTTGCCTGGGTTCGAGCGACAACGACTTGATCGTCCGCATGCCCGCGAGCGTCTGGTAGAGCAGCGTTCCGCGGTCGGTCTCCGCCCGGATCACCGCGCCGACCGCCCTGCGAGTAGGCAGGCAGCATGTAGACGAGCCAGAGCACGATCAGGCCGCACAACGCGAGCACGACAAAGGTCAGCATCGGGCTGAAGAAGAACATCACGGGCAAAAACACGAACAGCGTCATCGAATCGAGGATCGTGCCGAACAGCTGTCCGGTGAGAAAATCGCGGATCTTGAAAATCTCGTTCATGTCGTGGGCGATCTGGCCGACCGGCGTGCGCTCGAAGAAGTCGATCGGCAGCCGCAGCACGCGCTCGAACATGTATTCAGAAAGCCGCGTGTCGACGCGCGCGGTGATGGTCCGCAGCATGAAGGAGCGCAGATAGCCGAACGCCGTCTCGAAAACGATAACCAGGCCCATGAACAAGCAGAGCACAATGAACGTGTTCATGTTGCCGTAGTATACGAACTCGATCCGACAGCAGGCGCCAGAACAGGATGGGCGCGAGCGCAAACAAGCTCAGCACCATAGCGCTGACCGCGAGGTCGCGCATGAGGCGGCGCTCCTTCAGCACGGTCGCGGCGATGAAGCCGAGGCTGAAGGGCTGCTCTTCGTCGAGAAGATCGAAGTTTCGGCGGACGAGAATGACGTCCCCGTCCCACACATCCTCAAGGCGAGCCCGGTCCAAGCTCAGCAACAAGCCCTCGTCGGCGTTGGGATCCTGCAGATGCACCGACGGCGCCGGGCCGTCCGCGTCGACCCCGACGATGACCATGGCGACGCCGTGTTTCAGCACGATCAGGGCCGGAAGGGCCTTGCGCAAGCGAGTCAACTGACCCCAGTCGAGTTTAACGCGCTTGGCCTTAAGCCCCGCCTTCCGCGCGCAGTGTAAGAGGGTCGGCACGTCGACCCGCTCGTTCGCCAGCATGTTATCTTGCATGAGCCGCGACACGTCGAGCTGAAGGCCGCGTCGCTGGGCGATGAATGCAAGACTCCTGAGCATCGACGGCGGCAGGTCTGACGCCCTCTCGTCCGTGAAAGCCTCGCGGCCACGTCGGAGTTGCGCGCTCGCCACCGCCTTCGTCACGCTGCAGCCTCGACGCGACGCGGGGCGGTGGGCAGCCCGGGCGCAATCAGTTCGAGCGTGCGCCTAACGCAGTCTTTCTTGTCGTATTGCGCGCGCGCCGCTCGGCGCGCGGCCGCGCCCAGAGCCGCGGCGGCATCCCGATTGGCAAGCGCCCATGTCGTCGCCTCCGCCAGCCGCTTCGGTTGATCGAAGGGGACCAGCACGCCGGAGACGCCATCTTCGATGGCTTCCCGCACCGGCGCCGTATCGGACGCGATCAGGGTGCAGCCCACCGACATCGCTTCGACGAAGGACCATGACAGCACGAAGGGATACGTCAGGTAGACATGGGCGGACGACACTTGAAGCAACTTCAGATAGTCGTCGTAAGGCAACGGCTCAAGCAGGTGAAAACGCGAAAAGTCGATGTCGCCTTGAAGCTCGTCGAGGAGGAGTGTCTTCCAACTGCCCCCGTCAAGAGGAGGCGGTCCGTAGGAAACCAAATCGCCGCCGACGACAACGATGTCCGCATTGGGTCGCGCGTTTTGGATGTCCGCCACCGCCCGCATGAAGACGTGGTAGCCTCGAATAGGCTCAAGATTTCGCGCGATGAACGTCACGACTTCGCGGTCTCGGTGAACGCGCTTTCCCGACGGGAGAATTACGGCGGCATTGGCGTTCGGAGCCAGTCGCGTCGTGTCAATCCCTTCGTGAACGACCTCGATCTTTGACTGGAACTCAGGCGGGTAGGTCGACCGTTGCCAACGCGTCGGCGCCATGCCCAAATCAGCGTCGACGAGCGCTAGCAATGTGCTCGCGTTCTTGCAGTGGAGGCCAGCCACGCCATCCACGCCGAGTCTTGGACCGTCCCCTTCAAAATGAACGTCCTGACCGTCGGCCCGATAATAATATTCGCAGTAGACCACGATGCGCGCTCCGGGGAACCGCGCCCGCAACGTCAAGTTTTCGCCCCATCCGCAATGAACCACGATCACGTCAGGCACGAACCCATCGGCGGCGAACTCGGAGGCCGCGTACAGAACCTGTTCTGCGCGGCGACATTCGAAATCGAATCGCCGCGCGAACGGGTGGCACTCTGGCGCAGCGCCAGGCGGCGTCCGATATCGCCTTAGAAGGACGCCATCCATCTGCGTCGCCGTCTCACACCCTATGGCCGCAACTTCGCAGTCGCCTCGTTCGACCAATTCCCCGACGACGTTCCTGAATTGCGCCGGGAAATTGTTGTGAACGAACAGGAAGTTCATCATGAATCCAGCGGCGATGACTGAGATCCTTTAATGGTGCTCGGTGCCACCGCCCGCAAAGTTGATCGTCACCTGTTTGACCTCAAGCACCTGACCATTTGTGAAGGTGATCTTGGTCACGCCGCCAGCGAGAGTGGTCTCGGAATGAACGGCGCTGTGCGCCTGCAGAGTGGCCACGGTCGTCGCCGTCCCGCCATAGACCGTGTCGTTGCCGGTGATGCCGACAACGACGCGATCGGCGCCTGTGCCGCCGTACACGACCGCCGCGCCTCCCACTTGAAGGGAGATCGTGTCGGCGCCGGCGCCGTGGATCGTGTCATGACCGCTGCCAGCCTCCAAAGTGCTGTGCCCGGATCCGGCGATCAAGGAATTATTGCCCCGATAGACCTGAAGCACATCCGGACCCGTGCTCGCCCTCAGCGTGTCCGAACTGATTGTCGTCAATCCACCAAGCAGCTTTTCCGTGCCCCCGCCCGCGACCAGCGAGCTATGGCCGCCACCTTGGAGACTGTCATGGCCCGACCCGCCATACAGGGTGTTGAGGCCGGTCCCGCCGATAAGCGTGTTATTGCCCAGCGAAACGCGCAAGATGTCTTTGCCGGAGCCGCCGATCAACGTGTCCACCGCCGTAGCGAAATGGCCGCCCTCAAGACTCTGATCTCCCGTTCCTGCGACAAGGGAAGCGTGGCCGGAGCCGGCGCTCAGCAACGTGTCGGCGCCAGTCCCGCCGTACATGGTGACGTGCCCCGTTCCCCCCACCAGCGAATTGTTTCCATGCGTGACTCGAAGGACGTCGTTGCCAGCGCCGGCTCTGAGCGTATCGTGAGCGCCGGCGCCGACGCCACCGACCAACGTCTGATTGCCTGCGCCAGCAACCAGAGAGCTTTGGCCGCCGCCGACAAGGCTGTCACTGCCCGCCCCGCCATACAAAGTGTTCAATCCGGCGCCGCCAATCAGCGTATTGCTGCCCGTAAAAGTCCACAGGCTCTCTTTTCCACTGCCGCCGACCAAGGTGTCGCCACCGGGCCCGCGGTCCTCAATCATAGCCGCCCCATCGCCCGAGGCGATCACGGTTCCCCCGGCCGTGGTTAGGTTCAAGGTGCCTGCGGTCGTCGAATTGGTGTCAAGCACGAACCCTACGTCAGACGAAACGGAATAGATCCCTGTCTGGCTCAGTTGCTCGGTGTCTAGCAACAGCTTCCCGGTGGGATAGTCGCCAGCGGATTGCAGAGCCGATACAATAAGGCCCTTCGTCGCTGCAGAAACCTGAGTGGTTAGGAGTGTGTTTAGGCTGCTCTGATTGAGATAGGTGGCCAATTTGAACTCCAATATTAAGAATTGAACTTAGGCTTGTTTGTTCATACCTGCACGAAACACTCGAACTCTAGGCATCGGCGGACGCGCGGAACTCGCACCTGCCCAATCTTCGCCGGGCTTAAAGGCCTCTTTCGCCCTTAGGGCGACACGAAGGCCGACTAACGGGTCAAACCCCCCCGAACTTACGAATTCCAGCGAGCGGCCAGCCCGGCTTTGGACGGCGGATCCGAGGAACAACGCGTCCGCCGCGAGTTCAAGAGTGGGGTCATCGCTCTCGAAGCGAATCCGAAAGCCGGCGAGCGGCAGCGACCGCCCGCGGGTCCCTGCAAATTCGCCGCTGGGAACCCAGGTGCCCCATTGCGGAGGGCGGGTTGCGAGCAGCGGCTGAATGTCGATCCGCACGCCTTGCGGCACGCTCCGCAGTTGCAGGCCTTCGATCGCCGCGGGCATCTCTGGGCCCCCGCACCACTCATTTTCAGAGACGCCCACGTCCCCTTTGAGCGCGACATGGGCGAGTAACTTCAGCGAATCGAACCTTCGAGCGTCGCTTGAGCGCTCGACGGGCGCAGAAATACCCGTCGCGGAAGCAACCGGCGTCGCCAGCGCGTCGAGCTGAAAGGACGCGTCCCAAGGGTCTCTCGGCGAGGCGCGTCGAACGTAAATAGAGACTGAGCAATGTCGACGCGCCCTCAGCACAAGACACGAGCCCGGGGTAGCAAGCTGCCCCTCCTCTACGTCAGGCGGGGAAATCATATCGAGGTCAGATTCAAATCCAGAAGTCGGCCGAACATAGGCCGCGGGAGCCGGACTTTGCGCGCCGCGTGCTTCATATTTCAGCACATACAGTCCGGGATTAAGCTGTAGATTGGACTCGCGAGTTAACTGCGGCTCGTCGCGACGCATCTGGTGCCCCCCCGGGCCAAATCAACTATCGTAAGACTCGCTTTTGCTCGCTTAAGCAAGGCGGGCGGTTCGTTGACCCTACGGTAGTACTAAACCATAACCGCTTTTTAACTTTTATCAACGCAATTTGGCAGACTTTTATGCGGCGAATTTTGTATATCAGCCATGCAGCTTGGGAAACCGAAGCTCTTCACAGCTTTGTGATCGCGTGTACTTACAAGAAGATTCCAATTGGAAGTTGAGTCGCAAACGATCTCGGAAGCCACCTTCCTCGACCGCCGCGCCCACTCAGAAGCCCTGGCCGTGGCAACCAGTCTCCACTTGCAGCGCGGAGACGCGGAAAACGCTTTGTTATTTGCCGACCGGCGGTGCCGCCTGGCGCGCGCGGAGGCGCAGGATTGGCTGCTGCGTGCGGAAGCGAGCCGGCTGGCTGGGTTCGCGGAGTTCGCCCAAATCGACCTGACTAAGGCGGTCGAATGCGATCCTACCGACATTCTCGCCAATCGAGCCGCGCTGGCGTGGGCGAGCGGTCCGGAACAACGCGCCGCTGCGCTTAGGCTCTTGGGGGCAGAAAGGCCGGAGGCAAAAGACGCCCAAGCGGCCCTGCAATACCTCGTCCGCCACCCCGGCTGCCCGCCTGCACTCCAGAAGTTTTCGCGCATTGCGGGCAGCGTCCAAGGCTGGATTGCGTGGCGCGCCGGCGGCGGCGCGCGCCTGTTGTTGGCGTCTGGCGACCTTCGCCGCGACCTGGCCCTTACCCCCGACCCCGGCCATCCCTTCGCTTCGCCGGGATGGGAGGTCGCCACCGTGCGCGTTTCAAATTTCGAAGAAGCGCCGATCGAAGGGTCCGTCCTCGTCGGCAATGTTCTCGCCAAGAGCTTTTGGCTCCCGGGCACGCCTCGAACGATCGTTGCGTCTCCGGCCAGCGCGGAAAAGCTGACGGTGGTCGTTCCCGTCTATCGCGACCTCGTCGCAACAAAAGCCTGCATCAACTCCGTCCTTATGCAAAGGACGCCCGAACCCTTCCGCCTGATCGTCGTAAACGACGCGTCTCCGGAATCCGGGCTGGCCGAATATCTCGAAACGCTTTCTGGGACGTCAAACGTCATCGTGCTGCAAAATCGCGTCAGCCGCGGCTTTGCAGGCGCGGTCAATCGCGCGCTCGAGCTCGGCGGGTGGAGCGACCTTCTAATACTCAATTCCGACGCTTGGTTGCCTCCCGACGCGCTCGATCGCATGCGCCGCGTCGCCGCTGCCGATCCCCGTATCGGCACGGTCACGCCGTTTTCCAATAATGGCGAAGTCACGAGCTTTCCGGCCCCCTACCGCCTTCATCCGTTCGAATCTTTTTCGACGATCGAACGCGTGGATAACGTTGCGGCGTCCGCCAACGGCCTGTCCACGGTGGAAATTCTGAACGGGGTCGGATTTTGTCTCTATGTCTCGCACGCGTGCGCAACGACGGTCGGAGCCTTTGCGGAGACATACGGGCGCGGCTATTTCGAGGACGTCGATTTATGCCTCCGCGCGCGACGAGCCGGATACCGTAATGTCTGCGCGACCGGCATCTACGTCGGCCACCATGGATCACGGTCCTTCCAGGCCGAGAAGCACGCGCTCGTCCTTACAAACCTGCGTCGCATCGAGCAAAAATTCCCGGGATTTCGGCTTGAGGAAGCGGCGTTCGAAGCCCTCGATCCGCTTCGCGGCGCGCGCGCGCGCGTCGAGTATGCTCTCGTTCCGGAGGGCGCGGGGCCGCTCTACCTAACGGCCGCTGGGATGGCGCACGACATTGCGATGGCCCGCGCGAAGTCCGCCGGCGACTCGACGGCTCTCATCGCCGTCGCCGACGAAGGCGAAGTCCGCTTCAGACGCTTGGACGGCGGCGTTCCGCAATCCCTGACCTTCCAACTCCGTGAGCCTGGCGAACGGGACCGGCTACACGACTATCTCGCAAGACTTTCGCTGACGCGGATCGACCTACATGACCCGGCGTCGCTTCCCTCGCCGCTGATCGAGGAAGTCACGAGCTTGCCCGTCGAAACGCGACTTGTTTGCGGCGACCTCCGATGGGTTTACCCGCTAACGCAGCCCAGCGAAGGCCCGTGCCACTGGAGAGACGGCGGATGTGCCTCCTGCCTCAAAGCGCCGCTGGAACGTGCCTCGAATCCGGAACAGCGACGACGGCTTCAGATCGCGCTTTCCAAAGCCCGAACGATCGTCGTGACGGACGAACTGGCGGAGGCGTTAGCTTCGAAAATATTTCGAAGCCATCGGATGGTGCGGGATCGCTTCGAGGATTTGTTTGCGCTCGCAACGCCCGCGCTCCCGTCGACAACTCGCGGCGTCGCTGTGCTGGCGCCTTTTCTTTCCCCCCTTGTGGACCGGATGGCCATCGGGCTTGGACGTGAACTGAGCCGCCGAAAAGATCCAACTCCCGTTTTCGTTCTTGGCGCGTGCCTAGACGATTTTGCGGCGATGGCCTCGGGCAACGTTTTCGTCACAGGCCGGGCGGACCTGGCCGAGCTGCCTCGACTTGTCGCCCAATGTCGCGTCGATAGGCTGGTCAGCCCATATCGAACGAATTCATTCTGGATCGCGGAACGGCTCGCGCGCGCAACGAAGCTGCCTTTGGCCTATTTCGATTGGTCGTTCGGCAACAGAGCGACGAAGTCGGACGAATTGATCCTCGATACGCGCATGTGCCACAAACGCGCAACGGTCGAGATCGCCGATTGGATGAAAGCTCAACCTTCGGCGGACCGCATTGGCGATGAACCAGAACGTCCATGAAACTGAATATGGCGCGATGCTGGCGCGACTGCGCTTTCATCTCGAGCGGCCAGACGGCGCCCATGTCGAAGGTTTCGTGTTCGATCCTCAGGACTTGAACGCCCGGTTTGTCGTCGAGTTGGTGCTCGACGGCGTGCCCGGCGGGTTGACGCGGGCAGAGTTGTTCAGTGACAACTTGCTGCGGGAGGGCTTTGGCGACGGCTGTTACCGATTTCAGTTTTCTCTCGATCCTGCGGCCTTTGCGAATGTCGAGAGGGTCGAAGTTCGCCTCTCGAATATGGGCATTGCGCTGGGGTCGCCGATCGCGCTCACCGCGGCCCCGCTGAAGCGGGCGGACGTGTCCGAGGTCGTTTGGGCAGGCGGCTTACGCTTTTCCGGCTGGCTTTCGAACGGCGACGATCAAACCATAATTACGGCGGTCGTCGAAGGCGAACCGGTTGCAGAAACACTTCTCTCCACTTGGAGGCAGGTTGGCGGCGCCGCCGATGGCGTTGCGGTCCGCGCGTTCGACCTGCACCTGCCTGAGAGCTATGCCGACGGCGTTCCCAGGCGAATTCATTTTTGGGCGACGGGGCGCGAAATCGTCGGCAGCCCGCTCCCCTTCGTCGCTTTCCCCAACGGGCTCCAAAAAACGTTGGCTGCCGCAGACCCCGCAGGCGGCGAAGATCTGCGCGCGCAAATGTTCGATCGGCTCCTACCGCAATCTTGGCCGTTCGATCAATTCGCAGAGTGGAGGAAGAGGTTTTCCGCGCACGCCGAAATCGGAGGAGAAACGGCGACCGTCGCTCTCGTGATGGTTGGCGACGATCCCGCGGCAGAAGTTCTGAAAAGCGTCGAGCAACAAGTGGGCGTCAAATGGCTCGCTGCGGTGATGAGCGGCGGCGGCCAAACCGCTTTAGATCCGGCCGGACTGATCGATTTCCTCGAAGGCGAGGGCGCAGGCGTCGACGCGTGCGTCTTCGCGCTGAGCAGCATCGTATTGGCGCCACGGGCGTTGGCTGCGCTGGCAAATGCGTTGAGACAAAGGCCCGAGGTCGACGTGGCCTACTGCGATCTCGCCGTGCGAGCCAAAGACGGCGGGGAGTGGCCCATTGCCTTTCCGGACTACGACCGCGAGAGAGCGCTTGAGCAGGGCTACCCGGCGCTGCTCTTTGCAATGCGCCGCGAGCAGGCCCTCCGTTTGGCAAAGTCCGGCGCCGGCGATCTGTTCGCTTTGTTCCTCTCGGCTGCGCCGCTGGGAACGGCGTCAAACGCAAACCCTCCGTGTCATCTGCCAGAATTTCTTGCGGTCTTGCCGCCTTTCGACGTCGCCGAGGCCGCGCAGAATCTCGCCCGGGCATCCCAAGAGCGGCTGCGCGTGGCAGGCGTCGCCGCCGTTTGCGAACCGACGCATTCCTCCATTTTCCCTGCGGTTCGGGTGCGCCGCCTGCGCGCGCCCGGCTCTGTCTCAATTCTAATTCCTACCCGCGATCGGCTGGATCTCCTCGAGCCCTGCATCGAATCGCTGCGGGCGACCGTCGATCTCGAGCGAAACGAGCTTATCGTCATCGACAACGACAGTTGCGATCAGGAGACGATCGAATACCTCGAAGCCCAGCGGACGGCGGGCGCGCGCGTTATCCGTTCGCCAGGCTTTTTCAATTTTTCCGCGCTCGTGAACGCCGGCGCCTCCATCGCGAACCGCGACAACCTGCTGCTGCTCAACAACGATGTCGAGGCGATCGAAGAAGGTTGGTTGCAGGAGATGGCCTCCCGCCTTGAGCCCGACGTTGGGGCGGTGGGCGTGAAGCTCATTTGGCCGAGCGGTCTGGTGCAGCACGGCGGTGTCGTGCTCGGGCCTTATTTCGCGGCCTCCCACGCGTTCAACGATACGGACGGGGAGCACCCCGGCTATGCCGACATGCTGTGCGCTGCGCGTGAGTGTTCCGCCGTGACCGCCGCGTGCCTTCTTACGCCCCGCGCCCTTTTTCACCGCATCGGCGGTTTTGACGCGGTCCATTTCCCCGTCAATTTCAACGACGTGGATTATTGTTTGAAGGCGCGCGAATTAGGCCTGCGAATCGTCTTCACGCCGAGGACGCAGCTCATTCATCGCGAATCCGCGTCCCGCGGCACCCCGACGCAAATCGTGGAAAACCCCCAATTTAAGAGGGAGCTTGGCGCGCTGCGCGCGCGTTGGTTCGAACTCGCTGACGGACGACCCCTACTATAACCCTTCGTTGTCGCTGGACGCGCGCCCCTATTCGGCGCTCGCTTGGCCGCCGCGTGCGCCCCTGCAATACCGTCGCTGGAGGCGCAGAGACATCCCTTCAGGCTTTTAGGCGAACGACATTTCCTCGTTCCAATTCCCGCCTTTCGAACGGCTCAACCTGGGACGGGTGAACCAACTCCAGGTCTGCTTGAGGCTCAAAAAGGCAAGCGATGTTCGTCCCTGCGAACAATTTGGCTAGCGATGCGGCGTTCGTTCCCGGAGTGAGCAGCACAGCCCACAATTCATAGTTGGAGCGATCGGACACGCGCACCTCTGAGAACCCGGCGGCCAGTGCGGCGCGAGCAAGCCTTGGAGCCGTGAAACCGGTGTTGTGAGCCATCCAAACATCGCCGCGCGCAATCGAAGCGGAGTGGCCGAACAGCATATCAAGCGGCCGAATCGGGCCTACTGGCGAATGGTAGACGGGATCTTCAACCAGACCAGCCACAACCAGCTCGGCGATCGCCTGCAGATCCGGGCACGTCAATAAGCAGAAGCCACCGGGCCTCAAAACGCGCTTCATTTCGAGCAGCGCGGGCGCCACTTCATAGGTGTGCAAGTGTTCGATGCAATGCGACGAGAAGACCGCGTCGAAAGACGCCGTCTCGACGTGAGCCCGCATGTCCACAGACGAGCAAACGATATCCGGACGCACTTTGGGGTCGACGTCGAGCCGAACCTCTCTCCATTCACTCACATGAAATGCGGGATGGAGCGAGCGAACCTGCAGATCGCCTGAACCGACGTTCAGGACACGCTTCGGTCCCAGAGGGGGTGCGGACGTCACATTTCTCTCCTCGCTTTCCTTAGATCGATTTGACGAGTTTCACAACTAACCCTCAGGGATCGCTGTTCATTGCAGCTGGTCAGGCAATCCGTGGGAGCGGCCCGAGGCTAACGGCCGTATTCCTCAGAAAGTTGTGGCGCAGACGCGGAGCGGGCGAATCGACTATGCACGACGCGTTTGCGCGCGTCGCTCAGAGCGATGCTGCGTCGCGTTCGCCTGCTTCCGGCAGTTTGCAACCTCACTCACTTACCGTCAGGCGTGCGCACGCCGAAGTGCAGGTTCTTGACTTGATCGAAATGGACGGTCGGATCGTAGGAGGCGACGTGCAGGCCGAGCGCCTCGGGCGATAGCCGCCCGATCGAGGCCACCAGGTTGTACGAGTTGACCACCGCATCGTGCTGCGCGCCAACCAACTGGCTGCGCGCCGTCAGCAGCGTTTGCTGCGCATTCAAGACATCGAGCGTGGTGCGCTGGCCGACTTTGGCTTCTTCGCGCGTGCCCGCCAGCGCCACCTCGGCCGCGTCCACTTGCGCTTTGGCGGCCCGCAGCACGCCCGGCGACTGGATGTTGGCGTTCCAAGCGGCGACGACAGCGGCCCGCACCTGATCGCGCGCCTGATCGGCTTGCAACTCGGCTTGCGACAGCGATTCCTTGGCCTGGCGGATCGAAGCGTATTCCTCGCCGCCCTGATAGATCGGCACGTTCAACTGCGCCACCGCCGAGGCGGTGAACGCGTGCGCGTTGGTGATGTTGTCCGGCTCGTAGCGCTGCGACACGTTGCCGGCCAGGCCCAGCGTCGGATAGAGCGCGCCCTCGGCGAGCTTCACCGCGAGCGCGGCGACGTCGACCGCGTGCAGCGCGCCGACCACCGAAGGATGCTCCAATTCCGAGATACGGATGGCGTCCTGCACCGACTTCGGCAGGCCCTTGCTGACCGGCCCGGTGGGCGCGAGATCCTTCGGCTCGTCGCCGACATATTGGCGGTAGGTGGCGATCGCCGCCTGCAAGGTTGTGTTGGCCGTCAACACCTGCGCTTGCGCGCCGGCCAGGCTCGATTCCGCCTGCGCCACGTCGGTGCGCGTGACTTCGCCGACGTCGAAGCGGTCCTTGGTCTGACGCAATTGCTCCTGCAGCACGTCGACGTTGTTTTGGTTGAGCGACAGCAGCGCCGCGTCCTGGATCACGTTCATGTAGGCGGTCGCGGCGTTGAGCAGCACCGATTCCTCGGTCGAGCGCAATTGCTCGCGCGATTCCAGCACCGTGCTCTCGGCCTGCTTAACGCCGTTCTCGGTCCGGTTTCCGTTCCACAGCGTCTGCTGCACCGTGAGGCCGACGCCGTGCGGCACGGTGTTGGAGTTGAAAGGGTTGAGGTTGGACCTGAGCGCCGCAACGCCGATGTCGGCTTCGCCGTTCACCGTCGGAAAATACCCCGAAACGGCCTTCGGCACGCCTTCGTCCGTCGCGCGAACGCCCGCCCGCTGCTGGTTGATGTTCGGGTTGCTCAGATAGGCCTTGGCCAGCGCGTTGTTCATCGTCTCGGCAAGGGTGGAACCGGCGTTGAAAAAGACCAAGGCCAGACAAAACGCATAGCCCGCAGCGCGCGTCGCACGTCTACTTGGCATACTTTCGCGACACATAAGCGATCCACGCTGGACGATTGCTTGTTTCTACCTCAATCCTTTCGCGCAACCTTGTCAAACTTTCGCTACCCAAGGGAAGGCGGCGGCGTCGATTGCTTTAGGACAAATAATTGATCCTCGCCGCCAAACACGAAAGCTTCTGAGTTGCCCACGATCGCCCGTCCGATCGCGGCGCGCTGACGCTCGCCGCCGGAAAGCTGGCACGGGCGCCGCGTGAACGTGGGCTGGAAGAGCCGGCCCAGAGCGCACCGGTCGACACCATCGACATCGAATTTGGTCGCGGCGTCTTTTTCGCCTCCCGCATTCCGCACGCTTCACCCGCCGGAGCTGGACAGCGCCATGGCGAGATCGTCGATGATGTCCTCGGGGTCTTCCAAGCCCACGGACAAGCGCAACAGCCCCGGCTCGACGCCGGTAACGGCGAGGCGCTCCGGGGATTGATGCGAAAAGATCATCGAGGCGGGATGGGTGATCAGGCTCTCGCCGCCGCCGAGGCTCGCGGCCGAAAGGCATAGCCGCACTGACCGCAAGACGTCGCGCGCGCGTTCAAAGCGGTCCGCCGCCGTTGCGCCTGCGACTTCGAAGGCCATCATGCCGCCGAAGCCGCCCGGCATCTGCCGCCGCGCCAGCGCGTGGCTGGGATGCGCGGCAAGGCCGGGATAGTGCACTTTGGCGACGCCGCTCATCCTCGCGAGCGCCTCTGCGACCAAAATGCCCGAGCGATTGTGCTGACGCATTCTGAGCGCATAGGTCTTGAGCCCGCGCTGCAGCAGCCAGGCTTCCATCGGATGCAGCACGGGCCCGTGAACGCGCGCATATTCCCATACCGGCTCGACGAGTCTTTTCGAGCCAAGCACCACGCCCGCCGTCACGTCGCTATGGCCGTTGAGATATTTGGTGGCGGAATGCACGACGAGATCGACGCCCAGCGTCAGCGGCAACTGATTGAAGCTTGAAGCGAACGTGTTGTCGGTTACGTGGAGCGCGCCTTTCGCGTGCGCCAACGCGGAGACCGCCTCGAGATCCGTCAACGCCAAAGTCGGGTTGGTCGGCGTCTCCGTGTAGACCACGCGCGTGTTGGGCCCGATCGCGGCGGCGAAGGCGCTCGTGTCGGTCTGGTCGACCTGCGTCACCGTCACGCCCTGACGCGGCAGCCAATCCGAGAGCAGCGAGAGCGCCGCCGTGTAGTGCATTTGCTGCGCGACGACGTGATCGCCCGCGCGCACGTGAGACAGGATCGCGCCCGCGATCGCCGCGACGCCGGAGCCCACCGCGACGGCGCATTCCGCGCCCTCGAGTTCGGCGACGAGCGCCTCGACTTGCGCGACGTTCGGCGAGCCGTAGCGGGTGTAAAAGCGCTGCGGGTGCCAGCTCGCTGCGAGCTCCGCGCCGAGTTCGGGATCGGGCAGCACATAGGTCGAACTTTGGTAGATCGGCGTGGTGACCGGCTCGCCGCCGGGCGCGGCGCTCGCGCGCGGATGCTGCAACTTCGTGTCGATCCCCTGCCGATTGCGCGCCATCGTCCCCGCTCCGTCCTCTGTCTCCACACGCACCATAAGCGAAGGCGCGTGCTTATTTTCGCCGAAATCTGGCGCCAATTAGCTACGCTATGGAGAATCCACGCGAAATCGACGCCTATGACGCGAAAATTCTTCGCGTCCTGCAGCGAAACGGCCGCGCCACCAGCAATGAGCTGGCCGAGGCCGTTGGCCTGTCGCCGTCAAGCTGCCAGCGCCGGCAACGTGAACTGGAAGAGCGCGGCATCGTGCGCGGCTATCGGGCCGACATCGATCCCGCCGTGTTGGGCCAAGCGCTCACGGTGTTCGCCGCCGTGCAATTGCAACGTCACGAGCGCAACGAGGTGCAGGCCTTTCAGAAGGCCGCCGTGCTGTTGCCCGAAGTGCTGGAGGCGCATCATATCGCGGGCGCGTTCGACTACCTCCTGCGCATCGCGGTCGCCGACCTCGCGGCCTACGAGGCCTTTCACGCCGATCGCCTGACGACGCTGCCCGGCGTCGCGAACATCACGTCCTACATCGCGATGTCGACGCTGAAGTGAGGCTGCGCGTGCCGCGCGTGATGGTGGCGCCGCCTCGGGCGTCCACGCGACACATTGCCGGCAAATGCTTGACCTGACGTCCAAACGAACATTTTCAATCGCCGCTAGGCGTTCAACGATCTGAAGGAGATTGTTCTCGCCGGGCCGATGCCGAGCGCTCCGCTCAATCGGGGAACCATAAGCTTGACTCCCTACGGGGTCATTCTTCGACATTCCCCCAAAATTTATTGCCACGGGAAGCGGCGGGCACGTCGGCGGGCTTCCATTGCATAGATTCCGGCAAAGGTTTCGGCCCCACTTCGACGATAATTACAGGCGACCAACTCCGGTCCATCGTCGCCTGCATATCTGGCTTCCCGTCGTCGTCACTTTTGATCATCGTACCCGCTTCTTGCTACGATTTTGTTGTCGTTGAGGACAGCGACTCGCGCGTCGACCGCGGGTTGAGCCGCAGCGAAATCGCTCAGAACGTGGACGACAACGCCATCGAAAACGGATATCGCTGCTGCCCAATTGAGCCGGAAAATCTTTTCCACCCCGCCATCGATAGCATGGCTCTAATTTGTCCAAGCGCTACAATTTCAACGATCACTCGCCGCTGCAAAAGGAAACGGAAGGCTCGTTGAAAATCGCAGTCGGACCCAAGCCGCTCTCGCCGACGTTCCGTACTTATCTCCCCGAAGAGGCGGCGCGAACCTGCGCCTCGACGCCGCCGCCGCTCGAGAGGGTGTAGGAACGCGCGGGCGTTCGCCGGCCTCCGCTTACGCCGTAAAGAGACCGCTGGCCACAAGCGCCTCCATGCCGGCCAAAGCGTCCGACTGCGCGCTTCCCGTCAGGCGGCCGTCGCAGCAGCGGCAACCAAGTTGCTGCCCCTCGCCGCCATCGGCGACGAATCGTTGCGGCCTTGCAGGCAGAGGCCCGAGTTCGCCATGCTTCTCGCCGGCGGCATAGATTGTCTGGCCCTCTTTGAACGTCTCTACGACCGCGATCTGCGGGATGTCGTCGATGGCGGCGGTCAGCGGGTTTTGCTTGAGGATCACAAGATCGGCGAGCTTGCCGACTTCGATCGAGCCCTTCCTCGCCTCTTCCCTGTATTGCCAGGCGGGCACGGAGGTCACGGCCTTCAACGCCGTAGTCACGTCGATGCGCTCATCCGGCCCGATGATGACGCCGTCCTTGGATTTGCGCGTCACCGCCGACCACGCCATCAGCATGGGATCGACGGGCGACACCATGAAATCGTTATGGTTGCGCGTAATTTTGATTGCATGTTCCCTGGGGTCGCCGCGTGTCCTTAGCCAAACCGGAACCGAGGGGAAAAGCTGCCGCCAGATGGGTTTACCAATCCCGTTAGCCCTTTTTTCACCTTACGCTTCGGTACGGCCGGAAATTGCATTACGCTCACGACAAATGAGAGACGTGCGGAGTTCGTTGTGGCTGACCTTTATGAAATGACCGGACGTGACGATCGGCGCGCCAGCCAGCGCAAAAGCGGACGCATGCGCGTCTGGGCCGATCCGGGCGGCGTTGCGCCGGCGACCGATTGCATGATCGTCGACATGTCCGAAGGCGGCGCGCTTCTCGCGCCCGTCAAGGCGGCGCGATTGCCCGACCGGTTTTCACTCGAGCAGGATAGCCGGACCAAACTGGGGCCGGTTGAGGTGGTTTGGCGGGCGAATGGGGTTGTGGGCGTGAAGTTTTGCGCGGTGTAAGGCGTGACTCGATGACACGGAAGGTGCGGCTCGACTGACGTCTTCGCATTGCCAATACTCGCCTCGCCTCATCCCCTCACCCCTGCCCCCTCCGTCCCGGCCAGGGGTTCTCGCGCCATCGGCGGCGATTTTGCCGATTAAACATTTCGCTCCGCTCTTGCCCGCGCTAGCGCTTTAGTCTACTATGTCACTAGACTAAACTGCAGGACAAGCTGTGGCGCGCCGCCTCTCACTTCAAATCGCCGGGAAGGCCGCAATGTCGGGCCTTTGTCGAAGCGCCGCGCGCTGTTGTTCGAGCGCTCGCTGACGGGGCAGCCGTCTTCGCAATATTTACACGCGCCCTCACAGCGGATTCGGTTCGTTTTGCCGATAGGGCTAAACACCGTCCCCTGCGCCGCGCGCCGCACATACAAGGCGATCTCTCGAAATGACCGGCGATTGGAATCCCGCGCTGTACATGAAGTTCGAGGACGAGCGCACGCGCGCCGCCCGCGATCTGCTGGCTCAAGTGCCGCTCAAGACCGCTCGTTCCGTCATCGACCTCGGCTGTGGTCCCGGCAACAGCGCTGAACTGCTGCTAGCGCGCTTTCCCGACGCCGACGTCGTCGGGCTCGACACGTCGGAGGCGATGCTCAGGCACGCGCGCCTGCGCGCCCCGCGCGCGACCTTCATCAAGCAGGACATCGCGGACTGGAGGCCGGAAGCGCCGCCCGATCTCATCTTCGCCAACGCCGCGTTGCACTTCCTGCCCGATCACTTGCGGCTGTTTCCGCGCCTGTTCGCTGCGCTCGCGCCCGGCGGGTGCCTCGCTGTGCAAATGCCCGACACGTTGCGCGAAGCTTCGCACGCCGCGATGCGCCTCGTCGCCGCCGACGGCCCGTGGGCCGATCGGCTGATCCCGATCGCCAAGAGCCGTCCGCTGATCGCCGACGTCGACGATTACTACGACTGGCTCCGCCCCGACGCCGCCAAGCTCGACTGCTGGATGACGATCTACATGCACGCGCTCGAGGGCGCAGCAGGCGTCGCCGAATGGTTCGCCGGATCGGGCCTCAGGCCGTTCCTCGCGCCGTTGTCGGCGGAGGAGAGCGAACAATTCCTCGACCGCTATCGCAAAGAAATTGCCGACGCCTATCCCGCACGGAACGACGGCACGATCCTGCTGGCGTATCCCAGACTGTTCATCGTGGCGGTTAAGCGGTGACACGGTCCCATGCGAAAGGGCATAAGCGAGAACCCCTCTCCCTCCGGGAAAGGGAGGACGCGCACGAAGGCGCCACCCTTGTTCTCGTTCTGAGCATTTCACAAAACACAACAGCAGCGATTTGTCCTTACATTTTTCAGAAAAACGCTATCGGCATCCTTCACGAGCCGCTCCCTCCAAGGGAACGAGCGAAGATTTGCCAAAAACCAAATATCTGCCCGTTAAGTCCTTGAAAAAACTCAACGAGATTAGACTATCCAAATCTGTCTTTTGAGAAGCCGTTGAAATCGTTCGATCTGCCCGTCAGTCCATGAATCATTTTTAGTTTCAATGGCTTATCTTGAGACAGTCGCCGAACGCCCGTAAAATTTGGGGACGAGTTGACGCGCGCCCAAGCCAACTTTGGCTCCTCCCTCAGCCGAAAAAGCCGCCGCGTAGGCCCGTGCCCTTGAAACAATCCCCGCCATCGGCCCGTAGTGACCATCGTGCGGCGCAAGCTGCTGAAACGGAGATTTTCCATGCTGGACCGGCGTCTTTTCCTTGGCAGCGCGGCGCTCGGCGCCTTTGCGGCCACCCTCGTGGGTCCGCGCGCCCTCGCCGCCGAAACCTTCGAAGTCGTGCACACCGACGACGAATGGCGAAAACTACTCTCGGCCGATCAATTCGCGGTGTTGCGGCAGGCCGCGACGGAGCGGCCATTCACCAGCCCGCTGCTTGACGAACATCGCCCCGGCAAATTCGCCTGCGCAGGTTGCCAGCGCGACTGTTTTCCTCGTCGACAAAATTCGACAGCGGCACGGGCTGGCCGAGCTTTTGGCAGCCCATCGACGACAAGGCCGTCGTCACCGAGAAGGACACGAGCTTCGGCATGACGCGCGACGCCGTCGCGTGCGGGCGATGCGGCGGCCACTTGGGCCATGTGTTCGAGGACGGGCCGAAGCCGACAGGATTGCGCTACTGCATGAACGGCGTCGCCCTGACGTTCAAACCCGGCGTCGCCTAAGCCCAATCAGGTTGCTGTCATGATCCTCTTCCTGCTCGCCTATCTCGGCGGCGTGCTGACGATCGTCAGCCCGTGCATCCTGCCGGTGCTGCCGTTCGTGTTCGCGCGCGCGGGGCAGCCGTTCCTGCGGAGCGGGCTGCCGATGCTGGTCGGCATGGCCGGCGACATTCGCTCTGGTGGCGACGCTGGCCGCGGTGGCGGGCGGCTGGGCGGTCGAGGCCAACCAGGTCGGGCGCTATGCGGCGCTGGCGCTGCTGGCGGTGTTCGGCGTCACGCTGCTGGTGCCGAGCCTCGCGGAGCGCCTGACTCAGCCGCTGGTCGCGCTGGGCGATCGTGTGGCGCAGTCGGCGGATCGCGGCGCAACGCGCCGGGCTCGGCGTGTTGCCGTCGTTGCTGCTGGGCGTGGCCACCGGCCTGCTGTGGGCGCCATGCGCCGGGCCGGTGCTGGGCCTGATCCTGACGGGCGCCGCGCTCGAAGGCGCCAGCGCCCACACCACCCTGCTGCTGTTGGCCTATGCCCTGGGCGCTGCGACCTCGCTGGCGCTGGCGCTGCTGGTCGGCGGCCGCGTGTTCGCGGCGATGAAGCGCTCGCTTGGGGTCGGCGAATGGGTCCGCCGCGGTCTTGGCGCCGCCGTGCTGGTCGGCGTCGCCGCCATCGCCATGGGGCTCGACACCGGCTTTTTGACGGAGCTTTCCATCGGCAGCACCGCTTCGCTCGAACAGGGCCTTCTCGACAAGCTGCATCCGATGCCCGCGCCCGCCTCCTCCTCCGCCGTCATGCCAGTTGGCGCGATGCAGGGCGGCGCGATGATGGCCGCTGGGCAGGACGCCATGATGGCCATGAAGCCCAAGTCCGCGGATGCGTCCGTGCTGATGAAGGGCGGCGGCGCGATGATGGCCGCCAACCCGCAAGCCATGATGGCCGCCAATCCGGCGATGGCGACGAAGGCGAAGATCGAACCCGCCGCCGCCGAAGCGCTGCCGGTCGAAGGAAACGCGCCGCCGCTTGACGGGCGCCGTCGAATGGCTCAACTCGCCGCCGCTGACCGCCGAAGCGCTCAAGGGCAAAGTCGTGCTGGTCGATTTCTGGACCTATTCCTGCATCAACTGCCTGCGCGCAATTCCTTATGTGAAAGCCTGGGCGGAAAAGTACAGCGATCAGGGCCTCGTCGTCATCGGCGTGCACGCGCCGGAGTTCGCCTTCGAGAAGAACGTCGACAACGTCCGCAAGGCGATCGCCGACCTCAAAATCGACTATCCCGTCGCCGATCGACAACGACTACGCGATCTGGCGCGCCTTCAACAATCAATACTGGCCGGCCCATTATTTCATCGACGCTCAGGGTCGCATCCGTCACCACCATTTCGGCGAAGGCGACTATGACGGCTCGGAGAAGATCATCCAGCAATTGCTGGCGGAGGCCGGCAACAAAGGCGTCTCCGCCGACATGGTCGCGGTGAACGCCACCGGCGCGCAAGCGGCGGCCGACGACAAGGACGTGCAGTCGCCCGAGACTTATGTCGGCTATGAACGCGCCGACAATTTCGCCTCCGCCGGCGGCGCCGTGCAGGACACCGACCACAGCTACGACATCCCTGCGCTGCGGCTCAACGAATGGGGCCTTGGCGGCAACTGGAACGTCGGCAAGGAAAGCGCGACGTCGGGCGATAAGGGCGCATCGATCGGCTTCAAGTTCCATGCGCGCGATCTGCATCTCGTGCTTGGCCCTGCGGCGAGCGGCGCGCCCGTTCATTTCCGCGTGACCGTCGACGGCCTGCCGCCGGGCGACAGCCACGGAGCCGACACCAACGCCGACGGGCTTGGCGTCATTGACGGCCAGCGCCTCTATCAACTGGTCCGGCAAAGCGGCGCGGTGGCCGACCACGTCTTCAAGATCGAATTCCTCGATCCCGGCGCGCAGGCGTTCGCGTTCACGTTCGGATGACGGGATTCGTAACGACGCGCGCCCAGCCTGACGCCGCAGCGACATGTAGGGAAAAAAGGGGCCCCAAACGGGGCCCCTTTTGCATTGGGTTTCAGGAAAAAAGCGCCTGTCCGATATACTCGCCGGGCTTCGCCCCGGGCGGACAGGCGAACAGCCCGCCGCCGGTGTGCGTCGTGAACTGGTTCATCATGTCGAGCTTGGCCATCTGCTCGAAGATCTTGATGAAGCCGCTGCGCGGATCGCGCTGGTAGGCCACGAACAGCAGGCCGGCGTCGTACAGCATGCCCTGCCGCCAGGGCGGCCAGCGCTCGGCGGTGAAGGCCAGGCCGTCGTTGTAGGAATACGACCGGCGCAGGATCTGCGCGCCGCCGTTGACGGCGGCCGCGCCGAGCCGGACATGGGAGTTCTCGGCGATCGAGAAAGTTGCCGTCGGCGTCCGCGCGGTCGAGGTCGAGCGGGTCGAATTCGTTCTGTTTGCCGATCGGCGCGCCGGAGTATTTGTGCCGGCCGATCGTCTGCTCCTGGAAGTCGACCTCGGTGCGGTCCCAGTGCTCCAGCGCGATGCGGATTCGGCGGGCGACGAGATAGATGCCGCCGCGCATCCACGCTGGCGCCTCGTCGCCGGCCCAGACGACGTCCTCCAGCGAGCGAGGAACGTCCGGGGTCGGCGCCGCGCCGGAGCGCGGGTTGTTGGTGCCGTCCTTGAAGCCCATCAGGTTGCGCGGCGTTTGACCGCCGCCAGGATTGGCCATGAACCCGGTCTGCGCCCAGCGCAGCTGCGCCGAGCCGTAGGAGAGCCGGGCGAGCTCGCGGATCGGCATGGAACGCCACCTGCGGATCGTCCGCGCAGGCCTGCACGCAGAGGTCGCCGCCGGTGCGCGCCGGCTGCAATTGGTCGCCGTTGAACTTCGGCAGGTCGACAAGCGCCTCCGGCCGCTTGGCGGCCAGGCCGTAGCGGTCCTTGCCGTCCTTGCACGAACAGTCCCGGCCCGAAGCCGAAGGTCAGCGTCAGCCGCGACGGCGACAAGCCGAGCGCCGAGCCGCCATCGGCGCCCTCGACGCTGAGGTCCTTCGACAGCGCGCCTGCTGTCTGGCCCGCCGTCAACCGCGCCGCGGCGTCGGTCCACGCGGCGCAGCATCAGCACGAGGTCGTCCCGCGTCTTGGCGGTGACGTCGAAGGCGGCGAACAGCGTCGCCGCCTGCTGCGGGGTGGCGATGCCGCCCTGATGCGCGCCGTAAGAACGGCTCAACCGCCGCGGCTTGTTCAGCCGCTGCGCTCTGCGGGCGGGCGATCAGGCCTAGCGCCGGCCAGCAATCCCGCGCCGGCCAGGAAGCCGCGCCGTGAAGCGCCGCCTCCCCCGCCGCCGCCGAACGGACAGCTCACTTGGCCAAAACGAGCGTGTTCGACTCGTCCTCGACATAGTAGAAACCATCGCCCGCCGGCGTCATCGCGATGCCGAACAAGATCGCCGCTGCCCGGCGGCTTCTGCGCCTTGTTCGGGTCGATCCAGCGCGCCTTGAGTTGTTCGCCCGCCGCTGGATCGATCTCGACAACTTGGCCGTTGCTGCGCGTTGGTGGCGAGCAGATGGCCGTTCGGCGCGAAGGCGAGCGCGAGCGGCTTCTGCAACAGGCCGTCCTGCGTGACGGTGCGGCCGATGCCGGCGCTGTGGTCGCGCGTCGTCGCTTCCCAGATCGCGTTGATGCGGTTGCCGGTCGCGTCGGAGACATAGAGCGTGTCGTCCGGCCCGAGCGCAAGGCCGGTCGGGCCGATCAGGAACACGTCCTTGTTGGGCTGCGAGCCAAAGCCGCTCGCCGACCACCGTCTGCTCGGTGACGACAGGCGGCTTGCCGTCGGCGATCGTCGAGCTTGATGCGCAGGACGGTCGCCTGATTGACG
This sequence comes from uncultured Pseudomonadota bacterium, assembly GCA_963730695.1. Lineage (GTDB taxonomy): Bacteria > Pseudomonadota > Alphaproteobacteria > Rhizobiales > Beijerinckiaceae > Roseiarcus. The sequence continues at coordinate 146,674 of CAVSSV010000050.1, forward strand.
ACGCGCGGATCGCCGTCGGGCGAGCCGATGCCGAAGCCGGCGTTGCTGACGAACAGCGTCGCGGTCGTCGCCGTCGTCGACCGTCGCCATGTTGCCCCAGGGCATGTTGATCTTGTCGCCGGCGATGACGTTGGCGACCTTGCCGTTGGAATCGAGCACGATGAGGCAGCCGGTGCCCTTGGTGCCGGTCGTGCCGTCGCGCGCTCGGCGCGCTGCCGACGATCACCCAGCCGCTTTTCAGCATCGTCATCGCCGTCGTCAGCCCGACGCCGCCGGGGCACTGTGCGAGGTCGCTCGGCAGCGTCGGCGAAGGTCGTCAGCTTCTTGGTCGTCGGATTGTAATTCGACGATCGTCGTGCCGAGCCCCTGCAGGTTGCCGGCGTTGTTGAAGTTGGTGAGCAGGACGTCGTCCTTATGCAATGGCGCCAGCGCTGACCGGCGCGACGACGATCGCGTAAGGGTTCTGATCGCCGTTTTCCGGAACGGTCGAGGTCAACGTCGTCTGCCGCTTGATGGTGTCGAGGAACGCCGGCGCCGCGGAGGCCGCGCCAACGCTGAGCGCCATAAGCGCCGTGGAAGCCGCGAGGACCGCCAGCTTGCCGGCGCGGGCAGCGGCTGAGGAATTATGCTCAGTCATTTCATAGTCTCCTAGATGGTTCGGACGACAAGGCCCGGGCTTGGCAAGGAAAGATTGGAGCCGGCGGCAGAGGCCTGCGATTTGGCGGCGGGGGCGGCCGGGGCGGCGCGATAGGCCATCACGACGCCTTCAACGGTGAGCCAGACCTTTGCGCCGGGCTTCGGCGCGACATGGCCGGCGACACGTGTCGTGATCGGATCGATACTGGCGCCGAGCGACAGTCGCGCGCTGGCGTCATGGCCGTAGTAGGTCACGCCAAGCACCGTCGCTTCGACCGCGCCAGGCGCCGCTTGCGAAGAAACGCGAATTTGTTCGGGGCGCACCATGACCTCGGCGTCGCCGTCCGGCATCGCCGAAGCCAGCGGCAAGCGCCCGAGGCCGCACTGAGCAAAACCCTGGGTGATGAAACCCTGCAGCAGCACAGCCTCGCCGACAAACTGCGCGAGATCGGCGTCGACCGGCCGCCGGTAAAGCGTCTCCGGCGCCGCGACCTGCACAAGCACGCCATCGCGCAGAACCGCAACCTGGCGGCCCATCGACAGCGCCTCGGACTGATCGTGCGTCACCAGCAGCGCCGTCGCGCCGACAAGGATGAGCGCGTTGGCCACGGCCTGTCGCGTTTCGACGCGCAGCGCGGCGTCCAGCGCCGAGAACGGCTCGTCGAGCAGCACGAGGCTCGGCGCCGGCGCAAGGGCGCGGGCCAGCGCGACGCGCTGCTGTTCGCCGCCAGAAAGTTCATGCGGCGCTCGGTTGGCGTAGGACGCCGGCAGGCCGACGCTCTCCAAGAGGCCCTCTGCCCGGCCAACGCCACGGCGCTCGGCGCTCGGCAAGCCGAAGCGCACGTTGTCGGCGACGCTCAGATGCGGAAACAGCGATCCGTCCTGCGAGACATAGCCAATGCGGCGACGTTCCGGAGGGACGTGCATGCCAGGCCCGGACACGACGCGACCGCCAATTTCGAATCGTGCCGGCGTCGGCGCGTCTCAAAACCGCACAACAGCCGCAGCAACGTCGTCTTGCCGCTGCCCGAAGCGCCGAGGATGGCGACCAGGTCGCCCGATGGCGCCTCGAGCTCGACGCCGCGCAGCACCGGCGTCGTCCCGAACGACTTCGTCAAACCGGAAATGCGAACGTCGGCCATCGTCAGCCTCGCCCCGCAAGTCCGCCGCGCGCGCCGGCGAGCATCCATGTCGAAACGAGGGAGAGCGCCAGCATGACGGCGGCGAACGGCGCGGCGGCGGCGAAGGCGAGCGCGGAGGTGTTGGCCCAGACCTCGGTCGCCAAAGTCCGCGTGCCGATCGGCGCCAGCAGCAGCGTCGCGGTCAATTCCGTGACGACGAAAACAAACACCATGGCCGCGCCTGCTCCCAACCCGGGGCCCGCCATCGGCGCCAGCACGCGGCGGCCCACCTCAAACCAGTTAAGCCCAAGCGAGCGCGCCGTCTCCTCCAATCCTCGCGGGATTTGCGCCAGCACGGCGCGCACGCAGACGAGCGCAAAAGGCAGGAACAGGATGGCGTAGGCGAGCACCAGCAATTCCGCGCTCTGGTAAAGCGGGCGGACCAGCTGAACGGTAAGGGAGATGAGGGCCAGCGCCACCACGATGCCCGGCACGCCTTGCGCGAGATAGGCCACCCGCTCCAGCACCAGACTGAGGCGGCTCGGGTAGCGGGTCGCGAGATAGCCAAGCGGCGCCGCCAGAACCAGCGCGGCGATGGCGCCGGCGACGCCATAGGATACAGAAGCCAAGGTCGCGGCTGAAACGCTTGCGACCGTCGGCGCCACCGGCGAGGTCGCGGCCGAAGCATGATGCAGCAGCCAATAGACGACCATGCCGATCGGCACGCCGAGCGTGGCCAAGACCATCGCGGCGAACGCGCCGAGCGCGGGCGCCTTCATCCAGCCCAGCCGGACCGGCGCGGCGATGCGGCGCGTGCCGCCGCCGACCCGGGCATAGCGCGCCCCGCCCTGCACTTTGAGTTCGCCCACGAGGCACAGCACGCAGAGCGCGATCAGAACGAGCGCCAGTGCCGAGGATTCCGGGCCATCCAGGCCGAGCCGATACTCAGCGTAGAGTTCGGTGGTGAAGGTGCGGAACCGGAGCAGCGAGAACGCGCCGAATTCCGTGAGCACATCAAGCGCGACCAGCAGCATGCCGCCATAGAGCGCCGGCCGAAGCTGCGGCAGCACGACGCGGAAAAAACTCGCGGTCGGGCTGAGCCCGAGCGAGCGAGCGCTTTCCTCCAACGCAGGATCGAGCCCGCGCAAGGCCGCGGCGACCGGCAGATAGACGAGCGGGGAATAGGCGCAGGTCACGACCAGCAAGGCCCCGCCAAAGTCCTGCAAACCGTTGCTCAGCGAAACCCAGGCGTAGCTGGCGATGAACGCCGGCACCGCCAGCGGCGCGGCGGCGAGGACGCCCCAGGCCTTGCGCCCCGGTAAATCCGTGCGCTCGACGAGCCAGGCGGCCGTCACGCCGATGACTGCCGATAGCAGCGACGTCGCAATGACCAGCCCGATCGTGTTGAGCAGCAGCTTCGAAACGATCGGCCGCATGAACAGCTTGGCGACTTCCGCCCCGCTCAGGCCAAAAGCCTGCACCGCCGTGAAGCCGATCGGCAGCAACACCAGCCCCGCGACGAGGATGGCCGCCGCGAGCAACGGCGCCGGGGCGTGGACGCGCGAGCGCGACCTCGCACCGACAGCGCCGAAAGCTGCGACGGCCTGGCTCATTAGATGAGGCCCGCCTCTTTCAGGAGGTCGCCCGCATCATGGTCGTCGCCGATCTGCTTGATCGACAGGTCCGGCGGCTGCAAGTCGCCGATCGGCTTCAGCGCCTTGTTGGGCGCGACGCCGTCGACCAGCGGGTATTCGAAGGTGATGTCGAGCTTCGACACCAGCTCCTGCGCCTGCTTGCTGACGAGGAAGGCCAGGAATTTTTGCGCATTGGCCTGGTTGCGCGAGGACTTGAGCACGCCCGCGCCAGAGATGTTGATCAAGCCGCCGGCGTCCGCGCCGGTGAAGTGATGGATGTCGGTCTTCAGGCCTTCGTCGCCCTTCTCGGTCCGCAGGCGATAGAAATAGTAGTGGTTGATAATGCCCGTCGCGACGGAGCCGCGATCGACGGCGGCGACGACGCCCTCGTCGTCGTCATACAGCGTCGCGTTCTCGCGCAGGCCCTTGAGCCATTCGAGCGCGGCGGGGCGGCCCTTCAAGGCGACGACGGCGCCGACGAGCGGAAGGAAGTCGGCGTCGGTCGGCGCGATTGCGACCTTGCCTTTCCACTCGGGCTTGGCGAGATCGAGCAGCGAGGCCGGCAGCGCGTCCGCCTTCGCCATGTCCTTGTTGAACGCCAGCACGTTTTCGCGGGCGAACACGCCGACCCAATCGCCGTTCGTTCCGCTGTCCTTGGCGGGCACGGCGGCGAGCGTCGCCGGCGTGACCTTCGCGAGCAGGCCCTTCTCCGAGAGCAATTCCAACTCGGGAGAGTTTTCGCTGAAGAAAACGTCGGCGCCAGAAGCGCCTCCTTCCTTGATCAGCTGCGACGCCAGATCAGGCGCCTCGCCGTTGTGCACTTTGACGTCGATGTGCGTCTCGTTGGTGAACTCTTTCGTCAGCAGGTCGACCGTCTGCTCGTGCTGGGCGGCATAGAGCGTGATGGAGGCCGCGAGCGCGCTTTGCGAGACCATGCCGAAACTCAGCGCCGCGGCGAGCGGCACAGCCAGGTGGATCGGTGAAAAGCGGGTCATTGCAGCTCCAAATCCTTCAGACACGAATGCGTAGAAATGTTGACGCAGCGCGCGAGTTCAGGCTGGGCCCGGAACGTCTCGTCCGGACCCTTGATGTTCTCGTGCGCGTTGGGAATGCGCCGGTTGGCTACAGTCGTCGGCCCCGCGGCTTTGTCGCGCGCGAGGGAGGCCGCAGACCGAAAATGGCGTTCATCATCCACTCCGATTAGCGGGGTTAAAGGCCCCGCCATCATTGAGGCGCATCCCTCTTGAGGACGCGTCGTGGCCTCATTTTCATCGGATTTGGGGCAAGTCAAGTCATTGAAAGAACATTAGAATCAATTCAAACTGAAGCGCGCCGTCCTGCGCTCCGCAAACGTTTGGATTTGAACGCCGATTCCTATTCGCTGGCATCATTCTAATCTGCGCGCGATCGCTCCGCGGCGCGTTGACTTGCCTCAAATCACACCCGACGCAGCGTGCGTCATCCGTCGCTAGCCGCAGCGTATGCCCAGTTTGTCGGCAACGTCGTCGAGCGGCGCCTTTTTTCTCAGCGGCCTCAGGACGTTTGGCGCCCTGCGCCCAATTGCGCGGCTCGACGGCCCCGCTAGAAGAGACGTCAATGGCTGTGCGTTCAACCGCTTGGCCTAAGCGTTGGGGGCGCGATGCGCAGGGCCATATCCGCCAAGGCGGCCGCGGAGACGATCCCGGACGGCGCAAGCGTTATGTTCGGCGGTTTCATGGGCGTGGGCACGCCGACGCGCATTCTGGAAGCGCTTGTCGCGCGCGGCGCCCGCAATCTCACGATCATCGGCAACGACACGGCGCGGCCCGGCGTCGGCGTCGGGAAGCTGATCGATGCGGGCTGCGTCGCCAAATGCATCGTCAGCCATATCGGAACCAATCCCGTGACGCAGAAGAAGATGATCGCCGGGGAAATTGAGGTCGACCTTGTCCCGCAGGGAACGCTCGCCGAGCGCATCCGCGCGGGCGGCGCCGGGCTCGGCGGCGTGCTGACGCCGACCGGAATCGGCACCCTGGTCGCCAAAGGCAAACGCGTGATCGAGGTGCAGGGCCGCGAGTTTCTGCTCGAGGAGCCGCTGCTGGCCGATTTCGCGCTCGTCCATGCTCATGAGGCCGACTACATGTTCAATCTCACGTATCGGCTGACGGCGATGAACTTCAATCCGGTCATCGCGCTCGCCGCCAACGTCGTGATCGCCGAGCCGCGCGAGATCGTGCCGGTCGGCGTGCTGCCGCCGGACGCTGTGCGCACCCCTGGCATTCTGGTCACCCACCTGGTGGAGCGCCGGCAATGAGCATGGACCCGAAAGAGCTCATCGCCCGCCGCGTGGCGCAGGAACTGCACGACAATACGCTGGTCAACCTCGGCATTGGCCTGCCCACGATGGTGGCGCGCTTCGTGCCGCCCGGCCTCACCGTGGCCTTTCAAAGCGAGAACGGCATCATCGGCTTCGGCGGTCCGCCGCCCGAAGGCATGGAGGATCCGAACCTCACCGACGCCGGCGGCGGCTTCATCAGCGCCATGCCGGGCGCCTATTCCTTCGACAGCGCCATGTCCTTTGCGCTGATCCGCGGCGGCCACGTAGACATGACGGTGCTGGGCGGCCTGCAGGTGGATGGCGGCGGGCGCCTCGCCAACTGGATGGTTCCCGGCAAGATCGTCCCGGGCATGGGCGGCGCGATGGACTTGGTCGCCGGCGCGCGCCGCGTGATCGTCGCGATGCAACACGTCGTCAAAGGCGAGTCCAAAATCGTGCCCTCGTTGACGCTGCCCGCGACCGCCGCGCGGCCGGTGACGCTCGTGGTGACAGACCTTGCGGTGATTGCGCCGACCGCCGACGGCCTTGTCCTTCGCGAGCGCGCGCCGGGCATTTCGGTGGACGACATCAAAGCGGCGACCGCGGCTCCGCTTAAAATCGAAGGCGAAGTCCCGGAAATGCACGTGTAGGGCGAGAGCCAGCGCCGCACGTTGACGCCTGCGGTTTCACATTCCCATTGGTTGATCTGTAGGCGCCGAGGCAATAGGCTGACGTCAAGGCGTGTCGACCGCCCTGCCTACTCGCACTCAACCGGAGGCGGCGGCGAAACCGATCTGTCCCCCGAGCCTCCCGCGCATGCGCATAACGATCGCCACCGACGCTTGGCGGCCTCAGATGAACGGAGTTGTCGTCGCTTTCGAGCAGATGATCGCGGCCGCCGCCAATGTGTTTGGCGCGCAGTTCGCCATCGTCTCTCCGACCGATTTCCGTACGGTTCCGCTGCCAACCTACCCCGAGATCCGTCTTGCGCTCGCCAGCGCCAGCGAGGTCGGGCGTAAGATTGAGGCAAGCCAGCCGGACTACGTGCATATACCCACCGAGGGACCCTTGGGTTGGGCAGCGCGGCGTTATTGCATGAAGACCGGTCGTCCATTCACCACGAGTTTCCACACCCGCTTTCCCGAATATATCGCGGCGCGCGCGCCGATTCCGATGGCTTGGACCTACGCCATCATGAGGCGCTTCCACTCGGCCGCGACGGCGGTGATGGCGCCGTCGGAATCCGTGCGCAGCGAACTCGAGCAGCACGGCTTTTCGAAAGTGGTGCTGTGGCCGCGCGGCGTGGATCACCAGCAGTTCCATCCGAGCAACAAGGTCACGCTCAATCTGCCGCGGCCGATTTTTCTCTATGTGGGCCGCATCGCCGTCGAAAAGAACATCGAGGCCTTCCTCAAGCTCTCGCTGCCGGGGTCCGCGGTGGTCGTCGGCGACGGCCCGGCGCGCAAGCGCCTCGAAGCCCAATATCCTCACGCCCATTTCCTGGGGCCGCTCTATGGCGAAGCCCTGACCGACGCTTACGCAAGCGGCGACGTCTTCGTCTTTCCCTCGCGCACTGACACGTTCGGCAACGTCATTCTGGAGGCGCTCGCCTGCGGCCTGCCGGTCGCGGCCTACCCGGTGACCGGCCCGCTCGACATCATCGGCGATAGCGGCGCTGGCGTGCTGGACGAGAATCTTAGCGCGGCCTGTCTGGCCGCCCTCGGGGTCTCGAAAGCCGCGGCGCGGGCAAGATCGCTGCAATTCACGTGGCGCGAATCGGCCGAGCAATTTTTGGCGCATGCCGCGACTTGCTAGGCGACGCTTTGCGCAGAGGAAGTCGCGGCGACAATCAGGAATGACGATGCGTTGTGTCGTAAATAAGTCAGTTTTATCGCATGCCGCGGACCGGTTGCCGCAGCGTGCAGCAGTTATTACGCCGTCGCAATGTCCCGCCCAACCGCGCAAATGCTTGCAACTCAAATGTTATATTGCCGCTCGACCAGACCCTTGCGTTTTGGACATTGCCAAATGGTGGCTAACGCATGGCTAAGAGGCTGTGCAAATTAATAGGCTGTGTTAAAAAGGAAATTGCGTAGTCAGGGCATCTCATGGCGTCTTTCTTGTTCGTCGGTGCGCCATTCGGCTCGTTTTTTCAGTCGGTGGTGCGTGAATTAGAAAAGGACGGGCACACCGTCCTACGCATCGTAACGCACGGTGGCGAATGGCTTGAGACGCCCAGCCGGTGCCGCGTTCGGTTTTCAGGCAAGCCCACAGAATTCAAAGCCTTCCTGGCGCCACTGTTGCGGACGCGTAGAATCAACGCCGTCGTCACTTTCAACGACACCTTGCCGCTGCAGCGAGCAGCGCTGGATTTGGCGGACTCGAAAAACTTGCACACCTTCGTGCTCGAACAGGGCTACATCAGGCCCTATTGGGTCACGCTTGAGCGCGACGGCGTAAACGGGTTTTCGCGCCTGCCGCGCGACCCAAACGCCTATCGCGACCCGAAATATGCAGGCGAGGATCCTCCTTGCCAATATTTCAAGGCGAGCTTGCGCCATCTCACCATTCAGACGATCGAGCATTTCGTCGGCGCTGTCGCCCTGATGCCTGCGTTTGGCCTGGATCTGTCCTATTACGGCGACTCGGTGCTCCGCCAAGCGGTCGGCTACACCAGGGAGTACGCGTGGCGGCTTCGCAACAGCGAAAGTCATATCCTCAAAAAACTTGAGACCCGGACGCCCGGCTCGAAGGCGTTCCTCGTCATCATGCAGAAACCTGGCGACGCCCAGCTCGTGGTGCATTCGCGCCACGGAGGGAACGTGGTTTTCCTCAAGGACGTTTTCGAGTCCTTCTCCAAGTCTGGGCCGCCTGACGGCATTTTGGTGGTCAAGCAACATCCGCTCGACTACGGCCCGGAGCGATTGCCGGCGACGACCGCAGCTCTGACGAAACAATATGGCCTTGAGGGCCGCGTGGTGTTCGTCCGCAAGACGTCGATTGACAAGATCATGCCGCTGATCACAGCGGTGCTGACGATCAACAGCACGGCAGGCTTGGCTTCCATTGTCCAACGCAAACCGGTGTTCTGCGTCGGGCGCGCCTTCTATGACATCCCCGGCCTCACCGCCGGGGGAACCATGGAAGCGTTCTGGACGAACCCAACGCCGCCGGATTCGGAGCTCGTCGCGGCGTTCATCTCCTTCCTGATGAAGACGTCGCAGTTGAACGGCGGCTTCCACACAGCGGCGGGACTCGCGATTCTCGTCCCCGCCTTCGCCAAGCGATTGGCGGAGGGCGTGCAGCAGCGCGGTCGCGTGACGGCCAAGCAGAACAGGTCCGAGCACTACGCCCGTCGGCACGGGCTCTCGGAACTCGCCGTCACTTCATAAGTCCGCGGCTGGCGCTAGGCCGCGACAAGCACCGAGCGGTCGGCGATCTCCATCCCGAATCCGGGCCGGTCGGCGACTTTGAGCTTGCCCTCGCGCGGCAAGACTTCGCCCGTGAACAAGCCTCCAAACACCGGAAGCACCGAGCGCCCATCCGGGCTCGCCGCGACATATTCGCAGAACGGCGCGCTCGGGCGCGAAGCGTTGAAGTGGTAGGAATACGGCCCCGAGCCGTGCGGCACCACCGGCAGATCGTAGGCGTCGGCGTGCGCCGCCACGCGCAGCAATTCGCTTAAGCCGCCGATCCACATCACGTCCGGCTGCAGTACGTCGATCAGCCGGCCTTCGATCAGGCGGCGAAAGCCATAGCGGGCGTATTCATGCTCGCCGGTCGTCCACTTCAGCGTCGGGTGGGCCTGACGCAGTTGTTGAAAGCCCTCGACGTCGTCGGGATGCAGCGCCTCCTCCCACCAATAGATGTCGAGCGGCCTGCACTTCTCCGCGAGGCGCACCGCGTACGACACCGTCAGCGACATGTAGCAATCGACCATCAGTGGGAAATCCGGGCCGACGCTCTCGCGATGCGCGGCTAGGAACTCGACGTTGCGCTTCAACCCGGGTTCGCCATCGGCGGGCCCATGCGGCAGCGGGACTTTGGCTCCCCAAAAGCCCATGCTCTTGATGGCGTCGGCCCGCGGGCCGGTGCAATAAAGCGATATCTCCTCGCGGCAGAGGCCGCCGATGAGCTGATACACCGGCTCGCCGCGCGCTTTGCCGATGAGGTCCCATAGCGCGAGATCGACGACCGAGATGGCGGCGATCGGCATGCCCTTGCGGCCATAGAACATCGAGGCGCGGAACATCTGGTCCCAGATCAAATTGACGCTGCGCGCGTCGGCGCCGATCAGAAACCGCTTGAAGTGGTTGGCGATCAGCCAACACGCCGGCGGGCCGCCGAAGCCCGTCGCGACGCCGACATGGCCGCCCGCGGTCTCGATTTCGACGACGATGGAGCCGAGAACGCCGATGCCCCAAGAGGTGCGGCTGGCCTTGTAGTCGGCATGGCCCGACATCGGGTTGGCGATCAGCGAGTCGATCAGCCAATGGCCCTTGGCCTGCCGATGATAGTCCCCGCCCGCCCCCTCCGCGCGCACCGTGAACACGCGCACATCGACGATTTTCAGCGTCTTTTCGTTAATCGCCATCGCCTGCTCCTTGTCACGGATACACGGCGCTGCACGCCGCGAAACGCTTCACTCCCCAGCCGCTTGCGTCAGCAAAACAGGCGTATTAATGATGCCGCGTTCTTAATTGGTCAGGCCAATTCAATCAAGCCTGACCGCTGCAGGGAGGAAACACATGAGACTCGCCAACGGGCTTATGAGATCGACTGTTCTGGCCTTGGCCGTCGCCGGATTGCTGGCCGGCGCGGCGTTTGCCGACGACTTCCACGGCTTCAACCCCGCCACGCATGACGGCACGATGATCAGCGCCGACAACCTTGCCGCGATGGTCAAGGACGCCGCCGCCGCTTCCGCGCCGCGCAACGGCAAACAGCTCGTCATCGGCTTCGCCAATCTGCAGCGCGACATCACGTTCTGCGCCAAGGTCGAAGAAGGCCTCGTCGCCAACGCCAAGGCCGCCGGCATCGATCTGCAAGTGGTCGACAACCGTCTGGACGGCGCGACCGCGCTCGCCAACGCCGAAAGCTTCATTCAGCGCAACGTCGACGCCGTGATCGAATTCCAGACCGACGCCAATTTCGGCGCCACGATCATGCAGAAGATGAACGACGCCAAGACCAAGGTCATCGCCATCGACATTCCGATGCCGGGCGCGACGTTCTTCGGCGCCAACAATCCGAAGTCCGGCTTCATGGGCGGCTCGTATCTCGCCCAAGCTGCGATCGCCAAATGGGGCGCCGACAAGGTCAAGACCGGCTACCTAATCGTCGGCGAGCTGCCGCAATCGGGCGCGATTCCCGCGATGCGCACCAGCAATGCAGTTGTCAGGCTTACAGTACACAGAG
>CAVSSV010000051.1:0-38951 GCA_963730695.1 uncultured Pseudomonadota bacterium
CTCAATCATGGCGCGCCAACGGCCCAGGCCTCAATTGGGCGAGATCGAAAGCTGCGACGTCGCGCAGCAAGTTTATGAATTCCGCCGCGGCGGAGGCAGCGAAGCCTCGCCCTTGGCCGGCGTCGCCTTGCCGGCCTCGCCCACTGCGCCCTCGGGGTTGAGGTCGTTGGCCAGCCAGCCAAAGCCGAACGGCGGGCGTGACGCTAAGATGGGTGAAGTTGCGGCCGATACGGCTCGCCGCGCTTTCAAAATCCTTTGCCTCGGCGCGATTCACCGCGTCGGGACGCAGCGCCAGGATCAGCGAGGTCTCCCGGTCGCCGCCATGGACGCCGTATTTGCGCTCGTGTTCGGAATAGAGGCCCTCGGGCGCGCCGAAGCGGGCCCAGGAGGCGTTGACAGCGAGCATGCCGCGGCGAATGCGCAATTCGCGCGCGACGATGTCGATGATCGGCGAATTGCCGCCATGGGAATTGGCGAAGATCAGCTTGCGGCAGCCGGTGCGCGCGACGCTCTCGCCGATCTCCGTCCAAGCGCGGATGATCGTTTCTGCCGAGAGGGTCAGCGTGCCGGGATAGCCAAGGTGCTCGGACGAGGCGCCGATCCACTGCATCGGCAAATAAAGCACGTCGAGTTCGCGCGGCGTCAGCGCGATCGCGCGGGCGAGATGGCCTTCGTTGATGAAGGCGTCGGTGCCGACGGGAAATGCGGCCCGTGCTGCTCGACGGCGGCGACAGGCAGAACCGCAATCGCCTTGGCCATGTCCGCGCGCTCGAAATCGCGCCACGTCATGTCCATCCAAAGTTTTGTCGGCAGCATTGGGCCACGCGGAAAAAACACCCCGGCGAACGTCGGTTCGCGCGGCCGCTTCGGCCTCGCTAGCGCGTGCCGCATGTGACAAGCGAGGCGTAATGCGCCTGTGAGCAACTCGCGGCGTATCGCCCCTCGACCCGCGCTCGCGCCGCCGATATATGCCCCGCCTCGTCGAAGCTCGGATCGAAGCGATGGCTCAGTCGGCGCCGGGCGCCGCCCGTTCAATTTCGGCGACGCGTACAAGATGGACGCCGCGCCTGCCGGAGGGCGAGCGCATCTACGCCATTGGCGACATCCACGGCCGCGCGGATTTGCTGGAACAGGTCCGTGACAACATTGCGCTCGACCTGATGACCCGGCCGGTCGCTCGCGCGACGGTCGTCACGCTGGGCGACTACGTCGACCGCGGGCCGGCGACCAAAACCGTGCTCGACCATCTGACCAGCCGAACTTTTTCCCTGCGCGGCTCATCGCTCTCGGCGGGAATCACGATCTGCTGTTTCGCGACTTCCTGCTCAAGCCGGAATCGGCGAGCATTGGCGGTCGATGGGCGGCGTCGAAACGCTGAAATCCTACGGCGTGCCGACCAGAGGATTTTCGGCTGGGCAAAAACTTGGACAGGGTCGCGACGACGTTCGGCAATGGTCTGCCGGACGCGCATCGCCGGCTAATGTTCTCGCTGCCGCTGCATTTTGAAATGGGCGACTATTTCTTTTGCCACGCCGGCGTGCGTCCGAATCGGCCTCTCGATCGCCAAGCGGACGATGACTTGATCTGGATTCGCGACGAGTTTTTGCAGTCGGACCAGGATTTCGGCAAGGTCGTGTTGCATGGCCATACGCCCGTCGAGCCAGCCTCAAGTGCGGCATAATCGCGTCAGCATCGACACCGCCGCCTTCTCGACGGGCCGCCTGACTTGCGCCGTCCTCGAGGAGCGATTCCCTGCACTTTCTGTGAGGGGGGGCCGGCGGCGGGCTGTCCAAGACCCGCCCTCACGCGTTCACTCTCCCTTTTCAAATCGCGTGCATGGTCGGGCGGCGCTTGATAGGACCTCCCCTGAAACCTCGGCGGCGCGGCCGGAACGGCAGGGTTTTGATAGGTTGACCATGGATTTGGACGCTCCCGATGAGGCCGTCGCCCTGATCGAGGCTGGGCGCAAGGCGCTCGCCCGCTTTGAGGCGGCCGGCTTTTCGCGGCTGGAGCCGGCGATTTTGCAGCCGAGCGCCGCCTTCCTCGACCTCTTGGGCGAAGAGCTGAAATCGCACCTTTTGCTGACCGGCGAAGGCGAGGGCTATTGCCTGCGGCCGGAATATACGATCCCGGTCTGCCGGGCTTATTTGGGCGGCGGTCCCGCCGGCCGGGAGGCGCGCTTCAGCTATTTCGGCCCGGTATTTCTGGGGACGGCCTCCGCCCCTCAGGAACTGCGTCAGGTCGGCCTGGAATGGTTCGGCGGCCAGGATCTTGAGGCGGCTGACGCGCAAATCCTTGCCCATTCGCTCGAGGCCGCCCGCCTCATCGGCCATGGCGAACTCAAGGTTCGCTTAGGCGACGCGCGGCTGCTCAACGACGTCTTGGACCGGCTCGGCGTGTCGCAGCGCTGGGCGCGGCGGATTCGCCGCGGCCTCGCCAAGGGGTCGAGCCTCTCGAGCTTGCTCCCGCAGGCGAGCGCGCATGGGCCGCTTCACGGCGGCGTGCTCGCGGCGATGGAACGGAGCGATCACGAGGGCGCGCGGTCGCTCGTCCAGGATCTCCTAGCGATCAGCGGCATTAAGCCGATTGGCGGGCGGAGCATCGGCGAGATTTCCGAGCGCCTCCTGTCCAAGGCGGACACCGGCGCCAACGATCCGCTGGGCGGGCGAACGCAAGGCGATCGTCGAGACCTTCTTGAGCATCCACGGCGATCCCGACGCCGCGGTGCTATCGTTGCGCGCCTTCGCCAAGGACGCAAAGCTCGATCTCGAGGCGACGCTGGACCGGCTCGAATCGCGGCTTGGCTTCATCGCCGCGCTCGGCCTCGACCTCGAGCATATGGACTTCGCAACGAACTTCTTTCGCCCGCTGGATTATTACTCGGGCTTTTTGTTCGACGCGATTTCGCCGGCCGAGCCGCGGCGTCACGATCGCCGGCGGCGGCCGCTACGACGCGTTGGCGCGCGCGCTTGGCGCTCCCGCCGACGTGCCCGCGGTCGGCGCGATGGTTTCGATCGACCGGCCGCTTGAGGCGAGGACACAGCGATGAATGCGATGCCGCCGGCGAACCTTGGCCGGGTCATTCTCGCCGTTCCCGTCGAAAGGCCGGTTGAAGGACCAGACAGCGGCCTTCTTCGCGCGCGCCGGGCTCGATTTCAAACAAGGCGGCGGCGGACGGGACTATACGGCCGCGATTCCAAACCTGCCCGGGGTGGAAGTGCTGTTCCTCTCCGCGGCTGAGATCGCCGATAAGGTTGCCGCCGGCGGCGCACATCTGGGCGTGACCGGGGAAGACCTCATCCGCGAGCAGATCGCCGATGCTGATAGCCACGTGGCCAAGGTCGCCGGGCTTGGCTTCGGCTACGCCAATGTCGTGGTCGCCGCGCCGCAGTCGTGGATCGACGTCGCCAACATGGTCGACATCGAGGACGTCGCCGCCGACTTCCGCGATCGGCGGCAGCGCAAACTGCGCGTCGCCACCAAATACGTGAACCTGACCCGCCGCTTCTTCGCCGAGCACGGCGTCGCCGATTATCGCATCGTCGAGAGCCAGGGCGCCACCGAAGGCGCGCCGAGCTCAGGCGCCGCCGAGTTGATCGTCGACATCACATCCTCCGGCGCGACGCTGGCGGCCAACGGACTGAAGGTCGTCGACGACGGCGTCATTCTGCGCTCGCAAGCCTGCCTGTTCGCTTCGCTCAACGCGCGGTGGGACGAGGGCGCTTTGCGGTTCGCCAAGACGTTGCTGGCGCGCATCGCGGCGGCCGAAGTCGCGCAACACGATGTCGAACTCCGCGCCTACTTCAAGGAGCCGCAAGCCATCGCGCTCGACGCTGCGCCGTCGGAATTCGGCGTTCTCAAGCCGCTCGGGCGCGCGTCGGGCGCCGACGGCGCGGTCGCCATCCAATGCGCCGCCGACAAGGGCGCCGCGCTGGCGGAATGGCTGATGGAGAAGGGCGCCGCTTCGGTGGTCGTCGCCAAGGTCGAGCAGATCTTCTCGCCTGACAATGCGCTCTATGCCCGGCTCGAAAGCGAGCTGGCGCGGCGGCGCTGAAACGAAAAAGCCCTTCCCGAGTGGGAAGGGCTTTCTAAGAACTTCGGCGAAACCTGCCGCTTTACGTCTGCGGCGCGGGCTCCAGACCACCGGCATCCGGCCCGATGGTGCGCGGCTTGCCGGCGCTGGGGACAGCGGCGCGCGGCGGCGGCGGCGGTTCCGCCGTGTCGCGCACCGGCTTGACGCCCTGCAACAAGCCGACGATTTCGTCGCCCGAGAGGGTCTCGAACTCCATCAAGCCCGTCGCCAACGTCTCAAGATCGGCGCGGCGCTCGGTGAGAATCCGCGTGGCGTCGTCGTGCGCCTCTTGCACAAAGCGCCGCACTTCGGCGTCGATCGTCTCGGCGGTCGCCTCGGAAATCGTCTGCTGGCGGCCCATGGTGTAGCCGAGGAACACTTCGTCCTGATTCTCGCCATACATCACCGTGCCGAGCTTGTCCGAGAACCCGAGCCGGGTGACCATGGCGCGGGCGATCTTGGTGACCTGCTGGATGTCGCTGGCCGCGCCAGACGTCACCTTGCTCTTGCCGAACACGAGCTCTTCGGCGACGCGGCCGCCCATGGCCATCGCCAGCATCGAGATGAATTGCTCGTAGCTCTGCGAGACCTGGTCGCGTTCGGGCAGGCTTTGCACCATGCCCAGCGCGCGGCCGCGCGGAATGATCGTCGCCTTGTGGATCGGCGTCGAAGCCGGCATCGAGAGCGAAACAAGCGCGTGGCCAGCTTCATGATACGCGGTCAGCTTCTTCTCCTCGTCCGTCATCATCAGGGTGCGGCGCTCCGCTCCCATCAGAATCTTGTCGCGAGCGTCTTCGAACTCGGTGCGCGTCACCACCCGCTTGCCGCGGCGGGCGGCGAGCAGCGCGGATTCGTTCACGAGGTTCATCAGGTCGGCGCCCGAGAAGCCCGGGGTGCCGCGCGCGACCGTCTTGAGGTCGACGTCCGGCGCCAGCGGCACCTTGCGAACGTGGACGCGAAGGATCTTCTCGCGGCCGACGAAGTCGGGGTTGGAGATCACGATCTGCCGGTCGAAGCGGCCCGGGCGCAGCAGCGCCGGATCGAGCACGTCGGGCCGGTTGGTGGCGGCGACGATGATGATGCCTTCGTTCTGCTCGAAGCCGTCCATCTCGACCAGCAACTGGTTGAGCGTCTGTTCGCGCTCGTCGTTGCCGCCGCCGAGGCCCGCGCCGCGATGGCGGCCGACCGCGTCGATTTCGTCGATGAAGATAATGCAAGGCGCATTCTTCTTGGCCTGCTCGAACATGTCGCGCACGCGGCTGGCGCCGACGCCCACGAACATCTCGACGAAGTCCGAACCGGAAATGGTGAAGAACGGCACGTTGGCTTCGCCGGCCACGGCGCGCGCCGTCAGCGTCTTGCCGGTGCCTGGAGGGCCGACCAGCAACACGCCGCGCGGAATCCGTCCGCCCAGCTTCTGGAATTTTTGCGGGTCCTTCAGGAATTCAACGATTTCCTGCAGGTCTTCCTTGGCCTCATCGACGCCGGCAACGTCCTCGAACGTCACCCGGCCTTGCGCTTCATTGAGCAGCTTGGCCTTCGACTTGCCAAAACCCATCGCCTTGCCAGCGCCGCCCTGGAACTGGCGGTACATCACGAACCAGAAGCCCATGATGATCAGCACTGGCAGCAGGCTGGAGATGATCGTCATCAGCCACGAGCCGCCGTCCGACTGCGGCCGGGCGGTGATCTGCACGTCCTTCTTGTAGAGGTTCTCGACCAGCGCCGGATCGCTCGGCGCATAGGTCTGGAACGTCCGGTTATCCTTGTAATGGCCCGAAATATCCGGGCCGGCGATCGTCACGTCATGCACTTTGCCGGCGTCGACGTCGCTGAGCAATTGGCTGAAGGTGATTTCGCTCGTGGTGGTCTTCGGTCCGATGCCCTGAAACTGCGAAAACAGCGCAAGCACGAGCAGGAAGATGATCACCCAGAGCGCGAAATTCCGAAGATTGGCGTTCACGTACTGGCTCCTGGACGGAGCCGCCCTGCTAAGGACGCACCGTCATTCCGCGGCAATTTAAGCCTCAATGCCCGAAATGCCAAGTCAACCCGGCAAACCTAAGGCACTTCGACCGTCCATGCTTAATTGTGGGTCTGTTAACCCTCACACAAGGGGGCTTCCCCCTAACCAGAGCACAGCTTCGTTATAAATCGCGCAAAACCTGCGCGGGCCTGATGCTGAGCGACCGCCAGGTGCCCGCCAAGCCAAAGACCACCGTGATTACGGGCCCCGCGACCAGCGCGCCGACGAAGGGAAGCACCGGCAGGAAGAAGGCGAGGTCGAACAAGGTGATGACGACGATCGCCGCGGCGATGGCGCCGAGCACGGACCCCACGATCGCCGCCACCGCCCCCAGGATCGCGTATTCGCAGGCCGCCGCCTTCAGCAGCACGCCCCGGGTGGCGCCGACCGCTTTCAGAATCGCCCCCTCGCGCTCCCGCTGCTGGCGGTCGACGGACAACGCCGCCGCCAGCACGAAAATCGCCGAGGCCAGCGCCAGCAGCGAGATCAGCCGGATCGCCAGCGCCAAATTCGCCACGAGCGCATCGACCGTAGCGATGGCCTCCCGCACGGAAATCGCTATGACGTCGGGAAAATTCGTCGCCACGGCGCGCACCAGCCCGTGCGGCCCATCGCCGCCATCGGCGAAGGTGAGGCTGACCAGATCGGAATACGGCGCGCCCTGAAAGGTGTTGGGCGAGAACACCATGACAAAGTTGATGGCGAAGCTGCGCCAGTCGACCTTACGGAAATTGGCGATTTTCGCGGTGATCGGCCGCCCTAGCACGTTGACTTCGATGGTGTCGCCGAGCTTCAGCCCCAGCCCTTTGCCGACGCCGTCCTCGAACGAAACCAGCGGCGGCCCGGAATAGGCGGCGTCCCACCAGGCGCCTTCGGTGATCGCAGCGTGCTCGGGCGGGCTTTCGGCGAACGTGATGCCGCGGTCGCCGTCGAGCGCCCAGCTCACCGAATCCTTGGCGTGGATGCTCTCGGCGCCGACGCCGTTGAGCTTGACGATACGGCCGCGCAGCATCGGCACGGAAATCACTTTGCCTTGCGCCGCCTGCTCGCTCAAAAAGCCCTGGAACTCAGCAGCCTCCCGCGACCGTACGTCGAGGAAATAATAGGCCGGGGTCTGCCCCGCCGCGACGGTCGCTAGCTGCGCGCGCATATTGGCGTCGATCAAGGTCAGCGCGATCAGCACGCCAAAGCCGAGTCCGAGCGCCATCAGCACCGACGGCGCGGGCGAGCCCTTCCGGCCGATGTTGGCGAGCGCATAGCGCCAGGCGAATCCGACGGCCAAGGGCCGGCGCGCGATCCTGCGCAGAGCGATGCCGAAAGCCCAGAGCGCGACGACCGAGCCCAGCGAGGCCACAACCACGGCGATGGCGACGCCGCGCTGCGGACTGCCGATCGTCGCCGCCGCGATCAACGTCAGCAACGCAAGGCCGGCGCCGACGGGGTAGCGCCAGGGGGTGGTGACATTCCCCTCGCTCAGCATGCCGCGAAACGTCGCCATCGGCTTTTCCGCGTGCGCGCGCCCGCAGCGCCGGCAGAGCGAAAACCAAGGCGGTCGCGAGGCCGTAGAGCGCGCCATAGGCGAAAGCGAGCGGGTCAAGCGCAGGCGCGAGGGGGACGGGCAGCAAAGCGCCAAGCGCGCCAGCCGCGACGAACGGCACGGCTTCGCCCAAGCGCGCCGCCGAGCAAAACCCCGAACGCAGCGACGATGAGAAACTCGAGGATCAGCATCCCCGCCGCTTCGCCGCCGCTCGCGCCAAGGCTCTTCAAGATCGCCAGCGTCGGCCGCTTGCGCGCGACAAAACCGCGCGCCGCAATGGCGACGCCGGCCCCGCCGACGATCAGGGAAAACAGGCCGACCAGCGTCAGATATTCGGCGAAGCGTTCGATGCTCTTGGCGAAATCGGGGGACACGTTGTCGCGCGTGCGCGTCTCCCACGCCGCATCCGGAAATTTGGCGAGCGTATCGTCGACGCGCCTTTTGCAGGGCGGGCGCGTCCACCGCGGCGCGCCGCCAGCGCCACGCGGCTGGTGAAGCGCACCAGCGAATCCTGCCCGGTGAGGCCGCTCACGGCGAGCGCCGCGCGCGACACCAGCACATGCGAGCCGAAGCCGACGCCGAACGCCAGCCGATCAGGTTCCGACACCAGCACCGCGCGGATGACGAATTGGGCGTCGCCGATGCTGATGCGATCGCCGACCTTGATGGCGAGGCGGTCGAGCAGGGCTTGCTCGACCGCGGCGCCGTCGACGCCGTCGCGCTTGCCCAGGGCGTCGGCGACGCTTTGCTCCGGGCTCAGCGCGACCGTCCCGAGCCGCGGCCAATCCTCCGGCACCGCCTTCACTTCAACCAGCGCCGCCTCGCCCGACGTGTCGCGGGCCATCGCCCGCAGCGTCACGATGGTCGAAACGCTTCCCAAGTTTTCGAGATACTTCTGCTCGTCCGGCTGCAGGTCGCGGCTCATCCGCGAAAACGAGACGTCGCCGCCGAGCAGCATGCGCCCCTCCTCGCTGATCGCCCGCTGCAGCGAGCCGGCGAGCGTGTTCACGGCGACGATGGCGAACACGCCGAGGGCGACGCAGGCGATCAGCACCCGCAAGCCGCCGAGGCCGCCGCGCAGGTCGCGCAGGGCGAAGCGAAGGATGGTGAAAAGGCGCAAGCGTCAGGCCGCGGCGGCGAACACGCCGTCGCGCATATGCAGCACGCGGCCGCAGCGGGCGGCGAGCGCGGAATCGTGGGTGACCAAGACAAGCGTAGCGTCACGCCGCGTCTCCGCGTCGAACAGCAGGTCGGCGATCGCCTTGCCGGTCTCGTCGTCGAGATTGCCGGTCGGCTCGTCCGCTAGCAGGATCGCCGGGCGCGGCGCCAGAGCGCGGGCCAGCGCCACCCGCTGCTGCTCGCCGCCGGACATCTGCGCGGGATAGTGCGAGGCGCGATGGCTCAGGCCGACGCGGGCGAGTTCTTCGCGGGCACGGACGAGCGGCCCGCTCACGCCCGCCAGCTCCAGAGGCGCCGCGACGTTTTCGAGCGCCGTCATGGTGGGAATGAGGTGGAAGGCCTGAAACACCACGCCGATGCGCCGGCCACGGAACTTTGCCAATGCATCTTCGTCGAGCGCGGAAACTTCAGCGCCGTAAATCTCGGCGCGTCCCGCATCCGGCCGCTCCAGGCCGGCCAGCACCATCAGCAGCGTCGACTTGCCCGAGCCCGAGGCGCCGACGATGCCCACAGATTCGCCCGCTTCGATTGTCAGGGAGACTTGGCGCAGGATATGCACCCGCGCGGCGCCCTCTCCCAGGCTTAAATCGATGTCTTTCAAGGCGATGATCGGTGTCGACATGAAACCCGGGTTTCTCAGCTCTGCGGCGTCCTCATATGGGGCGATCGGCCGCTGCGTCCAGGCAGCCGCGCTTTTTGTCGCACTGGGCGCGGGCGCCGCCGAGGCAAAGCCGCTCAAACTCGTCGTGCTCGGCGACAGCCTCAGCGCCGGCTACGGCCTGAAGGCCGGCGAAGGCTTTCCCGAACAGCTTGGCGCCGCGCTCAAGGCCGGCGGCTTCGACGTGGACGTCGTCAACGCAGGCGTTTCTGGCGACACGGCGGAGGACGCGCTCGCGCGTTTTGATTGGAGCGTGCCGCCCGACGGCGACGCGCTGATCGTGGAATTGGGCGCCAATGACATGCTGCGCGCCCAGCCGGTGGCGCCGGCGAAAGCGGCGATCGACGAGATCCTGAAAAAAGCCGCCGCCTTGAAAATGAAGGTGCTGATCGCCGGCATGGCGGCGCCGCTGAACCTGCCCAAGGATTACCGCGACGCCTTCCAGGCTATGTATCCGGACTTGGCGACGGCCACGTCCGCCGCGCTCTACCCCTTCTTCCTGGCGGGCGTCGCCGGCGATCCCAAACTGAACCAGGCCGACGGCATGCATCCGACCAAGGAGGGCGTCGCCATTATCGTTAAGGCCATTCTTCCAAGCGTCGAGGACCTCATGCGCAGCGTCGGCCCGAAATAGCCCTTGCGCGCGGCGCGAGCGCCCGGCTAGGCCCCGTCCATGACCTCCACTCGCGCTCCCCTGCCCTCCCGTTCGATCCTCACGCTGTCGTGCGCCAACCGTCCCGGCATTGTCGCGAAGGTCTCGACGGCGCTGTTCGACGGCGGCTTCAACATTCTCGACGCTCAGCAGTTCGACGACGTCGAGACCGGCGACTTTTTCATGCGCGTTGTCTTCAATTCCGCGGCTACCGCCGATCTCGAGAGCTTTAGGAGCCGGTTCGCGCCGATCGCCGAGACGTTCAAGATGAGTTGGTCGCTGCGCGCCGAGAGCGCCAAAAAGCGGGTGGTGTTGCTGGTGTCGCGTTTCGACCATTGCCTGGTCGATCTGCTCTATCGCTGGCGCAGCGGCGAAATGCCGATGGAGATCGTCGGCATCCTCGCCAATTACCCGCGCGAGACCTACGCCAGCATCGACTTCGCCGGCATCCCGTTCCACCATGTGCCGATCACCAAGGAGACCAAGCTGGAGCAGGAGGCGCAGGTGTGGTCGATCTTGCGCGCCGCCAACGCCGACGTGGTGGTGCTTGCGCGCTATATGCAGGTGCTGTCCGATGGGCTCACCGCGAAATTGCGCGGGCGCTGCATCAACATCCACCATTCCTTCCTGCCTGGCTTCAAGGGCGCGAAGCCCTACCATCAAGCGCATGCGCGCGGCGTGAAGCTGATCGGCGCGACGGCGCATTTCGTGACGTCCGACCTCGACGAAGGGCCGATCATCGAGCAGGACGTCGAGCGCATCTCGCACCGCGACACGCCGGAGGATCTTGTGCGCAAGGGCCGCGACATCGAACGCCGCGTGCTGGCGCGCGCGTTGAGCCACGTGCTCGAAGATCGCGTCTTGCTCAATGGAACGAAGACGGTGGTGTTCGGCGGCTAGAGCGCGCGAAAACCAAATATCGGGAGGGAGCGTTGCAATGAGCGAAGCGCGTTGGACCGAAGTCGACGACTATTTCGAGACGGTGCTAAGCCTGACCGATCCCGCGCTCGATGCGGCGCGCGAGGCCAATCATACCGCCGGCCTGCCCGCGATCGACGTCTCTCCGTCCCAAGGCAAGTTCCTCCAACTGCTGGCGCGGATGATCGGCGCCAAGCGCATCCTCGAGATCGGAACGCTCGGGGCCTATTCCTCGATCTGGCTCGGCCGCGCCTTACCGCCCGACGGGCGTCTCATCAGCCTGGAGCTTTCGCCCAAGCACGCAGACGTCGCACGGCGCAACCTCGCCCGAGCAGGGCTTGAGTCGGTCGCCGAAGTGCGCCTCGGGGCCGCGCTCGAAAGCCTTGCCGCGCTTGAGCGCGAGGGCGCGGCGCCGTTCGATTTCATCTTCATCGACGCCGACAAGCCGAACAACGCCAACTACCTGAAAGCCGCCGTGCGGCTCGCCCGCAAAGGCGCGGTGATCGTTTGCGACAACGTCGTGCGCGGCGGCGAACTCGCGAACGCTAGCTCGCGCGATTCCAACGTCCGCGGCGCCCGCTCGCTGTTCGAGACCATCGCCGAGGAGCCCAAATTGTCGGCGGTAGGCATGCAGACCGTCGGCGCCAAGGGCTGGGACGGCTTCGCCATCGCGCTCGTCGTTTGAGGCGGTCATTGCGGTCGCGCGGTTTGGGCTAAGGAGGTGCGTATGAAAACAACCGGCCTGCTCCTGGCCGCCGCGCTGACCCTCGCCGCCTGCGGCAGCGCCAGCACGGTCACGCAAGGATTTGCGGAGGCCGCGGCGGTCGAAAACGACCTCCAGGCGAGCCTCATCGTAAAAACCCTCGTCAGCTTCAAGTGGCGCGGCGGCCTGCTCACTGAGGTCACGGTGTTTTTCAGCGAGACGCCAAAGGACAAGACGCTTCCGGAGATTGAAGCCGCGACCAAAGTCGCGATCGCCAAAGAGTTCAAGCAAGTCCCCGAGGCGATCAACGTCACATTCACCTTCGCGCCGTAACAGTCGCATAGGTGGTTCCCGCCTCCCCTTCCCCCGCATCCCGTGTTATGCGAATCACAAAATGGTGTCCGGGGGGGACAAACCGTTCAATGCACGACGATCCTTCGTTAAAAGAAGGAACCAGGGAGGATGACGGCGACGGGAAGCGGCAGGCGCTTCCTGCGGCGCACGTCTGCATTCCTCCGCTCAAGCTTGGCGCAAAGCTCCTTGAAGAGATGGCCGAGGCCGTCCGCCGCGGAGCCTTCGCGGAACCGTCCCGGGACTGCCTGACCTCGCGCGCGATCGCCCTCGCGCGGTTGCCTGACAACTCAGGAGAATGACGTCGTATCGCCCTCACGGGTCGGGCAGCCTCCGGCCGCGATGAGCAGCCAACAGCCGGCAGTTTTCAGCGTGGAGTCGGTCACGGCGCGATAAGGGGTGGTGGAAATGGGGAACGTAGTGTCCATCGACAGGCCATGCGGCACGAAGGCCCAATTGGTCCCGTAGTCCGTGAGATTCCCGAACGCGATCAGCGTGGTAAGCAGGGCGATCGCAGCGACCATGGCCGCTTTTGACGGTCGCATGGTGGCCGCCAAAGCCTCGTGTTTTGGGGCGGGTTCGCGGGGATAGGCCGCATCATGAGCTCGGCTTTGAGGCATCGCACTATTTCGGTGACACGACCGCCTTTTCCATATTTCGGTGACACGACCGCCTTTTCCAAATTGACCCCTGCATTGTCGCCACCCCGACGCAATAAAACTCGACATTGTGGAAATAACGACAAAGGTCCGTCCGATGCTCTGGTAACTGGCTCCCCGAAAGCTAGGCTGCCTGACGCCGCCAGCTCATGAGCGAACCCTAAAGTCGGAGGCGATTTCGATGACGCGATCCACCCACGCAACCAAAGTTGTCGCAAGCGCGATGGCTGGCCTCTTCCTCGGCGTGAGCGCCTTACCGGCAGAGGCCTGCACCGCGCTCGTCTTCAAGACGCAAGACGGAACCGCGATCTACGCCCGCACCATGGAATGGGGCGCCTCGGACCTCCATTCCGAATTGGGGCTCGTTCCGCACGGAACGGCGTTCAAGTCGCCGCTCGGCGGCGGCAAGACCGGCCTAGAATGGAAGAACCGCTATGGCTATGTCGGCGTCAACGCCGCCGGACTACCCTACGCAACCGATGGCATGAACGAAGCCGGCCTTACTGTCGGCGTGCTGTTCTTTCCGGGCTTCGCCGGGTTCCAAGAGACGAGCGCGGATCAACAGGCCTCGTCGGTCAGCAGCGTCGATCTCGCCAACTACCTCCTCAGCAACTACGCGACCGTCGGCGAAGTCCGCGAAGCGATGAGCAAGATCCACGTCGTGCGCAACGAAGAAATCGAAAAAGCGTTCGGGACCCCGATCCCAATCCACCACATCGTCACCGACGCGACGGGCGCGTCGATCGTGATCGAATACGTCAAAGGCGTGCTCTCGATTTACGACAACAAGGTCGGCGCAATGACCAACTCGCCGGAGTATGATTGGCATCTCCTGAACTTGCGCAACTACGCCAATCTGCAACCGGTTGGGGCGTCGCCGTCGCGCGCCATCGACGGCGTCTCGCTCGCGCCGTTCGGCGCCGGGAGCGGGATGCTTGGCCTCCCCGGCGATTTCACGCCGCCGTCGCGCTTCATCCGCGCCGTCGCTTTCGTCAACACGATGGCGCCCGTCAAGGACGCCGCGGCCGGCGTCAGCGCCGCCTCGACAATGCTGAACAATTTTGACATTCCGCAGGGGCTCGTTCGCGAAGGCGCGAGTCCTGAGGATTTTCATCTCGGCTATACCCAATGGTCCGTGATCGCCGACACCCATAACAAAGTCTATTATTATTGGACGATGTACGATCGGCGGCTGCGCAGCGTCGACTTCAGCAAACTCGACTTCAACGCCAAAGCGGTTTCGACCTTCCCGCTCGACCGCGTGCGCACCGAGGACGTCGAGGATCGTTCCGCGGATTTTGCCCACTAGGCGACCCAATTCTTCGGCGTGCGCGTCTTAAGGAGCCTGCGGCGGATTCGCGCCCGCCGATGGGAGTTGGTTCGAATAGTTGTGATCGTGGTCGCGAGGTTAGGGGCCTCGGCGATCCTAGAGAAGTAAGGGGGCTGGGCGTGAACGAAAGAGATGGCAGGCGGCTGAGAAACGCAAAACGTGTCGCAGAGCCTGTTCTTGTCGCCGAACCAACCCACGGGAAATGGCATCATTTGGGGCGCCGGGCCGAAATTCCTGCTACCGGCGGGCAGCGATCCGCCTTTAACAGCGCATCAGTGGGGCGCGGGGCTCACCGATGTCGCCCTGAAGCAAAGCGGCGGATGGACGTTTGGCGGCCTCGCCAATCACATTTGGTCGTATGCCAGCACCCAAAGCGGCGCCCCGCCGGTCAACACGACCTATCTGCAGCCTTTCATCTCCTACACGACAAAGGACCAGTGGACGTCCTCGCTCAACACCGAGTCCGCCTACAATTGGCAAGCCAAGCAATGGACGGTTCCGCTCTACGCCGTTGTTTCTAAATTGGTGAGGTTCGGCACGCCGCCGGTCAGCCTCGCGCTTGGCGTTCGCTACTATGCGGCCAGCCCCAACAACGGTCCCAAGGGTTTCGGCGCGAGGCTAGCCATTACGTTCCTGTTTCCAAAATAGGGAGCGGAGCGGACCTGACGAAGAAATTCGGACTTGACGTAAGGCGCAGCCTTATTTGGCGTGCGGAAGCTCAGGCCAGCGCCGACATTCCGGCCCGGTGTCGCCAACATCACACGCCAGAGTTGCAGGGCAAGCCTGCCCCGCCCGGGTAGGCTCTGAGGAGTCCGGCATGACAAGCAAATTGACGATTCTATTTGTAACCTCTGGCTGCGTGGCGTTTGCCGCGAGCTTGACGCCCGTTCTCGCCTATACCGGCCAGGAATTGGCCTCGCAGGCGAAGATTGACATCAAACAGGCGCGCGACATCGCCTTGAAGGCGCACCCCGGTCGCATCACCGACGAAGAACTGGAGCGCGAAAGCGGCGGCTCCGGCCTGCGCTATTCCTTCGACATCCGCGAAGGAAAAGGAACGCAGGAAGTCGGCGTCGACGCCACCACCGGTCAGGTTCTTGAGAACGCCCTTGAAGGGCCCCACCCGGACTGAAGAGCGCGTCCTCCCTCTCCCGGAGAGAGACGTATCTCTCGGTAGATGAGGGGACGAGGCGTTGGAGTGGACCCCTGAAGTGAGACAAGGCTAATTCAGTGACAGGCCCTTTTGAGGAGCCTGGACTGGACGATGTCGCAACAACTTTCGACGGAAGAGAAGCTGGCTTTGTTGGCTCGGATCGCGGGCGGCGAGCGGCTTGCGGACGTGGCGAAGGACTCCAGGGTTTTGCGCAAGTCGCTTTACGAGTGGCGTGCGGCCTATCGAGCGCTGGGGGCGGCGGGGTTGAACCAGAGGCGGGGGCCGAAGCCCGGTCGCGCCTCGGACGGCCCTTCGGCGGCCGCCTCCGGGCCGCCCGAGGCGCGACCGCCCGACGATCTGGTCAAAGCCAAGGCGCGCATCGCCGAGCTTGAGCGTCTGGTCGGACGCCAGCAGCTGGACCTCGATTTTTTTCGCGAGGCCTTGCGGTCATGGGACGAGAAGCGCCGCGGGAGCGGCGCGCCCATCTCTTCCAAGTCATCGAAAAAATGACCTGGGAACGATCGCAAGGCGGCGGCTGAGGGACGAAGGCAGAATCGTCAACGCCAAGCGCGTGCTCAGGCTGATGCGGGCCGACAATCTGCTTAGCCTGCGCCGAAAGCCGTTCGTTCCGCCAACCACCGACAGCCGCCACAAGTTCGCAGATCGCGCCCAACCTGGCGCGCCAGGCTCGAACCGACCGGCCTCGATCAGCTCTGGGTCGCCGACATCACCTATCGTCCGGCTCGCCGAAGGCTTCGTCTATCTCGCCGTCGTGCTCGACGCCTTCTCGCGCAAGGTCGTCGGCTATGCGCATCGACGATCATCTGGAGGCCCGTCTGGCCCTGGCCGCGCTCGACATGGCGATCGCCGCGCGCAACCCTCCGCCAGGCCTCATCCACCATTCCGACCGCGGCGTGCAATACGCGTCAGAACGAATACGCGGCGCGGCTGGACGAGCGCGGCTTCCAGCGCAGCATGAGCCGGCCGGGCAACCCTTACGACAACGCCAAGGCCGAAAGCTTCATGAAGACCCTGAAGGCCGAGGAAGTCGACGGCAGCGCCTACGCCAACCTCGACGACGCCCGCGCCAACATCGAACCCTTCATCGAAAACGTCTACAACGCCGACCGCCTGCACTCCGCGCTCGGCTACAAGTCGCCCGTTGCTTTCGAAGCGGAGTTTCGCAAAGCTGAGATCGCAGAACCAAACGCTGACCACCGCCTTGTCACCGAATTAGACTGTCTCACAAGAGGGGTGCAGTCCACGCCTTTCCCCCTTTAAGATCCCCCGCCCTCGCCGACCCCGCTCATCTTCGCCTTACGTCCGCGCTTGGCTGGCGCGAGCGCCCGCCCGAGATGGGCCTCGGCGGCGCGCACGAAGGCCGCGGAGCCCAAAGGGCGGCCGATCAACGCGCTGCGCCGGAAGGCCGCGAAGGCGGGATCGTCAGCGTCGGTCTCCAAGAGGTCGGCGAAGCGGGAAATGCGGTCGAGCAGGGGCCGAACGGTCACAAGCCCGTCGTCAGCGCCGTTCAGATGCGCGGCCACGCTGGCATGCGGCCAATCGGCGGCTCTGGCCGTCAATTGCGCCCGCACCGGATTGAGCGCGACATAGCGCGCCGCGCGCAAAAGGTGCTCCTCATCCATCGGCACGGAACCAAAACGGCCCTGAAAAAGGTGGCCGGTCTGGCGCGATCGGGCGTTGACGAACCCGGCGTAGAGCCGATGGACGCGGCCCAGCGCAAGCCCAAGGCCCTCGGCGTCGGAAGGCACAAGGATCAGATGCACGTGGTTCGGCATCTGGCAGTAGGCCCAGACCGCCACGCCGAACTTACGGCAGGATTCGCCGAGCCAATCGCGGTAGAGCGCGTAATCCTGATCCGAGAAGAACACCCGCTCCCGCCGGTTGCCGCGTTGGGTGACGTGATGAGGAACGCCGGGAATGACGATGCGGGCGATGCGGGTCATGGCGGAGAGGCTAGCAGGGCGGAAGAAATGGGTAAAGGCGGTCGTGTCACCGAAATTTAGTGCTTTGTATTTTTCAGAATACATGCTACCATCCTTTTATGCAAAGCCCGCTACCGCTGTCCGTAAGCCCGCACGAGTGCATTCCCAGCCCGCTCGCGAAGGCGCGGACGGCGGCCTTGAGGGCGCAAAACCAAGGATTTTGCCCCGCAACCCCTTGAAAACACGCGATGTGCCAGGCTCAGACAAATCTTTTCGTCAAGCCAAGCCTTTGAAATCATTCAAACACCCTGCGCGGAGTGTAATCGTTTGATTTCAAAGGCTTCGCTAGTTTTTGGCTTCGGAAAAGGGCAAATTTCGGGGGATTTCAGCGGCCAAAAGCGCAAACGCTTCGGCATAGCGATCGAACATCGTCGTCTGGTCGAACGCCGCTTCGACGCGCGCCCGCGCGGCGCGGCCAGCGCGCGCCCGCACTTCGGGATCGAAGAACCGCGCCAGCGCGCCGCTCATCGCGTCGAGCTCGCCGACGGGGAACAGCGCGCCGCACGCCCTGTCGACGATCTCCGAGGCGCCGCCGATGTCGCTCATCGCCATCGGCACGCCCATGGCGAGCATCTCCAGCGCCGACAACGACAGCGTCTCGATCGCCGTGCTGCAGTTCAAGCCGACGTCGGCGGCGGCCAGAGAGGGCCGTACATCGGCTTGGAGGCCGGTGATGACGATATCGTGGGTCAAATCGAGCGTTCGCGCCTGCGCCTCAATGGCGGGCCGGCAAGGGCCGTCGCCGATCAGCAGCGCCTTGACCGGGCGGCCTGCAGCGCGAAGCCGCGCCAGCGCTTCGAGCGCCTGGCGATGGTTCTTTTCCGGCCGGAACACCGCGCTCATAGCGACGACCACGTCGTCCGGCGCGAAATTCAGCGCCGCGCGCGCTGTGCCACGGTTTTGCTCGCGGACGGAGGGGGAGAAACGGCTGAGATCGACGCCGTTGAGGATCGTCAGCGCCCGCGCGGGGGCCAGGCCGCGCCCGCGCCAATAGCGCCGTTGGTTTTCGGAGATGAAAATGAAGCGATCCAGCGCATGGCAGATTGGGAGATGGCTGAACTGGACGAGGTCTTCCTTGACGTTGCGTGGCGTCGTGGAATGATGAATGCCCGCCGTCTTTGGCGCCTTTCCCAGACCGAGCCGAGCGGCCGCGACGACGGCCATCGCCCGCAGGTTCACGCCCACGGCGACGTCAAAACGCTCCGTTGCGATCAGCCGCCGCAAGTCGCGCCCCCGACGCGGCAACGAACAGCGCTCATCCGGCGTCAGGACATCCCCTCTTGCCGCCGCCGGTCCGTGCTTGATTGCGAAGACCGCGGTCGCAAAGCCGCGCGTCCGAAGGCCTGCGGCGAGGTCCATAGTGTGGATTTCCGCGCCGCCGATCTCCGCCTTGGCGATGACGAAAACGATCTTCGGCTTGGCGGACATGGAATTCGCGGCTGCTTAGAAAAGTTTCGGGCGGCGGCGGCCCTCGGCATGAAACCGAAAAGCGCGCTCGTAGACAGCGACCGTCGCCGCGGCCGCCTTCTGCCAGTTGAGCGCGTCCTTCGCGGTGCGCGCGGCGTGCTGGCCAAGCCGGGCGGCGAGGCCGTTCTCGCTGAGCACGCGCGCCATCGCCTTCGCCAGAGCGACGGCGTCGCCGGGCGGCACGATCAACCCTTGCTCTTCGTTGCGCACGACCTCGCCGACCGCGCCGACGGCGGTCGCGATCACCCCGCGGCCCGCCGCCATCGCCAGGGCTCCCACGCCGCTCTGGGTGGCCTCGAGGTAGGGCATGACGATCGCATCCGCGCTTGCGAACAGCGGACCTACCTCGTCGGCGGGGACATAGCATTCGTCGAGCCGGACTTGAGGGAGCCGCGCGATCCGCGTCCGATGCGCGTTCAAGTCGTCGCCGACGCCGGCGATGA
This sequence comes from uncultured Pseudomonadota bacterium, assembly GCA_963730695.1. Lineage (GTDB taxonomy): Bacteria > Pseudomonadota > Alphaproteobacteria > Rhizobiales > Beijerinckiaceae > Roseiarcus. The sequence continues at coordinate 19,152 of CAVSSV010000051.1, forward strand.
CGACTTCGAACGATGCGCCATCGCGGGCCAAGATCTCGACCGCGTCGAGAAGGACCCCGAGGCCCTTGTAGGCCTGTATGCGCCCGAAAAACAGGAACCGGCCGGCGCCCGGGGGCGGCTCGGCGGCGCCCGCCTCCCCAAGCGCCCCGTGCGCGACGGAAAAGACGCGGCCAGCGACGCCCGGCTCGAGCGCTTCCATGGCGCGCACCAGAGCCTCGCCATGGACGATGATGGCGTCCGCCTCGCGCCGCAAGCGACGGTTCGCCCATTGCGTGCGTGCGGCGATAGGCTCGTCGCCGAAGTGGGGCGCGGGATCGTGCACCGTGAGCACGAACGCTTCGCGGCGCTTGGCCTGGAAGCGGCGCGCCGCCCAAACGGTCCAAGCCGAAGCTTCCTGCACATGGACCACGTCGACGGCGGCGCGGCGAAGCCGCCGCGCGAGCTGGAAGCCATGCCAGACCATGAGTTTGCGATCCGCCGGCGGCAGGTAAGCGACGGTCACCGCCGCCTCCAGCGCGCTGCGCAAAGAGACGGTCAATTCCCGCTCGGCGGCCTTGTCCGAGACAAAGGCGAAGACCTCGTGCTCGCCAGCCAAGCCCAAGGCAAGTCGGGCAACGATCTCAGCGAAATTGAAGCCGACCAAAGCAACTCTCATTTAAGAAAAGCCTCTGACCCGGTCGCGGGCGTCAGAGCCGGATTTGCCGCAAATGCGCTTGACCCCAGGAATTGCCGCCGCATAAATACTTTGTATGTGGCAGGACTGACAGCTTTCTGTTCTCCGAAATATCGTCTTCGAGCGACCCGTCTTAGGAATTACGCCTTGCCGTCGTTCATATCCAATCTGAAGCGCTTGCGCAGGCAATATCATTTCTGGAAAGAGCGTCGCTATACTGGAGAATACGAGCTGACCCTGTTGCCCGGTCTCAGCTCCAAAGCCAAAACGGCGGTCGATGTCGGCGGCAACATCGGTTCCTACACGTATCATCTCAGCGAGCTGGCGCGCGATGTTCTGACGTTCGAACCCAACCCGCACTACGCCGCAGCGCTCAGAGCGCTGGCTTTGCGGAATGTGCGGGTCGAGCAGGTCGCTTTGTCCAACGCCCCCGGCGTCGCAGAACTGCGTATTCCGGTTGTGGGCGGGCGGCCGGACGGCGGGATGGCGTCGATCGACCCCCGCGCCTTTTCCGACGACGTCGTCACCCAAAGAATAACCGCGCCGCTGCGACGGCTCGACGATTACCGGCTGGATCGCGTCGGCTTCATTAAGATCGACGTCGAGGGGCACGAGGAATCGGTCATCGAAGGCGCGATGGAGACAATCCGACGCTGCCGGCCAAATCTCATCGTCGAAATCGAAGAGCGTATGAACCCGGGCGCAATCGGAAGGGTAAGCGCCAAGCTCGGCGCCTTGGGATACCAGGCGAGCTTCTTCGAGAAGGGCCAGCGAAAAAACGTCGAGGAATTCGAGCCGTTGCGCCATCAGCCGGCGGGCCTCGTCTTCGACAAGGTCAACGACGTCAGAAGGACGTTTCCTTGGGTCAACAATTTCATCTTCATCGCCGATCACGCCGACGGACTCGCTTTGGAGGCGTAGCGCCAATAATTTCCGTAGCCGTGGTACGATTCGAGGCGCCGCAGCTGCGTGGGATCGGCGCTGTTGAGAAAGACGCCGATGACGCGCTGTCGCACCATTGCGTTGTCAAGCAGCGAAGCGCGTACGACGTCGCGGCTCGTGCGCTTCCAAGCGATGATGTAGACGAACCCGTCAAACATGTGCGCGGCAGCCTTGGCGTCCACCACGGGCAAGAGCGGCGGCAGGTCGACGAAGACATAGTCGTAATTCTTCCGCGCCTCGTTCAGCAGCGCCTGCATAGACTTCGACTTCAAAATCTCCGCCGTGTTATTCAAGCGCTTGGTGACGACCGTCGGCAGGAAGTTGAGCCTGGTGGCCGCGTCGACGAGCGTGAAATCGTCAAGCCGCCCCTGCTCAAGCGCTTCGAGCAGGCCAGTTTTGGCCTGCGGCGCCAGGGCTCTGGTAAGCGCGCACGTATGGATGTCGCCGTCGATGACGAGAGTCTTCCGCCCGAGCTGCGAAGTCAGCATCGCCAGATTGGCGACGAAGGAGGTCTTTCCCTCCTTGGGAATCGCCGACACCACGCCCACCACCGGCGTTGCGTCGGACCCCATCTCCAGATCGATGGAAACATAGGCATTCCGCACCGTTTCAGTGAAGCGCGAAAACGGCTGAAGCAGGGTGTGGCGCGTGAGCGGCGCGTCCCTGCCGAGCATCGTCACCCCTGCCTCGTCCGCCGTAGAGCGCGGCGCGCGGCGGACCGCCACGCGCGGCAACGTTCCCAGGCATTCCAGCCCGGCGTAGAGGCGCACATCCTCCGGCGTCTTGAAGCCGTTGCCGAGCATCTCGATCAGCACCAGGTTCGCAAAACCGAGAAGCGAGCCAGCGACCAGCCCGCCGCCAAGCACAAGGCCAAGCCTCGGCCAGGCCGCGTGTTCGGGCAGCACCGGGGCCGTAATCAGACGCGCGGTGCTGAGCGGCACGGTCTGTTCCTGCGAGGACTGCTGGAACTTTTGCAAGAACGCGTCGTACATATTGCGGTAGGCCTGCGCGGCGCTCTCCAGATTGCGCAACGCGACTTGCGATTGGTTCATCGCCCCGACCTTGACGATCAAGTCGTTCATGCTCCCGCGCAGAGCGACCTCGCGCGCACGCGCGATCTCGTAGTCGCTGCGGTTCGATTGCGCGATGCGCTTCAGCTCCTCATTGGCGGCCGCAGCGATATCCTTCATTTTGGCGCGGACGTCGATGACGCTTTGGTGGCCCGCCCCATAGCGCTGCGTCAGATCGGCGGCGCTGCTGGCCAAGTCGAGATACTGCGCCCGCAGCCGCGTGATGACGTCGCTTTTCAGGGCGTCGGAGACCGCGGCGTTCGTGAAATCGCCGTTCAGCACGGCTTCCACGGCGTCCATCCGCGCTTTGGCTTCCGCCGTCGTCGCCTGCGCCGCGACGAGCTGCGAATTGACGTCGGACAACTGCGCCTCGTCGATGAGGCCATGCGCGGTGTCGACGATGTTGTTGCTGCTCTTATAGGTCTGGACCGCCAGGTCCGAATTGACGACGTTGCGCTGCAACTCGAGAAGCTGATCCTGGAACCACGACGTCGCGCGGCGCGAACTGTCGTAGCGGGCCCGGAGCTCCGTGCTGAGGTAGGCGTCAGCGATCGCGGACGCGATGTCGAGCGTCAACTGAGGCGTCGGGCCGGTGACGTCGACGTCGACGACATAGGTGACGCCCGCCCGTTTCGGCTTCAACGCCTCGGTGACCGCGCGGACCGCGTCTTGTTCCAACTCGGCTTCGCTCGGCGGCTCCTGTTCGGGCGCAAACCCCAACTTGATCAGGCCCGCGAGACGAGACAGCGGCGACGCGCCGGCGTTCATGAACGCGTCGTTGTGCGCGAGGTCGAGCTTGCGCACCGCCTCGCGGACGACGCTCGCCGATTTGAGTATCTCGACTTGGCTCTCGATCTCGCCGGGGTCGACGATGCGAGCGGTCTCGCCGGTGTCGGCGCTCGTCGCCAGAATGTCCCGATTCTTGACCGCAACGAGAACGGAAAAGCTCGTGGTGTAGCGACGCGGCGTGTTCACGTAATAGGCGACGGCCAGCGCCAAGCAGGCGATGACGACCAATACGAAACGCGGCCAATCCTTGCGGAACAGCCGGAGTATCGACAGGAGGTCGAGTTGCGGCAGGAGGTCGATTTGCTCTTCTGGCGATTCGGTCCTGGACGTTGCGGGCTCGCGTTTCAGCATTTCGGTCTCTGGTCGGTCAAAAAACGGGCGACGGCGCTAGTTGTGGAGCCACGAGCCTCCTGGCAGCGGCAGAGGTTTCTCCGCGTAGCGAACTCCGGGAACGCCAAAAGGAGCGAGATCCAGGCGCTTGCGTGGCGCGTCGTCTTCGACGCCGTCGAGCGGCGGCGTCCCGCCGTCGGAGAGAGCGCTGACATAGGCGCGCCTGAAGGGCTTGTCGGCCGCGGCACGCGCCGCCCGATCGATCTCCCGGCCAAGGTCGGGCCGCTCGAACCGGCATTCCGCGTAGGCTTCGGCGAAGGCGCCGGCGATCGCTTCCCTCTGACGCGCACTGGCCCGGCCAGCGAGGGAAAGCAGCGTGTTTCTAAGCATCGCGCTGGCGGTGACATAGCTTCGCGTCGCGTTGAGAAGCGGGGCGCCGCCCAAGGGGAAAAAGGTCAGCAAGTCGTCGGGCGTCTGAAGGAAAGAAACGCTTGTCTGCTGATTGACCGGAGCCGGGCATTTTGCGAAGCTGGCCCCCGACAACAGCGCGAGGAGAAGGGCGAGAACGCGCGCGCTGCGCCGCGCCGCCCGCGTCATTGGAAGCCCGCCCGAAAACCGGCGACGCCCGCTCCCGTCGCCTCGAAAGGCTGCGTCACCGCATCGACGACGGTGAAGAGTTTGTAGATGTCGACGATCTGCGCGTCGGCGGCGACGATCACGTCTTGGGAGCGCAACCGTAGATGCGTAGCCACGAACAGGCCCTCCGCCTGCGCGAGATTGACCGACAAGGCGGTGGGAATGCTGTTGGAGTTGAACGTCGCGACGTCGACACCGAGCCGCCGTAGCGTGGAGGCGTCCTCGTTGCGCAGGATGTACACTTGACGGGGATCGGCGCGCACGTCCGACAGGCCGTTCACTTTGCCGAGCGCTTCGGACAGCGTCATCGTGTCCGTTTCGAATGTCACGCGATGGGTGATGTTCGAATTGCCGCTGGCGTCCGACGTGGCGCCGAACACCGTCACGAAGCGCGGATTGTGCACGAGAAAGACGACGTCGCCGCCGACAAGCGCCGTGTCGCGCGCGCGTTGATTGAGGACATCGCCGAGATTGGCGCGATAGACCTGCCCCGCACGACGCAACGCAACCTCGGTTTCGAACGACTGCGATTTCGCTCCGCCGGAGCGGGCGATCGCCTCCAGCAGCGTCACCCCGCCAGGATCGATGGAAAAATGGATTGGCGAAACCACGTCGCCGAGCACACTGACCGCGTCGCTGCGCCGCTCGACGAACGAGACGACCACTTGCGGCTCCAGCGCTCGCTGCGCTAGCCGCCCACCGATCATACTCGCCGCCTGGCTCGGTGTCAGTCCGGCCACGTGGACAGAGCCGACAAAGGGCACCACGATGGCTCCACTCGCGTCGACCTGCTGACTGGGCAGCGTCGCGCCGCTCCCAGAGCGCTGGGAAGCGTCGCCGGAGGCGAACAGGGCGTGGGAGGCCGCGTCGGAGTTCGCCTCGTAGATGGTGATCGCAATGATGTCGCCAGCGTAGATTCGCAGCGCGGCCATTTGTGCCCCGCCGCGCGGCAGGGCGAGGAGGCTTCCCTCGGAGGTCGACTGGCTCAGCGCCGTCGCTTCCCTGTCGCCCACTTTGACCAGGGCGTATTTGAAGGCGGCCGCATCCGGCGAAATCGCAGCGGCATGCCCTGCGATCTCTTCTCCCGAGGGCGAGTTGCGGGGAACGTCGGCGCAGGCCGCGAGGGTCGCCAGCGCCGCCGCGGTGAGCATTTTGCAAATAGACGTTTGTAGAGCGCGCGCCGGACTCTTGCCGGCGAAACCGCTTTCGATGGCCATGGAACAAAACGCCTTAGAACTTACTACGCTTTGATTTGTTGTATTTCTAACTCGTCACACGACTTCGATGTTGATCATCATAGAGTCGGCCCAACTCAAGAACGCGACGTCGAAATCTGGTCTTTTTCTAGCGCCTCAATGTAGATCGTACAAGAAGTTAGCTCACAAATTGTTATTCACTCCGCCCAATTGTCTGCTCATCTGGATAATGGGGTACGAAGTCCGAGCGGCGGCAGCAGGTCGCCATGCAGGCCGCCGGCGGCGTCGACGAGTTCCATGCCGCCGTAGCCCTTGTAAGCCCAGTACGCCCAGGCAAAGCCTTCCGCCTCCGCGGCGCGGCGCACCGCTTCGATCCAGGCTAGCTGCCCGTTCACCCCCCGCACGCATCCGAATTCCCCGAGCAGAACATGCTCGCGCGGCACGCCGTTGGCGTCGGCCCAAAGGCCGAGTTCTTGAAAATCCGCCGCGATCCGCGCGGCGTTATGGCCGTCCTGGTGGAGCGGCGCGAACTGCCTGTCTGCCGACGCCGCAAGCGCCGATTTGCGCGCCGCATCGAGCGCGGAATCCGCAGCGATCGCAGCCTTCGCGCGCCCCAGCGCCTCGCCCGCCTGCAGCGGCGTGACCGGCCAACCGAGCCCGCTGACATAAGCGGTGACACCGTCCTTCACGCCTTGGTGGGTGAAGAGGTGCGGGTCGTAGTCATGGAACGTGACGCGCACGTTGCTGCCGCGAAAGGGCGTGAGATCCATCGCCATCAGGGCAGCGCGGTCGTTCCAGCGCGCCGCGCCCAGGAAGAGCGGCAATTCCGGCGCCGCCCGTCGCGCCGCGTCGTGCAATTGTTTAAGAAGCGGCGGCCACCGCGCCATGTCCGCGCGCGCGCTCAACGGCGGCTCGTTGAACAATTCGAGCGCCACGCGATCCTGCGGCGCCGACGCCAGCAACGCCGCCATCCGTCCCGCCATTGCGGCATAGGCCTGCATCACGGCCGCGCCATCCGGCGCGGTCAGCCGTTGTGGCGCGTAGTCCGGGTTGACGGCGACAGGATGCAGATCGAGCACGACCTGGAAGCCGAAATTGAGCAGCGCGTCGACGCCGCCGCCGACATGCGCCGCGAGTTCGAGCCCGTGGGATCCGGCGCCTTCGGCGATCATGATGCCTGGGTCGAGCGTCAGCCGCACGAAGTCGAAGCCGAGGCTTTTGGCGCGCTGCAGGTCCGCGTCTTCAAGGCGATGCGCCGGATCGGCGAAGGGCGGCCACGTGTAGGCCATCGAGCTCCCGTTTGGGACGACGTCGGGCCAGTTCAGCAGGTGATGGAAATTGATGCCGCGGCGCAATCGCAGAGGGCCGTTTAGCGTTGCGCGCGCAACGCCCGATTGCCCGACCAGCGCAGCGCTCATGGCGCCGAGAAAGCGGCGACGGTCGAAGGACCCGAGCGAGCCGCGCGGCAAGCTCAAGGCGGCGCTCGCCCGTCTGCGCGGTCGGCTTTGGCGAAAGCATGGCGGTGGTCGCTTCCGCGCAAAGGACAAGCGAGCGGAGGCAGCGAAATAAATCGGGCTTGAGGCAACATTTTCTTCATCAAATTTTGCACGTCTTCTCGTCGACACGAGCGCCAGTTTATTGGAATCACAGAGGAATTTCCCCGCAGAGGGATGTTTTAGCCATTTCAGAGACTTGCAAGAAGAACAGATTTGCAACGGTCAATCTCATTCAATGTATTCAAGGACTTGAAGGGGATATTTTTGGTTTCTGGGACCCTTCGACCCCGACGCAAAATTCTTGCCCCGCCAATCAATAGCCCTGCCCTAGAGGAACCTCGTTCGCGGTACCCTTCTCTAGGGAGCGCGGTTTCAACGCGTGTTTTTCTCCCAAGACAGCCGAGCGCGGTTCTTCCTTACCCGCACAAAGCCACGATTCCCCTCCTCCCCTTTGGGAAGGACACTCGAGGAGCGCCTTGGCTTTTCTAAGCCTTGCCGCCCAGACAAACCTGGCATCAATTCTGAAAAATGTAAAGCACTAATTCACTTTCTTATATTTCTCCGCACTTCGCTGAAGAATGGGCTGTGGGGCCCTTTGACGCGCGCGGTTAACGTCAGGCGACAGCCTCGCACCAGCCAGTTGACGCACAACTTATACGTGTTCACAATCGCGATTGCCCCTGGCCCCTGCGGGCGCGGGCAACGCGCGGTGAAAGGGGGATGGGGCGTGACTTTTCGCATTCTCGGCCGATCTGCCGCCGCCAACTTCTGTCCTGATCAAGCGCGCCATCCGTGGGCCGGCTGAGCGCGCGTTCCATCGGTTCTGAAGGGCCTTGCTCCCATATCGGGACGCGAGTTGAGAACACCGACCGCCAAGCACAGCATCGCAATACCGTCGCACCTTTTGACGTAACGCATGTTTATTTAGAAATAGGAGGAGGAATATTATGTTCCCGTCTGTACAAATGGAAAGTACAAATACGGTCGTTGCTGTGAAAGCAGATTATGAAAAAATGCAGGAAATCGCCAAAGCTGTGCACGATAATCCCGGCTTGCTCAAGGATTTCGAGCGAGATCCTGCCGCAGCGGCGTACGCTATTAATGGTTTCGTCGCGCCGAAAGGCATGCACATCCACATAGCGGACGATTACAATTATTTCACGCCAGCGGAAGACTACGTGATGTATGGCGCGGTCAACATAGATTTCTGGGACCGCGTCGAGATTCGCGCGGGATATAAGACCTTCAGCTTTGTCGTGTGCGGCCAGAGACACGACGTCAGCCCTTCCGTTTGACCGACGCGCGCTACGCGCTGGGATGCAGCGCGATGGTGGTCGCCTAGAGCGGCACGCGCTCGTTCGCGATGGTGGGTTCTATCGCTAGGCTTCACAGCGGCGCCGTTCGCGGTGCATGGGCCCGCCCATCACGGGCGGAGTCAGAGGCCGCTTCGACAAGCGCAAACGTCTTCAAATTGTCCTCGCCGCGCGTCTCGGCTTCGCGTCCGGCGGCCCAGGCGGCTATGATCGCCCGCTGCGTCGCCAACACGCTTTCCTGCGCGGCGTGCCAGGGATGCGCGGTCCAACTCAGCAGGGCGGAGTCGAGATCGAGCGTCTCGACGGCGCCGCCGCGAAACAGGCGGCCCGTGCGGCCGGCGTCGACTGCAAGCGAGCCCTCGTCGCCTTCCAGCGATATCAGGGTTTCGGGAAACGGGTCGGGATCGACGCGCGACTTCATAAGAGCATTCGACCAGGCTCACCGCGCCGGAGACGTGCCGCAGCAGCATCGTCGCCGTGTCCTCGCCGACATTCTTGCTATTGCGGCGCTGCGTCTCGCACGAAATCCGCTCGACTTCGCCCAGAAACAGCCGCGCGAGGTCGAGAATGTGAATGCCGACGTCGAGGATGGCGAGCCGTTTCTCCGTGTGGAAATACGGCTGGGTACGATAGACGTCGAAATGGGTGCGGAAGGCGAAGCGCCCCCAGCTCGGCTTGCCGATCGACCCCGCCTCGATCAACTTGCGCGCCTTCAGCATCGGCGCCTGGAAGCGGAAATTTTCGTGGATGGCGAGGCGGATGCCGGCGGCCTTCGCGGTGCGCACGATGGCCAAAGCCTCGTCCCAATCCGGCGCCAGCGGCTTTTGCACGATCGCCGCGACTTTCGCGGCCGCCGCGAGCTTCACCAATGACAGATGGCTTTCCATGCGCGTGGCGATGTCGACGAAATCGAGCGTCTCCGTCTGCAGCATCTTCGCCGCATCGGTGTAAAAATGCGGAACGCCAAACGTTGCGGCGGCCAGACGCGCCTTGGCTTCGTCGGTGTCGCACACCGCGACAAGCTCGACGCCGTCGGCACGCATATCGCGCCATGCGTTCAGATGGTTCTGCGCGAAAAAGCCGCAGCCGATCAGGGCGCCCCGCATGTCTCAATCTCCCCCAGCGACGACGCAATTGCGCGACAGGCCGATGCCTTTGACTTCGATCTCGACGACGTCGCCGGGCTCCAGCGCCATGAACCCCCGTGTCTTCACGAAGCCGCCCTCCCCGAACTTTCTTATCGATTTGCCTGTTTTATACAAAGAGCAGACAGGCTTGCCTAGCGCGCGCGTCGTCTTGACGATCTCAGCTGCCTTTCGTCCAACACTGCTGCCCCCGGGCCTACTTGATGGCGCCCTGCGTCAACCCTGCGATGAATTGCCTGGACAGCACGATATAAAGCAGCGTCACGGGAAGCGCGGCGAGCGTTAGCCCAGTGAAGAGCACGCCCCAATTCGTGACGAACTCGCCCATGAACACGGTCAGGCCCTGCGGCAATGTCTTGAGGTCGTCCGAGGTGATGAGGATCAGCGGAAAGAAGAAGTCGTTCCAGATCGGCACGGCGTTCTGAATGGCCACGATCACCAGCGCCGGGCGGGCCAGCGGCAGCATGATCGCGCAGCATGATCTGCCATTCGCTGGCGCCGTCGATGCGGGCGGATCTCCTCCAGTTCGCGCGGCAACGTGCGCAAGAAAGCCGGTCATGATGAAGACTGCGGAGGGAATGCCCATGGCGACGTAGACGAGCACCAGACCGGCATAGCTGTCGAGCAGGTGCAGCGTGTCGAGCTGCGATGAACAGCGGGATGATGGCGAGCTTGAGCGGCACCGTCATGCCGCTGAGGAAGAACATCAGGACGACGGCCGCTGCAGCCGGAATTCGTAGCGGGCGATGGCATAGGCCGCCATGGTGCCGAAGACCAGGATCAGCGCCACGGATGCAGCGCGGTCACGCCGACCGAATTGGCGAGGTAGCGCACGAAATTGGTCTCGGTCCAGACCTTGTCGAAATTGTCGAGCGAGACGCGTGCGGCAGCGCGAACGGCGAGGTGAAGATCTCGGCATTGGTCTTGAACGACGACATCACCATGACGAACAGCGGGTAGAGCATGATCAGGCGTTGACGATCAGCAGCAGCCTGGATGCCGCCGTTCTTGAGCCACTCGTCGGCGCTGCCGCGTGGCGCGCGCGCCGCGCGCACGCGGGCTCGGCGGCGGCAAGATGCGTCATCAGATCTGCGATCTCGCGCCGGCGGAGGATGCGCAGCGCGAAGGAGGTGACGCCGGCGATGAAGAGGAACATCAGCACCGCCAGCGCGCTGCCCTGGCCGAAATCCTGAATGCCGCTGGTCACGCTGCCGAAGGCGGTGCGGTAGAAATAGAGGCCGAGAACGTCGGTGGAGCCGCCCGGCGAGCCCGTCAGACCGGCCATGATGTAGGGCAGCTCGAACCAGTTGAAGCTGCCGATGAAGGTCAGAATCGTGACGATGGTGACGCTCGGCGCGATCAGCGGCCAGATGATCCGCGTCAGCAGCAGCCAAGTCGCCGGCGCCGTCGAGGCGCGCCGCCTCGAGCACCTCCTTGCCGATGCGCTGCATGCCGGCGAGCAGCACGAGGGTCGGAAAGCCGACCCAATGCCAGATATTGGCGAAGACGATGCTGCCGAGCGCCGTGCGCTCGTCGCCGAGCCAGGCCGGCGCCGGAACGCCGACGAGCGCCAGCAGTCCGGTTGACCAGCCCGAACAGCGGATGCAAGAGCAGCTTCCACAGGAAGCCGACGATCACGGCGGAAAGCACCACCGGCAGGAAGACGATGACTTGATGGACGCGATGGCCCGGCAGCGCCTTCAGCAGCGCGAAGGCGATGCAGGAAGGCGGTGCCGTTCTCGAAGACCATCAGCGCGACGAAGACGATCGACGTTGTGCCAGAACGCGTTGTAGGTCCGGTCGCTGTAACGGCTGCTCGAACAGGACCTGCCGGAAGTTCTCCAGGCCGACGAAGCCGCCGAGCTTGCAGGCCGTTGAATTCGTAGAAGGAGAGCCGAAACGCCGACAGCAGCGGCCAGACCACGAAGAGCGATCATGACGATCGCGGCCGGCGCCAGCAGGAAAGCGATCCAGAGCGTCCGGCGACGCGGACGCGATCGTGCCGCGGCGCCGCGCCGTCATTCACGTCACTTGCCCTGGAAGGGCGCGAACCATTTGGCCACGCCGTCGGTGAGGTCGGCGCCGAGCTGCGCTCGGGGGTGATGCTGCCGGCCATCATCTTGGTGATGTCGCCCTGCAGAATCTCCGACCCCGTCGGCTTCTGGAAGCGGAAATAGACGACGTTGATATGCGGCATCGCCGTCTCGTTGAGCTTGGCGACCTTGGCGAGCAGCGGATCTTTGATCTCGACGCCCTTGATCGGCGAGATGTTGCCGAGCAGCGCCGAGAACTTGTCGCCGAACTCCTTGGTGCCCATCTAGTTCACCAGCTTCAGCGCCGCTTCCTTGTTCGGCGAGGCCGCGTTCACGGCATAGCCGCCGTCGTAGAACTTCGTCAGCCTCCGGCGGATCGCCCGCTTTGGCCGCCGGCGGCGCGATGAAATCGAAGTTCGCGGTCGGGGTTCTGCGCCTTGTAAGTGGCGATGTCGAAGCTGCCGCCGGCCAGCATCGCGGCGCGGCCGGTGAGGAAGAGCTGGCCGGCGGTGTCGTAGTCGACGCCGGCGAAGCTGGGCGGCATGTAGTCGCGCAGCTCCAGCAGCTTGCCGAGCGCCGCGATATAGCGCGGATCCTTGAACGTCGTCTTGCCGGCTGCAGATCGCCTGACGAAATCCGGGCCGAGGAAGGGGTTGGTGAAGATCGCCGGACGAACATCTCGTTGAACCAGCTCGTGCCAAGGCCGTTGGCGAGCGGGATGATGCCCTTGTCCTTCAGCGCCTTGCTGACGGCTGACGAATTCGTCCCAGGTCTTGGGCGGCGTCAGGCCGGCCTTGGCGAAGACGTCCTTGTTGATGAACAGGCCGAGCGTCTGCGAGGCGAACGGCACGGCGTAGACCTGGCCGTCGCCGCGGTAGCTGAGCGGCCTTCGAGCGCGTCTGCCGGGAGGTTCGCCAGCGTCGGCACGGTGGCGGCGTCGAGCTTGAACGAAATAGCCCGCCTTCACGAACTGCTCGAGCCAGCCGTAGGCATGCGTGTGGATGACATCGGCGCCTTTGCCGCCGGCGAGCGCCGGTCGACACGATGGTCGCATAGCTCTCGTCGGGAAGCGCCTCGAACTTCACCGTGATGTCGGGGTTGAGCCTTGGTGAAGTCGGCGAACATCTCGTTGTAGGCCGGCCTTGTCCTCCTGGCGCCAGGTCCAGAAGGTGATCTCGGTCGCGAACGCCGCGCCGGCCGCGATCCCCCAGGCGACAGCCGCCAGCAGCGCCGACCTGCCTACGTATTGAAATCTCATGTGCCCGCCTCCCATCGCGCCCGCGGCGCCCTTGACGGAGCCAGCAAATCATAGTTTCTACGCCCTGACTAGATAGTTTGTTATGTTACCTAACTAAGTACGGGGCGCTCGTGATCGGCTGGGCTCGTTGCGGGGATGGACGTCGGCGGCACCAAGACCAGGATCGTCGCGAGCCGCGCCGGAGCGTCGACGGCCGACGAGGTCACCCCCACCGCGACCTGGCGGACCTGGCGGGTCGAGGACGACGCGGAGGGCCTGGCGGCGCTGGTGCGGCGCGCCTGCGGCGGCGTGCCCGAAAGCTTCGCCGTCGGCGCGCACGGCTGCGACAGCGACAAGCAATGCGATGAATTGCAGGCTGCGCTCGCTGCGCGCCTTCCGGGCGCGGCGGTCAAGGTGGTCAACGATTCCGAGTTGCTCGGTCCCGGCCGCCGGCTACGCCGACGGCATCGGGGTCGTCTCCGGCACCGGCTCGATCGCCGTGGCGCGGACCGCCGAGGGGCGCATGCTGGCGGCCGGCGGCTGGGGGTGGATCCTCGGCGACGAGGGCAGCGCGCCGGCGCTCGTGCGCGAGGCGGCGCAGGGCCGATGCGCGGCGCGCTGACGAGACCGGCGCGAGACCGGCGACTGCCTCATCGCGGGCCTGCTGCGCGAAATCGGCACCGGACGATCCGACCAAGCTCGGCCGCCTTCTCAACGAGACCCGCGGCGCCGCCGATGTGGGGCCGCTACGCCAATGGCGTGTTCGAAGCCGCCGACGCCGGCTCGACCCTTGCTCGCCGCGTCATCAGCGAGGGCGGCCAAGGCGATGGCGGCGCTTGTCGGCGTGCTGATGCGGCGCGGCGCCGACGCCGCCAAGGTCGTGGCGCGGCGGCGGCGTCATCGTCGAGCAGCCGCTGCTGATGGAGGCGTTCCGCGACGCGGCGATGGCACGCGTTTCGCCGGCGAGCACGTCGTGCTGCTCGACGGACCGCCCGTCGCCGGGAGCGGTCGCGCTCGCCGGACGCCGCCTCGTGCACCCCAGCCTCACGGCCATGGCAGGCCGTGCCATGAACGCATGGAGACTATATGCAGCGCATCGGATACCGCGACGCCGTGGCTCGCCAGCCGGAAAGCCTCGCAGACCGGCCGCGGCGGTCGCCACGGCGCTCGCGGCGCTCGATCTTGCGGCTTTCGCCGGCAAGTCCGTCGGCTTCGCCGGGATCGGCGCCAGCTACCAGGCGGCGCTTGCCGGCGCCGCTCCAACTGCGCGCACGTCGGCATCGCGCGCCTTCGCCTATTGCCCGACCGACCTTTACGGCGCGCCGATGCGGCCGCGGACGCGTTCGTCGCCCTGTCCGCCTCGGGCCAGAGCCGCGAGATCGCCGAGTGATTATGACGCGCCCGCCATCTGCCGCGCGTGGCGTCTGCCGTGGCGGCGACAATCCGCTGCGCGCCATCACCGGCGCGCGTGCATCGCCACGAACTCGGGTGCCGACAACGGCGCGAGTTCGACCGGCTATACCGGCATGCTGCTCGCCATCGGCATGCTCGAACGATCGCTGCTCGGCGGCGCGAACGTCGATGCGACTGGAGCGCGCCTGCCGGGAGCGGTCGCCGCACTGCTCGCCGCGGTCGAGCCGGGCCGGCCGCCGCGGCGGCCGACCTTCTCGCTGAGCGCGCCTCGATCGACATCGTCGGCTCGGTTCCGGCGCCGGCTTCGCCACCGCCGGCGAGGCCGCGATGCTGATCCGCGAGGCGGTGCGCATCCCGCGCCGCGGGCTGGGACACGTTGAACTATCTGCACGGCCCGATGGAATCGCAGGACGCGCGCACCGGACTCATCGCCTTCGGCGATGGCCGCGAAGTGCAGATCGCCGAGGATGTCGCCGGCGTTCGGCTGTCCGTCGGTGCTGGTCACCGGCCGCGACCGACATCGCGCGACAGCCGATCTCGCGGTCATCGCCGTGCCGCCCGCGGCAACGACATCGCCGACGCGATCGTCGAACATCGTGGCGGTGCAGATGATCGTCGGCGAGATGCAGGACGCCGCCGGCCTCACCAACATCACGTTCCGCTACCGGCAGACCGACACGAAACTGAAACCTGGTCGCCGACAGAAGTTTGAGCGGCGCGGCAGGGGCGGCAGCACGACCGCCGGGTGGCGGTCCTCGCCGAGGATCGAGCCGAGGCCATAGTCGGCGGCTAGCTGCATGGCGCCGAGCACCGTGGCGGTCTGGCCGAGCGCGCTGACGGCGATTTCGGTCGCCCAGGTCAGTTCCCGCGCGACCCGCTGCGACCTCCGGGAGCAGCAGCGGATTACTGGCCGACGCCGCCACCGAGCACGACAGGCCGGGATCGAGAATGCCGATGCAGGCTGGCGACCAGCCGGCCGATGTCGGCGGCATGGCGATCGACCCATAATTGCGCGGCGGCGAGCCGGCCTCGGCCAGCATGAAACAGCTCCTTGGCGGAGGCGGGCGGGGGCCTGTCCGGCCTCCGGCCACCTCCGCGGCCAGCGCGCGATCAGAGCGTCCGAGCCGAGATAGTGCTCCAGGCCCTCGCGCGCTCGGCTCGCGCGAGCCGTCGACCAAGGGAACGGCAGGCGGCCGACCTCGCCGGCGGCGCCGTTGGAGCCCCGGAACAACCGGCCGTTGACACGATGCCGAGGCCGATGCGTACGCCGACCTGAAGATAGGCGAACATCGCGCACCCTTGCCACGCCGTAGTGCAATTCGCCGAGCGCGGCGCAATTGACGTTGTTTTCGAGGAGACCGGAACGTCGAGCCTGGCCCTGAGCGCGCAACACGACCTCGGGACTGGCGGCGTCTGGCCCAGATGATCCTCCGAGACGATGCGCGGCACCGCCACGGCGATGCTGCGCGGCGAGATGCTCGTCGCCGGCGGCCCGAATAGCCGGCGGGCCACCGAGCCGATGACCTCGCCGACCGCCCGGTCGAACCTCGCGCGGCGGGATCTGCTCCTCGATGGTGGCGAGGGCAGATCCGTCGAGCGTATGCGCCACCGCCCGCACTTGCGTTTCGCCGACGTCGATGCCGATGACATAGCCCGCCTGCGGGCCCAGGCCATAGACCATCGCCGTGCGGCCCGATCGGCCCCTTTTGCGAGCCGATCGCGGCGACCAGCGCCAGCGCGCTCAGTTCGGCGATCGCCGCCGACATCGTCGGCTTGGACAGATTGAGCAGCTCGCCCAATTTCGGCCGCGTGATCGGCGCCGCGCTGCGCGATCAGGCGCAGCACCATGCGGGAGCTTTCCATAAGCGCGGGCGGTTCGCGGCCAGGCGTCATAGCCTGAGCTATTCCGCAATCGCCCCGTTGCGCAAGGCGCGCACGGAAGCAGGCGCGCCGCCGTCAAACAGCGCTTGCGGCTTAGCGGCTCGGGATCACCGGCGCCGCCGCGGCGCGCTTCACCACGTCCGCAAGACGCGAGCGCTTGAGACAGTTTTCGAGTTTGAAGCTCTCGGCGAGCGCCACGATCTGTCCGTCCTCCCAGGGGCCGCGGAACTGGTCGCGAAAATCCGCGAGCATGGGCGCGGCGAACAGGATGGTGCGGACCAAAGTGGTGATCCGGTCGGCGCGGCCGAACGGATAGGGCTCATACCCTGGAAACTCGCGCTCGAAGACGCGCTCGATCGGCGCCAGAACGTCGCGGACGTGCTCGTCCGTCGTGCCCCAGGAATCAACGCCAAGCCGGCGCTTTTTCTCGACGATCGGCGCGACGCGCTGCATCCACGGCGACGCCGGATCGGCATAGGCAAGCCCCTGCCCGCCGACGTCTTTGTAGGCCCACAGGCACCACCCCGCCCCATATTCGTTGTAGTCGTCGAGCTGGTCGGTCAGCAGTTGATAGCGCTCATCGATGTTCTTGGATTGGAGCGGGAAAAGCGGGCCGCATTCGCCGATCCAGATATAGAGGCCGGCCTTGCGCAAGAACTCGGTCCTCTGCAGAAAGCTGTCCCTAACCTGCGCTCTGTCGACGTAGACCCCGCGTGAGACGCCGGGGTATGGGCCGCCGTCGGCGAAGCCCGGAAGCTTGTAGTCGTGCGGCGTATAGACCGTGTTCTCGATCAGCGGCTCGCCCTCGAAAATGGCGAAGTCGGTGCCGTAGCGATTGGCGTCGAGGAAAATGATGTGGTGCGGGTCAACCTCTCGAATCGCCTTGATGGCGCGAGCGTAGAAGGACTTCACGGCCTCGCCGCTTTCATCGCCCGGCTCGTTCAAGACGTTGTAGCCGCCGACGGCCTTTCTGCCGCTGTAACGCTCGGCCAGCGTGCGCCAGAGATGAACCATGCGGTCCTGAAACTGCGCCTGCTCCCAGAACGTCGCGAGGTGGGTCGGGTTGTCGCTGTGCCAATGATGGTTCTGGCTTCCCGGCACGGCGTGAAGGTCGAGGATCGCGTAGAGGCCGTGACGCTCGCAAATGCCGATGGCGCGGTCGAGTTGCGCGAAGCCGCTCTCCTTGAATTTTCCAGGCTGGCGATCGTCTTCGAAACGCCGATAGCCAAAGGGGATGCGCACGCAGTTCAGGCCTAGGGAAGCGAGATAGGCGGCGTCGGCGTCGCTGAAGAAACTCTCGTAGAACCGCTCTTCGAACAGCTCGTACTGGCGGTCGCCGAACGCCTGGCGCAACGCCGCCCGCGCGCCGGAGTCGGTCGCGGGGTAGCCGGTGAGGAAGTTCTCCATGTTGAGCCAGCCGCCGATATTGTAGCCGCGCAGCGTGATCGGCTTGTCCCCGCCGGCTTTCAGCGACGGGCCTGTGGCGGTCAGATAGTGCTCAAACATAGCGTTCCCACCCAAAGAATATGATTGTCGCCGATGTGAGCGGCTAAGCTCCGTGCGCGGAATCTCGAGGAGATCGGCGCCGCAGCGAGAAGGCCCGTTGTGTCCCAGTCCGGAGGATGCGGTCAACAGGAGCGCAAGCCGGTCGTCGCGCCTGTCAACGTGGGGACGCGTAGCCCGCCGGCGCCGATCCGCAGCTCGACCCGGGCGGTGCAGCCTTTGACGTCTTAGGAACGCGCCGGGACGCTTAACGAGCCGCAGAACGCGCTTTGTGGAGCGTTATTAGTGGCTTTTTAGCGTCATATGACGCTTAAACAAGCGTGGCTTATTGAACGACTTCAACGGCTTGACGCTTAATTCGCTAAGTTTTTTTTCCGCGCCATGTACCGCGTTTTGATTTTGGCGCGTTTCCTCTTCCGTCGCCCCTGTTGAAAGAGACAACGGCCAGACGATTCACGATCCAGAAACACCGATATCACACTTTCTGAAAAATGTAAAGAGAAAAGTGAGGCAAGCGGCGGCGGTGCGCATCTCCCCTGCCGTCATCGCCTTGCCGCCTCCACAACTTACAGGCGATATCTGCTAGCCCCCTCAAGAGCATCCCCCCGCGGCAAATTGTTCGGGCCTGTCATGCTCGGCTGGTTCGTGGTGATGGCGCTGATGGGGATTTACGGCATTCTCCAGCACCCGACCGTGTTCGCCGCGCTCAATCCGCTGCTGGGCCTGCGCTTTCTCGCCTCCGGCGGATCGACAGGCTTTCTCGTTCTCGGCGGCGTGTTTCTCTGCGTGACCGGCGCGGAGGCGCTCTATGCCGACATGGGGCATTTTGGCGTGACGCCGATCCGCCGCGCCTGGAGTTTTGTGGTCTTCCCCAGCCTCATCCTCAACTACGCCGGCCAAGCGGCGATCGTGCTCGAAGGCGCCCCGACCGACGGCAACATCTTTTATCGCCTCTGCCCCGCGCCGCTGCTGACGCCGCTGATCGTGCTGGCGACCGTCGCCACCGTGATCGCCAGCCAGTCGATCATCACTGGCGCGTTTTCGATGACGCGGCAGGCGATCCAGCTCGGCTGGCTGCCGCGCCTGGTGATCCGCCAGACGTCCGCCGAAGGTTTTGGCCAAATTTACGTCGGCGCGGTCAATTGGCTGCTGATGGTCGTCACGCTTGGCCTCACCATCGGCTTTGGCAAATCCGACAATCTGGCTTCGGCCTACGGCATCGCCGTTTCGCTGACGATGCTGATGACCAGCGTGCTGCTGTTCATCGCCATGCTCGAGATTCTGAAGTGGCCGGTCTTCGCCGCCGCGCCGATCGCCGCGGTGTTCCTGATCGTCGACGCCGCGTTTTTCGCCGCCAATATGGCCAAAGTGCTGCAAGGCGGCTGGGTGCCGCTGGCGCTGGCCTGCGGCGTCTACGGCGTGATGTGGATCTGGCATCGCGGCGCCGTCGCCGTGCATGAGCACGTGGTGCGCGAGCAGACGCCGACGGCGGATTTCGTCGCGCTTCTGCAGGCGGGCACGCTGGCGCGGGTGCCGGGAACGGCGATCTTTCTGACGCGCGCCAAGGACAACACCGCCCCGGTGCTCGCCTGGCACGTCAAGAAAAACCGCGCGCTGCACGAAAAGGTGCTGGCGCTGACGCTCACCGTCGTCTCGACGCCGCGCGTCGACGACGCAACCCGCGTGACCTTGCATCGGGAATGCACGGGCTATTGGCGGGCGGAAGCGCTCGAAGGCTTTATGGAGCAGCCGGACATTCCGCGAATCCTGGCCGATTGCCGCGCCAAAGGCGCCGACATCGACGTCGACGACGTCACTTTTTACGTGGGCCACGAAACCATCGTGCCACGACACGACGGCAAGGGGCTGCCGCGCTGGCAAGAAGGGCTGTTTGCGCAGATGGGGAGGAACGCCGCGCGGATCAGCGACTATCTGCACTTGCCGAGCGACAGGGTGGTGGAGATCGGGCGGGAGATTGAGGTTTAGGGGGCGCGGGAGATTCCGCACGCTGGGTGACTCGCGTAAAAGACATATTGAGCTTCCGTGAAGTGCCCCGCGCGTATATTAAAGAGGTTGCCGTGCAAGATAGTTGCGGCAGTCCTGAGTAAATAGTCCCAACTCTGACACATAAAGCGATACATTG
>CAVSSV010000052.1:0-61077 GCA_963730695.1 uncultured Pseudomonadota bacterium
ATCAGCAGATAGACCGCCATATAGAGCAGCAGCGAGATCAGGCACGTCGCTCCCGGTCAGCGAAGGCGACACGGAATTCGGCGGTGCGCAGAGGCCGATAGATCGTCCACGGCTGCCGGCCGACTTCCGTCGTCGTCCAGCCCGCGATCACCGCGATGAAGCCGAAGCAGGCGCCGAGTTGGCACCATCGGAGATACCAACCGAGCTGATCGAGCCGCCGTTGCCACAGCAGCACCAGGCCGACACGACGGTCGCCAGCATCAGCATGGCGACGCCGACCATGATGCGGAAGGCGAAATAGACGATAGCCACCGGCGGCCGCTGGTCGGCGGGAAAATCCTTGAGGCCTTTGACCGCGCCGTCCCAGGAATGGGTGAGGATAGAGGCTGCCCAGACCCGGAATTGCGATCTCGCCGATGTTGCGCTCGCCCTGCTGATCGGGCAATGCCGAACAGCGGAGCGGGAACGCCCTTGCCGCCGTCCCAAAGCGCCTTCCATCGCCGCGAGCTTGGCTGGCTGATGCTCGAGCGTGTTCAGCCCGTGCTGGTCGCCGAGCACCATCTGCAGCGGCACGAAAATGATGAGGAAGCCAGCGCCAGCCGCAGCATCATGCGCCCCTCGGCGGAGATCTGCTTGCGCGCGATGATAGGCGCCGACGCCGAGCACCACGAAGGCCGTCGTGACGTAGAACGCCGCGACCGTGTGGGCGAGCCGAAACGGGAAGGAGGGATTGAAGATGATCTCCGGCCAGTCCCTGGGGAAGAAACGGCCATCGACGATGTCGTAGCCCGCCGGCGTCTGCATCCAGCTGTTGGCGGCAGGATCCAGAAGGACGAAAACAGCGTGCCCGAGCGCGACCATGCAGCGCCGCGACGAAATGCGCCCAGCGGCGGCACCAGCTTGCGCCCGAACAGCAGCACGCCGAGGAACGCCGCCTCGAGAAAGAACGCCGTCAGCCCTTCATAGGCGAACAGCGGGCGAGATGATGTTCGCGGCGGCGTCGGAGAAGCGGCTCCAGTTGGTGCCGAACTGGAACGGCATGACGATGCCGGAGACGACGCCCATGCCGAACGAGATCGGCGAAGATGCTGATCCAGAAGCGCGAGACCCGGAGATAGACGGCCGCCCGGTCAGGAGATGCAGCCCTTCGAGAAAGGCGATGAAGGAGGCCAGGCCGACGGTGAAGGCCGGCAGCAGGATGTGCCAGCCGATGACCCAGGCAAATTGCAGCCGCGACAGGATGACCGGATCCAGCCGCATTGCCCGCCCCTATGCGCTATCGTTCGCGGCTCTTTCTATAGAGCGGCGCGCTCGTCATTGCGAGCGAAGCGAAGCGACGACGGCGAGAGTTGCGGCGGTGGCGGCGGTCCTAACTCAGCGCAACACCGCTCTTCACGTCGAACAAGTGCATCGCGTTCATGTCGGCGTGCAGCGTCAGGGCGCCGCCGACCGTCACGTTGGCTTGCGGGTTCACGCGGCAGACGATCTCGCGGTCGCCGATCTTGCTGAACACCAGCGTGTCCGAGCCGAGCGGCTCGGCGAGCTCGACCTTGAGGTTCAGCGGCACCAGCGCGTCGCGCGAATCGTCGGTGAAGGAATTGGTCAGGTGCTCCGGCCTGAGGCCCAGCGTCAGCGGCTTGCCGACGTTGCGCGAGGCGACATCCAGCTTCGCCTTCGGGATCGCCAGCGGCGTTCCACCCTCCGGCCGCACCGCAAAGCCGCCCGCCGTCTGTTCGATCGTCGCCGGCAAAAAGTTCATCGTCGGCGAACCGATGAACGAGGCGACGAAAGCGTTGACGGGCGTGCCGTAAAGCTGCGCCGGCGTTCCGATCTGCTCGATGATGCCGTCGCGCAGCACCACGATGCGGTCCGCCAGCGTCATCGCCTCGACCTGGTCGTGGGTGACATAGACGCTGGTGGTCTTGAACGTCATGTGCAGGCGCTTGATCTGCGTGCGCATCTCCACGCGCAGCTTCGCGTCAAGGTTCGACAGCGGCTCGTCGAACAGGAACAGCTTTGGCTCGCGGGCGATGGCGCGGCCGATGGCGACGCGCTGGCGCTGGCCGCCGGAAAGCTGCTTTGGCTTTCGCTCCAGCAGCGGCTCGATTTGCAGAATTTCCGCGGTGCGCTTGACCGCCGCGTCGACCTGCGAGCGCGGCGCGCCGCGCATCCTCAGGCCAAAGCCAAGATTTTGCCGAACCGACATGTGGGGATAGAGCGCGTAGTCCTGGAACACCATCGCGACGTCGCGTTCGCGCGGCGGGATGTCGTTGACGATCTCGTTGTCGATGGCGATGTCGCCGCCGGTGACGGTCTCGAGCCCCGCGATCATGCGCAGAATCGTGCTCTTGCCGCAGCCCGAAGGCCCCACCAGCACGACGAACTCGCCGTCGGCGATGGCGAAATCGATGGCGTGGATGACCTGAAGATCGCCGTATTTCTTGACGAGTTTTTGGACGACGACCTGGGTCATGCGCGCTGGTCCCGGGGCGCGCTAAGCGCGCGTATCTCGAACGACATCAAATCAGCCTTTCACCGCGCCAGCCGTCAGCGCGCCGACGATCAGACGTTGCAGAATGAGAAACACCGCCACCGCCGGCAGGATCGACAGCACGCTGGCGGCGGCGAGAATCTGCGTCGAGTTCTGGCTGTAGGTGCCCTGGAAATTGAAAATGCCGACCGCGATCGGCAGCAAGGCCGGCTTGCTGATGAGAATGAACGGCACGACGAACTGCGACCAGCCGAGAATGGCGTTGAGCACGAAGGCCGAGGTCAAGCCCGGCAAGCTCAGAGGCAGGATGACGCGCATGAACGCGCCCCAGCGCGTGCAACCATCGATCATCGCGGCGTCCTCGAGGCTTTGCGGAATGCCGTCGAGAAAACCCTTCAGCATCCAGGTGAACAGCGGCGCGGAGATCGCGATATAGACCATCGCGGCGCCGACCAGGCTGTCGGTGAGGCCGATGGCGTCCATGTAGCGGTAGAGCGGCACCATGATCACCAGCGGCGAGATCATCTGGAACGCCAGCAGGCCGATCATCATCAGGTTGCGGTTGCGGAAACGGAAGCGCGACAGCGCATAGGCCGCAGGCGTCGCGAACACCATCGCGCCGAACGCGCCGGCGATCGACAGCTTCAGCCCGTTCCAGAGATAGATCGGGAATAGCGGGTGATGGAGGACATTGGCGAAATTGGCGAGCGTCGGCTCGCGCGGCCACAGCCGGAGGTCGCTGACATACACCTCGCTGGAATTGCGGATCGACAGCGAGAACAGCCACAGCAGCGGCCCGGCGAAAAAAATGAAGATCGCGAGATAGGCGAGATAAGTGCCGATGTCCGCGTAAAGCGTGCGCCGCGTGAGGGTCACTTACGTCGTCTCTTTCGGCAGCAGGCGGACATAGAAGAAGGTGAAGGCCAGACTGATCGCCAGCAGCAGCACCGCCAGCACCGCGCCGTTGGAGAGGTCGAAATTCCGGAACACGGTGTTGTAGGTGTAGAGCGACAGCACCTCCGTCGCTCGGCCCGGCCCGCCGCCGGTCAGCGGCAGGATCAGGTCAAAGCTGTTCAGCGTGAAAATGCTGATCAGGATGGTGTTGACGAGCAGGATCGGCCTGAGCTGCGGCAGCGTGACATGCAGGAACTGGCGAAACGCGGTGGCGCCGTCGACGGACGCCGCTTCGTACAGGCTCGCCGGGATCACGACGAGGCCGGCGTAGAGCAAAATCATGCTGAACGCCGTGCCGCGCCAGATGTTGGCGAGCACCGTCGACCAGATCGCGATGTTGGGATCGGACAGCCAGGCGACGCCATGCAGCCCAACCAGCCGCAGCAAGCCGTTGATGAAGCCGTAGCTCGCCTCGCTGAACATCAATTGCCAGACGATGCCGGCGGAGACGCCGGGCACGATCCAGGCGGACAGGATGACGATGCGGATGAAGGTGGCGCCGGGCAGGCCGCGCTTGGCGCCGCGATGCAGCGCCATGGCGACCAGCAGGCCGAAAAACAATTGCGAGATCACGCTCGCGGCGACGAAGATCGCCGTCTTCTGCAGGATCAGCGGCAGATCGCGATTGGCCGCGATGTTGCCGTAGCTCTGCATGGCATATTCGTATTTCGGATTGAGCAGCGTCGCGTCGGTGAAGCTGTAGCGCACGACGTCGAGCGCCGGGTAGACATAGGAAACCAGCAGCAGCAACGCGAGCGGCGCCAGCCAGATCAGCGGCTGTTCCGCCAGCCGCAGTCCACCTTTACGCCGGACCAGCGCCGGGGCGTCGGCTCCCACGCCGATGCTTCCGCTCATGGCCTAAATATCCGCAAAATATACAATCCCAAAAAAACCGGCGGCGTCCCCCTTGAGGACGCCGCCGACGCCAAACTTTGGCTGCTTACATTTTCTTATAGGCGTCCTGCACGGACTTCCAAGCGTCGTCGACCGCCTGCTCCGGCGTCTTGGCGCCGGTCAGCACGTCGCCCATCGCGATCTGGATCTGGTTGGAGATCTCAGGATAGATCGGCACGCCCGGGCGGGCCTGGCCATGCGCGAGGTATTGCTTGATCGTCGTGAAGAACGGGCTCTGGAACACGGGCGAGCTCGAGAAGATCGAAGCGCGGGTCGGCAGCTGGCTCATCACTTCGTTCGCCGGGCCCATATAGACGTCGCGCAGCAGGTCGACGCAGGCCTTGACCTTGACGGGGTCCTTGCTGAGCGCCGCGACCGTCCAGCCGCCAGCGCCGGTGACGCGCTTGTCCGCCGTCGGGCCGGGGAACTCAGAGATGTCCCACTTGGCGAACACGTCCGGCTTCATCGCTTCCTTGAGCTGGGCATACTGCCAGTGGCCGCCCAGGAACATCGCCGGGGTGCCAGCGAGCGCCGCGGCGTTGAAGTCGGCGTAGTCCTTGATCGTCGCCACGCGCTTGGGCGCCGCGCCGCTGTCCACGAGGTCCTTGTAATAGGAGAAGGCCTTGATCATGTCGGCCTTGTTGTCGCCTTCGCCGAACACCGGCTTGCCGCTGTCGTCGACGAGCTTGCCGCCGAGCGCCCAATAATTGGCGAGCCAGTCGAACGCCGTGCCTTCCCAACGGCCGCCGTTGAACAGCACGCCTTCCTGCGCGCCCTTCTTGGTGGCGTCGAGCGCGGCGGTCTTCAGATCGGCCCAGGTCTGCGGCGCGTTCGGGACTAGATCCTTGTTGCGATAGAGCACGCGGATGTCGGTGTTCCACCACCAGGCGTAGATGTGGCCGTCCGGCCCGGTCACGCCGGAGCGCACGAACGGGAAGAGATCGGCGACTTCGTCCTTGGTGAAATACTGATCGATCGGAGCGAGCGCGCCGTTCTTGACGAACAGGGCGAGCTGGAAGCTGTCGACCGTCGCGCAATCCGGGCCGCGGTTGGCGCGGGCCTGTTCGAGCATGCGCGCATGTTCGCCGCCGATGTCGGGGGTGAAATACTGGAACTGGATCTGCCAGTCCGGATGCTTGGCGGCCCAAGCCTCGAACAGCTTCTTGAAGCCGGCGGCTTGGCCGGGGGTCGCGCTGGTTTGCGAGAAGTCCGGATTGGTGCGGAACACCAGGACGTTCGGCGCATCGGCCTTGCCGGCGCGGTCAGCGGTGACGAGGTCATCGGCGCGAGCGCTGAGCCCGGCTCCGGCGATCATGGTGGTTGCAAGCAACGCGCTTGCGAGCCATCGCGATGGGGACATCATTTCTCTCCCTTGCTGCGCATTGTTTGAAGGCGACGTCGTTGCGTCCGCCCGCTGCGCGATATCGCACCCTAACAATAAAGGCGGCGGCTCAGCAAGCGAGCCGCCGCACAAAAGCCGAAAACGCGTTCGCGATTGAAACGCGCTACTTCACTTTTTCGTCACGCTTCTCGCGGTCCGACACCTGCGCCTGGTCGAGAACCTTTTGGATCGTTGCGGCGCGACGGAACGACGGCTCCTGCGTCTTGCCAGCTTTCACCGCCGCGGCGAAGCGTTGATAGTTGGTCTCGACGGGATCGTAGGGAAGATCGCGCCAGACGGCGGTGTCGAGATCGCGCTCGCCGACGCACGCGCGCAGGTAAGAGCGGCCGGTGTCGTAGATCATCTCGATCGCGCCCTTCTCGCCATAGACCCTGAGGCGAAGCTGATCGAACTGACCGGCGGCGGTGCGGCTGGCCTGGATGGTGCCGATGGCGCCTGAGGTGAAATCGACGCTCATGACAAAGCAGTCGTTCACGTCGAGATCGTACTCGCCGATCTTGTCGCCGGGCGCTTTGTGGAACGTCTTCAGGCGGCCGAACACGTGGTCGATGTCGAGGCCGGAGCCGTAAGAGGCGAAGTCGACGATGTGAATGCCGATGTCGCCGAGCGCGCCGTTAGAGCCGTGCTTCTTCGACAGCCGCCATAGCCATCGGCTCTCGCTCTTCCAGTCGCCCCAGCCTTTGCCTACCAGCCAGCTCTGCAAATGCTGGGCTTCGACGTGGCGGACCGCGCCGATGTCGCCGTTGAGCACCATTTTGCGGCCCTGCTGCAACGCCGGAGAATTGCGGTAGGTGAGGTTGACCATGCCGACGAGGCCGGCTTTCTCGATCGCCTCGGTCATCTCCATCGCCTTGACGGCGTCGGTCGCCAACGGCTTCTCGCCGAACACATGCTTCTTGGCGGCGATCGCTTTCATGGTGGTGGAATAGTGCACTGCGTCCGGCGTGACGTTGGCGACGGCGTCGAATTCGCCCCAAGCGAGCGCCTCGTCGAGCGTGGCGAAGGATTTGCCGATTTTGTGCTTCTCGCAGAACGCCTTCAGCTGGTCGGGCACGACGTCAACGCCGGCGACGACGCTGACGCCGGGGATCGCCGCAAAATTCTCGGCGTGGCGATTGGCCATGCTGCCCGTGCCCAAAATCAAAATGCGCATCGATTCGTCCTCAGTCTATCAAGCGGCGTTGAAGGGGATTGGAGCGCAGCTCACGGCGCCGTGATCGTTGGCGCGTCGCGAGGCGACGATGATGTTGCGCTCACAGGTCTGTGAAGAAATCCCCCCGTCTCGCGCGTCGCTCTTGGTCGACGCGCAACGTCTAAGCACGCTACACTAGATCGCCCGGCCGAGGAAAGCGCGGCGCGGCCGGCGCGACAACGAACGATAGCCGCACTGGGGGAAACATGAAGCTTGGTTTTTTCACCTCGACGTTGAACGATCGTCCCGTCGAGGAGGTTCTCGATTTCGCCGTCGCCGCGAAATTCGACGCCATCGAGTTTGACGCGCGCAATCATATGAAGACGCCCGACGGCGTCGCCGCGGTGGTCAAACAAGCTAAGGATCGCGGGCTGTTCGTTTCCTCGATTGCGCTCACCGGCAATCAGCTCGACCCCGATGCGGCCAAGCGCGCCGAGCTTCGCGCGGAAACGCGGGGCTTTGCGGAAGCGGCGGGCGCCGCAGGCGTGCCGATCTTCATCTTCTTTCCCGGGCGCGACGCTTCGATCTCCGAGGACGATAACTATAAAGCCTTCGCCGATCACGCTAACGCGCTGCTCGCGGCGACCGCCAAGAGCGGCATCGCCATCGCGATGGAGAATTGGCCAGGACCGAAAAACGATTTCATCCTGACCACCCCCGACGGCTGGCGCCGCGCCTTCGCGCTCATCCCCGACATGCGCTTCGGCCTCGAATTCGACCCCTCGCATCTTCTGCGCCTCGGCATCGATCCCTATCTCGCTCTCGAAGAAGTGAAGGGCCGCGTGAAAATTCTGCACGCCAAGGACACGTCGATCGACGCCGCGCGGCTGCAGGCGGTCGGCTATCACGGCGCCGGCTGGTGGCGTTACCGCCTGCCGGGCGCCGGCATGCTCGATTGGCCGAAGTTTTTGCGCCAGGCGAAAGGCTTTGGCTTCGACGGCGTGTTGTCAATCGAGCACGAAGATTCGGACTACGGCTGGCCGCGGAAGGATCTGGACGCGCGCAAGGAAGGCGAGCGCGTCGGGTTGGCGTTTTTGCGGAAGACGCTGGCGGGGCTGTAAGCCCTTAAGGGTCCGGCCTTATCGCGACTCCTTCTCCAGCGGCGCTGGAGAAGGGGGTCGCCGCAAATGTTCTTGAAATGTTCTCAAAAGTCAGGTAAGCGCTTAGGCTGAGTGAACCGGAGAGCTGCCGCCAGGCCGGGAAGCCTTAGGAAACAAGTTTTATGCGGCTAACGCATTGAAAGATATAGATTTCGACGCTTGCAAGGCTTGGAAAAAGTTGTCGCCGTTTGGATTAACGTGGCGATCGCTTGGGTGGGTTTGGTTTTACGTGGCCTCAGATTGGCGAAAGTTGCAGGCATTTGGTTGGTGGATAGCCAGTTCTTTGGCGCTGCAGCCTAAACGCCTCCGCTTTACGTAAATTACCGCACCGCACAAAACGTTGTGCCTCGCATCATCCTCCTTGACATTTACTCCTGCTTATTATAAGTACGCTTATCATAAGCATCATGTCGAAGCCGCCCCCCACCCCCGAAAAAGAATTCGTGTTCGTCCTCAACGACGTGGCGCGCCTGTTCAAGACTTACGCCGACCAGCGCGTCAGCGAGCTTGGCATGACGCGCGCGCAATGGGCGGTGCTGTCCCGTCTGGAGCGCTGCGAAGGCGTCAGCCAGGCGGAACTTGCAACCGCCCTCGACCTCGCGCCGATCTCGCTTGCGCGTCTGATCGACAAGTTGTGCGACCAGGAACTAGTCGAACGCCGGCCCGACAAAACTGACCGTCGCGCCTACCGGCTTTACCTCGCCCCTGGCTCCGAACCCGTTTTGAAGCGTCTCACGGCGCTCAGCCGCGACGTTCTAGCCATTTGCCTCGCCGGGGTATCGCAAGACGAACTGGCCGCGATGACTGCGAAGCTCGGCCATATCAAATCGAACCTTAAAACCGTCCTCCAGGAAGAAGTCCTCGCCTGATGTCCCAGTCCGCCGCTCAGTCTGCCCCCAAGTCGGTCGTCACCCCGTTGCGCGGGGAAGGCGAAGGCCAAGTCACCCCGCTGCGCGCCGCCGAGGGCGAAGGCCAAGTCACGACGCTGCGCGCCGCCGAAGCCGAAGCGCCCAAGCCGGCGCCGGTTCCTGCGCCATCCCCCGCCGCGCCAGCGCCTGCCCCCGCGGTCGCCGCTCCCAGCGCCCGTCCGGCGCGCGTCGGCCGGGCGATGATACGCTCCATTCTGCTCGTCGTCGTTCCGATCGTCGCCATCGTGCTCGGCGGGATGTATTGGCTAAGCGGCGGCCGCTATGTCGGCACCGACAATTCCTACGTCGGCGCTGAAAAAGTTTTTGTCACGCCGCAGGTTTCCGGCGCGGTCGTCGCCGTGCACGTCGTCGAAGGGCAGCATGTTAAAGTCGGCGATGCGCTGTTCGACATCGACCCCTCGCCGTACCAAGTCGCGGCGGCGCTCGCCAATGGCAAGCTCGCGGCGGCGAAGATCGAATTTGAGAACCTGAAGACGACCTTCGCCTCCAACGTCGACCAGCTCGCCATGGGCAAGCAGGCCATTGACGTCCGTCAGGCCGACTACGACCGCAAGACTGACCTGTTGAACACCAAGTCCGGCACGCGCAACGACGTCGACGTTGCGCTGGCGGCGCTGCTGCAGGCCCGCCAGATCCAGACCTTCGTCGAATCGACGCAGGCGACCACCAAGGTCAAGCTTGGCGGCGGGCCGGACTCGCCGATCGAAAACTTCCCCGACTACATGCAGGCCAAGGCGGCGGCGGACGACGCCAACCGCAATCTCGCCAACACGCATGTGGTTGCGGCGATCGACGGCGTCGCCACCCAGGTCGACCAAATCCAGCTCGGGCGTGTCGCGCCGGCGGGAACGCCAGTGTTCGCTATCGTGTCGGACACGGACGTGTGGGTCAATTCCAACCCGAAAGAGTCCGACCTCACCTACGTGCGCGAGGGCCAGAAGGTGACGGTTACCGTCGACGCCTACCCTGACCGCGCGTTCGCGGGGACGGTCGCGTCGATCGCGCCGGGCACCGGTTCGCAGTTCTCGATCCTGCCGGCGCAGAACGCCAGCGGCAACTGGGTCAAGGTGGTCCAGCGCGTGCCGCTCAGGATCCGCTTCGACAAGGGCGTCGACATCGCCGGCATTCGCTCGGGGATGAGCGCCTATGTCTCGATCGACACCGGTCGCGTGCGGACGCTGGGCAGCCTGCTTGGCGGTCCCGGCGCCGCGGTGGGCCCGGACTCGGCCAAGGCCGCCGCCGCGAAATGAGCGCCGTCACCGCCGCCATCGCGGCGCCCAGGGTCGACGACGGTTCGTCGACGCGATGGCTGTTGACCATCTGCATCATGATGGCCACCATCATGCAGGCGCTCGACACCACGATCGCCAACGTGGCCCTGCCCTTCATGCAGGGCTCGCTGTCGACGACGCAGGACCAGGTCAACTGGGTGTTGACCTCCTACATCGTCGCCGCCGCGATCATGACCTCGCCGCTCGGCTGGATGGCCAACCGGTTTGGCCGCAAGAAGCTCTTCATCGTCTGCGCGGCCGGGTTCACCGTCGCTTCGATGCTGTGCGGCGCCGCGCAAAGCATCGAGCAGATGGTGGCGTTCCGCCTGCTGCAAGGCGTTTTCGGCGCAGCGCTGGTGCCCCTCAGCCAAGCGGTGATGCTCGACATTTACCCGCCGGCGCAACGCGGTCAGGCGATGGCGATCTGGGGCATGGGCGTCATGCTCGGCCCGATCATGGGGCCGACCTTGGGCGGCTGGCTCACTGATCACTATTCCTGGCGTTGGGTGTTTTTCGTCAACCTGCCGTTCGGCATTCTGACGGTGCTCGGCCTTTCGACCTTCATGAAAGAGAGCGCGATCAAGCGCGACATACCGTTCGCGTGGTTCGGCTTCCTCACGCTGTCGCTGGCGATCGGGTCGATGCAAATGATGCTCGATCGCGGAGAAGATCAGGGCTGGTTCGGCTCCAATGAGATTGTCATCGAGCTGATCCTCGCACTCGTCGGCTTTTATTTCTTCATGGCGGACTCGCTAACTTCGACACGTCCGTTCGTTCCGCTGCGCATGTTCCGTGACTGGAATTACTCCGTCGCGGTGGTGTTCATGTTCATCGTCGGCATCATTTTGCTGGCGACGATGGCGCTGGTCACGCCCTACTTGCAGAGCTTAATGGGCTACCCCGTGCTGCAAAGCGGCTATCTCCTGGGCGCGCGCGGCATCGGCACGTTTTTCGCAATGATGATCGTTGGACGGCTGCTCGCCGTGATAAGCGCGCGCATCCTGATAGGCGTCGGCCTCATCCTGGCGACCACTTCGCTTTATGTCATGGTCAGTTGGTCGCCGCTGACCTCCGCGGAGGCGGTGGTGATCGACAGCGTCGCGCAAGGCTTTGGCCTTGGCTTCATCTTCGTGCCGTTGAACACCATCGCTTTCGCCACGCTGGCCCCGGAATTGCGCACCGACGGCGTCGCTTTCTGGACGTTGATCCGCAATCTCGGCTCGGCGGTCGGCGTCTCCGTGGTGATCGCCCAATTGACCACGATGATCACGACCTTCCACGCCCAACTCGCGGAATACACCACGCCGTTCAACGTCGGGCTGCAAATCCCGGGCCTCTCCGGGCCGTTGACCTTGACGACGGGCCCAGGCCGGGCCGCGCTCGATGGCATCGTCACCGAGCAAGCGGCGATCATGGCCTATTCCAACGACTTCCTGCTGATGACGTTTGTTAGCCTCGCGGCGTTCCCGCTGCTTCTGCTGATCCGCGCGCCCAAGAAGGCCCCTGCCGTAGCGGCCGGAGCTAAGAAAGAGGAAGCGCCCCACGCGGCGATGGACTAACGCGCTCAAAACGCGCGTTTTTCTCTTGCAAGCCGCCGCCTCCCGCGCCTAGATTTGCGCGGGGGATGGAATGTCTATCGACACATTGATCGCCAAGCCGCGCGGCGTGGAATGGCCGACCGTCGCGCTGATTGCGGTCGTCTATGGTTTTTGGGGCCTCGTCACGTACGAGTGGCGGACGCTGCCATTCTGGCTGTTGCCGCTGCTCGGCGGCTGGAGCGTCGCCTGGCACCTCAGCCTGCAGCACGAACTGCTGCATGGTCACCCCACCCGCTGGACGGGGGTGAACACCGCCTTCGCATGCTGGGGGCTTTCGCTTTGGCTGCCCTACGAATGCTATCGCGCGAGCCATCTCCATCACCACCGCGACAACCGCCTGACCGATCCGCTCGACGATCCCGAATCGAACTATTGGACGACTGAGCAATGGCGCGCGCTCGGCCCCGTCGGCCGCTTCGCCGTGCGCGCCGAAGCTTCGCTGCTCGGCCGCGTGTTGATCGGCCCGGCTTGGACCATTCCGCGTTATTTCTCGAACAAGATCAGGCTGGTGCGCGCGGGAAACCGGGGCCCCGTGTGGATGTTCGTCAAACATGCGCTGACGCTTCTGCCGGTGCTGGCCTGGGTCATGCTGGTCTGCAAGATGCCGTTCTGGGTCTACGCGCTATGCTTTGCCTATGCCGGCACGTCGATGGCGCGCATTCGCTCGTTCGCAGAACATCGCGCCGACGACGCCGTTGGCCGCCGCACCGCGATCGTCGAGGATGCCTGGATTCTTGGCCCGCTGTTCCTGTTTAACAACCTGCATCAGGCGCATCATGTGCGCGCGACGCTGCCGTGGTGGCAGTTGCCCTCGTGGTATCACGAACACCGCACGGCGCTGGTCGCCCGCAGCGGCGGGCTCGTCTATCACAGCTATTTCGACGTCGCTCGCCGCTATCTGTTTCGCCCGCATGACTCGCTGCTGCATCCCGGCGACGGCGGCCGCGCGCCGTGAGCGATGCTGACGCGTCCTTCATCGCCGCGTTGCCGATGTACGATTTTCCCTCGACCGCCGCGGCGTCGGATCGCATTTGGGCGGCGATGCACGAACATCTGCGTCGCGCCGGGATCGCCGCGCCGGAGCGCCTGACCCGCGAGCGCGCCGTCGAAGAGACCTGGGAGGCGCCGAATCTGCTGTTCGGGCAGACCTGCGGCTATCCCCTGATGCGCGAGCTGCACGACAAGCTCGCCTTGATCGCAACGCCCGTTTACACCTTTGACGGCTGCGAAGGCGCCAACCATTGCAGCTTCCTCGCGGTGCGCGTCGACGATGAGTGCGACAACCTCGCCGACTTTCGCGGCGCCCGCACGGCCATCAACGGCTGGGGCAGCGACACCGGCATGAACCTGCTTCGCGCCGCCATCGCGAAGGTCGCCGATGGCAAAAGCCCGTTCTTCAGCGAAGTCGCGGTCAGCGGCTCACATCGCCAAAGCCTTGAACGCGTCGCCAACGGCGAAGCCGACATCGCCGCCATCGATTGCGTCAGCTACGCCCTGATCGCCGCAGAGCAGCCCGGCCTGGTGGCGGGCGTGAGAATCCTGGGGCAGACGCCGTCCTCTCCCAACCTGCCGTTCGTCGCCGCGGCAACGCTGGCCCCGGAGCTTCGCGCAGCGGTCGGCGTGGCGCTCGCCGCCGCCTTGGCGGACCCGGCGCTCGCCGCCGACCGCGATCGTTTGGGATGGATCGGTTGCAAGAGCCTCACCCTCGAGGATTATGAGGCAGTCTTGGACCACGAGCGTCAAGCGGCAGCTTTGCGCTATCCGCAATTGGCTTGAGAGGACAAATCCCTTCGAATCTCAAATGCAGCCCTTGGAGTTCACGATGTCGAAGAGCCTTGCAACGATAGCGATCGCAAGCCTTTGCCTCGGCGCGGCGGCTCCGGCTTCAGCGGATCCGTTCGACGCCCTCGTCGGCATGTACGCCTTTAATTGGGCCACGAACCCAAGCACGGTGAAATGCGCCGCCATCGACCAGAAAATGCTCGCCACGTTCAAGTCGAAAGACTTCTCCTGCAAATTACAGTTTGAGTCGAACACCTCGTCCGGCAATCCCGCCATGACCTGCACCAAGTCGGGCGGCAAGCCGGAATACCTTATCTTCAAGACCAAGAAGCAATGTGAAGACGAACGCGAGTCACAAGCCAACAACGAGTGATCCTGGCTTGACGCCATGACCGCCTATGTCGCCCTGCTGCGCGCCGTGAACGTCGGCGGCGCCGGCGCGCTGCCGATGAAAGACCTCGTCCGCCTTTGCGGCGAGGCCGGCCTCAAAAAGCCTGAGACCTACATCGCCAGCGGCAACGTCGTGTTCGAGTCGGCGCTCAGCGAGGCCAAGGTCAAGGCTGCGCTCGAGGCCGCGCTCGCCGCCCACGCCGGCAAGCCGGCCGGTGTCCTCGTCCGCACCGCCGCCGAAATTGCCGCGGTGAGCGCCGCCGATCCCTTCAAAGACGTCGAGCGCAAATTCGCCTACGCGCTCTTTCTCACTGCTCCACCCATGCAAGCCGACATCGACGCCGCGCGCGGCCGGGCCGCCGAGCGGCTGAGCCTGGGCAAGCGGGAGATTTACATCGCCTATCCCGAAGGCATGGGGAAATCGAAGCTCACGCTGCCCGCAATGCGCGTGGGCACCGCCCGCAACATGAACACCGTTGCGCGCCTCGCGGCGATGGCCGCCGCGCGGTCCGGCTAGCCTGCCAGCTCGCACGCCCGGCGAAACGCCGCCGCCGTCGTTTCCCGGATCAGCGGGTCCAGTCCCGTCTCACTCTGCAGCACCGCCAAGGCCGCCGCCGTCGTCCCTCCGGGCGAAGTGACGTTCTGCCGCAAGATGGTGGGGCTGATCGCCGGCTCGCGATGCAACAGCTCGCCCGCGCCTTCGATGGTTGCGCGCGCAAGCCCCAAAGCTGTCTCCGCGGAGAGCCCAAGCGCCACCCCGCTCTTGGCCAGCGCCTCCACCAGCGCAAAGACATAAGCGGGCCCTGAGCCCGAAATGGCCGTCACCGCGTCGATCAGCTTCTCCTGCTCAAGCCAGTGAAACCCGCCGACCGCCTGGAACAGCGTCTCGGTCCAGGCCTTCTGGGCGGCCAAGATCGTGGGCTCGGCGAACGCACCGGCGACGCCGCGCCCGACCGACGCCGGCGTGTTTGGCATCGCGCGCACGATCGTTCTCGCCTGCGGCAAACGCTCGCGAATGTTGGCGAGCGTCTTGCCGGCCATGATGGAAACCACCAGCGTGCCGTGATCGACGGCCAAGGCCGGCGCGGCCGCCGCAAAGATTTGCGGCTTCACCGCGAGCACCAGCGCCTCCGGCGCGGCGGCGGGTACGCCGAGCGCGATCCCGCGCGCCTTGCACAAATCTAAGAGGTCGGGCGTCGGCGCCGGATCGACGATCGACACCGCCGAGCCGTGCAGTCCGGCGGCGAGCCAACCATCGAGCAGCGCCCGCCCCATTTTCCCCGCGCCTACCAGGGTCAGCGATTGCGGCCAGTGCGACATGTCAAATTCTCGTGAAAATTTCGGCAAAGAGCCCGGTTCTTAGCCATCCCGTAACGTTTTAGCGATCTGCGCCTCCGCTTGGAACTGGAAATCCAATTCCAAGTTGTGCTAGGGCGTCCAACATATGGCGGGGGCTTGGTGAAATGTTTGCCGAATTACGTTCGCTTTGCTTAGGCGGCCTTGTGATCGCCACGTTGTCGGGCTGCATGCCCAGCAGCGAAGTTATGACTCTCGGGCAGCCGGATACCAAGCTTACCGAGCGGGACAAGCAGATGCTTGCGCTCGCGCCGCAGGAAGAATGGCAGATCCCGATCGACCGTCAACAGATCGCAGATCCCACCGGCCAGGCGCCGGGCACCATCGTCATCAACACCAGCGAGCGTAATCTCTATTACGTGCTGCCCAATCACCAGGCGATGAAATACCGGGTCGCCACCGGATCCGAGGCCTACGGCTGGACCGGACACGCCCGCGTCGGCCGCATGGCCGAATGGCCGCAATGGATGCCGACGGCGAGCATTATGCAGCGCTGGCCGGAATTCCGGGCCTATATCGCTCACGGCCCGCTCGCCGGCGCCTACGACAACCCGCTGAGCGCCCGCGCGCTTTATCTCTATCAGGGCAATACCGACACGCTTTATCGCATTCACGGCACCAACGAGCCGTCCGAGATCGGGCAGGCGGTGTCGTCGGGTTGCATTCGCATGCGTGACCTCGACGTGATCGACCTCTTCAACCGCGTCCATGTTGGGACGCCGGTGATTGTGGAATAAACTGCTGCGGTCGAAGCGTTAGACGGAGAGCGTCCATGTACTCGCCCATCAAGCCGGCCTTCACGATTTCCGCGACCGCTATTGACGGTCGCAACGGTCACACCGAGACCGAGGACCACTTCGTCAAGGCCGATTTGGCGCTCGCCAAGGAACTCGGCGGCGCCGGCGGCAAGGCGACGCCTGAGCACCTGTTCGCCGCGGGCTATGCCGCATGCTTTTGCGGCGCGGTCGAGTTCATTCAGCGTCAGAACAAGAAGTTGGACAGCAAGCCGAAGGTCACCTGCGCGGTTACGGTCGGCCCCCGCGAGGCCGGCGGCCTGGGCCTGACGGTCAAAATGACCGTCGAAAACAAGGCGATCCCGCAAGCGGACTTCGAGAAAATGGTTCACGAAGCCCATGAAAAGATTTGCCCATACTCCCACGCCACCCGTGACAACGTTCCGGTGACGCTCGAGGTCATCGGCGGCTAATCTTTCGGGCGCGTTTCTGCCCGATAAAAAAACTAGCAAATTGATCAACGTTATAGCAAAACCGTGCTAGGGCTCGGCGCTTGGCGCGTCATGGCGGAACCATGACGGCCGCTGCGGGCCCCGGATCCGGTCGATGCTCACCAACAAAGGCAAATACGCGCTCAAGGCGATGGTCCACCTGGCCGCGCAGGAGCCAGGGGTCTTGGCGCAGGTCGCAGACATCGCCGAGCAGAACGTCATATCCAAGAAGTTTCTCGATGCGATCCTGACGGACCTTAGGCGCGCCGGCCTCGTCTATTCCAAAAAGGGGAAAGGCGGCGGCTACACTCTCGCCCGGCCGGCCAGGGAAATCAGCGTCGGCACCATCGTCCGCACGATTGACGGCCCCCTCGCGCCGATCGCCTGCGCCTCCGTCACCGCTTATCGCCCATGCGACGACTGCACCGACCTCAAGACTTGTCAGGTCAGGATCATGATGATCGCTGCCCGCAACGCCATCGCCAATGTCCTCGACAACACCAACCTTGCGGAGATGCGCGCGTTCGGCGACGCTGGGCTCAGCGTGCTGAACTACACGATCTGAGCGTCAACGGAATTTTAAAGCCCGCAAGGCCTGTTTCTTGTCATGCCGAACACCATCCTTGTCCTGAACGGGCCGAACCTTAATCTGCTGGGCAAGCGCCAGCCGGAGATTTACGGCCGCGAGACGCTCGCCGACGTGGAAGCGCTTTGCCGCGCCAAGGCGACCGAAGCGGGCCTCGCACTGCGCTTTCATCAATCGAACCGCGAATACGAGCTGATCGACTGGATCCACGAGGCGCGCGAGTTCGCCGCCGCCATCGTCATCAACCCCGCCGCCTTCACCCATACGTCCGTCGCGCTGCTCGACGCGCTCAACGCCTACGACGGTCCAGTGATCGAGGTGCATATCTCCAACGTCCACAAGCGCGAGGAATTCCGGCATCATTCCTACGTCTCGCTCCGCGCCGACGGCGTGATCGCGGGCCTTGGCGTGCAGGGCTACGCCTTGGCGATCGAGCGCGCGGCAAAGCTGCTGGCGGCGAAGAGCTCGAAATAACCGTTAACCGAGCGCCGTCAAAAGCTCGGCGTAGCCGATCGACACGCTCCGGCAACCCGCCGAGTAAGCCATCCGGGCATCCGCCAAGGACGAGTTGGTCACATAAACGGTTGTCTCCGCCGCGACGCCGAGCCGCTGCAAAGCGAACTTCAAAATGCCCGGCGAGGGCTTGCCAAGAATCCGTGCGCGCCGATGGGTCGAGTGCTCGATCGCGCGCACCAGCGCGCCGGGTCCGGGCACGTTCGCCCCACCGCGCCGGCACGTGCGCTCGCGCCCGCTCGCCAGGAATTGCGCACCAGCACGGACGTAGTCGCAGGCTTTGGCGAGTTCGTCGGCTGAAAAGCCGCCGATGCTCGCAATAAGCGCCGTCTTCGCCAGGCTGCCATCGGGAGCGAGACGCACGCCTTGCTCGACAAGACGATCGCGTTGCGCGGCGCTGCCGATGAGACCAATAGGCTCGCTCTGAGAGGACGCCCGCAACAGGCTCGCCAGCAGTGCGGTGCATGTGACGATCTGCGCGGAATCGATCCGCAAGCCGCCCGCACGAAGCTCCCCAGCGATCATTTCTTCGGAGCGCTCGGTGTCTTGCGTCAACACCGCAACCGGGATTTTTCGCTGCGCCAAGCGCTCGAGAACGCCCGCCGCGCCCGGCCCAAATCCATCGCCGTCGCCATCGAAGATAAAACCCTCGGCGCCCCGCAGCGCGGCTTTTGCGTCACGACGGCTCAAAGCTTTCCCCTCTCGAGCCAAGCCAGCAAATGGCCGACATCCGGCAGCACCACGTCGGGCGCCTTCTTTGCCGAAGCCGCCGCGCCTCCGCCGCGTTTGTCCCCCCGGTCAGCACAAGCGCCGTCAGCCAACCCGCGCCCTTGCCTAAGCGAATGTCGGTGTACTCCTGATCGCCGACGACCAGGATCGACTCCGGCGCGACGTCAAAACAGCGCTCGGTGGCGACGCTCAGCGCCCACGACGGCTTGCCCAGAATCGTCGCCGTCTTGGCGACCGCAAATTCGATCGCTTTGACCACCGCGCCCACGCCGGGAAGGTCGCCCTCCTTCGACGGCAGGACATGATCGTAGCCGACGGCGAAAAGCTTCGCCCCGTTCCAAACGCAGTCACAGGCGCCGGCAACGTCAGCAGCCGAAAAGCCTGGCTTACGCCCGATGAACAGCGCTTTCGCCCCCTGCCCTTCGCGGGCGTCGATCACGTCCGCGCCGAAGCCGACGAAGGCGTCGCGCAGCCAGTCGCTCGAAAACAGCGCGATACGCTCGCCGCGGTAGCGCGCCGCAAGGTGCTCCGCCGCGGTCCAGCCGCCCGAGACGACGTCGCGAGGCTCCGCGCCAAAGCCGAGCCGCGACAGCCGCTCGGCGATCTCCGCCGGCGGCCGCATCGAGTCCTGCGTGCAAAACGCGACTTTCAGCCCGGCCCGGCGCAGCGCGGCGACGGCCTCCACCGCCCCCGGCACAGCCTCGGGCCCGCGGATCAGCGTGCCGTCGAGATCGAACGCGACGGCTTTGATGTTTCTTGGCATCGCGGCTCAGGCCCCGGGATAATCCTCGAGCCTTCCGATCCTAGGCGTCTCGGTCTTGCGCAGCTTGGCGCCCACCCGCTCCACGCGGCGCATGAAGGCGAGCATGTTGGCGCTGGCGAGACCTTCAATCGTCCGCTTCGAGAACTTTCGCCGCAAGCATTCGGAGATCAGGTTGGGGAAGCGCGAGACATCCTCGAGGCCGTCGGGCTGGGGACCGCCGAAGAAGTCGGAGCCAATGCCGACGTGATCCGCCCCGGCGAGATCGATCAGCTTTTCGATGTGATCGACGACCATGGCGAGCGTCGTTCTCGGCGCCATGCCGTTGTGCGCCTGCTGCTGCTCGAACTGCTCCTTCGGGTCGTTAGCCACCGCCGCCCCGTCGTGGCCGCCGCGGGCGCGCGTCTGCCAGTTGCGCCGCGCCTGGCTCAGGAACGCAGGCACGAACGTCGCCAGCACAAGGCCGCCGGTTTCGCCGATCGAACGCAGCACGTCGTCGGGCGCATTGCGCGGATGATCGCAGAGGGAAAAGCTGTTGGAATGGGTGAGCGCGATCGGCGCGCGGCTGGCGGCGATGGCGGCGCGCGCGCCCTCGGCGCTGACGTGGCTGCAATCGACGATCACGCCGAGCCGGTTGAGTTCTTGCACGACCGCGCGGCCAAAGGCGTTGAGCCCGCCATTGCGCGGCCGATCGGTCGCCGAGTCCACCCAGTCAAGCGTTTCGTTGTGGCAAAGCGTCATCAGCCGCATTCCCGCCGCGTGCCAGATGCGCAGCGGCGCCAGCGAATTCTCGAGGCCGACGCCGCCTTCGACTGTAATGTAAGAAGCGATCTTGCCCTGGCGCTGCGCTCTGCCAAAATCCGACGCTTTGCGCGCCGGGAGGAAAGCGTCGGGATGCGCCTCTTCCATTTGCCTAATGATGTCGATCTGCTCAAGCGCGGTGCGCGCGGGATGGGGCGCGTGGGTCGGCTGGAACGCCGCCCAGAATTGCGCGCCGACGCATCCGGCCTTCAAGCGCGGAATGTCGGTGTCGCCGCGCTGGCCGATCCGTTCCAGTCCGTAAGCCCGGACATCGCCCTTGGCCGCCGGATCGATCCGGATGACCCACGGCAGGTCGTTGTGTCCGTCAAAGATCGGCGTGCGCGCCAGCAATCTTCTGGCTTCGTCCAGTTCGGCGTCCGTCATTTCGCGTCAGTTCCTTCGAATCCGCGTGCAAGGGTCTAGGCCAGACAATCACCTTTGCGCGGATTAGGCCAGTTGCGACGGGCCGGTTGCAAAGCCTGACATAAGGGGCGACCCCGATTTGCTTTAGCGTGGCGCGTGCTACAACAGTTTCTTAGAGCTAAAAGGGGCGATCGTGGCGGCAGCGGCAAAGGGCGGACGAGACATCGTCGCCTATTTCGCAGGACACTTGGCGCATCTGGCCAATGGCGACGACGATGACCGGCCGGCGGCCGATCAGATCGTCGTGCGGCCGTTCGCGCTGTTCGAGCGCGTCCACCGCACTTTGGTGGGGAACAAGCGTTACGTCGACAATCTCGTCGGCCTCTGGGCCTATCCGCCGCCGGCCAACGCCGACGACGCCGCCGACTTCTATTTCGACCAGGTGGTCGACCGGCCGATCACCGCGCGAGCCGGCGTGCCGACCTCCGCAGACAATCTTGCCCGCTTCGTCGCCGCGCTGGCGCTGGTCACCGGAGGGAACAAGACGGAAGCGGTCTCGCTGTGGAAAGCGATCGTCGACGGCCCGGAGAAACGCCGCCGTCTGCCTGAAGGCAAGGCGCTGTTCGAATATTCGAACCTCATCCTCAAATGCCTCGACGCCACCAACCGGCCCTATGCCGAAGTGATCCGCCTCGGGCTTTGTCCGAAGGAATGGCTGGTCGGCGACGGCGCGGTCGGCGTCAACCTGCTCAAATCCGCCAACGGCTTCATCAAGGCTTTGAAAAAGGCGATGAACGACGATCTCGGCCGCCGCCCGTCCGACTCCGAGCTCAAGGCAGCCTATGCAGAATCGCCGGTGTCCGGCTCGCCCGACGTCGGCGCCTTCATCCGCACCCCCCTGGGCGCCGCGGCTCTGGCGCGGATCGCCGGGCGCGACCAAACCTATATGGTGTCGTTCGACGTCATCAGCGAAACCATCGCCGAGACGGTGGCGGAAGAAGCCGAGCCGCTGATGGACGGAACAGAGGCTTCGGACCATCTCGAGCGGGCGGTCGCCGCCGGCGCGATCGCTGCTGCGGAAAAGGGCCTGCTGGTCGCGATCATGGACGGGCTCAGCATCGCCGAGGCGCTCGCCGCCAATCCCTTCCTGAGGCGGCGGATCAAGAGCGAATTTAACGGAGACGTTGCGGAGTATATCGAGGACCTTTCCGGGCGCGCCGCGAACTTCGCGGCCCGCAGCTAGGGGCAGACCGTAAGCGGTTCCTCGAAGGCGCCACTTCGGCGCAAACCCATTCTAAGGACGACCCATGGCCGAGCTTTCGACCAAAGACACAAGACGCTTCATCCACTCCCTTCGCGTTGCGACGGGTACGGCGCTGGCGGGCTATGACCTGTCCCGCAGCCGTTCCGTTGCGGGCGGGGCGCAGTTTCTCGCCCTCGCCGCGCGCGGCGTGGGAGCCTTTCAATTCCCAGAGGACGGGCTGCTGAGCGGCGACGGGCTGCTACGCGCCCGCCTGACGCGACAGAGCGACGGCGGCGCGGTGCTGACGCTACAGGCGCAGGGCGCGGTCGGTCTGCAGACCTATGCGCAGCGCCGGGCGCAATTGTCGCTGGCCGAAGGGTTCACGCTGGAAGGCCAGTTCGACCGCAATGGCACCTGGGCGCTTGGGCTCGCCCCAGACGAGCTCGACGAAGCCGACTTGTCGCGCTTCAGCGTCACGGTGCTCGGGCCGACGCCGTGAGTGCGCGCGTCTTCGTGCCGCTGGTCGGCGCGAACGGCGAAGCGCAACAATTGTTTGAGGCGATCGCCTCCGAGGAAGCTCCGGCTGCGCATCCCGCGCAATTGTCGGCGCAGATCTCGGAGCTATTTGACTTTGGCCTTTACGGCATCGGCCAGATCGCTCGCGAAGCGACGGTGCGATTCATCGCATCGCGCCGGGCGAAGCTTTGGCTGAGCCGACAGAACGCCGTGGTGCGGCCCTGGCACCTCCGCATTTCCGATCTGCAAGTCGGGCGGCTCTCGGACGAGAACGCTCGCTCGGCCGGGCTCGGCCTGACGCTGGCCGCGGTCTGCCAAGCCTTCGACCGTCCCGCCGACCTGGTGTTTGCGACCGGCGAGATCAAGCTTTCGACCGCGCCCGGGGAAACCTCTGTGGCGATCGGCCCAGTCGGCGGCCTGCGCGGGAAGCTGGCGCTGGTCGGCGACTATCTCCTGCAGCACCGCAAGGCGCTTCAGGACAAACTCGTCGTTGTCGGCCTCCCCGCTGAAGCGGCCGATGGGCGCCCGACGAAAGAGGCGGAAGCCTCCACGGTGGCGCGCCTCGAAGCCGCCGCGCGCGAAGCCGGCGCACGCATTCAGACGGTGTTCGCCACCAGTCTCGATGATTTCGAGCCCGTGCTCGGGCCGTTCGCCCTCACAGAACTGGTCACGCCCAAGCGCGCGGCGATCGGCGCGGCGGCGGCGGTGGTTTTGGCCATCATCATCGGCGGCTGGCAGGTGTTGACGCATGCGCCGGTCGATCTGGCGTTCCTGCCGCTGGAAGGCGAGACCGGCGCGGACGCCGAACCGGCGCCGCAACGCGCGCATTATGACGCCAAGACCGATAAGCTTGAGTTGCTGGGGCCTTGCTATGACGGCCAGCGGCAGCCGCTGGTGGTCGGCGGCGAGACCCTGATTGTGCGCGTCGGCGCCACCGACGCCGTGCCGATGGCGAGCCTGTTGCGTCCGCCGCAGTTTTTCATCGCCTCGGTGTCCAAGAGCGCGGAGCCGATGCTGCTCGACGCCGCCCATTTCCTCAGCCTTGGCCCGAAGACCTCAGGCTCGGCCGTGCTTCAGGCAGCGGTGCCGGTGGAGGCGATTGAGGACGAAGCCGAATTGTTCGTCGTAGCAACCCGTAATCCCCAGGTGTCGGCGAGCGCTGTGCAGGAGGGCCTTCGCCAGACCGTCAAAGATGTGAAAGGTCCTGCGATTTTCACCACGGCCGCGACGTATTTATCGGATCATCTCGGCCAGACGCTTCCCTACCACTTCAACGTGACGAATGACGCCCATGCCTGTCCAACCTAAAGTCCGCTCGATCCTGACGGCGTTGGCGCTGTTGGCGGCCTCCCTCGCCGGCGCGGGGGCCAGCGCCGAGCCGCTAAAGCTGCAATCGGACGTCGACATCGCCGCGTTCCGCGACATGCTGATCGCTTATCGCCACGCCAGCCAAGTCAAATGGGTGGTCGTGGGAACCAGCCACGCCCAGGCCGAATCGGCGATCGCAAAACTTTCCCTCGTTCTGCTGGACGGCGACCAGGAGTTGCTGACGCGCATCGCCGCAGAGGCGGCGGACGCCAGCGTGACGCCGGCGTTGCAGAGCGGCCCCG
Organism: uncultured Pseudomonadota bacterium; assembly: GCA_963730695.1. Taxonomy (GTDB): domain Bacteria; phylum Pseudomonadota; class Alphaproteobacteria; order Rhizobiales; family Beijerinckiaceae; genus Roseiarcus. The sequence goes on from CAVSSV010000052.1 coordinate 23,706, forward strand.
TCGCCTATGTCGCGCGCGAAGCCGTCGCCCCGATCTCCAATTGCTCGTGGCGGGTCAGCTTGCAGGATCCGGCGCTGCCTTCGCTCGACGCGCAGCCGGCGGAAATCGGCCTCGCGCCCAACGACTCCGTGCCCGTCTCGCCGCAGGCGACGTTCCGCCTCGAGCACGTCGGCATACTGCAATCGACGCTTTACGCGTTCGGCGAAACGCGCCCGGGCAACATCCGCGACCTCTCGGCGCACGACGCCAATATTCCCGTCGCCAAGGGCGGCGAAACCGAAACGCTGCTGCTGGCGACCGCGCGCCGGCCGACCGCGTTCTACGAAACGATCAAGACGAGCCTCGCCGGCGCCAACGGCGAGCGGCGGGATCTTGGCCCCGCACAGACCGTCACCGGCGGCGACAAGGTCGCTCTCGCTGGGCAGCCCCGCGGCATCGGCGCCGGCATCTCCTCGGTATCGAGCTCGATGATCGTCCCGAAGGGCAAGAAGGTCGACGTCGGCAAGGGCGAGTCGAGCGAAGCCGACGCGCTGTTGGAAACCTGCCAGTACCGCCTGCTGCAGCCCAAAGTCTGAGCCGTCGTCACGGAACGCACATGCTCCCGTCACGGGCGCTTCACAACGATATGCCACGCACCGGCTTCCCTAGCCAAGGGCCGGGCCATGCGCATTCTGATCGCCACCGACGCGTGGCGTCCGCAAGTCAACGGCGTCGTCCACACGCTGGAACGGCTCGCCGCCAGCGTCGTTGACGAGGGCGACGAGATCGTCTTCCTCACGCCCGATGGCTTCGCCAGCGCGCCGCTGCCAACTTACCAGGAAATCCGCCTCGCCTTCACCAACCAGCGCGAGATCGGACGGCGCATCGAAGCGCTGAAGCCCGATCACGTGCACATCGCCACCGAAGGGCCGGTCGGCTGGGCGACGCGGCGCTATTGCCGCCGGCACAATTGGCCTTTCACCACCAGCTTCCACACCAAGCTGCCAGAGTATCTGGAAGCGCGCACCGGCCTGCCCGCCTGGATCGCCTATCTCGCGCTGCGCAATTTCCACGCGCCGGCGCGCGCCACCATGGCGCCCACCGGATCGATAATCCGCGAGTTGGCCGGGCGCGGCTTTACGCGGCTGGCGTTGTGGTCGCGCGGCGTCGACCACGAGCGCTTTCATCCCAGCCACGCGATGGCGCTGCCCTTCAAGCGGCCGATCTTCCTGGCCGTCGGGCGCGTCGCGGTGGAAAAGAACCTCGAGGCCTTCCTCAAGCTCGACCTACCGGGCTCAAAGCTCGTGGTCGGCGACGGCCCGGCGCTGGCATCACTTGCCGCCGCCTACCCCGACGCGCATTTCTTGGGCGCGAAATTCGGGGCGGAGCTTGCGGCGATCTACGCCAGCGCCGACGCGTTCGTGTTTCCCTCGCTCACCGACACCTTTGGCAACGTGATGATCGAGGCCCTCGCCAGTGGCGCGCCGGTGGCGGCGTTTCCTGTCGCCGCGCCGAGCGACGTGATCGGCGAGTCCGGCGCCGGCGCGCTCAACGCCGATCTGCGCGAGGCGTGCCTGCAGGCGCTGACGGTTCCGCGCGAGCGGGCGCGCGCGCATTCCCTCTCGTTCACCTGGAAGCAGAGCGCCCGCCAGTTCCTGGCGACGATCCGCAGCGCGCGTGCCCTGCCGGCGCGCGCCTGAAGGCTAAATCCCCCGCGGCGGGCCGAGCAGTTCTAGCTGCTTCAACGCGTCCTTGAGCGACGCGCCGCTCTTGCCGTCTTGCGGACCGGTGTACCAGCCGGCGCTCGCCAGCTTGACCTGCATCGCCTTGACGACATTGGCCGAGACGGTCGGCTTGGATCCGATCAGCGCGGCGATGCAATCCTGGTCGTTGGCGGCGACGCAGCGCATCCACTCGGACGAGGCGCCAGCATAATCCTTGTGGGTTTCAAGAATGCGCGCGGCCTCGCGGTAGCCGGCGCTGACGCCGAAGCTGGCGGCGCGGCGGTACAGTTCAAGCGGGTCGAGCGTTTTGTCGCCGATGCCGGCCTCAACCAGCTTGCCGAGATTAAACGTGCCTGTCGGCGAGCCCTGATCGGCCGCCTTCTTCATCCACTTATAGGCTTCCAGCGTGTCCTTGGCCGCGCCCTTGCCTTCAAAAATGTCGGCGGCGAGGTTGACCTGGGCGTCGGCAAGGCCGGCGTCCGCCGCGCGACGATAGAGCGCGACCGCCGCTTTAGGGTCCTTGGTCACGTGCAGACCCTCGGAAAGACGATAGGCCAGCGAGAACATCGCGCGGCCGTCGCCCAAATCCGACGCTTTCTGATAGAGCGCGATGGATTCGTCAAAATGCGAGGCCGCCCATTGGGCGCGCGCCAGCAGCGCCACATAGTGCGCGTTGTCGGGATGCGCTTCCGTCGCCGCCTGGCAGGCGGCGATCGCCGCGTCGGCGTGGGCGGCCAATTCGTCGATGTTGACGCCGGGGGTGAAATCGCTGGCGTCCTTCGGATCGGTGGCCAGACGCGCGCATTGGATCGTCGGATCGCTCGAGGCGGCCTCGGAGGCCTTCAGCGACGCCAATAGTTTCTTGGCGTCGTCGACGTGCGACCCCGCGGGATAGCGCGCTGTGTAGAGCTCGCCGAGGTCGCGCGAGCGCGAGGACAGCGCCAACGCCCAGAGATCGTCTTCGACGCTCGAAGCCGGCTTGGGCGCCGGCGCCGCTCCGCCTGCATCGGCAAGCAGCGCCTTGGCGTCATTGGCGTGCGCGCCGGCCGGATATTTGGCGAGATAGATCTGCAGCAAATTGGGGTCGCGCTGCCCGGCCGCGAGCCGCCACATCAACGTCTCGGGCGAGGCGCCGGCCTGGGACTCGCCGGCGAAATAGAACTGCTTGGTGAGCGAGGAGTTCTCCCACGGCACCTGCTCGCCGCCGGTGGCGCCGATCACGTCGCGGCGGACCTCGATGATCATGCTCGAGATGTCTGAGCCGGGCTGCGCGACATGGGCGAGCAAGGCTTGCGCGAACGGCGAATTGCGGCCGGCGCCGTCCTGCGCGACGTTGTCGGGCTGGGTGGCGTAGACCATCAAGAACCCTTCGCGCTTGCCGGCCTGCGCCAGGCCTTTGGCGGACGGGATCGCGGCGCTCTCCTTGACCGGATCGTTTCGGCAGGCGTCCAAGAAGATCAGGTGCTGGCCGGGACCGCGGCCGAGCTCGGCCAGCAGATCGTCGAACGAGACCGTCGCTTTGCGGATGTCGTCGGCCGAGTGGAGCTTCGCGTCGACCGGGATGAGATAGTTGTGCTGCTGCAACTGCACGCCGTGGCCGCCGTAATAGAACAGCGATACGTCCGCCTTCTCCGAGGCGGTGGCGAAATCGGCGATCGCCTTCTTCATGTCATCGAGGCCGAGGTCGACCTTCAGCGTCGTCTGGAAGCCGAGCGCCTTCAGCGCCTCGGCGACGTCGCTGGCGTCGTTGGGCGGATTGGGGAGCGCCGGGACCGACTCTGTATTTGCCCTGGCCGATCACCAGCGCCACCCGCGTCTCCGCCGCCGCCGGCACAGCGAGCGCCGCGGACGCCAGAACGATGATCGACAGCGCCAGAATCGCCCGCGCCCATGCGGCGCGCAACATTCCGCCTATCCCTTGAACGCCGACGAATGGCAGAGCCGCTCTCCTCGCGATCGCGCCTCCTTGCGGAGCGCGCGCGCGTTCTAGCGAGAAAACTTTGGCGCGTTCAAGGCGATTCATGCACGCGCCGACGCGTGCCTGTCACAACCCTGAGACCCGGGTCAGCGAAACCTCGGCGACATTGAGCGCGTCGGCGACGTAGCGCGCGCTGCGCACGTTCTCGTCGCGCGCGTCCGCGTCGGCGACCGTCAGCAGCTTGAGCTTGGCGTCGATCGTGGCGATGGCGACTTTGACCGCGGTGCGGGCCGCTGTGAGGGTGCGGGCGGCGCGCACGTTCTGCGCGGAGCGACGCACGATCGCCGGCAAATCGGCGATCTGCGGCGGCAATTGCGGCCCCAGCGCCTGTAAGGCGTCGGCGTAACGGTCGAGGGCGTCGGCGACGCAGGTCGCGGTCGGGCAATGGCAATTCTCAAGATAGAATTTCGCCATCTTCGAGATCGCTTTGACGTTCTGCGCGACGCCGCCGAAGCCCGCCACGTTAAAGTCGAGCCCGCCGGCGCCGCAGGACGTCGCCGCCCCCACGCTATCGTTGCCGCTGTGGCTATGCCCACCGCTGTCGACAGATTGGGTCGGCGTCAGGGCCTGTTGCGGCGCGTTGTAGTTCTGGCTCGGGGCGGGCGTCTGCGCGAAAGCGCCTGAGGCCGAAGCGGCGATCGCCGTCGCCAAGGCGGCGGCCGCAAAAACGGAAGAAATTCTAAGCATGGACATCGTCCCCGACTTAAACCTTATGCACGCTTCGTTACGGTCTACATCGCGAGCCTTGCGCGGGCGGAAACTGCTCAAGGTTTGCGCTCGCGCGCAACGACGGTCTTTGCTAGCTTAAAATACCGCATTTTTTGCGTCCATCCAGAATCTTTGAGACCCCCATGAGCGAAAAGCCGACCCGCCTGCCTCGCGCCGCCTACGCCGACATGTTCGGCCCGACGACGGGGGACCGGGTTCGGCTGGCGGACACCGAGCTTTTCATCGAGGTTGAGAAGGATTTCACGATCTACGGCGAAGAGGTGAAATTCGGCGGCGGCAAGGTGATCCGCGACGGCATGGGGCAAAGCCAGGTGACGCGACGCGCAGGGCGCGGTCGACACCGTCATCACCAACGCGGTCGATTCTGGATCCCTGGGGCATCGTCAAGGCCGACATCGGCCTTAAGGACGGCCTCATTCATGCCATCGGCAAGGCCGGCAATCCGGACATCCAGCCCGGCGTGACGATCATCATCGGGCCCGGCACGGAAGTCATCGCCGGCGAAGGCAAGATTCTCACCGCCGGCGGCTTCGACACCCATATCCATTTCATCGCGCCGCAGCAGATCGAGGAGGCGCTGATGTCAGGCGTGACGTCGATGCTCGGCGGCGGCACCGGCCCGGCCACCGGCACCTTCGCCACCACCTGCACGCCGGGCCCCTGGCATATCGCGCGCATGATCGAGGCGGCGGATGCCTTCCCGATGAACCTTGGCTTCGCCGGCAAGGGCAATGCTTCGACGCCCGGCCGGCCTGGTCGAACAGGTCGAGGCGGGCGCGTGCGCGCTCAAACTGCACGAGGATTGGGGCACGACGCCGGCGGCGATCGACAGCTGCCTCTCGCGTCGCCGACGATTACGACGTGCAGGTGATGATCCATACGGACACGCTCAACGAGAGCGGCTTCGTCGAGGACACCATCAAGGCGTTCAAGGGCCGCACCATCCACGCCTTCCACACCGAGGGCGCCGGCGGCGGCCACGCGCCCGACATCATCAAGGTCGCGGGCCTGCCCAACGTGCTGCCGTCCTCGACCAATCCGACCCGGCCGTACACCGTCAACACGCTCGACGAGCATCTCGACATGCTGATGGTCTGCCATCATCTCGACGCGGCGATCCCGGAGGATCTGGCGTTCGCCGAAAGCCGCATCCGCAAGGAGACGATCGCCGCCGAGGACATTCTGCACGACCTCGGCGCGCTCTCGATGATGTCGAGCGACAGCCAGGCGATGGGCCGCGTCGGCGAGGTCATCATTCGGACGTGGCAGACCGCGGACAAGATGAAGCGGCAGCGCGGCGCGCTGCCGGGCGACGGCCCCGACAACGACAATTTCCGCGTCAAGCGCTACATCGCGAAATACACGATCAATCCTGCCATCGCCCACGGCGTCGCCGACACATCGGCTCGGTCGAGAAGGGCAAGCTGGCCGACCTCGTGCTGTGGACGCCCGGCGTTCTTCGGCGTGAAGCCCGATCTCGTCATCAAGGGCGGCGTGATCGCCGCCGCGCAGATGGGCGACCCCAACGCTTCGATCCCGACGCCGCAGCCGGTGCACTACCGCCCGATGTTCGGCTCCTACGGCCGCGCCCGCACCGGAACGTCGCTGACGTTCGTTTCGGCGGCGGCCATCGCCGGAGGCCTCGCCCGCAAGCTGAAGGTGCAAAAGCGTTTGGTGGCGGTCGAGGGCACGCGCAAGGTGAAAAAGCGCGATCTCGTCCACAATGGCGCGACGCCGAAGATCGAGGTCGACCCGGAGACTTATAAGGTGACCGCCGACGGCGAATGGCTGGTTTGCGAACCGGCCGACCGGCTTCCGATGGCGCAGCGATATTTCTTGTTTTGAGGAGGGCAGATACCCCTCTTCCGGTGGGAGAGGGAGGGGCACCTTGCGTGGGGTAATATTGGCATTATAATAATTATAGGTATGGAGCCCGCCATGACGACCCTCAAGCTCACCGCCGTCGGAACATCGACCGGCGTCGTCATCCCCAAAGAGATGCTCGCCCGCATGAATGTCGGCAAAGGCGACGTGCTCTACGCGGTTGAAGGCGTCGATGGCAGCTACCGGCTTACGCCCTATGATCCTGTCTTCGCCGACAAGATGGCCAAGGCCGAAGACATCATGCGTCGCTATCGGAACACGCTGCACGTTCTGGCAAAATGAAGGGGCCGGAGCCGGTCTGGATCGACGCGACCGAGGTTCGGATCCTGCACGATCGGCTGCTGGCGATCCACGGCGGGCCGGCTGGACTGCGCGATGAGGGACTGCTGCAATCAGCCGTAGCCCGCGCACGGCAACACTCAGCTTACGATGAAAATGCAGATTTGATCGCCATCGCAGCGGTCTACACCGCCGGGATCGTCAAGGGCCATCCTTTCGTGGACGGAAACAAGCACACTGGCTTTGTCATCGGAGTCTTGTTTCTTGAGTTGAACGATTATCGCTTCGTGGCGACGGAGACCGATGCCGCGGAAGCGGTTTTGGGGCTCGCCGCCGGAAACCTCGATGAAGCCGGCTACGCGGCATTCCTTCGCAAGAATGTCGTGTTGGCGTAGGTTGCCGCCGGCATTTATTGCCTCACACGCTTGCGCGAAAGCACAACCTCGCGCGTTTGGTGCTAGACTGTGTTTCGCACCCCTCGTGCGTCTCACATCCGGAGACCTCCCATGGCCGACCCCATCGCCATCGCCGAACTCGACGATCGCATCGCCATCGTTCGCGACAACATCCGCGAACTGACCGAGCAGGCCGCCGCGCGGTCCGGCGCGGGCGATGAGAGTTTGAACAGCGACCGCATCGCCACTCTAGAGGCGCAACTGGCCGATCTGATCAAACGGCGCGACATCGCCGAAGCCGGCGAGCGCCCGGGGCGCAGCTAAGACTTTTTTTGGCCCTCCGGCCCCGCGGAAAGCGCCGATCGCCGCAACGCGTCCTTGCCAAAGGCCTGATTTGGCCTAAATCTTCATCCAACCCCTTCGAAGCGCTGCGCTATCCGCGCGTAACGACAAGGATTTTGATCATGCCGACGATCGCCCTAGTGGACGATGATCGCAACATCCTCACTTCAGTGTCGCTCTCGCTGGAAGCCGAGGGATACCGGGTGCAGACCTACAACGACGGCGTCAGCGCGCTCGACGGCCTGAAGACGACGCCGCCGGATCTGGCGATATTCGACATCAAGATGCCGCGCATGGACGGCATGGAGCTGCTGCGCCGCTTGAGGCAGAAGTCCGACCTTCCCGTCATCTTCCTGACCTCGAAGGACGAGGAGATCGACGAATTGTTCGGCCTGAAGATGGGCGCCGACGATTTCATCCGCAAGCCGTTTTCCCAGCGCCTGCTGGTCGAGCGCGTCAAGGCGATCCTGCGCCGCGCCAATCCCAAAGACCCCAACGCCGCCAAGGAATCCGAGGCGAAGGCGATGGAGCGCGGCCGCCTGAAAATGGATCCCGAGCGCCACACCTGCACCTGGGACGACAAGCCGGTGACGCTGACCGTCACCGAATTCCTGATCCTGCAGGCGCTCGCGCAGCGCCCTGGCGTCGTCAAGAGCCGCAACGCGCTGATGGACGCCGCCTACGACGACCAAGTCTACGTCGACGACCGCACCATCGACAGCCACATCAAGCGGCTGCGCAAGAAATTCAAATCCGCCGCGGACGACTTTGAAATGATCGAGACGCTGTACGGCGTCGGCTATCGTTTCAAGGAGCAATGACGCGCCTTCAAGGAGGCGCTATAATTTAGAGCGATGAGCGCGTTCAACGGCGCAGACCTGTCCCTAGCGGCCGCCGGCCAGCGCTGGCGGCGCTCGCGTGCCCGGCTTTGGCTGCGCATCGCCGGCCGCAGGACCGAGGCAATTCTTGCCTCCTCGCTCACGCGGCGCATTGTGCTGCTCAATCTGGGCGGCCTGTTCGTGCTGGCGATCGGCTTCTTTCTGTTCAATCAATTCCGCGCCGACATCATCGACGCCAGAGAGGCCAGCCTGCGCACGCAGGCGGCCATCATCGCCGCGGCGATCGCAGCGTCCGCCGGAGCCGACGGCAACCAGATTCTCATTGAAGATCCCGACAAGATTCTCAGCGACCCGCCGCCGCCCAGCGGCCCGGACGATGACGCCTATCAGTTCTCGGTCGATCCCGAACGCGTCGGGCCCATGCTCCATCGGCTGGTGACGCCGACCAAGACGCGCGCGCGCATCTACGACCAGGACGGCGCTTTGCTGGTCGATTCCGGTTCGTTGACGTTCCGCCCGCCGGCGGACGAACCGTCTTCGGGCGACGGCGCAATCGCAAAGTTTTACGATTGGGCCAAGGCGGCGCTGTGGCCGCGCCGAAAGGTCAACAACGACGACATGTGGACGGTCAACGGCAAGACGACGCCGGAGATCGCCGTCGCCCTGACCGGGCAGACGTCGTCCGCCATCCGCGCCAATCGTTACGGCGAGACCATCGTGTCGGTCGCCACGCCGATCCGTCGCGGCTCGAACGTGCGCGGCGCGCTGCAATTGTTCACCCAGGGCGACGACATCGACGCCATTATCGCCTCGGAGCGCTGGGGGCTGATCCGCTTCTTTCTCGTGCTGACGGCGGTGATGCTGCTGCTGTCGCTGTCGCTCGCCAACACCATCGCCGGGCCGGTGCGCAGGCTGGCGGAAGCCGCCGAACGCGTCCGCCGCGGCATCAGATCGCGTCAACAAATTCCCGATTTCACCGACCGTCCCGACGAGATCGGCCATCTCTCAGGCGCGATGCGGGAGATGACGCAGGCGCTCTACAACAGGCTCGACGCCATCGAAAGTTTTGCCGCCGACGTCGCGCATGAATTGAAGAACCCGTTGACCTCGCTGCGCAGCGCGATGGAGACGTTGCCGCGTGTGTCGGCGCCCGCGTCGCGCGACCGCTTGCTCGCGGTGATGCAACACGACGTGCGCCGGCTCGATCGGCTCATCAGCGACATCTCCGACGCTTCGCGGCTCGACGCCGAATTGTCGCGCCATGAAGGGCAGCCGCTCGACCTCGCGGCGCTGGCGCGCGCGGTCGTGTCGGCGGCGGAAGATTCTGCGAGCGGCGCGGACGTGCGCGTGACGCTATCGGTGCAAAAGCCGCCGCCGGGATCGCCCAAAGGAGCGTTTCGCGTCGGCGGCCATGATTCGCGGCTTGCGCAGGTGCTCACCAACCTGATCGACAACGCCCGCTCGTTTTCAAGCCCGGGCGACGAAGTGAAGGTGGTGCTGTGCCGAAAAGCCCGGCGCGATGAAGATGGCCGGATCCTGACGATGGTGGAGCTCGTCGTCGAGGATGATGGCCCGGGCATTTCGCCGCAGGCGCTCGAGCGAATCTTCGAACGCTTCTACACGGATCGCCCCGCCCAACACTTTGGCAACAATTCCGGTTTGGGCCTGTCCATTTCGCGCCAGATCGTCGAGGCGCATGGCGGCCGCTTGTGGGCGGAAAACCGCTCCGCCCTGCCCGAACCGGTCGAGCGCGAAGACGGCTCGATGCGTTACGCAGCGGGGGCGCAATTCACGGTTTCCCTTCCCGCGCTCGAGCCCTGATTTGGCGAGCCTGAAAGTCCATGCCAGCGCGGTCGTGATCGCGGAAAGCGGGGTGTTGTTGCGCGGCCCTTCGGGCGCCGGAAAGTCGAGCCTGGCGTTGGCGCTGATCGAGAAAGCGTCATTGAATCAATATTTTACCGCTCTCGTAGGCGACGACGTCATTCATTTGAGCGTGAGGCATGGCCGGGTCGTGGCGGAAGGCTCGCCTGTGATCGCGGGCCTCGCCGAGCGCCGGGGCCTTGGCCTTGTGCGTGTGGCCGCGCTTCCCCGCTGCATCGTTCGGCTGGTCGTCGATATCAGCGCTTCGGACGAGGCTCCTGCCCGCATGCCGGAACCAGACGTGCGCGTGACGCTTTGCGAGGGCATCGCCCTGCCCACCCTCACTTTGACCCGATCATTCAGCATTGAACAGGGCGCCAGTCTGGTGCTTCAGGCGCTGGCCGACGTTAAGGCCCCCGGCGCCATTCTTGTCGATTTTCCTTGAATAACGGCCCAGTGTACAACAAATAAGGCGCTTCGTTGTGGCCGAGGGCGACGCTAAGTCACTTTTCCTCGGATCAGGTGAAACGGAAACTGAATGATCGGCATGGTCCTTGTGACCCATGGCCAGTTGGCGACCAGCTTTCGGTCCGCACTGGAGCATGTCGTGGGTCCACAAAAACAGCTCGAGACCGTAACGATTGGGCCCGACGACGACATTGAAGGACGACGCAACGACATCATCGCCGCCGCCCGCAAGGTCCAGGACGGCAATGGCGTTGTATTGCTGACCGACATGTTCGGCGGCACCCCCTCCAATCTAGCGATCTCGGCGATGAACGGCGAACGCATCGAAGTGTTGTGCGGCGTGAATCTGCCGATGCTGATCAAGCTCGCTTCGGTGCGCGACAGCGCGAATTTGGAGAGCGCGGTCAGCGAGGCGCGCGACGCCGGAAAGAAATACATCGCGGTCGCTAGCCAGGTGCTCGCGGGAAAATGAACGAAGCCGAGAATTTCGACTGTCCGCCCGTTGCGCTGGCCGATGGCGAAATCTCTCGCGAAATGGAAATCGTCAACCGCAAGGGACTGCACGCGCGGGCGACCGCGAAGTTCGTGCAATGCGTCGAACGGTTTGAAGCGAAAATACGCGTGACGCGCTGCGGCGAAACGGTCGGCGGCGATTCGATCATGGGCATTTTGACGCTGGGCGCGGGGATCGGCTCGACGATCACCGTCACCGCCTCAGGCCCGCAAGCCGCCAAGTCCGTCGCGGCGCTGGCGACGCTAGTTGCGGGCCGGTTCGGGGAAGACGAGTAAGGCGAAGCCTGCTGTCTGGTCTAGCGATGAAAGACTTGACATTTTCAGAAATTATGTTATAGTTACCTTCTGATGAAACAAATCGCGAGAACCCCTCTCCCTCTGGGAGAGGGAGGACGCGTGACCGCCCTACAAAAAGGGGACGTTGAGAAAAAAAGTCGCGTTTTAGCGTCAAGCCTTTGAAATCGCTTATCCACGCCGCTTAGTTAAGCGTCGTTAAGCGTCAAAGGACGCTTAACTAATCGTCGCGGACCGCAGTTTTACCGCTATCAAGCGACCCTAGCCGCTAAAGCCGGAACTCTTCGCCCAGGTAGAACCGCCGCACGTCGGGATGGCTGACGATCGAGGCCGGATCGCCCTCGGTCAGTACGACGCCGTCGTGGATGATCGCCGCGCGGTCGACCAGCCCAAGCGTCTCGCGCACGTTGTGGTCGGTGATCAGCACGCCGATACCGCGGCGCGTCAAGTGCCGGACCAGAGTCTGGATATCGCCCACTGCGATGGGATCGATGCCGGCGAACGGCTCGTCCAGCAGCATGAACGACGGGCTCGTCGCCAGCGCGCGGGCGATCTCGACGCGACGGCGCTCGCCGCCCGACAGCGCGATCGAGGGCGACTTGCGCACCCGCGCGATGTCGAACTCTTCAAGCAGCGCTTCGAGCTTCTCTTCCCGCTTTTTGCGATTGCGCTCGCTCACTTCGAGCACGGCGCGCAGGTTTCCCTCGACCGTGAGGCCGCGGAAGATCGAGGGCTCCTGCGGGAGGTAGCCGACGCCGAGGCGCGCGCGCTGATACATCGGCAGGCTCGTGACATTCTGCCCGTCGAGCACGATGCGGCCGGAGTCCGGGCGCAGCAGGCCCGTGATCATGTAGAACAGCGTGGTCTTGCCGGCGCCGTTGGGCCCGAGCAGGCCGACCGCTTCGCCGCGCGAGACGCGCAACGAGACGTCGCGGACGACGACGCGTTTGCCGTATCGTTTCGACAGGCCTTCGACTTGCAGACCGCTCATCGCCTCCGCGCGCACGCCTTCGGCATGGGCCGCGACAGGAGCGCCCTTCGCGGCCAGAGGCGCCCCCTCGCTTCTGAGGAAATCGGCGGTCGTCATGGTTTTGCTGCGTTCGCCGATCGCTACTTTTTCGGCGCCGCGTCGCCAGCCGGGCTGGGACTTGAGCCGGGCACAAACGAGCCGTGCACGCGCCCCGTCGCGCCAGTGTCAATCGTCGCCCGTCCCGTCGCCAAGTCATAGACGAGCTTGTCACCCTTGGTGACATTCGTGCCGTCGCTCAACGTGACGTGACCCGTTAACCAGACCTTCCGCTGCGTCTGATCGAAGCTGGCGCTGTCACCCGTGGCGACTTGAGTTTTGGAGATCACGGTCACCGGCCCGGTCGCGTCCATGCGCTTGAACGAAGCGGAACCGAGGCCGGCCGCCGCTCCGGCTCCATCGCCGGCGGCCGGCGTCGCGCCCGCGGCGGGCGTCGCATCCGCCGCCTTCTCGAAGTGGATCGTCATCGACGAGCACGTCAGCTTGGACGTGCCCTGGATCACCACGACATTGCCGGAGTAGGTCGCGGTGTTGGCCTTGTCGTCATAGACGAGCTTGTCGGCGTCGACGCTGATCGGCTCCTTGCTGGCGCCGCCGGGCAGCAGGCCGGTGTCGCCCGCCTTCTCGGCGACCGCGGGAACGCTGGCGAGAGCGAACAGCCCGAGCGCTATCAACGAAGCGAAAGCACGGCCCTTCAATGCGTATCTCCCCGCCCGGCGTCCTCGATCGAGGAAAACGTCGATTGCACATGGCCTGAGAAAGTCAACTGCCTTCCGTTGTCCGCGGCGGCGAATGCGTCGGCCTTGATCTCAGAGCCATCGTTCCTGACCACCCGCACCGGGCCGTCGGACGTCAGCGCGCCGGCGCGGAAGTCGATGTCCGCGGCGTCGAGCGTCAGCTCAAACATGTCGCTGGCGAGCTTCACCGCGTCCTTCACCGTCAGCCGCTGCGTCGCGTTGTCGTAAAGCCCCTGTCCGGCGCTCAGCTTCACATTGAGCTTATCGGACAGCGTCATCGTGCCCGTCACGCCCGACAGCGCCGCCTGGGTGGGATGCGAAAGGTCCTGCACGGCCTTCTCGGCCGTCAGGGCGAACGGCCGGCCATCCCTACGGTAGCCCGACAGTTTCGGATGCTCCATCGTCATCGTCGAGCCGTCCGAACTGATGGAATCGACGCTCACCGAATCCGGGAGCAGCGGAACGCGCGGCGCGAAAGCGATGACGGCAAGCGCAATCGCCGTCAACATACCGCCCAGCGGCAGCGCGACCCTGAGGAAACGCACGGCCTTCGAGTGGCGCCGCGCGAAGACAAACGCCCGCACGCGCTCGGCTTCCTCGACGTGGAAGAGCGCCGACATGACAGGTCGATTCTCGACGGCCGTCTGCATGGCCATAACTTCGTGACGCTCCGAGTTCCCGATTGTTGGGGGTACGCCTGGAAACGAAAGCCAGCCCAACATGGCGGGACAAAGGCGGATTGCGCTTAGCCTATATTTTGCCTAAGCGCACGCCAAGGTTGGGCGCCTCTGTCACGGGGGCCGGTAGCTCAATGGTTAGAGCCGGCCGCTCATAACGGTCTGGTTGTAGGTTCGAGTCCTACCCGGCCCACCACGCACCCCTCGCAAACCGGGGGGCTTCCGCCTAGTGCGGCACGCCCCGACATTTCCGAGGCTTGCGGGTCGGCAGAGACCGCTTTCGGGGTCTGTGGGGAGTGAATGGGCCCGATCAGCGCGAAGGGCGGGCCCCAGTCTCTGCCGCAAAATGACTTTTTCCAAAAGGCGTCGGCCGCGGCTTTGACGAATTGCGGAGTTGCGCGACGTTGCCGTGAATGATCCTGGCCGCCGCCTGTGCCGCGACAGCCAACTGCGCTCTGACGGGGCCCAAGCCGTGAAAGCTGTCGCAAAGATCGCGCTCGCCGAATCGCCAAACCTCGATGATCCAATCCTACCGATCGCGTTGTATGTCGCCGATGGAAAGCGGCTCGACGGGACAATGTTTACCGTTAAGGAAAGCCCGAAACGGCCAGTCTTGACCATCTGATCCTTAATTTGAAGGCGCTTCCCTCGGCCTTTGTCGAACTATTGATCGTATTGAGTTGGGATCAACAGGTATTCTTCGCGTCAAAGTCCTACCCGATGGGGTTTCGGAAGACTTGATGATTTCTTCTTCAGACAGCGCAATACAAAACGAGCCGCACTTGACCAAGGATCGCGCCGCAAAATATGCTAATATTTCGAGGTGGGGGGAATCAATATGGGTGGAGAATCAGGTCCGTCGCAAATCGTGCAAGCCACATACGACTTAGTCGAGCGCCTACGCGCGCGAGGTCAAATTGAGTTGGCCCTTGATGACGCAAGGGACGATTTGATCGAAGCGCTGACGACGGAGCTGCGGTCAGCGATGAACGTCTACGAGTTAGCCGACGTCGCTTCAACCTTTGCGCGCGAGGCAGAACGCGCCCGTTTATCGTACGACGAGGGGAAGTTGCAGGAACCATCGCAAGAGCGCCAACAAATCGTCGGGGAGCACGAGAACATAAAAACAAAGAAGGCGAGCCATTCAAAATAACTTTCGCCGCGCTCTTGGAATGCCCGGCCTCAGACCGCGCCTCGGGCTACCAAGGTGGCTATGCAAGATGGATTGTGACGTCGATCGATTTCCGTATCTTTGAAAGAAGAGCGGAGACTGACGTCCTGATCGATCGGATGGCAGGATGCGCGTCGTTGCGAAGGTTTGAGGTCCATCCTTTCTCGGCGTGCGAAAACGTGACGGCGCTCAGCGCGTCGAAAAGTTCAATGCAATTCACCGCAAAAGTCATCCCGCCCGAGTGCGTCGACGGCGCAGCGAGGCGGTAACACCGAGTGCACCCGACGGCAATGTCCTGCCAGCATAAGTTTGACAGTGAGTGGCGGCCGACGGATTGGCGCCAGAGAGTATTGAACTTTCGACCTTTTGCGCAGAGTTAGTCACGCCCCTGTGAGGCAAAATGTCGCGCATTCCTTAAGAAATTCCGAGAGAACAATTGACAGAATTCAGGCTATCTGCGAGAATGATTTGTAGGACAGTTGGTTCGTCGTTACGCAACGGGTTCGTCGAATAGTAACTGAGATCTCCGCTGTAGCGAAGTTCTTCCCCGACGGGTGCAGGTTAGGCCCGGCATCGTTAGGTCAATGGACGCATTGTTCGTAAGGCGAATTAAAATGTATTTAGTTTTCCGATCGAGTTGGTGAAGAGCCAGCAATCCGACAACCGGTTAGGCTACGCGATACCCCGAGATGATTAGAGCAGCGAATCCACGCCAAGTGGAGCTTCGATAAATAGGAGAGGCGCGCCCTTCACTTTGTTCGTAGCGGAAGGTCGCATGTCTCTTGCGTTTATCAAACGGCTCGAGGTGTTTACCGTCCTCACGGACGACGACAAAATCGTCCTGCGGCGCGCGTTTCAGAACGCGCGTACTGAGCGCCCCCACTCAGATGTTGTCGTTGAGGGAGAGTCGACCGGCGGTGTCACGGTCATGGTCGACGGTCTTGCCTATCGCTATAAGAGCTTATCAAATGGCCGTCGGCAAATCGTATCGTATCTGCTCCCAGGCGACATCGTCAGTTCCGGCGCGTTTGCGGATGACGTTTTCGATCACGGCATTCAGGCGATAACAGCGTCGACGCTTTCGACGATCTACGCGCATGATCTCGCGGCGTTGCCTCACCATCTGATGCGTGCGCTGTGGATTCTCGTGGCGCGCGAACTGTCGATCAGCAGGGAATGGGTCTTGAATATCGGGCAACGCGATGCGAAAGCCCGTGTCGCCCATCTATTTTGCGAACTCTACTATCGAATGCTTGAGGCTGGCCTCGTTCGCGACAGCGCGTTTCAATTTCCTGCGTCGCAACAGGAAATTGCTGACAGCGTGGGCATTACCAACGTTCACCTTAATCGCACGCTGCAGATCTTGCGCAAAGCGGGAGTGATCGCCTTTGACGGCAGAACTTTGAAAGTGTGCGACACCGCCCAACTCAGAAAGATCGCGACCTTCGATCCGACCTATCTTCATCTGGATCGTCCTGGCCCTGGGGGCAGACCGAACCCACAAGCAGCCTCTTCTTATCTCTAGGAAAGACGCTCAGAATTCGGGAGCCGGTCCGACCGGAGCTAACGCCGGCGTCGGGGCGCAAATGGGGACGAGACGAAATGGCCGGCTCGATCGGCGTCCTTCGATTACGATCCCGAGCGGATCTTTGCCGCCCCTTGACCACATTTTCTGAATAAAAGTGCGAGCCGGCGCGATCCATGCGCGCCGTCCTCTATGGGCTCTTTCCTCGCAGGTTCAAATTAATTCATTGAAGGCCTAGAAGCATTTGCCATTTTGTTTTGCTCAAGGCAGCAAGCGGAACGATACGCAGGTTGACCACGGCTCCTTCCGGTTCGTCGCTGACCGCGGCGACGGGGCTAAGTCGAACAACGGGGGGACAGGTGTCGATCGACCATATCGAATTTTTTTCGGCGTCGGACGTCGTTTGGAAGCTGGCGCGAGAACCTCAGACAGGCGTTATCTTCGTCCGTCGTGAGGGCGAAACCGTCTCGCATATTAATATCGGCGATTTTTTAAGAGCCAAGCCGCAGGGGCCCGAACACGTCGCACTCCTGCAACTGATCGGTTCGCTCATTCCAACCGCTCGAGATAACGGACCTTTGGCAGCGGCGACGAAGCGCCTATAAGAGGACCGGACCGGAAGCCAACCTTCGGCCTGCCTTTCGCGCAGCGGAGCCTACAAGGGTGGACCGCTCTTGCCAGAGCCCGTCATTTTCGAATGTCTTCGGCCATCGACGAAACAAGCTTCCACAAGGGCCCTCCATCGTTGTGGATGTCGAAATGGTCCGTGTCAGCAGGAAATTCGCCGTCGTCTTTGCGCGAAACCAGCCTCCAGACGATCCAACCCGCGCAATTGGAGTCGTCGCGGATCGTTTCCATCCAAGTCTTGTAGGCTTCGAGGAGCTCTGGCGAGGTGTTCGCGAGAGCGAACTCCTCCAAGAGGATCGGTTTGTTCGCCCCAGCGCCGAGCTTGCAAAACTGGTAAATCTGGTCGTTGAATTGTTCTACCGACATT
Organism: uncultured Pseudomonadota bacterium; assembly: GCA_963730695.1. GTDB lineage: Bacteria > Pseudomonadota > Alphaproteobacteria > Rhizobiales > Beijerinckiaceae > Roseiarcus. Next base: position 41,121 of record CAVSSV010000052.1, read on the forward strand.
TTCTCGTAGTCGGCATAGCCATGCCACGTCGCGAAGCTGACCGATTGAATGGCGAAATCCGCAATCGGTCCTGAAAGGTTTGCGTGGCCTGTCGAGATAAGGTGGCCCGCGTCAAGCGATTTGACGAAGTCCGCCATTTCGCTCAGCCACGACTTCGAGCAGCGGGCGAGGATGAATGTCGGGTTCATTCATCAACTCCCAGGAGAAGATGGTCGGATCGTTGCGATACGCCAAGCCGGAAATCGAGTTCACGCGCGTAATGACATGGCTGACCCAGTCGCGGTAATCCCGTTTCGTGCGGTCGTCCTGCGCAAAGAAAGTGTATTTGTCGTGCGAGCCGTACCAGGCCGACATCTGCTGCGCGCCGCCGGTGTAGGCCCAGAAGTCCAAAAGAGCGATGATCAGTTTCAGGTTGCGTTTTCGCGCCTCATCGAGAACGAAATCGAGCCTCTGCAGTCCGGTGGGACCGTCGTTTATCGCCATCGACGCCGCTGCGGGGTCCCAAGACAACACGTAGTTGCCGTGAACGCCAAGGTTGCTGGAGTCGCTCGTGCTTTTCCAGTTCCAGATTGTCGGCATCGTGCCGTCGAGCGATCCGATCACCGGCTGAAGGAACGTCCGCACGACGTTGACATGCATGGCGACCGCGTCGTCGAGAACGCGCGTTACCTCGGCGGGAGATCCAAACATAAGGTAGTGGTTGTTCACGCCAGCCACACGAAATTGGCGGCCGTCCAAGACAAAATGGTCGCCACTCACCGAGACAAAACCAGGCCGCGGCTGCGGCGGCGGCGCCGTCTCCGCGCGGACGGATGTCGGCGCGGACGCAACCATTGCCGTCATAAGAGCGACGCAGACGATGCAGGCCGCATACCCCTTAGGGTTGGAGGCGATGGCGGCCGTTTCGGCGCCGAAACGCTCAACGGCGCGATAGCTGGACGCCGCCTCTTCGCCCAATTCGTGCGGCCTTTTCGGGAACAACGCCCGTACAATCGGCCGAATCATGAATGCGCTTTCCAAGCTCACCGCGATCACCCAATACAAGGTGAAGCCTGCGAGTTCTCCGCGAACGCAACCAAGCACGGCGGTCGCCACCTCGACAAGACCGCCAGCGGCCAGAAGGGCCGCGGCGGCGACCATTCGGCCCTCAATCCGTTGAACGGCGATGTAGTGATATTTAACGATCATTCCGAACGTTCCGAAGCCTAAAACGGCGAGGCTCATTCCCGCGATGTTGGGATACGATGGGTTGAAGAGGCCGAGAACCCACCGCGAGCAAACGAGCCCGCCAACGGCCGTCGCGACTCCGGTCGCTGCCGAGATCGCGAGCGAGAACTTCAATCGCCGCGCGAGTTGAGCGGGTTCTCGGCGTCCAAGATTGACCAAGACAGCGCTGAGGGACGCCGGCACAAGCAACGCCGCGTTGACCAAGGTCCAAGCGACGTAAAACGCCGCATTGGTTTGCGGAGCCAAGAGGATCGTCACGATGAATGGCAAGACGAGCGTAGGCGCTTGAAGACCGACGTTGACGGCGTGGTGCCCAAGAACCATCGAAACGAAAGGACGCAATTCCACAACGCGAGGCCTATTCCATGCAATTTCGCTCTTGCGGTGCATGACAACAGCTAAGAGAAGCAGCGAAACCAATTGTCCCGCGAGCCAAGTGTCGAAGATAAGCGAAGCCGAGACCACACGAGTCGATCCAAGAGCCAGGAGGATTAAAAGGGCGAGCTTTACGCCGGAAAAGACGATCGTCCGGTACATGGGCGTGGTCGCGCGAAGCAGCCCGACAAAAGCCTGGTCGAGAACGATGACAAAACTCGTTAGCGCGACGCCAAACACAAAAACGGCGGCTTCAGGAAGAGTGGCGCTAATTGAGCCCAAATCGATTGAAAAGCTCCGGCTTATGAGCAGAAAAAGCGCAGCCAGCGCGCCGCTCCCACCCGCCGCGACAACGAGCGCTGCGCCGATCAGCTCGCCCCGCCGCCCGTCGCGCACAGGCAAGTGGCTAATAAGAAACGGGCCGAGCCCCGCCTCGCCAATCTGCGCAATGAGCGTCATGACGGAGACCGCCGCGGCGCACCATCCGACCTCGCGCGGGTCGAAAAAACGCGCGGCCACCCACCAGTACACGAATCCGAGCGCAGCGGTCGCAAGCGCCCCCGTGGACATTGCTCCGGCGTTCAACAACAACGACCGCTGGTTGGCGACGACCGCTCGGGCCTGCGCCAACAAGCCGGCTGCCGGCGTCATGCCGCGCTCCGTGTTCCGGGCGTCAGGCTAGGCCGCAGGCGCACGCTCAGCCGTTCTTGAGCATAGCCCGCAACGGTGCACGCCAATCCTACGGCGATCGCGGCGGATTTGACGACCCCCGTGGGGTCCCGCCCCGCAGCGCAATTCGCGATGCCGCGCGCGAAGCCGCCGCTCAACGTCTTGAGCACATACGACTTCTCGACGCCGAGGCTTTTGCCCGGCGGCAACAACGCCTGGATTTGAGCCTTGGAGCGGCCCTCGGCGTGGCAACGCACCATGAAATATCGCCACGTCGCCCGCGCCGACGAGACCGCGTGACCACAGGTCGCGGACGGTTCGTAAACGAAGCTCTTTCCCGGAAATGCGATTCCCGCGCGTATGCAAAGCTCGGTTTCCTCGCAGCCAAGCGGATAGGCCAATTCCCCGCGACCGACGCCCTCGCTGAAGCCGCCGACTTTGGTGAATAGGCTCCGGCGCATGCACATCGCCGCGCCGATGAGATTGCGAACCGGCCCAGCCTTAAGACCCTGGTATGAACATCCGACAACCCAAAGAAACTCACGCGGAAACCAATTTGGGGCTCGACCGGACCAACGCGGCACAATTTGCGCGCCGACGCCAAGCACCGTTGCGTCCAGCAGGCGCGTCCGCATTCGACGAAGCATCTCTGGGTCCGCGACGGCGTCGTCGTCGAGAAACGCGACCAGCGATCCCGTCGCGGCTTCGACGCCTGAATTGCGGGCCCCCGAGAGCCCTCGCGCGTAGCGGTTATCGATCACCAAAACCTGCGGAAACGCTTTCTCCAAGCGCAGTTTCAGAGCTGCGTTGTGGTCGACCACGACGACAATCTGATCTGGCGCAAGGCTTTGCTCGAGCGCAGAGCCGATGCTCGCGCAGATGTTGTCCCAGCGGTCCTCGCTGTAGCAGCAAATGACGACGCTGACCGACGCGACCGGCGCCGCTTCTTCGAGGGCGCAAGACATCGGATCCAATCTCATGCGCGCCTCTCGCCGACGAACGCTGCGGTATCCACAACGGCCGAATCCGCTTGCTTATGGGAAGCAGCCTGTTCGTAGATTTTTTCGATTCGCGGGATGATCGACTTGGCCATAAAGCGCTCGACATGGCGACGGCTCGCCGCCCCCCATGCGTCGCGCCGGCCTGGCTCCGCGATCAGCTCGCTCATCGCCTCCGCCAGCGCGGAAGCGTCGCCCGGAGCAACCAACAGGCCGGTGGCGCGGTTGTCGATCAGGTCGGCTAAGCCGCCGCCCGTCGTCCCGATCATCGTCTTGCCGACCGCGTTCGCCTCCATCACGATCGTTCCGCAGGCCTCCGCCCATACGGAGGGAGCCACGCCGAACGTGCAGCGACTCCAGGCTTGCATCACCCCCTCATGCGGCCAGCTCTCAAACAGCATCGTGTTTTGAGGCAACTCCGTCGGCGTGTCCGCGCATCGACGTCCGATCAGCACCAGAGGAGGCGGATTGGAGAGCCGCCGATACGCATCGAGCAGGACATGGATTCCCTTCGCTCGCGTGAGGTCTCCGACGAACAGGATATAGCCGTCTGACGGGAGCGCTGCGGCAAGCGGATGCTGCGTTGAAGAAATATCGCCAACATCGTCGGGGATGAACGTGGGCAAGACGTCGTAGGGCGCCGACCCATTGGGGAGATCGCAGTAGCGAGCCACCGCGTCGCTGACGGCGATGTATCGATCGACGCATTTGCGCTCGATTGCGGCCGTCGCCCAGTTGCCGAGGCACGTGACCGCGCCGACGGCGGTCCCGAAGTGCCGGCTGGCGCAGGACAAGCATTTTGAGAAGGACGGCCCCGCGCACGCCGCGCCCTTCCACAAGAGATTCTTCTTTGCGCAGATAAGACTGTAATCATGGAGCGTTACGATAAACCGCGCACGCGATCGCATCGTCAGCGGCAGAAACGAGCGCGCCAGCCAATTGTGACTGTGTACGATATCGGGATTTAGCTCATCGACGAGCCGCGCCAGATTCAGTGCGATCTCCGGATCGGGGAACGGCGGCGCGTGTCGACGTTCCGATTCGCTGAACAAGCCGCGATTCCGCTGCATCAGGCCGGAGACGTTGTGGATGGTGACCGAACCTTGTTCGTCGGAACGGGTGCGTTGCGAGTGCGGCAGGCAGGCGACATGGACTTGATGGCCTCGCGCCGCCAGCCCTTTGCTCAAATTGACGACGTGTCGCTCCTCTCCGCCGATGATCGGCGGATAGAACTGAGACAGCATCAGTATTCGCATCGGCTTTGCCTCTTCGCTATGTCGGTGCCGGCACCAGCCACACTCTTCGATAGATGTGATCTGAGAAGCCGGGCCGAATCAGCCACGCCTCAATGCGTTTGGAGCGCTGCGCGATCGGGCCGAGGGAAACGTCGGCCGTCCACGAAACGCCGGGCTCGAGCGTGACGCTCGGCCACTGGTCAACGGTCGCGCCGTCAGCGACGATCGCGATTTGATATTGTTGCTGCGCGCCTTCTTGGTTTCGCACGCCGATCGTCACGACATTTTGCTCCATCGACGTGCGCGGCACCATCCAGAACTCTGTGTAGGCGGAGTTCTGGCTGCGAAATCGCGCCTTGACGTGCGATGCCGACGGCAAATACGGCCAGGAGTGCGGCGCTGCCGACCGCAAGAGCCGGGCCCGGGGCGACTGCGATTCGTGCGCCGGCGGCGCTTGCGCCCCGCACGGCGTCCGGCGCACGAAAAACGATTCTCGCCAGGCAGGCCACAAGCGTCAGCCCGGTCAACGAACACGTCCATCCGATATCGTCGAGCCGGCCGAGACGGTTGAGCGCGAGCCCGCACAAAATGGCGATTGCGAAACTGAGGCCGCCGGACAAAGCGAGGAAGCCGACATCCACGCGTCGCCGCGGGGCGACAGCCCGCAGGACCGCCATCCCGGGCAAGATGAGAACAAGGGGCGCCGAAAGGATCGCGCGAAGCGGTTGGGCTACGTCGGCAAAGACGGCCGCGGCGCCGAACACGGCGCAGCCGGCGATCGCCACGGTCAGTCGCCACTCAGAACGCATCGTCGAGCTTTCGCACGTCGTAGATCGACAGATCGCCATTGTCGAAAGGCCGGCTGATCTGAGCATCCGCGCCAAATTTCATCAACGAGCTTTTGGATATCGGAGTGACGTAGTCGTGATCCGCTGCGCCCCCTTCGAAATAGACGCCGACCTGCGGCCGTGCCGTGGAAAGGCGCAAATCGACAAGGAGAAACTGAACGCCCAAGCTATGCAGGACTTGCCTTTCCGGCTGCTCAAGGCGTTCAGAGACGAAAGCCGCGCTTGCGTCGCTCTCGTCCTGCAACGTCGTTGTGACGTCCTGTCGGCCGTACGTCGCCAGCAGAAGCGTGTTAATGCGGTCTGAAGCGAAGCGATTTCCGGGCCCGAGCCAAAGGCGCGCCCATTCTGCGGCGGACACCCCCGACGGCTTGATCGAGGCCGCGTCGGCGGAGACGATAAACCGTCCGGGGACCAGGATTTGGGGGCCCTCGCCGCTGATCATGCCCGCGACGACGATCACCGCGCACAGGGCGGCGAGCGGCGTGGCCCTCACCCAACTCTTCGAGCTTCCTTGCCAAAAGTGAACCACGCCGATCGCGACCACGGGAGCGACGCCTAAAATTGAAAGCGCCCCAAGTCGGTTGCCGATCTCCCACCCACTACGCGTAAGGCGAAACAGAACGCTTACGGGGTATGCGACCGTAAACAGCGTCAAGACGATCAAGAGACCGCTTCGCCATCGCAACCGCAATCCACGTTCGATCTCGGGGCCAGCCTGGCGAAGCGCGCGGATGAAGCCCGAGGAAAGGCCAAGGCAGGTGGCGCCCACGCCGCCTTCAACAAGCGTGCGTTGCCATGCGGGGGCTGCGGAACCATCGTCCCCGACAAAGAGCTGACGCGCGTGAGCTGCGGAGAAGAGACGACTTACGTCGCGGACGCCATCGCCGAACACGGGCCCGAGATACTCCGCCGTTAGGTCGCCCAAGGGCCACGACCACACAGTTGGGATGATGAGCGCGACCGCTGCGACGAAGACGGCGTTAGCGCGAAGCCGGAAAGGTCCACGCGCCGTCAGCCCGAGAAGAGCGACCGCGCAAAGTAACGCAGCGGCGAAATACGAGGTCAGGTGATGCGTCGCCGCGAGCGCGAAGAGCAGCGGCGCGATGACGAAGACCGAGATACGCCATTCATCGGAATTCGCCGATTCCCGGGGGCCGTGCGCGAGAAGCACGACGGCGAGGAAAACGACCGCCAGGCTCTCGTACGCAAAATGCGCGTCGAACACCAAAAACGTCGGGGCGCCCGCATACAACAAGGACGCCACGACGGCGATCCTCGACGACCCTGAAATGCGCTCGAACACCAGGAAGAGCGCGGCGCTGAAGACGATCCTCCCAGCGCCAAGGAGAACCAGCGAACTCGCGTAGATGGAAAGCCCGCTCACGTGGGCCAGGGCCGTTGCGCAGAGTTCCAAGCCCGGAAACTCCGGGCTGACCGGCAGGAGCGGATTGGCAGTGTAAAGGCGGCCCTGCTCCATGATGTCGATCGCGGTCAACCAGTGCAAAAACTCATCATGATCGATGAAGTCGACAGGCGCACGGATGATTTTGAGAATGAAGAGTGACGCGCCGGCAAGCAGCGCAATGGCCAAACGCTCCCGTCGCGAGACGGCTATGCCGACCGCGCGAAGCGCCAGCGGAAAGAACATCAGGCCGACGGCGGAGTAGAAATAGGCCGACGACCACGGATCGTCCCGGCGCGCCGCGATTGTCGCCAGCGCCGCTAGACAGAGCGCGAACGACGCATTGAGCGCCAGCAGGGGCGACCAACCCCAAGCGTTCTCAAAGTCGCCGTCGACTTTCGCCGATTGCGGGCCGAATCCGATAAATCGCAGAGGCCAGGCAAGCGGGCTCTCAATCCATGACCCAAGATCGACGCGACCCGGCGCGACAAACCGCGGCAAGAGCGCGCCAACCTCGCTCGCAGTCGGTGAGCTCTCGCCAGAACTCATGGAACCGGCGAAGGGGTGACAATTTGCGAACGGCCTCTGCCCCGCGCCCCATGGTCTTTGAACGGCCCGCGCGCCCGTGCGACCGAGGCGTAAATGGACTCGAGCGCGTCGGTGCAGCCTTCCCAGGTCGGGAGCGCGGCCCGCTCGACAGGTCGTGGGGAAAGAATTTCCGTTGCGAGCGCCTCCGCGATTTCGGCGTCAGTCGCTTTCAGCGAGACGGCGCGCGTAAGCCCTTGTGCGGCGAGCTCCGCAAAGCCTGAGGTGTCGCTTGTGAGCACCGGCGTGCCGACGGAGAGGGCCTCCATAACAGCGACGGGATGCGCTTCGTATTCGCTTAACAGCGCCACAACCGACGCTTCGGAAAGTACATCGGCCATAGAACCCCGCGCGGCGGCGGATATTGCGGAGATCTCGACACGGCCCCGCAACTCCGGCCGCGCCGAAAGGCGACGAAGCTGTGTTTCATAAGCGCCCTCGCCGACGATCTTAAGGCGGGCCTGCGGCATTGTCTTCAGCAGATGGGCGAACGCGTTGATCACGCGGTGATGGCCCTTGTAGCGCTCCAGGCGTCCAATCGAAACGACGATGGGGTTCTTCGCATCGCGCGGCCGGGCTGCAGGCGACGCTTCCGGCAGCCTCGCGCCGTTTGGAATGACGGCGAACTTGGCCAACGGTATTCCCATCCGCGCCGAGAAAAACCGCGCTTCGAACTCTGAAACGCCGACATAGGCCGCGGCCCTCGCGACGAACGGCTGAAGCGCTTTGTGCTGAACAAACCGGACAGCGTTGCGGAGCCTGGAGGAATGCCCGCCGCTGTGAAAAGTGATGACAAAGGGAACGCGCTTGCGAGCGGCGGCCATCATCGCCAGCGGAGCGGTCAGCGTGTGGTAACCCTGGACATGAACGACATCGGCATCGCGATCTTCGATTTCGCTCAGAATTCCGGGGGCCCAATAGATGTCCTGATTTCGAGGCCACGCGCGCGCACGCACGACCTCAATTCCCCGTCTCGTTTCGTGCGCAGGAAGGATCCAGGAACGATCTGTCGTCACGACCGTGACGGAATGTCCTCGCCCGACGAGGCGTTGGGCGACCTCTTGAATGTGGGTTTCGGTGCCGCCCGTGTACGGAAGATACCTCGCGGAAGCCATGAGGATACGCAAGCGGCCCTTCCTCCACGATCGCGGCAAAGCTTTTCGTTCCATCGGCATGCCGTGCCGGGACACGCCGACCTACGTAAGCTCTTGCACCGGCGTCGCCAAAGGGGTCTGCAGCTTCTCGCGTATGATCGTTTTCAAAACGCGCCATCCATCCGGGATCGCCCGCAGGTTGCTCACGCCGTAAACCCGCTCCGACTCGAAACTCGCGACTTCGACGACTTTCAGTCGCTGTTTGAGAGCGCGAAGATTGATCAGGGTTTCGATTTCGAATCCGTCGCAGTCCGAGCGCAGAGACGGCACGTGCCTCGTCCAAAACGCGATATAGCCGTAGCAAAGATCGGAAAAAGAGCTGCCGTAGAGGGCACGGACCGCCATCGTAAGATACTTGTTGCCGAGACGGCGGAAGAGCGTCATGTCAGAGGTTCCGGCGCCCTGTATGAAACGGGATCCCTTCGCAAAATCGGCGCCCGCAAGCAGCGAAGCGACAAAGAGAATGATCTCGTCGGGGTCCATTGAGCCGTCAGCGTCCAACATCACGATGATTTCGCCTCTCACCGCTTCGAACCCAGTTCGAAGCGCGACGCCTTTGCCCCGTCTCCGCTCGAGGACGACTTTAACGTCGTCACGCATCGACTCGGCCACAGCGATGGTGTCGTCGGTGGAGCACCCGTCCACGATAATAATCTCGTGGACCCAACGGGGAATCCGCGGCAGCAACAGCCGTAGGTTTTCAGCTTCGTTGAGCGTCGGAATCACCACGCTGATCCGCGGCAATTGCAACCGCCCCGGCGACAGCTGACTATCTTCAAGCCCCACTTCCGGAGAGTCGCTAGGAATTTCCCGCACCGCGATATTCATTAGACAGACTCCACCAATGCGAGGTTGCTGAAAGACGTCGTCCTTGCCAGGGGGCGACCGCCAAAATGCTAGTCGTCCGCGAGATCTCTGCCGGTCTCTTTATTTCGGTGCGGAGCGATCCTCACTAGATCGCCCGGCTCGAGGACGGTTCGCTCGGAGCCTGGAATGCTCGTGGGGCCATCGGGACCCATGCGAATGATGACGTAGGCGATCGACGCCTCATCGTCGCCGGATCCCTGAACGGTCTCCATCGCTTTGATGACGTTAAGTTCGCCGTCGCTTTCAAGGACGGCTTGATCCCCATCTTCAGCCGCAGCCGCGATCGCTCGCGCTAATTCTGCGCTTGCTTGAAACTTCGCGTTGGCGCGCTGAAATTCGCTTTCGGAGACTTTTTGCGCCGCCATTTGAATGTCGAGAATTGCTTGAGCTCCGCGGTCTCTGACGTCGAGCAGGGCGCTCTGCGCATCGAGCAAGGTTGGACGCGCGGACGCGTACTTGGCGGCTTGCTTCTGCAGCACGGCGACCCGCGCCGCGCCAAGACTAATCTCGCCGTTGATCGGGTCGAGACGATTGTTGCGCGCCGCGGCTTCGGATTGCGATTCGCACAACAACTCGTCATTTGCGGCGGCTTGGACGCGACGATCGGCCGCGACCAGTCCACGCTGCGAGACATCCTCCGCCAGATACGTGGCAAAGTCCGACTGACCCACAATTCTGGCCACGTCGGGAACGAGCGGGCTCGTGCCGTCGCGCTCCGACTTAAGGACCGTAACGGCGGTCAACATTCTTTTGACCTTAACGAGAGAGGCTTGCAGCTGCTCCAGCTCTCTGGTCGTCTCAACGCGCCGCCACAATTCGTTGGCCGCTTCGCTCAAACCTCCCGCCAATGCGACAATGTGCAACGGCGTAATTCCCGGTTCGAACGGATAGGCGCCGGGACTCTTCACGGGGCCAACGACGTAGATCGGCCGATGTTCAATCGATAGGAGGTTGACGAAGCCCTTGCGGTCGAGCAGGTCGGTCAAAGCCTTTTGCAAGGATGCAACGATGCTGTCCTCGGACTGTGAGACCGTGGAGAAGCGTCCGATAAGCGGCAACGAAATGGATCCATCGGCTTGGACCACATAGTCTCCGCTCAGCTCTGTCCTTTCGTGGAATTCGCGAGGAACCTCGACCGCTGCGCCGCCTGCATTTCTCCAGCGCGTTTCGTCGGTATCCAATCGTTCATAAAATTTGAGCTTTAAGCGATCTCCGGGGTGAAAGACTTGAAGGCGCCGCGGTTTGCGCAACGGGATTGGCGTCCGGCGCGTCTGCGATGGCTGGCGCTGCAAGCCCCAGCAACCAAGCCATGCTAAGGACCGAGACGAAAGTTCTATTCCGAAGGCCATAGGCCCGCAGCAATGAGGTGGTCGGCAAGACAGGCTCCTCAAATCGCTCTACACCTCGCAAGCTAGCCCGTTCCGTTAACCCTGCATTAACCAGTGTTAACGTAATTCCAAATTATTTTGCACCGCAGCAAATCGGCGAAGGACCGCATTTGCGGCCTTTAGCTTCGGCTTGGCGAGAGGCGACACCGCAGTGCGAAAGGGAGCGCCGACAATGTCCTCCCGAGCTCCGAGCCGCACGTTGCGCGCGTTCGCATTCCCCACCGACGCTACGCGACCTTCTCCAAGGCGAGAGAAATGTACGGAACGAGGGCCAAGCCGGTTGCGCGATGAAGCGCTCTCAATCCAACCCGCGCGAAAGTCCGCAGCCGAAGCGGTTTGAGCGCGTTGGAATACAAATACCAGAGGTCGAAGTGATCGGCGGCGCCAAACCGATAGGGCGATAACGACCACGCATTGCCCCCGCGCGATTTAAGCACGTGCATGACTTCCTGCCAGGTTGAGCCGCGTATCCCTTTACGCAGAAGCTCCTCCCAACTTTCATCGCCCCTGAGCCGGCCCGAGAACTTGCGCGCGAGAACTCCAGTTAGCGAGTCCGGCAAATAATTGATGAAGGGCAATCGCGTGGTGTGATGCTCGATCGGAAACCAACGGTTCGGCGTTTGATTCAGAAACATGACTCCCCCCGGCTTGAGGCGCGACCACAGCATGGGCAGCAACTCAGCGCGCTCGGCCGGCAAGAGATGTTCGTAGACCGCCGACAAAGTAATGAAATCGAAGTCGGGAAGGTCGGACGGAAGCCGGTCAGGGGATGGCGACACCCTGAACCTGACACGATCTTGCACATTGTAAAATTCGGCGCGCCGCCTCGCAATCTCGACAAAAGCCGGTTCAAGTTCGACGCCAGTTATGCGGGCCCCCGTTAGTCGGGATATCACCATCGCCGAGGCTCCGCTGCCAGAGCCAAAATCGAGCAGATCGCGATCGACGAATTTGGACTCGTCAATATAGCTTAGCACCTCCCATTTGACCTCGTGCGCGACGTACAGCGGATCTTCGTCGCGCTTTATTTCGTCGAGCGCCCACGCCCCCTTTACCTTCACGATGAGGGCGATCAAGTCAGGCGGATACGCCGTCGTCCATATTTTATAGGGGACGAAGGCCCCGTCCTCAGACGCAACGGTGAGCCGGCGCTGGCCGTCTCCGAGCTCGTCGATCAGGACGCAAAATCCCTCTTGGTGTAATGTTTGCGTCGTCACTGCAACCTCCGTTAACCGGACTGCACGATGAGCGCGCGCCTAAGCGCGCCGCTGAATGCCCCCGATTGACGCGTGCCGCTGTCGACTCCGTGCGGTGAATTCCGTGGTCGCAAAGATACAAGGGCGACGATTGACGCGCCTTAACTTAAGTTAATCGCACCGTGCCATATCGCCGTTGCAGACAGGTCCCACAGGACGTCCGGAGCGATCCCAGACCCTTGAGCGCCGCCTCCTTAGGCGCAGCGCGACGCAGCATCGCAAGCGCCCGAGCGCATAGCCGAGAACCAGCAATGACCGCGGCGCTATGCCCTCATGCCCACAGTCGCCACAAGGATCGGCGACGGCTTTCCTTCAAAGTGCGAAATTGCTCGCGTTCAGAGACGAGGGCGCCACGCCCACGAGGTCGAGTGAACCGCTCGCGCCCAACGACAACAACGACCCGCCGTGTGCATCGCTATGAAAGGCCGACAAGATCTGGGCGGTGGATGTGTATCCGCCGACGCCGTTGAGGAGGGCGATGACGGCGGAAGAATCGTTGCCGAAGCCCGAGATAGTCTCGACGCCCGTGCTCGATTCCAGGTCGAGGCGCAACCCGGACCCAGAAGCGACAATGTTCGCGCTCGCGCCGTTTTCGAGCGTGACCGTCTCGTTCGTCCCCGACAGATTGAACGTGGCGGAGCCTCCGACGAGAATCATATTGTCGTTGCCCAAGCCGCCGTTGACGACGTCATGTCCAGCGCCGAGGTTCACAGTGTTGTAGAAGCCAGACAACGTGACCGTATCCGCGCCGCTCCCCGCGGTCACAGTATCGTTGCCAGAGCCCGCGCTGATGATGTCGGCGCCGCTGCCGACGGTCACAGTGTTGTAATACCCGCCGAGCGAGACCGTGTCCGCGCCGTTTCCAAGCGTAACGACGTCATTCCCGAGCCCTCCGGTGACATGGTCGGAGCCACTGCCCGCGGTGACTAAATTTCCGTAGCCCCCCAAAGTTATCGTGTCGGCGCCATTGCCCAAATGAACGGTGTCGCTCCCCTGGCCCGGAGCCACGTTATCGTTGCCATTTCCGGCGGTCACGCTGTTAGAATAGCCGCCCAGCGAAATCTTGTAATTTTTATCGTCCAGAGAATACGTCTCGCCGCTTCCATTGTTGCTAATCGACACTTTCGTCGAAGTGACAGAAGGCACATTGCCGCCGACAATGCTTTCTCCGTTTCCCGGAGCTTGATAAATCTGCACGCCGGCGATCTGCATCGGCATAGAACCGGGCGTCGAACTGTCGAGGCTCGTCCGCCATGAAGACGCTGCCGAAGTGGCCACTTGGTTGCTCATGATGAGCTCCATCGGATCGTTCGGAATCGTCGCTTGCGCACTGGTTATTTCGGCGACCGCCTTACCATTGAGGTACCAAGTGATCGATTTACCGGGGATCCAGTTGATAGCAAAAGTATTGAATGACGCCGTAAGATCGATGCCAGTATTGATCAGGCCGCCGAAAACGCCGTTGGGGGTGTGCAAATGGTAGGCGAGAACATCGTTTGGGTTCGCTGTTCCATCGTCGTATCCGCCTTCTTGGATGTCGATTTCGAAATTGTTGCCGACTTTGCCCGCTCCGGCGCCGGGCAATAACCAAAGACTTGGCCACGCGCCGTCGCCTGAAGGTTCCTTCATGCTTATTTGGAGATAGCCCCCGTCGAACTCCATTTTGCCATACGTGTCCGCCACGCCGGCGGTGACGGGAAACACTTGCGGCGTGACAGCGCCATTTATGTAGTTCGCACCGAGGACGCTCTGCCGCACGGCGTTCAGCGTCAGTCCGTTGTTGACGGACACTTCGTAAGGTTCGTCGTAGTCGGCGTCGAGATCGCCACCAAGTCCGCTACCGCCAGAGCCGCTTGCGTCCCAGGCGCCGCCCTGGGTGGAGTTGCTGGTCATGTAGGTATTCCAAGACTTCGTGTTCAGCACGCTCCCGGAGAACGGGTCGCTGAATTTCAGTTCGGAAGTCGTAAAAAGCGCAGGCGTCGTCAGCTGGCTGGACATTGAAATCCCCCTCAATATTCTAGCGCCATACGAAAACGGTTAACGCCCGCTCGCCATATGCGACATCGAACGCGATATGAGATTCTTGAGCGGCGAATAAGGGCTCTTATTATTTTGCGGCATTCTTGCGGCGACCCGGCTCGATGGAACTGATGCGCTCCTCATGATGTAAGCGGCACAGAGCTTCAAGCCTCATGGTTCGGATGCGAGACGCGGGCCGCCGCCGCGCTTGCGACGCTCGAATTGTTCGGGGAGCCAAACCAGCGAGAGGCGATCGGATCGGGCTTAAGGAACGGGCGCGAGGCGAGGCCGGGCTCTCCGACGAGACTCGTCCTCGAGGGCGCGAAGAAAATCCTGCAGCGCGGCTGGGACCCGAGGCCAGTTCAAGGCCTAACTTCGAACGCTTGAACTCGAACGAGGGTCCGAGCGGCACGCCAGTGTTAACAAACGTCAAGCCGTCTGGCCGAGTTCAATTCGGTTTCCTAATCGACTCGTCGCGAGCCGGTTTGCATGCCCGTCGTTCCAACCGTCGCAGCAACGGGGTCGGGAGGTCAGTGAAGAGGATGTCGAAACGCGTCGCCATGTCGCCAGGCTTCTGGCGTGCGATCAATTCTGCCCCGTGCCAGACGTCAACCGGGCCGCCATCAAGGCTCCGAGAATGATCGCGCCGTAGATCGCTTGAACCCAGAATGACGGGACCTGACCGAGCGTAAGCACGTTCTGAACAACGCCCAGCAGCAGCACGCCGGTCAGCGCGCCGAACATCGTGCCACGGCCGCCGTCAAGCGAAATGCCGCCGATCACCGCGGCGGCAAAAACCGTAAAGATCAAGCCGTTGCCCTGGTTGGAGCTGATGGCGCCGACGTAGCCGGTGATCATCAGGCCCCCAATCGCCGCAAGCGCGCCGGCCAGCGCATAAACGCTCCAAACGACGCGCTCCACCGGAATGCCGGCGGCGCGCGCCGCGTCCGGGTTGCCGCCGATGGCGTAAAGCGCACGACCCAACCGATGATAGCGCAGCACGACTCCCGCGATGACGAACGCAATCGCGGCGAGCCAGACCGACAACGGCAAACCAAACACGGTCGTAACGACGAGAGCGGAAAACTCGTCGGGAAGATTGAACAGCGTTTGGCCGCCCGTCACGCCCACCAACAAGCCACGCAGAATGATCAGCATGGCGAGGGAGACGATAAAGGCGTTCAGCCGAAGCCGGATCACTTGAAAGCCGTTCAGGAAGCCGATCAATGCGCCGATCAAGATGCAAACCAAGATGCCGATCAGCGGCGGCAGGTTGAGGCCTAGCCCGCCGGAGTTTGCCGGAAGCACCACAAGCGCCCCCATCGCCGGGGCAAAACCGGCGGTCGATTTAAGCGAGAGGTCGAACTTACCGGTGATCACGATCAGCGATTCCGCCAGCACGACCAACGCGAGCGCGGCCGACGAAGTCAGGATCGACGAAAAATTGGCTGTGGTAAGGAAGCTTGGGCTGACGAAACTTCCGACCATCAGCACGATCACGAGCGCAGGCAGCAGCGCCAATTCCCGCAAACGCCGCAGTAGTAGACTGCTCCATCCCTTGTTCCGCGACGGCGCGGAATCCGATTTGGCGACGTCGCTCGTGGTCACGGTCATATTCCTTCGATCGAAGCGATGAGCGCAGCGTCCGTCCATCCGGCGACGTGCTCGGCGACGATCTTCCCGTGCAGCATGACGAGGACGCGATCGCACGTTCTGAGGTCGTCGAGTTCGCTGCTGACGACGAGGATCGCCTTGCCGGCCCGCCGCAGTTTATCCACCTCGCCGAGCAAAGCGACCTTCGATTTAACGTCGACTCCTGCCGTTGGGTCGATAAGCACCAGCGCTGAGGGTTCGGTCGCAAGGGCGCGGCCCATAACTACTTTCTGCTGATTGCCGCCGGAGAGCGAAGACACGGGTTGCTCCGGCCCTTCGGTGACAACGCCCAGCAGCGAAATCATCTTTTGCGCCAACGCGTCGCGCCGGCTGGGCGCGATGAATCCAAGCGGACCAAGCTGGCGACTCGCAGTCATGGTCGCGTTTTCGCCGACCGATTGCAGCAGCACCAACCCTTCGACGTGGCGACTTTTCGGCACGCAACCGACGCCGGCGCGCAGGGCGGCCCCAACATCGCCGAGCGGCACGGAGCGGCCCTGCATTGCGACGCGTCCAGCGCGGGGGTGCCGCAATCCGTAAATCGTCTCGGCGACCTCCGTCGCTCCGCTCGACGTCGCACCCGCGAGCCCAACGACCTCGCCTTCCCGAATGGCAAGATCGACTGGCTCGAAATTTTCGCCTGCCAAACCTTCGACCGCCAGGACCGCTTTCGCCGCGGGAGGAAGAACGCGTCCGACTTCGGCCGCCACTTCAAGCTTGCCTTGCTCGCCTGTCATGGCTTCGATCAACGCGTGCTTCGGCAACTCCGCCACTGGCGCGGTGACGACATGCCGGGCATCTCGAAGGACCGTGACGACCTGACAAATCTCGTACACTTCCTGGAGGTGGTGCGAGATGAATAGGAACGTCACGCCTGACGCCTGCAACTCGCGCATGCGCGTGAACAATCGGCTGATGGCCTTGCCGTCGAGTTGGGCGGTTGGCTCATCGAGGATTATGAACCGAGCCCCGTAGGACAGCGCACGGGCGATCTCGACGAGTTGGCGCTGCTCGACGTTGAGGTCGCCGGCGCGCATGTCCTCGGACACCGTCACGCGCCAGCGTTCAAGCAGCTCTCGAGATTGGCGCCGCAGCGTCGGCCAACTGATCAACCCACGCGGGGAAGGTTGGCGGTTGATGAAAAGGTTTTCCGCGACAGTGAGATCTGGGATGATCGTCGAATGCTGGTAGACGCACGCGACGCGACGACGCCACGCCTCGCGATCGGCGGGCGCGGGCGCAGGCTGACCGTCGAACAGAATGCTGCCACTGTCGGGCGCCAACAGTCCGGTGAGAATGGCGACAAGCGTCGACTTGCCGGCGCCATTGCGGCCGACCAGCGCGTGCGACTCCCCCGCGCGGACCAGCAATCGTACGTTTGAAAGCGCGATCGTTGGGCCGAAGCGCTTGTATATGCCCTGCGCTTCGGCGATCGGGGCAGTGACGCCGCGCTCTGATCGCGCGACGCCTTCCGCATCAAGGCTCATCAGAGCGTGTTTGCCCAGAATGCCTTATCGTCGACGTTTTCCTTGGTGATGAGCGGCGCCGCGAGTTGATCTTCAAGAACGCCCGGCGCGACCTCGACGATGGTGCTGCCGTGGTCCGTCGGACCTGGCTTGAACGTCTCGCCTTGGATCGCTTTCTGCAAATAATATAGCGAATATTTGGCATAGAGATCCGCAGGCTGTGAAACGGTGGCGTCGATCTCGCCCTTGCGAATAGAATCCAATTCTTGCGGAATGCCGTCGTTGCTGACGACCACGATATGGTTGGGATCGCCGACGGGCTTCAGCAGGCCCTTCCGCTTAAGCGTCTGCAGGGTAGGCGCTAGGAACACGCCACCCGCATGCATATAGATGCCCTTGATGTTCGGGATGCGCATTGAGCAGCGCATCGAGGCCGGCCGCTGCATCGTCGCTCGACCAGTTCTTGGTCGGGATTTCGAGCTCGTTCAGCTTGGGATAGCTGGCCTTGATGCAATCGCGGAAGGCCGAGGCGCGCTCGCGCGCGTTAAGCGATCCCGCATCGCCCATGATCTGAACGACATCGCCAGAAGCGACGTGATCGCCGATGTAGTGGCACGCCTTGTCGCCATAAGCCTTGTTGTCGGCGCGGACTACCATGTCCACCGGGCCCGCGGCTGGAGCCACGTCGACGGCGACCACATGCACCTTCTTGTTGGCGGCGATCTTCAGCACGTTGGCGGCCGAGACAGGGTCGAAGGGCCCGAAGATGAATCCTTGGGCGCCGAGATTGATCAGCGTGTTGATGTCAGTGATCTGTTTGGCGGTGTCGAATTCGGAATTGATCGGCGTGAGCAGGTCGATGCCCATGTCTTTGGCGAACGACTTCGTATAGCGATCGTAGGCGATCCAGAACGGCGACGCGAGCGTCCCGAGGTTGCTGCCTATTTTCTCTCCGGCCGCCTGCGCCGTGCCGGTCGCCAGCAAGGCGCCCAGCGCGACCGCGCCTGCCAAGCTCGCTATCGTCTTGAATTGCATCGTTTCCTCCTCCCAGGGGCCACTCTTCGGCGGGCCCGCTCTTCAATGGCGCAATTTTGCATTGCCTTAAAAGGGAAACAAGTAGGAAAATATTTTATTGACTATCCTATTGACGAAACTTCATAAACTTTCCACGAGGCGGGCCAATTGGCCGGCGGTTGAAGACTGGAGGAGGAACGACATGTCCATGCCGGAAGGGGTGTACGGTTTCGTCAAGCCTGGCTACGCGGGCGTCGCCGAGGCCTTTGCCGACAATCTGCGCAACGGACGTGAGATCGGCGCTGCGTTTGCCGCCTATCGCGGCCCGGAGCCGCTCGTCGATCTCTGGGGCGGCCTCGCGGATCACGCCAACGGCAGGCGTTGGGACAAGGACACGCTGCAACTGATCTTTTCGGGCACGAAAGGGATGGTGGCGATCTGCGTGATGATGCTCATTGATCGCGGATTGGTCGAGCTGGACGCTCCCGTCAGTCGCTACTGGCCCGCCTTTGGCAAGCCAGACGTGTTGGTACGCGACATCGTTTCTCATACCGCCCGACTTCCGGGCCTGATGACGCCCCTTAGTCAGAAGGACATCCTCGACGATCGGTATATCGGCAAGCTGCTCGAAACGCAGGATGTCTTCACGGATCCGCGCGCCGCTTACACCTATCATGGCCTGACCTACGGCTGGCTGTGCGGCGAACTTGTCCGACACGTCGATGGGCGTTCGATCGGCAAATTCTTCGCGGAGGAAGTCGCAACGCCGCTTGGCCTGGAATTTTGGATCGGGCTCCCCGAGCGGGAGGAGCCGCGCGTGTCAACGATCGAGATGACCGATGCTTGGGCGAACAACCCGATGTTTGCGCCTCCGTCGCCAAATCTTAGAACGGAAAATCCCGGTGCACTTCGCCGCCTGGTGCAATCCTCAAACGCTCGGCAGGGACGTGTTCATGTGGAACCGCCGCGAAGTTCACGCTTCGGAGCTGCCCGCTGGGGGCGGAATCGGCACGGCGCGAGCGGTGGCGCGGGCCTATGCCGAACTCGCGAGCGGAGGCGGCCGCCTAATGCGCCCGAAGACAGCGGCGCTCGCGAATCAGCACGCTGAGCGACGGCGAAGACACGCTGCTGTTCGAACGCCGCCGCAACGGCATTGGCTTCCAATTGCAGACAGAAATCAATCGCTGGGGTCCCTATGCCGACGGATTTCGGGCACGACGGGGCTGGAGGGTCGGCGCACGGCTGTTGGCCGAGCGAGGGCGTCGGTTTTCCTACGCGATGAACTTGCTCTGGGACGGCGCGGACGGACCGGTGCGCTATGGCGTCCTGCTCGATGCGCTCGCTAAAGCTGTGCGGGAACGGCGCTCTGCGGCGTAGAGCGCGCCGGTCGCCCGGCTGACAAGCGAGCCAACATGTCGGCGCGGCTGCCTTCAAGATGACGGCGCAGCACGTCGACGGCGGCGATGGGATCATCGCCCGCGAAGCGCATCAAGGATTGCGCGATGGCCGGCGACGGTGCTCTCAGGCGGATAGGTGTCGAGCGTGAAGTTTCGCGCCGTCTGAAATTGGCGGATCGCGGTGCGATGCCAGCCGGCGACAAGACGATTGCCGCGCTGAAGCACGAGCCGCTCGTGGAAGGCGCAGTCGTGCGCTATGGCGTTAGCCAATCCAGCCTTTGTCCGCTTTTTCAGGCTCGCCGCCAATTGCTCCAAAATATGCGTCATCTCCGCGAGAAATTACTGAGGATCTGAACTTTGTGATGATGAGTTTATTGTGGAGCAAAGACGAGGGAAACGAAGAA
>CAVSSV010000053.1:0-22338 GCA_963730695.1 uncultured Pseudomonadota bacterium
ACAAGAGCCTCGGCAACGCGTCGCGCACCAATTACGCCTTGCGCGAAAGCCTGCTGGCGGCGCGGCGCAAGACGCCGGGCGGCACGACGGCGGTGTCGTGCTGCGGCGCCAATCCCGGCATGGTGTCGTGGTTCATCAAGCAAGCGTTGGTCAATCTGGCCGTCGATTGCGGCGAGCGTTCGCCCGAGCCGACGAGCCGCGCCGGATGGGCGGCGCTGGCGCAGAAGCTCGGAGTCAAAGGCATCCACATCGCCGAGCGCGACACGCAGCGGGCCCGCGATCCGAAGCCGCGCAATGTGTTCGTCAACACTTGGTCGGTCGAAGGTTTTGTGTCCGAGGGCATGCAGCCGGCGGAGCTCGGCTGGGGCACGCACGAGAAATGGGCGCCCGCCAACGCCGGCTTTCACGAGAGCGGCTGCGGCGCCGGGATCTATCTCAACCAGCCGGGCGCGAACACGCGCGTGCGCTCGTGGACGCCGACCGGCGAGAGCGCAATACGGCTTTCTCGTCACGCACAACGAGGCGATCTCGATCGCCGACTATCTGACGGTGCGCGACGACGGCGGCATCGTCGCCTATCGGCCGACCTGCCACTACGCCTATCATCCCGCCGACGACGCGGTGCTTCAGCCTGCACGAGATGTTCGGGCGCGGCGGGCGCGTGCAGGAGGAGCATCACATCCTCACCGAGAACGAGATCGTCGACGGCGTCGACGAGCTCGGCGTGCTGCTCTACGGCCACAAGCCAACGCTTACTGGTACGGCTCGCAGCTCTCGGTCGAAGAGACGCGCAAACTCGCGCCCTATCAGAACGCGACGGGCATGCAGGTCACGTCCGCGGTGCTGGCCGGCATGGTCTGGGCGCTGGAGAACCCCAAGCGCGGCATCGTCGAAGCGGACGAGCTGGACTATGCGCGCTGCCTTGAGGTGCAGCGGCCGTATCTGGGGCCGGTGGTCGGCGTTTACACCGACTGGACGCCGCTCGCGGGGCGGCCGGGGCTGTTTCCCGAGGACATCGACACGTCCGATCCCTGGCAGTTTCGCAACGTGCTGGTGAAGTGAGCGGCGCAAGGTTTGCCAAGAAAGCCCAAGCTGGGGCCGAATTTTTTCAAGCTGGAGCCTCGCTAAACCAAGCGGGGTGAAGGAAAACCAAATTTTGCCAAACTGGTGCAAGGGTTTTTGGTGTCGCGTTCAAGTCATTTCAATGGGTTGATCGGCGCTGCGCTTTGAAATGCGAGAGGCGGCGCCCAGTCCCCCACCTCGGCCGCGCTTGCGCGCGCCCGGGTGGGGGAGGGGATGGCCAGCCTTTTTGCTTGATGGAGGAGTTAAACACGAGAGAACATATAGGGAACGAATTATCGCGCTTCAAGCGCCGCGGCAAGAAATATTAAAGGCGGTTCGCCTCTCGACAAAAGCCTGTCGCGGCCTTGCCCGCGCTCCCGGGACAAAGCCGCGACTTGCTCCTCGATCCATCAATTCGCCGACAAGTGCACGGCCTTCGTTGTGAGCGTGAAGAGTTGCTGCAGCGCGAGCCCAAGATCCTCACCGACCTGCGCCTGCAAAAATAGGCCGGGCGAGGCGCAAGCTTGCAGGTTCGGCGCGATGTTGTTCTGATATTGCGCGATATGCCCCTCGTACCAGGCGTCCGTCGTTAGCGGGAGGTAGGTCGTATACAAGATGGCGATCTGAATGCCCTTGGCCTTGATTTGCGTGCAGTAATTTGTCCCGTTCCCCCAGTTGATCGGCTGTTCCAATCTTTGCCCGGTCGTGGGATCCATTTCGTCTTCGACGCCGTCGGTGACAAAGAACAGGACGCCTTGCGGCGTGTCGCCAGGGTTGTTCGTGCCCTTGCCCGGCGTGGCCATTTGCGCGAGCTGCTTGGAGAGCGAATCGTCGTAATTGGTCTCTGCGTCGCCGCCGCCGCCGGGCTTGGCGCAGGGGTTGCTGCCTGAGGCGACGCAGATGTTGTTGTTCGTGTACATTTCCATGAGCTGCAGCCCTTGGCCCGCGGTCGCCCATGCGGTCGAATAGGTATTGACGGTCTTCGGCATCAGGCTGGTAAATCCGGCGGCGTATTGCGAGTCGATGGAGTTGACCGTGAACGAATAGTTCGGAGGCGTCGTCCCAAGTTTGGCCAAGGCCGCGCGGTTGGTGTCCGCGTCGCCAAGCAGCGCCGTCATGCCGGCGGCCAAATTGTCGATGCGCAGCGGAATGTTGTAGTGCCGCGCCATCTGATAATTATCCATTTGAACGCAACCAGGCGTTGTCGACTTCGGGCATGCTTGCGACGGACTGCTGGGGTTCCAATAGAGATTTTTCGCTGTCTCGCTGTCGGGCACAGCTTGATGGCAGGCGAGCGCGCAACCGGTGTAACTGTTCATCTGGGTGATGCCGTCCGCGCTCTGCGGCAAGGCCATCGAAGGCGAATTGTCGAGCAGCACGTAGAAGTCGACGTTTGGCGACTGCGCCACCGACGAATTGGTCGACCCGCCGATGCTCGTCGTCGGCATGCCGATCATGCCTGCGAACATGTTGTTGACCGACGCGGTGAAGCTGACCGAGACGTGGCGGCTGAGTTCCGTTGTTGGGGTTGGGCGTGACGACGAAAGTCGCAACGGGCGGTGCGTTCAAGCTGCTGACGCCGAGCGCTGCCGCGTTGAAAGCCGTTCGCGCAGCGGTTTGCGCCGAGTCGGCGCTTTGGGCCAGCATCGCCGGCGACACCGCAGCGAGCGCCGCGGAATCCGCCGCCGCCATGAGCTTGGTGCGCGCGTCGGCGGCGCGCGAATAATCTATTGCGAGGCCGGCGCCGAGCAGGAAGACCGGCAGCGAAAGGCCGAACATCATCGCCACATTGCCGCGCCGATCCTCCCAAAGACGGGACTTCGCCAAAATGCTCATCGCGCCCACCACCTTGTCGCATGCCGGGCGCCACGCCCGGTGTACAACTTTAGATTGTAGGGCGCTAAGGAAGTTTTAATCGGATAGGCGCGCGGGGCAGCCGCCTTCTCCAGCGAAGCTGGGGAAGGTGCCTCGCCGAAGGCGAGGCGGATGGGGTTTGGAAAGCCGGGCTGAATCCGAGGGGGTGGGACGGCGGGCTCTGTGCAACGCTCCGGCTGCGCCGTCTGCCTTTCCACACCTCATCCGTCACGGCTTCGCCGCGACACCTTCTCCAGCTACGCTGAAGAAGGAGCGCCCCAGACGCAAAAAGGTCATCCTCGCTTTCGCGAGGATGACCCTGCTGTTTGCGAAGCGCGGGGCGATGGCCCCGCCTCTAACCCGTCAGTTCGACGCGACTAGGTGGCCGAATTGGGTGGCGGCTTCGAACAATTGTCCGAGGGCCGCGCCGAGATCCTCGCCGACTTGCGCCTGGATGAATAGGCCCGGCGTCGCGCAGGCCTGCAAGGCCGGCCCGATTTTGGCTTGGAACGGAGCCACGTTGCTGTTGTAGAAGCCGTTGTTCGTCAGCGGCAGGTAGGTCGTATAGAGAATGGCGATCTTGACTCCGTTGTTCTTGATCGCCGTGCAATAGTTGGTGCCGTTGTTCGCGTTAATGGCCTGGATCAGGCGGTTGCCGTTGAGCGATTCGTCCTCGACGCCGTCGGTGACGATGAACAGCACCGCTTGCGGCTTGTCGCCAGGGGCGTTGGTGCCGTTGCCGGGCGTTGTGATCTGCGCCTGTTGCTTGGACAGCGCATTGTCATAGTTGGTCTCGACGTCGTCGCCACCGGCCGATCCGCCGCAAGGGTTGCTGCCCACAGTCGCGCATTCGTTGCCGTTCGCCCACATCTCCATGATGTTGAGGTTCTGGCTCGCGGTGGTCCAAGCGGTCGAATAGGTGTTGACCGTCTTCGACATCAGGGTGGTGAAGCCGATCGCATATTGCGAGTCCATGGTGTTGACCGTGAACGAGTAGCTCGGCGACGGCGAAAGCACGGCGCGGTAGGTGTCCGCGTCGCTCAGCATCGCCGTCATGCCCGCCGACAAATTGTCGATGCGCAGCGGAATGTTGTAGTGCCGCGCCATCTGGTAATTATCCATCTGAACGCAGCCCGCGGTGCTGGCGTTCGGGCAAGACTGGGTCGGATTGGCGGGGTTCCAGTAGAGGTTGCCGGCGGTGTCGGAGTTGGGCGTTTGCGCCTGATGACAGGCGAGCGCGCAGCCGCCCTGAGACGACGTGATGCTTTGCATCAGGCTGACGCCGGACGCCGTCTGTGGCAACGCCATCGACGGCGAATTGTCGAGCAGCACGTAGAAATCGATGTTCGGGGCCTGCTGCGCCGACGAATGGGTCGAACCGCCGAAGCTCGTCGTCGGCTTGCCGATCATGCCGGCAAACATGTTGTTGATCGAGGCGGTGAAGCTGACTGACACGTGACGCAGTAAGTTGTTGTTGGGGTCTGGCGTGACGGTGATGGTCGGAACGGGCGCGCCGTTCAAGCTGCTGACGCCCACCGCGGCGGCCATGAAAGCCTTGGTGGCGGCGGTCTGCGCGTCCTGCAGATTGGGATCGTTCATCATCGCCGGCGTGACCGCGGCCAGCGCGGCTGCGTCCGCCGCAGCCATCAGCTTGGTGTGCGCGTCGGCGGCGCGGGAATAGTCGAGCGCGAGACCCGCGCCGAGCAAGAAGACCGGCAACGACAACGCGAACATCATCGCGACATTGCCGCGGCGATCCGTCCAGAGACGGGGCATCACAAAGTTCCTCATCGCTCCCACCTGCAATTCCGATTGGGCACGTGCCCTTGCAAAACGGTAGATTGGATGACGCTAAGGAAAGCTGAATTCAATCTTAGACATGCGGCGACTTCGCCGTTTAAGAGCAGTTCTACGAGTTAGGAATAACGGATCGTGAAAACGATCGTCGAAAACTCGTGGTAAATGCCTTTACAGCGCCGTGAGCCACTGGCTTCGTAGGCTTGATCTATAAATAATTGCCTTTGGGGGCCGATTGCATTTTACGCGGCGCCGCGGCGTGCGCGGGATAACCAAGGGCCGCAGGCCCACGTTGTCACCCGCCCCACGCGATCGTCGTCGTAACGCCTGCCTCAGGCGCAAACCCGCGCCAAACCATCCGCGGCGCTGGCGTCTTTGCGCCGAAGGTCGGAGCAACCCAGCCGCCTTGGCCCGGCCATGCGCCGCCGGACGCGATCTCAACTTGGCCAGGTTCAGAGAAGGAGAACGAGGCGATCGGCTGCCCCTCATGGAAAACGTCGTGCCGTTCGCCGTCCGGCTCGATCCGAAGTCCGGGGGCGAATTGGAAGACGATCTCCAAGGCAACGTTCTTCGCCGACGCGCCGATCGGCCGATCGTTCACGGCAATTCCCATAGGAATCGCCGTGATCGTGCGCAGATGATCGACGCCGAAGCGGCGGCGATAGCCGTCGTGGCCGGCCGAGAGCGACCAATCCGGGGGGCCGCGCATCGCCTCAAGCCATGCCCGCGCCTTGTGCGACCAGTTGAAGGGCCCAGCGATGACGCTCTGATCGTTGCCGTTCAGGCGCACCGTGTTGTGGCTTGCCGTGCCGCGAAACCAATCCCGCCACGCTCCGCCCGAGTGGTAGAGATAGGCCCCGGGATCGATCAGCAAATCGACGTCATCGAGCGTCAAAACAATCGCAAGCGCATCGGCGTGGCCGTGCGCGGCGATGGCGAGATAGCCGAGCGGGCCGTGATCGATGGTCAGGCGCAGATCGCGGCCAGCGCGACGTTCGCGCACTGTGGTGTAGCCGCCGTGAGGGAAGGTCAGCAGGCCGGTCTCCGCGGGGGCGGGGGCGGGAGCCGGAAAAAGCGCTTGCCGCAAAGCCGACGAGTCGTCGCCTTGCGCGACGCGCGAGGGAAAGCCGAAATGACCGGCCGCCGCGCGCGCTATCGCGCCGGGATAGCTGCGTTCGCGGCGCGCGCTCAGCACGCGGCCTTCGTCTTCATCGCCGATGGCGGGCGCGCCGCTGCGGCCGGAGATCGCGCCGATGAAGCGATCGAAGGCGTGGGCACGCTCGGCGACGATGGGGCCGAGCGGCGCGCCGAACGCGCGCGCAAGCGTATCCACGCACAGCAGCATCTCCAGCGTGAAGGCGCCGTAGGTCGGCGACTGCTCCGCGGGAACGCCGTCGGGTAGGATCTGCAGGGCGATCTCGCGCTCGAGCGCGCGGCGGGCGGTGGCCGCGATGCGCGAGGCGCCGGGCAGTTGCGGCAGAGACAGGGCGATGGCGAATGCGCCGAACGCTTCGGCGATGCAATGGTTGTTCGCCGACGAGAAGCGCGAGGGGAATCGGCCGAGCCAATAGAGATGGGCGGCCAAGATATCGCCGATCATCGCTCGAATCGCGGGATCGAGTCGCTCGCCGCAGATGGAAACGACGAAGACGAGCGAGAAGGCGCGCAGGCCCAGTTCGATGCCCGAGGCCCAGGCGAGCCCTTGGAAAGGCGGGTTTGCCGCCGCCCAACTGCGCACGCAGGCTTCGATCACGCGCGCGGCCGGCGCGTCGTCGAACAGCTCCGCGCAGACCGCGAGCGGCTGCAGGAATTGCAGGCGGCTCAGCTCCCAAACGTATTTGACGTCGCCCCGCGCGCTGCCTTCCCCCGTAAGGGGGGAGGGGGAAGGACCGTCGGCGTCCGCGTGAACATTGCGATAGTCGATGTCGAAGCAAAAGGTGTCGGCGCCGGGCCAATTTCGGCCACTCACAGGATCAAGCGTCCAAAGCTCCGGCGGAAACAGCTCAGCGGGATCGCGCGGCGGCCACGTCGCGCCGAGCGCCGCGAAGCGGCCGTCGAGACTTGTTGCGGCATCGTCGCGCAGCACGCGCTCGATCTCTGGGCTCATGCCGGCGCGCAGCGACTCTCGCAGCCCTGGAATCGGGCGCGGGGCGCCGGCGCCTGAGAACGCCGCCCAGCCGTAGCTCCGCCGGCGCGACATCTGGCGCTTGCCCTGCTCGACAAACCGATGCGACAGCTCAGGCGCGCTCATCGAACGCAGCCGCTGAAAATACCACGCCCAGTTCATCGCGCCGGCGCTTTGGCGTTCGCATGCGCGTCCGTGCGCGCAAGCTTCGGCCTTACTGCGACCTCGCGCCAAACACGCGCGAGCTCTTGGACATAGACGGGGATGTCGAGGCGCTCGCGATGGAAGGCTTGCGCCGCGGCGCCGAGCCGGAGGCGCAAGGGCGGATCGTCGAGCAGGCGTTCAAGCGCTCGCGTCAGCGCTTCGACATCGCCCGGCGGCACAAGCAACCCGCTGCGCTCGGTCGCGAGAATATCCGCGGTCGAGCCGGCGGGCGTGGCGACGATCGCGCAGCCGTAGGCCATGCCCTCGATGACCGACATCGGCAGATTTTCTTCGCGCGAGGGGAGCGCGAGAATATCGGCTTGGCTGAGCAGGCGTTCCACCTCGCGCGGACGAACCCAGCCGGGCGCCGTGACGCGCCCGGAGAGTCCGGCCTCAGCCAGGCGACGCCGCGTCGCCTCAACGTCGCCGTCGCCAGCGATGACCGCCGTCCAGTCGGGCCGGTCGCGGAGCCGGACAAAGGCTTCGACAAGCTCCGGTACGCCCTTGCGCGCGCCCAATCGGCCGAGAAACACGATGCGCATTGGGCCGGGCGCGCGCGTCTTGCGATCGGGGCCGCGCGGCGTCGCATTGGGCAAGATGACGATGCGATCGGCGACGGCAGGCGCTTGCGCGCAAACGAAATCGCGCCACTTCTGGCCGAGCACGACGATGCCGGCCGCTTCTTCGAACATCCGTCGAATGCCGGTGGCGAGCACGGGACGGGCCCGGCTCCAGAAGACATCGAACGCCGAGCCGTGAAGATGCAGGCAATAGGGAACGCCGGCGATACGGCACGCCTTCGTCACCCCGAGTTTGCGATAGAAACTGCCGTACGAAGAGAGATTGACGTGCACCAGCGCCGGCTTGCGGCCACCGACGCCAAAGATGCGCAAGACGGTCGCCGGCACGTGCCAGGCCGACCACAAGATGTGACCCTGCCCGCGCGTCACGGAAAAGCGGACGTCGAGATGCGGGATCGGGCGCCCCGCGAGTTCGTCGCCCACGGCGTCCATGATGCGGTCGATGCCGCCCATGCCGCCGCGCCCCAACGGGGTCACGACGAGAACGTCGAGGTCCTTCACGCTGGGCGCCAGCGCCGGGCATGCTGGCGGCGTTCCCGGCGCACATGCTTCGGCGATTTCGGCGCCGTCAGCAGGGCGAACAGCGCCACGAAACAGAAGATGCCGTCGTACCCCGTAGGAACGAGCGAGCTTGTCTCGGAAAATCCTTCCACCAACGTCGAGAGCAGGATGGTCAGGAAATAGCCGATCGCCTGCCGATCCTCGGCCTGTACGTCGTTCAGCCATGCGAAGCCGTTGCGGATGGCGAGGACAAACGGGACGAAAAACAGCATGAAGCCAATCACGCCTTGCTCGAGCAACAGATCGATGTACCCGCTCTCCGGGCCGGGTATCGGCTGCAGAAACACCATCTGCTCACGGGCCAGAAAATCCGCGCCGCCGAGCGTCTGGTAGCCATAGCCGAACCACGGGCGTTCCAGGACGGCGCTCGTGGCGAATTGCCAGATGTCCCGCCGGCCGGAAAGCGAGGCGTCGCGGCCGAGCGCGGCGAACAACAGATCAGGCTGCATAACGGCGATCCCCGCTCCGCCGCCGACGACGATCATCCCGCCGATAAGCAGCCAGAGCGCCGGGACCTTGCGCGTCGCCTTGATCGCGAAAACAATGACGACGCAGGACAGCGCCAGCAACCAGGAAGTTACGGAATTGGCGAAGATCAGGCACGCCAGCGCGCAGGCCCAGCTGCCCCATCGAAACAGCGGAGGCGCACGCATCAGGTCGCCGTAGAACAGAATGAGCGTCGCGCCATACGCGGCCCACGGGCCCAAGCCGTTCTTGTGCGAGAAGATGCCGCGCCACTGTCCGGCGTGTCCAGCCTGAATCAGATCGTCGGCGTTGTGGCGTCCGATCGCGGGCACGAACACCGCCAGCAAGAAACTGAAAATACAGACCCACGCCGTCAGAATGAGCGAGAGGCGGACCGCCTGCACCATGCCGATGCGATGGATAATCATGCTCATCGCCACCCAGGAGGCGATGAGCGTGAGCGAGGCGCGCAGCGTATCCTTGACGTCGACGGACCACGCCGACAAGAGCAGCGCATAGACGCAATAAGGCGCGAACAGCAGCGGGACTTTCGATAGGCCCCAGGTGAGGCCCGACGCCGCCGTGACCGTCAGCACGGCGAACAGGCAGACGGCGACGCGAATGTAGGGCAGCCAGTGGCCAATGACGTCGTCTTCCGCACGCAGGAAGAGGTTGTGGTTGAAAAACACATCGCGGCCGATGGCGGCGAGCGCGGCGTAAATGAGCAGGAAGCTTGCCGACAACGCCACGTGCCCGCGGCCGCTTTCGCCGCGGAAATGCGGCTTGGAGCCGAGCGTCGGATCTGCGACAGCTTCATTGCCCATCGCTTCGCGCCTACTCTGCGTGTGACTTCGATTTTGCACGGGTCTCCTGCGTCGTCGAGTTGCCCAAAGGGGAGCGTTGCGTCGATGTCGCGAGAAGCGGAGGAGGCTGAGGGTCGAGGGACGTCCGCTCATGCAACTCATCGTCAGATTGCATCGGCTGTCGGCGGGTCTGGCGGCGGGCCGCATGCGCCCGCTCGCGCGCGTGGCGGACGTTATCTCTCGCCTCATGTTCGCGGCGTCAATTCCGGGGCGCGCGCGCATCGGCGGCAACGTGTTCTTCCATCACAGCGGTCTCGGCGTCGTCATCAACCCGCTCTCGGTGATCGAGGACGATTGCGAGATCGGCGTGCATGTCGTGCTCGGCGGGCGGGCGCCGGACGTAGGCGCGCCGCATCTGGAACGCGGCGTGATCGTCCACGCCGGCGCGCGGCTGATCGGGCCAATTCGCATCGGCGCGGGATCGGTGATCGGCGCCAACGCCGTGGTGCTGGACGACGTGCCGCCGCAGAGCCTGGCGGTCGGCGTGCCGGCGATCGTCAAGCGCTCCGGCATCGATTCTCGCGCCTACGCGCGTGACGGGGAAGGCTAGAGCGCGCGCCGCCCGCCTCAAACCGCGTCCAGCCGCAAGGCCACCCAGCACGTCTTGGCCAGGATCCAAAGGTCGAGCGGCAACGACCAATGGCCGATGTACCAGAGGTCTTGCTGAACGCGCTGCTCCATTTGCGTGAGCTCCGGCGTGGCGCCGCGCAAGCCCTGCACTTGCGCCATGCCGGTGATGCCGGGTTTGACGTGATGGCGAAGCGCGTAGCTCGCGATGAGCGAGACATACTGAGTGTGATGGGCCAAAGCGTGCGGCCTGGGTCCAACGATCGACATGTCGCCGCGGATCACGTTGATGAGTTGCGGAAGCTCGTCGATGCTCGATCGGCGCAACAACCGGCCAAGCCGCGTGACTCGCGCGTCCCCTTGGCGCGCTTGAACGATAACGTCGCCGTCGTCGCGACACGTCATCGTGCGAAACTTGAAGATCGTGAAGACGCGATTGTCGAACCCGCAGCGGCGCTGCCGGAACAGCGCCGGCCCCTTGCTGTCGAGCTTGATCAGAAGCGCGACCGACAAAAGCAGCGGGCTCAGAACGCCGAGCGCCGCCGTCGCC
The DNA here is from genome assembly GCA_963730695.1 of uncultured Pseudomonadota bacterium. Taxonomy (GTDB): domain Bacteria; phylum Pseudomonadota; class Alphaproteobacteria; order Rhizobiales; family Beijerinckiaceae; genus Roseiarcus. Next base: position 10,630 of record CAVSSV010000053.1, read on the forward strand.
AGCGCGATGTCGATCGCACGCTTTAGGCCGCGTTCCCACAGCGCGAGCGGTTCACGCTGAACGGTGACGGCGAGCGAGCGCTCCAACCCGGTCAGGCTGCGTTGCGCGAGCACGCCTCGAATGGTCGCGTCCGGCAGCAGCTTCACCGGCAACGGCGAGACCCGCAGCAGGCTCGTGACGTCCTCAAGAACGCGCTGCTCGCCCCACGAGAGCACAAGCGCGAATTCCTCGGCGTGCGCCTGCCGCGCGACGGCCGTGGCGCTGAGAACGATATCGCGGTCGCGTGACGCAAAGTCCGCGAACGCGTCGGCGCTCTTCAAGGCGATCCGCGCGACTTCTTCGACGCCGAAACGCGTGAGCTCTGCGGGGCTTAGCCTCGCCAATTCCGTAGGGTCACCAATCGTCACGACCCGGCGACCGCGGACAAGGCCGTAGCGAACGCCGCGGTAGAACGCGGCGACAATCCCCATACGTCCTAACGTCACGAGCAGGAATGCGAGGAGGGACGACGTAGAAATTGAGCCGCGCGAAAATTCTGCACTTACCTTTAGGGAAAAAGCTACGCAGATTAGTAGGGCGTAGCTCGTAAACACAAGCGTGCCTATTGTCTTTACCTGCCCAATATCACGTCCTTTGCCACCACTCCCCAACGCTGTTGCTGTATATCGTCCGGTAGAATAGGCGACTATTGCGTATATGATTGCGGTCACCAGACCTATGCCGAGTCCATTTTCCAATTGCGGCGGCGCGCTCGCGACAATACTGGAATAGAACGCCGTTCCCGCCGCTCCGGCCAGGACGAGCAGGCAGAACTCCACAGCGGCCGCAATCGCCTCGAACGCATTGTAACTGATCGCAAATTGCCTCGGAGCAACGCCAGCCGCTTCAAAGCGCGAGATAACGAACTGACTCACGTACGCCCCGTCTGCAACAGCAACGGCCCGTTAACCAACATAACGGCAGGACGATTGAAAGCAAGTCTATTGTTCTGCCCCTTTGTACAGATCATGTACTGCACGATTACATCACAGGCGTAAACGGCGACTTCGCATCGATCTTGTTTTGTTCTTGTTTATTTAGATTTGCCGGACGGAGATCGCGCTCTTCGTTCGATTACGGTGCAATCAACATCGTGTTGAGAGAACCCTGCGATATTTGCTTTAAAATCACCGCCTTAACCCGAGGGAAGGTCCAGCATTTTCTACGACGATCTCAGCGGAAGGCCCCTGCGGGGCGGGGCCCGTGGGGCTGGAACACGGACGCCCTTCTCGTTTATGCCCCGATCCGCGCGCTCCCCTCCCGGATGCGGCTCGCTTTCAATGACGGGATCCCGATTTCATGGCCGTGCGCGAAACGCCAAAGCTGATCTTCTCCGGCGCGGCGACGATGGATCACATTTATCGCGTTCGCCATTTGCCCAAGGGCGGCGGCAAAGTTCTTCCTTACGACCTCATTGAAGTGGCGCATGGCATGGCCTCCAGCGCCGCTGCAGCCGCCGCTCGGCTCGGCGCGCGCGCCACGCTGCTCACCCGCCTGGGCCAAGACGCCACCGGGCCGCGCTTCATCGCCGACATGGAAGCGGCAGGCGTCGATTGCCGGCACGTGAGACTGTTTCCCGGCGCCCGCTCGCCGCTGTGCACGGTGTTGGTCGACGACGACGGCGAAAGGCTGATCGTTCCATTTTACGACGCCAATCTGCCGACCGCTGCCGATTGGCTGCCGCTCGACGCCATCGCCACGGCGGACGGCGTGCTGGTCGACGTGCGCTGGCCAATCGGCGCGGCCGCGGTGCTGGACGCGGCGCGGAAGGCCGGCATCCCCGCGCTGCTCGACGCCGATGTCGGCCCGACGGAAACGCTCGTCAGCCTGATCGAACGCGCGAGCCACGTCGTATTCTCCGAGCCTGCGGCTTTCGCGGTGAGCGGAGCGACGGAGGTCGAGGCGGCGACGCGAAAGCTGGCCGAGCGCTTCGCCTGCTTCGTCGCCGTCACCGCGGGCGAGCAGGGCTGTTTCTGGCTGGAGAACGGCGGGCTACGGCAACTAAAGCCGCCGCCGGTGAAGGCCGTCGACACGCTCGCCGCCGGCGACGTGTTTCACGGCGCGTTTCTCGTCGGCCTCGCGGAAGGCCGCCCCATTGCAGAGATCGTCGCCTTCGCTAACGCGGCGGCGGCGATCAAGTGCGCGACGTTCGGGGGCCGGCTCGGCGCGCCGACGCGGGCGGAGGTGGAGGCGGTGTTGGCGCGCGCTGCAACTTGACGGAATGGATTGCGGCGAACTGAGCAGCCGACGAATTGTTCTCCGTCATTGCGAGGAGCGCAGCGACGAAGCCACCCAGGGGCGGCAGAAAGCTACGTTTGCCGCCCCTAGGTCGCTTCGCTGCGCTCGCAATGGCGGCTCCATTTTTTTGAATCGCATCGATCTGCGGCGGGTTCTACGCGTTGAGGCAGCCGCCCTCACCGAAACCGGCTCTGCCTCGCATTCATCCACATATCCGGGTTTGGCCCGAGCTTCGCTTTCACGCCTTCGGAAATCGCCGTCATCTGCGCCAGCGTCTCGCTGCTCGCCTTGCGGTCGAGCGCCTTCGCGTTCTCCTCGATCTCCTGCGGCGTGCGCGCGCCGGTCAAAACCACGTCGATGCCGGGCTGGGCGAGCGCCCATTGGATGGAGAGGTCGGGGAGGGTTTGACGCTCGGCTTTCGCCACCTCGCGAAGCTGCGCCAGCGCCGCGAAAACCTCGGTCTCGGCGCCGGTCTCGCCATGTGGGCCGTCACTGTAGAAGCGGGTGACGTGCAGCCCTTGCGGCACCTCGGCGGCGGCGGCGTAGCGGCCGGTGAGCAGGCCTTGCGCGAGCACGGAATAGGCGACGCCCGTCGCGCCGAGCGCGCGCGTCTTCGGCAGGACCTCGAATTCGCAGGCGCGCCAGAACAGGCTGAACGGGATCTGGTGCAGCGACAACACAGGCTTGCCCTTGACCTGTTCGAGTTCGGACAGCGTCACCGGCCCGGCGTTGCAGATGCCGGCCGAGCGGATCTTGCCGGACTGCAGCAGCCGATCCAAGCCCTCCATCGATTCGGCGACCGGAATCTCCGGGTTGGGCCAATGGATGTAGTAGGCGTCGATGTAGTCGGTCTGCAGACGTTTCAAATTGTCTTCGCACGCCTTGACGACGCCCTCGCGGCTGCGATCGCTGTAGACCTTGGTGGCGATGACCGCCCTACCGCGACGACCCTTGAGCGCGCGGCCCAACACCTCTTCCGAGCGGCCGTCGGCGTAGCCTTCGGCGGTGTCGATAAAGTCGATGCCGTGGTCGAGCGAAGCCGACACGGTGTCGACCGAGGCCTTCTCGTCCTGCGCGCCCCAAACCGGATCGTTGCCGAACGCCCAGGTGCCCAGGGAGAGGCGCGACACCATGATGTCCGTGCCGTGCAATGTCGTCCGTTCCATCCTTGAACACCCCTCCCGAGTTCGGCTTTCGCATGCGCCGCAGGGGTTCTCTCTAGCGCGCCGCGCGCCGTCCGCCCATGGCGCGAAACGACAGCGCCAAGAAAATAGAGAGGAGCGTTTCAAATGGGAACCAGACGCGAAAGCATAGCGATCTCGCCATTTGTAGCCCGTCTTCCGGCTGATCCCATATGCCTCGCAAAGCGCCGTGATCGGCCCCTCCCACGCCGCCAATCCACCAGAAACCGCGTCCGTTCGTCCAAAGCACAGGTCTCCCTCCAACACATCGGCAAAGCCCTCCTTGCCGATCATTGAAACCTGTCACCCATGTTCCCGGTCTAAACTGTCACCCACGTAGCCGGTCTGGCCCCCTCGTCCCCCTCACCCCTGCCCCTCTCCCTCCGGGAGAGGGGTTCTACCGTTCGGCGGTCGTTTCCACCGCCTCATCGGTCGCGAGTTTGCGGATGTTTTCCCGATGGCCTTCCAATTCGACTTCGCTCAAGTGCTCGAGATTGAGCAATTCATTGCGCGCGGGCTGGGTGACGCGGATGAGTTCATCGAGCTTCAACTGGATCGCCGCGGTGTCGCGGCTCTGGCCGTGCTGAATTAAAAACACCATCAGGAAGGTCACGATATTGGCGGCGCCAAGGAGGAACTGCCAACTGTCGGTGTAGTGCAGCGCCCATCCAATCAGGCCCCATCCTGCTACCGCGGCGCAAACAATGGCGAACGTCATGGGCCGGGCGAGTTGCCGCGAGGTCCACTGCATCGCGCGCGTGAACGCGCTCGCGCTCGAGGGCGCGTTAGGGCTGGGCACGTTCGACATCATGTCTCCGGCGCTGGCGAGCGCCGTCCGGACAGCGAACCGCCGCGGGCGCCCGTGAGGGCGCCGCGGCGGCTGCGAAGGCTATAAGCCGTCAGGACGACTTGCCGCCGTGCGAGGTGGCGTGCTCGCGCGCCGCCTCGTCGCCGTGATGCATCGCCTGCGAGGCGTGGCCACGTGCGGTGTGGCCGTGATGGCCGGCCTTCTCGTGGCTGCCGCTGTCGGCATGCTTGGCCGCTTCGCGGTGATGCTGCGCCGCTTTTTCGTGATGCTCCGCGGCCGTGGAGTGATGGGTTCCGCCTTTACTCGTCGCCATGCGTCCGTCTCCTTGTACACCGCTCCTTGCGAGCTGATCGGTTTGCGGACGGCTTAAGCCGCCGACTGCATTGCGCTTTCGTTCAGCGTCTGCGCGAGCTCGGTGAGCGTCTCGTCTGTGTCGATTTCTTCCTGCTCCGTCGCCTCGAGCAGCTCCTCGACCGCGTCGTCGAGTTCAAGTTCACGCGCCCAAGCCTTTAGGGTGCCGTAGCGCGTGATCTCGTAGTGTTCGACGGCCTGCGCGGACGCGGCAAGACCGGAGTCGCCGGCGGGCGTGTCGCCGAATTCTTCCGCGACTTCGTCGCCTTCCTTGATGATGCCCTTGATCGCTTCGCAGGGCGTGCCTTCGGCGCGCAGGCCGATAATGCCGAACACCTTCTCAAGGCGCGTGACATGCTCTTCGGTCTGCTTCAGGTGCTTTTGAAAGCCGTCCTTCAGCTCGGGCGACTTCGCGGCCTTCGCCATTTTCGGCAGGGCCTTGGTGATCGCCTGTTCGGCGAAATAGACGTCCTTAAGCTGATGGACGAATAGTTTTCCTAGCGGCGATGCGAGAGCTTCGCTTTTGGCATCGTCCAATTTTTTGGTGGTGGCCATTCAGTTCATCCTCCGGCGGATCGACGCGTCCCTAACGCGTCAGGCCGGGATGAAACTCACCTTGGCGGCAATGGTTCCTCGCGCAGGCGAAATCCTCGAAGCCAGAATTTCGCCTGCTCTTACGGCTACTTTCCTTTGCGGGCGGAGGGTTGGTGTTCAGACTCCGCTTGCCGCCAATGATCGTCATGGCGGCCGTGCGGATGGCCCTCCTGCATCCAAATCTGATGCGCGCGTTCACGAACTTTACGCAGACGCTCGTCAGCGGCGGGATCGCCGGTGACGCCTGTGACGGGCTCGGTCAGCGACGGCGGATCGCTGGCCGGGAACGTGTCTTCCAACTCGCGGGACAGACGCTTCGTCGTCAAACTCAGGCGTTGCGCGTTGAGGCTTCTTTGCGTTCACGGGACGACTCCCGATGATGCGTCGGCGTCGGCGTCGAACGCGACGTCGTCGCGGACGCGTCCGCCGACCGTCGCCATATAGCACGCGGAGACGGCGCCGACCAGCAGAGCGACAAATCCCCAAAGCGATACATACACTCCGGTTTTGCGCGCCGCGTCGGCGACAGACTTGGCTTCAGCCGCCGCCTTGTCACGCGCCGACTTGATCTGCGTGAAGACATCGGAGGCTCGCTTCTCAGCGTCCGCTTGCGACAGACCTGTTCGCGTCGCGATTAACTGGCCAAGGTAAGTCTTGTCAGCGGCGGGAAGATCGTCCGCCGTCGCGTTCGCTGCGAGAATGCGCCCGGCCTCCGCAACAGAGGCGGCGTCCGTCGTTCCCGTATGATCGGTGCGAAAAAGGATGTCGGTAAAATATCCCGAAAGCGCGCTTGCTCCGGTTGCCGCGGCCGCGCCCGACGTCGCGCCGACGGCCTGGCCTGCAGCGGCCCCGGCCTGCGCGACCTTCGTGGCGCCGGACGACAACACCGAGGTGAACAGCGCGATGCCGATCACGGACGCTAAAGCCCACACGAGCAGGCCATGCGCGGTGTCGCGAAAGAACGCCTCGTCCGAGTGCACGCCGCTCCAGCGCGTGCGCAGGCGACCGGCGAGATAGCCACCGAGCCCAAGCGCGAACAGCTCGATGGCGATCAGCCAGGCGCCGGTCATGACGCCGAAGGTGGTTGGCGACGGCGAGCCGCCCCAAGGCGACACCGAGGCGAGCCCGATGCCCGCGCCCAGTGCGAATAACGCGAAGGAGAACGCCGCCGCGGCAAACGCGCCGGCGATGATCGCCCCCCAGGACACCGCGGAACGCCCGAGGCGTCCACGGTCAAACATCGTTCTGAAATTCATCGTGGCGTCAGACATGCCGAACTCCCTTGAACGTTTGAGAAACGGAGCACGACGTCGATCAATGATAGAATAGAGCGAGGAGAATAATGATGGGAATCGGCACGCCCAGCATCCAAAGCAAAATTCCGCGGCCCATATCATCCTCCTGTGTGGCAGTGCTCTTCCCTGCGCCTAACGCGCGTTGTCGCGCTTTGGTTCCGCAGAAGGTATGCAGCGATAGATCGAAGCGTTGGGGCCGATGCGCGTCTCTTGATCTTCTTCGGTTCAGGCCTTTCGAATGACCGCGTCGGCTTTCTTGTCGACCTTCTTTTCCTCGGCGGCCGACATGCGGCCTGCTTTCGCCGCTTGGCTGGCGCGCGCTTTGGCGTCGCGCGCGTGCGCCTTGTCTTCGATCGGGTAGGCGCGCTTCTGCGGCTCCGCGAACTTCTCCGCCGGCAGATGTTCACGCTGGTTCTCGTTTAACTTGGCCATGGCTCTCTCCGCGTGTTCGCGCCGCGGCTCAGGGCTGTCCACCGCCGCCGGTCGCTCCGTAGATCTGCCCGGTGGCGTAGCTTGCGTCTTCCGCCGCGAGCTGCACGTAGATGGACGCCAACTCGGCGGGCTGGCCGGGCCGGCCCATCGGCGATTGCGAACCGAAGGCCTTCAACTTCTCCATCGACGCACCGCCGCTCACCTGCAATGGCGTCCATATTGGCCCGGGCGCGACGCCGTTGACGCGGATGCCCCTGGTGGCGAGTTGCTTGGCGAGCGACTTCACATAGTTCATCGTCGCCGCCTTCGTCTGCGCGTAGGCGTAAAGCTCGGCAGACGGATCATAGGCCTGCTCCGACGTCGTTCCAATGATCGCCGAACCCGGCTTCAGATGCGACAGTGCGGCCTTGATGATCCAGAACGGCGCATAGACGTTGGTTTTCATCGTCGCGTCGAACTCCTCGCTGGTGACGTCGTCGATGGATTCAAAAGATTGCTGCCGGCCGGCGTTGTTGACGAGGATGTCGAGACCGCCAAGGCCCTCAACGGCGCTGGCGACGAGGTCGATGCAGAACGCCTCCTCCCGGAGATCGCCGGGTAGCGCGAGAGCGATGCGCCCCTCCGCGCGGATGAGCGCGATGACCTCCTGCGCGTCAGGCTCCTCGGTCGGAAAATAATTGATGGCGACATCGGCGCCTTCGCGCGCGAAGGCGATCGCCGCCGCGCGGCCCATGCCGGAGTCGCCGCCAGTGACAAGCGCCTTGCGACCTTGCAAGCGCCCCGACCCTTTGTAGCTTTTCTCCCCATGGTCCGGCGGCGGATCCATCTTGCTGGCGAGACCGGGCCAAGGCTGCGACTGCTTGTTGAACGGCGGCTGCGGATATTTTTTCGCGGGATTTTGCATGGCGGGTCACCTCGGCGGAGGGAACGCGAGGTCGGGAGAATGGTTCCTGGGACGCGGGCTTGGGAACCTCCGCCGCTTGATGACGTTGCTCGGAGCGGCGGGGGGTGGAGTGTTCTTACTGTCTCCACTCCTTGATCGCGGGCCGCAGCAGGACAGCGTCAGGCCAGCGAACCCCCGCCAACTCGACTCCCTCGCTCAGCGCACGCGTTCAACCATTCTGGCCCGCGGGTAATGTGGGCGGATGCGACTCAACGCGGCGGACGTCCGACGTAAATTAGCGCAACCCAAGCGATCCCTAAGGCGATGAGACTGCACACGAGGATGATGAGGACGCGCGAGCCTAACGGCCCTTGGCGCGCGGTGTCGGCGGTGATGCGTTGCGCGGGGCCGCCCTCGCGATAGTGCGGCGGCGGCTGGATGTTGTCTTCTTCAATTTCGGGCATGGCGCTTTCCTCCTACGACTTCACGGCGTGCTCGGGCTTTCCCTTGCGCTTGGTGCGCGCAAAGTCCTCAAGCTGCGTCTCGCTCATCGACATCATCGACTTCGATGCGCCTTTGAGCTTGCTCTTCGGCTCTTCGCCGCGCTTGGCGGCTAGGGCGGCGCCGGCGGCTTTCTGCTGGGCTGCGGATTTTGCGGGCATGGCGATCTCCGTTGGTCGCTGCCGCAACGCGCGGCGTTCTCGCGAGTTCCGGCCGCCGCCGCAATTGCGCGGGAAAGGCGTTGTAGGATGTTGACTAATGTCAGCGGGAACGCCTGAAGCATGGGCGAGAATCGAGCCGCGGTCGCGCTCGCGTCCGTCCATTCAGGAACCAACGTTTCTTTGGAGCGTTTCCTCTGCAATCATCAGAAGAGGAGACTTCAGATGACGAACATTCCCAATCGGGATTTTCAACCGAACGAGCAGCGGTCGGATTTTGAGCGGACTTCCACCGCGCCGTCGAGTTCCATGGTTTGGATCATTCTCGCCGCAGCGGTGATCGTGATCCTGGGCATCGGGGTTTACAGCATGAACCAGAGCCCTTTGCCCGTGGCCGCGACTTCGGAACACGCGGCGCCGGGCGCGGTCGCGCCGCCGGCGTTGCCTACTCCGGCGGCCCCCGCCGCTCCCGCTACGCCCGCGCGTTAACGCGCAAGCTTTAGCGCATTGAAAAGCCGGGACAGCGCTCGCCCTGTCCCGGCTTTTTTTGCCGTTCGAACGCACAAAAAAGGAGCCCCGAAATCGGAGCTTCCTCTGAGCTAGAATTTGTTTGAAACGAGAAGCTAGTTCAGCGCAGCGACTTGGCCCAGCGCCATCCCGGTCCAACCATTGCCGACGTCGACGACGCACTCGACGCCGTCGGGCGAAACCAGAGCGACCGTCCACGTGCCCTTAGGCGATGCATAGAACACCAGCATCGAGCCCGCGGCAGATACCCCCATGCCGATCGGTTTCTCATCGAAGTCATGGGCGAGTTTGTCGGTGATTTCTTGGCGTTGCGCGCATTGGGCGGCGCTGGCGGGGGCGGCGAGGGTCACCGAGCCCAACAAGATCAGGACGCCTGCCTCCAATATTCTGGCTGAGAAAGGGGTTTTCATAACCGTGCTCCTCATTGGCCGTAAGCGGCCGTTCGGAGCTCTTAACGGACCGCGGCGTCGCAAAGTTCCGTCGCGCTGTCGTGAGCGGAATAATGCGAGCGCTGCAGGCTGCAAAGCCCGCCGCCCAAGAGCACCGGCGACCGCTTCAAGAGGCTAAAGCGCGTTTTCCGGAGCGTAGACCGCCATAGGCATCCGATTCGTCATGGTGCGGCGCGCGGACATGAAGTCTTGAACGCCGGAGTCGCTCCATTGCCGGCCCCATTTGGCTTCGAGCGCCGGCATTTTCGAAAGCGCCATGGCGGCCAGTTTGCGCGGATTTGTCTCGCCCGCGGCGGCGCTGGCGATCACGTGACGAGCGAGCTGTTCCTTGACGGCGAGCGCGTCGCTTTCGTCGTAGGTGTGAAAGACGAAACCGAGGGCGCCGCAGGCGTCGTCATAGGCTTTGCCGAGGGCGCGAAACGCAGCCGCATCGAAGCACGCGCCCGTGGTGGGAAGCTCTGCTGACATGTCTTCCTCCCTCTGAACCTGCATGAACGATGCCTGACAATCATGACCGCAAAACGGCGAAGGCCCTCCTTGACCGTTCAACCTTTCGCGAAGATGTCTTCGTTCCGGGTTAGCGATTTGTGGGAACCGCGGCGCGCCTTCCGTGTTGTAGTTGTCTTCATGGAGGTGGCCATGCGCAATTCAAAAAATGGCGCGTTCAAACACGCTGCTCCGAAGCCATCAAAGCGCGGAGCGACAGGCGGCGATGGCTCCGCCGCGACGCCCGAACGGGCACTGTCCGAACGGGAACACAAACGGCGTAGCGCCAGCGCAGCGCCTCACTGGAGCAGGCCCGACGAATCAGTCGCCGCATTGGCCTCCCAGCGCGAAGTCGCCGACAACGAAGACCTGTAGCGGCGGAATTTTGGGGAGGCCTCGTGCCCGAAGGACCTGAGCATAGCGACCGCGAGGCTACCGCTCACGCAGGCGGTTGCCGGCGGTCGCTGTCGACGCTCGTGGACAAGATGGGCGCCTATGGACGCGACACCGACGCCTGGCAGGACTTCGCCGCCGCGATTGAGCACATCCTGGAATTTCATGCTGACGGGCTCGCCCTGAACATCAGCGTCGCGCCAGCGATTTATGACTATTGGATCGTCGTGGCCGCGAGCGAGAGCCCCGACTACACGGCCACAGGCGCGCGCACCCAACACAAGCCACCGGCCTCCTAAGCCCTCACTCGTCGTTCGACGCGTTGAGATCCGACGATTCGATGGCTTCGGATTCGGGATCAAGCGCGTTTTCGCCGCCGTAGCGCAACCTCTCGACGATCTCGTCGACCTGGTCGCGCATTTGCACCGCGGTTAAATGTTCCGCGATGACTTTGGTGTCGACGGAAAGTCGGAACAATGTTGCGGGGTCGTTAGGCTTTTCCGTTTCGATGGTGATCTTCAACGGACGGCTCCTTTGTCGTGGCGCCGTCCCCTATAGCATCGAAACTGCGCCTGTTCGCCTCGACAGCGAGGCGAATTACACGCGATCGACCAGCCAAACAATGATGGCGACGATCAGCACAAGGCCAAGGATGCCTCCGCCGCCCGCGCCGCCCCATCGGTTGTAGCCGTAATAGCCGCCACCGCCGCCAAAAATGATGACGAGCAAGATGAGCAGAATAAGCAGGGTCATGAGGGTCGTCCTTTGGCTTCGGCCAAGCCAAAACCCCCAATTCCGGCAAAAAGTTCCATCGCCTTTGGACGTTTCCGATGCGATCAATCTCGCGGATGGTTTTGGATCATTTCCTTGATCTTGCCCGCGAGCCTATCCATCGCGAACGGCTTGGTGATGATCTCCATCCCCGCTTCCAAAAACGTGCTTCCCGCCGCCTTCTCGGCATAGCCGGTGACGAACAGCACCTTCAAACGTGGCCGCTTCACGCGCGCCGCGTCCGCCAATTGGCGGCCGTTCAGGCCGGGCAGCCCTATGTCGCTGACGAGCAAGTCGATGCGCTTTTCAGAGTCCAAAATTTTGAGCGCAGCGGCGCTGTCGGCGGTTTCCAGCGCAAGGTAGCCCAGATCGTTCAGAACCTCGACCATCAGCAGCCGCACGGCGTCCTGATCCTCAACGACAAGAACGACTTCGTGCGGCCCGGCATGCGAGTCGAGCGACGCCTTCGCCTCCGTCGACGGCGCAGCGGTTTCGCCGCGATAGCGCGGCAGACAGATCTCGACCGTCGTGCCCTTTCCCGGCTCGCTTTCGATCCAAATCGCGCCGTCGGATTGGCGCACGAATCCATAGGTCATGGATAG
>CAVSSV010000054.1:0-30832 GCA_963730695.1 uncultured Pseudomonadota bacterium
CCGACCATCGCCAGCACGAAGGCGACGATCCAGAAGCGCATGACGATCTGCGGCTCGGACCAGCCGAGCTGCTCAAAATGGTGATGCACCGGCGCCATGCGAAAGACGCGCTTGCCGGTCATCTTGAACGAGGCGACCTGAATGACGACCGACATCGCCTCCATCACGAACAGGCCGCCCACCACCGCCAGCACCACCTCGTGCTTGACGGCGACGGCGATGGAGCCGAGCAGGCCGCCAAGCGCCAGCGATCCGGTGTCGCCCATGAAGACCTGCGCCGGCGGCGCATTGAACCACAGAAAGCCGACGCCCGCGCCGATCAGCGCGCCGCACACCACCATCAATTCGCCGGCGGCGGGAATGTGGTTGAGAATAGATAGCGCGCGAACACCGCGGTGCCGACGAAATAGGCGATCAGCCCGAAGCGTCGCGGCCGCGATCATCACCGGCACGATCGCCAGGCCATCGAGGCCGTCGGTGAGGTTCACCGCGTTGCCGAAGGCGACGATCACGAACGGGCCGAACAGCAGGAACGCCCAGCCAAAATCGAAGACGTAGCCGGTGACGAACGGCAGCGCGAACGACGTCGCGCCGGGCGGGCCGAAGTCGCATCATCGCGCCGCAGGCGAGCGCGGCGACGACATATTCGAGCCCCAGGCGCGAACGCCCGGAGAAGCCGTTGTGCGACTGCTTTGTCACCTTGAGATAGTCGTCGTAGAAGCCGATGGCGGCGAAGCCCAACGTGACGAACAGCACGATCCAGACATAAGGATTGCGCACGTTCGCCCACAGCAGCGACGAGACGAACAGCCCAACAGGATCATCAGGCCGCCCATCGTCGGCGTGCCCTTCTTGGTGAGGAGATGCGAGGCCGGGCCGTCGGTGCGGATCGGCTGTCCCTTGCCCTGGCTGCAGCCGAAGCGTCGAGATGATCCGCGGGCCCGAAGAAGAACACGAGAAACAGCCCCGTCGCCGCCGCGCCGAGCGCGCGGAACGTCAGGTAGCGAAAAAGGTTGAAGGCGCCCAGCGCGTGCGAGAAATCGGTGAGATAGGTCAGCATCGGAGGTCCTAAATCGCTTCTCGGGCGCAAAGCGGGCGCGCAAGCGCCGAGACGATGGTCCCATGCGGCTGCCGTTCGAGCCTTTGACCATGACGACGTCGCCCGGCCGCACCGCCGCGAGCGTCGCCGCTTCAATGCCTGGCGGATTTGCTCCCCACGTCGCCGCCGTCGACTTCGGCGCATGGCGTCGATACAGCGCCTTCGTGAGCGGGCCGGCGCCGAACAGCAGATCGACGTGGTTCGCCGCAATCGCCGGCGCGAGCTCGGCATGCAGCGTCTGGCCTTCAGGGCCCAACTCCAGCATGTCGCCGAGCACGGCGATGCGACGGCCGCCAGGACCGGGCTCAGTGTCGCCCAGCAGCGTCGAGCGCCGCGCGCATCGAAGCCGGATTGGCGTTGTAGCTCTCGTCGATGAGCGATGAACGGGCCGCCCGCGGCAAGCAGCGTCAATCGCTCGCCGCGTCCCTTGGGTGGGCGCGAACCGCGCCAGCGCGGCGGCGGCGGCGGCGGCATCGGCGCCGAGCGCGGAAATCGCCGCCAGCGCGCCCACGGCGTTCATCGCCATATGCTCGCCCGGCGCGCCAAGCGAAAAGCGAACCGCGCGACCGAACAGCACGGCCTCGATTGCGGAGCCTTCGCCCGCGCGCTCGACCTTGCTCAGCTGCGCGTCCGCGCCGTCCGCACGGCCAAAACTGACGACGCGCGCGCCCTTCGCCGCGGCGCGCGCACGCAGCCGCTCGAACTCCGGCGCGTCGCGATTGATGACGGCGACGCCACCCGCGCTTAACCCGTCAAAGATCTCGGCTTTCGCGTCGGCGATCGCCGCGAGCGAGCCGAGATATTCGATATGCACCGGAGCGATCGTCGTGATCAGCGCGACATGCGGCGCAACTTGCGGCACGAGCGCGGCGATCTCGCCGGCGTGGTTCATGCCGATCTCGAACACGCCGAACTTCGCCTCGCGCGGCAGGCGCGCCAGCGTGAGCGGCACGCCCCAATGGTTGTTGTAGGACGCGGCGGACGCATGCGTCGGACCCAGCGCGCCGAGGGCCGTGCGCAGCATCTCCTTGGCGCTGGTCTTGCCGACCGAGCCGGTGACGGCGACGATTTTCGCCTGCGAGCGTTTGCGCGCCTCCGCGCCGAGGCCCTCCATCGCGGCAAGCGTGTCAGCGACGGCGAACACCGGCCCAAGCGGGCGGAAAGCGTCGGCGGACGCGTTCGACACAATCGCCGCGGCAGCGCCCCGCTCGAACGCCTTAGCGACGTAGGCATGGCCGTCCTGCGCATCGCCCTTGATGGCGACGAAAAGATCGCCTGGCTGAAGCGTGCGCGTGTCGATCGAGACGCCGGTGACGGCGGCGGCGACCGGACGGCTGGGCGCGCCCAGCGCGGCGGTCAGCTCGTCGGCGTGGTAGAGCTGCGCGCTCATGCGGCCTCGGCGAGGGCTTGCCGCGTGACGTCGGCGTCGTTGAAGGGCAGCGTGAGCGCGCCGACGATCTGGCCCGGTCTCGTGCCCCTTGCCGGCGACGAGCAGCGCATCGCCCGGCCGCAGCATCGCCACGCCCGTCCGGATCGCTTCGGCGCGATCGCCGATATCGAGCGCGCCCGGCGCAGCGGCGAGAATGGCGGCGCGGATCGCCCGCGGCTCCTCGCTGCGTGGATTGTCGTCGGTGACGATCACGACGTCGGCGCCTTGTGCGGCGATCGCCCCCATCATTGGCCGCTTTCCCGGGTCGCGGTCGCCGCCGCAGCCGAAGACGACGATGAGGCGGCCGGTGACGAACGGGCGCAAAGCCTCGAGCGCTTTCTGCAAGGCGTCCGGCTTGTGCGCGTAGTCGACGAAAGCCGGCGCGCCGTTGCGCTCGCCGATTTTCTCAAGACGCCCAGGCGCGCCTTGCAGGCTCTCCAGCGCAGGCAGCACGGCGTCGGCGTCCTCGCCGCAGGCCAGCGCGAGGCCCGCCGCAACCAGCGCGTTCGAAGCCTGGAAATCGCCGGTCAAAGGCAGCAACACGTCATAGCGCTTCGCGCCTGCCTGCAAGGAGAGTCGCGTTGAGAAGCCGTCGCGTACGCTGCGCACGATTTTGATCGCTTCTCCCGCCGCGCCGACCGTCATGGTCTTGAGGCCGCGCGCGCGCGCCGCCGCAATCACGCGAGCCGCCACCGGCGTGTCGGCGTCGATCACCGCCGGGGCGCCGTCCGGCAGCAGCTCGCTGAAAAGCCGCAGCTTGGCGTGCAGGTAATGGTCTTCGGTCGGATGATAATCCATGTGATCGCGCGACAGATTGGTGAAGGCGGCGGCAGTGAGACGGACGCCGTCTAGGCGCTTCTGGTCGAGCCCGTGGGACGAGGCCTCCATCGCCAGGTGCGTGACGCCGTTCGCCGCGAGCTGCGCAAGCAGCTTGTGCAGCGCGATCGGGTCCGGCGTCGTCAGCGAGCCGTAGATGTTGAGCGCGCACGAGGCGACGCCGATGGTGCCGAGCGAAGCGGCCTCACGGCCCATCATGAGAAAGATCTGCCGCGCGAACGAGGCGACCGAGGTCTTGCCGCTGGTGCCTGTGACGGCGAGGATGGTTTCGGGTTGACCCGAATAGAACTTTGCCGCGGCCTGGGCGAGCGCGAGGCGCACGTCCTCGACCTCGACGTCGGCGCCGGAGCCGCGTGGCCCGATGACGATCGCCGCGCCCCTGACGCGCGCCTCGCCGATGAAGCGCGCGCCGTCGTCGCGCGCGCCCGGCATGGCGAAGAACGCATCGCCCGCCGCCAAGCGGCGCGTGTCGGCGCAGACGCCGCCGACCGGTAGCGCAGCGAAGCGCCGCGCCGGCCCGTCAAGCGCCAGAATTTCGCCGGCCGTCCTCATTCCTTCGCGATCTTTTCGGCGTCGAGGCCGTAGCCGAGCTTGGCGATCAGCGGGAACGGGTTGGCCGGCGGCTCCATGAATGGCGCGACGCCCTCAAGCGGCTCGACGCGCGTGATCACGCGGCCGGCGACGCGCCCGGAATTATATGCCGCAGTATGGTAGCCGCCGTCGCCCGGCGCCGACTGCGGATCGTCATAGAGTACGAGATAGAGATATTTCGGCTTGTCGACAGGCGTGACGGCCATGAAGGTCGTGAACACCTTGTCGTCGCTGTAATGGCCGTGGATCAGCTTGTCCGCCGTGCCGGTCTTGCCGCCGACGTAATAGCCGGGAATGTTAGCGAAGGACGCGGAGCCGTGCGTCGCGTTGAGCGCATGAGATAGCGCATCGACTCCGACGTTTGTGGGCTCACCACCTGCGCGCTTCCGTCCATTGCGGTCTTTTCGTCGCGCACCAGAAAGGTCGGCGTCATGAGATGGCCGCCGTTGACGAGCCCCGCCACAGCCATCACCGCTTGCAGCGGCGCAACGTTGAGGCCTTGACCGAACGCGATCGTCATCGTGTTGAGTTCGCCCCAGCGCTTGGGCACGAGCGGCTCTGCACTCTCCGGCAGTTCGGTCTTTAGGCGGTCAAGCTGCCGCATCTTCCTCAGAAACGCTTTGTGTCCCTCGACGCCCACCATCAAGGCCATCCGCGCCGTGCCGATGTTGGACGAATGGGTGAAAACTTCAGGAACGGTCAAGATGCGATGGGTGGCGTGAAAGTCGTGAATGGTGAAACGGCCGTAGCGCAAACTGTCGCGCGCGTCCAAACGGCTGCCGAGGTTCACCTTGCCTGAGTCCAAGGCCATCGCGATCGACAACGCCTTGAACGTCGAGCCCATTTCATAGACGCCGACGTTGATGCGGTTGATCTTGGTCCGGTCCGTCATGTCGCCGGGATCGTTTGGATCGAAATCCGGCAGAGATTCCAAGGCGAGGACTTCGCCCGTATTGACGTCGAGAATCGCGCCAGCCGCGGCCTTGGCCTTGAACTTGTCCATGCCCGCGACAAGTTCGTCGCGCAGGGCGTGCGTCGCGTTGAGATCGATCGAAAGGCGCACCGGAGTTCAGCTTGGCCGGATCGACCGAGAAGCCCGGAACATGCGGATCGGTGAGGCTCTGCTCGTCGAGATATTCTTCCATCCCGGCGATGCCGACATTGTCGGTGTTTACGTAACCCAGAACATGCGCGGCAATCGGGCCATTGGGGTAGACTCGCATATTTTCCGGCGCGAAGCCGACGCCGGGAAGACCGAGGTGGAAAATCTCCGCCTGCTCCTTCGGCGTCACATGCCGCTTGACCCAGATGAAGCCTTTCTTCGAGCCGAGACGCTCGCGCAACTTTTCGGCGTCGACGTCAGGCAGCACCGCGGTGATCATCTCGACGGCTTCGTCCTTGTCGATAATACGCCGGGGTTCGGCGAAGATCGACATGGTTTTGACGTCGGTGGCGAGCACGTTGCCGTTGCGGTCGATCAGGTCTGGCCGGGCGCCTGACGCGCCCTCGTCGGTCGCCGCCTTGAGTTCCGTCAGCGACTCGTTGCCGAGCCCAAGCTTCACGACCTTGAAGGCCAGGACGCCATAGGCCGCGAACATCGTCAGCATCACCACGGCGAGTCGCGCGCCGCTGCGCTCCAGGCGGACCGAGAACAGATTGCGCCAGTCGATACGTACGTGGCGAAGGGCCCAAATCTGCGCCAGCGCGCTCGTCGCCATTCTACTGGCGCCGGAAAGCGCGGGAGCGAACACGCGGGTCTTCAAGGGCCCGCGCAGCGCCGCGACGCGGCCAAGACCGGCTCCCGCCAATCTGGCGCCGTTCGCGACCGCGGGCGCGACCCAGTTCGCCGCAAGGGCGCCCAGATGCGGCCGCGATGGCTGCGTCTTGGCGGCGCTCGTGTCCTGGGCGGGCGCCTTTTGCGGCGCTTGTTTGTCGGCGCTTTCGTTCATGGTCTATCGCACTGGAGGGGTCGTGCCGGAGGCGCCGGCGCTAGGGGTCGTCTGCCCGAATAGATCGAGCGACTCGAGCTTTCGTCCGATCGTGTCGACCTTCGGTCCGGCGAAGGGCAGCTCGTCGATCTTCGCAATCTCGTTGAGCTGCAGTTGCTCCATGCCGAGCTGTTTTTCGGCGAGGCCTTCCAGGCGATCGGGGCGAGTCAGCGAGGCATATTCGGCTTTCAGCAGCGCGATCTGCTCTTGTTCTTTGTCGATGTCGCGCCGCACCTCGACGAGTTGTTCACGCGCGTAAACCGAACGGTATTTGACTTCGTAGACATAGCCGGCCGATCCCAGCAGCGCGGCGATGGCGACGACGTGAAGAATCCGCCACATCTCAGGACTCCAGCCGCTCAGTGGGCGCGGCGAGGCGGCGCAAGGCGTCTTCCAGAGGACGCGCCGGAGCGTCGAGCCGCTCGGCGAAACGCAGCTTCGCCGAACGGGCGCGCGGATTGGCGCGGATTTCGTCTTCGCTCGGAGCGACCGGCTGTCCGGGAAACCCCACAAAGGTCGGCGCCGCGGGCTCAGCCTCGCCGGGCAAGCGTCGCGACACCGCTTTGCCGCGCGTGGCGCGCGCCGCGAAGAACTGTTTGACGATGCGGTCCTCGAGCGAGTGAAAGGTCACCACCGCCAACCGGCCACCCGGCTTCAGCGCGCGCTCGGCGGCGCCAAGCGCCATGGCGAGCTCCGACAGCTCCGAGTTGACGGCGATGCGCAGCGCCTGAAAAACGCGCGTCGCCGGATGGACGAATTCGCCCGGCCGCTGCGGCTGCAGGGCGGACATGAGGTCGGCGAGCTGCTTGGTGCTTGCGATCGGATCGGCCGCTCGGCGCTCCACGATCGCCCGGGCGATGCGCCGCGCGCCGCGTTCTTCGCCATAGTGATAGAAAATGTCGGCCAGATGCGCTTCGTCGGCCTCGGCGAGCAGATCGGCCGCGCTGGCGCCCGCCTGCTCCATGCGCATGTCGAGCGGTGCATCGGTGCGGAAAGAAAATCCGCGCTCGCCTTGATCGAACTGCATCGAGGAGACGCCGATGTCGAGAATAACGCCGTCGAGCTTTTCGCCGGCCAGGACGTCCAGGGCGCTGAAGCGGCCACTGACGAGACGAAGCTGATTTTCATGCGCGCGCTGAAGCGCCTGCCCGCCCGCGATCGCCTGGGGGTCGCGATCGATGGCGATCACGCGGGCGCCCGCCTCCAGCAGCAGGCGCGTGTAGCCGCCGGCGCCGAAGGTGCCATCGACGACGACGGCGCCCGGACCAGGATTGATCGCCGACACCGCTTCGCGCGCCATCACCGGCACGTGGCGCGCGCTGTTGTCCCCGCTCGGGGCCTCACTCATGCTCACGCCTCTTCGCGCACCTGCCCGGTCCCGTGTTCGCCTTGCGATTGGCGATTTCGTGGCGCCGCGCCAGGGCGGCGGCGCGAAGCTTTTACGCAAGGGCGAAGCGACCATGGGCGGGGCTTGGACCGGTTTCGGCTCACACGGCGTCGACTGCCGCCGTCCCGATCATTTGGGCGCGTTACGGTTAATAGATGGTTATCCCAAAGGGTAAGCGGAAAGAGAATTCCCTTCTCGGGCGGAGGCGCCACGGGCGAGCTTGTCAGTATATAACTATTTCGTTATATAACGACGACCCTATAGACACATACGGCCATGACTCCGCTCGACACGACCTTCGCCGCCCTCGCCGATCCGATCCGCCGATCCATGCTTGCGCAGCTCTCGCTGGGCGAAGCCTGCGTGAACGATTTCGTCGACCGGTTCGGCCTGAGCCAGCCGGCGATCACCAAGCACGTGCAGGCACTGGAACGCGCCGGGCTGGTGACGCGCCGGCAAGATCGCCAGCGCCGGCCGATCCGTTTGCGCGGCGAAGCGATGCGCGAGGCGGCGGAATGGATCGAGTTCTACAAGAGCTTTTGGGACGACAGCCTCGACCGCCTTGAGGCTCATCTGCAGGAAACGCCAGGGAAGGAAACGTCGAAATGACCTCTACAACTATCGACGATGTCGCCAGCCGCACACTGAACACCTCCAGAGTGTTCGCCGTATCGCCCGAGACCCTGTGGGCGGCCTGGGCCGACGGGGCACGCCTGCGGCAATGGTGGGGCCCCAAGGACTTCACCAACAGCTTCGAGGTTTTCGAATTCCGCGACGGCGGCGAGTGGCGCTACGTGATGCATGGCCCCGACGGCCGCGATTATCCCAACCACAGCCGGTTCGTTGAAATCAGGCCGTTCACCCGCATTGTGATCGAACATGTCGGCCACCCGAAGTTTCGCGTGACGGCGACCTTCGAAGACCTCGGCGGCAAGACGCGGCTACACTTTAATCAGGAGTTCGACACGCACCAGACGTTCGCCGCGGTCCGGCACTATGCCGAGCCCAGCAACGAACAGAACCTGCTCCGGCTGCAAGAGCATCTGCCGAAATGGACCGACCTCTCGCGCGAGGCGACGTTCACCCGCGTGCTCGACGCTCCGCTCGACAAAGTGTGGCGCGCTTGGACCGATGGCGAGGCAATCAAGCAATGGTGGGGGCCGAAGGGCTTTGACGCGCCGGTCTGCGAGTTCGACGCGCGCGCGGGCGGCAAGATCAACATCGTCATGCGCGGACCGGACGGCACGCGCTATCCCATGCGCGGCGAGGTTCTTGAGATCGAGCCGCACGCCAAACTCGTCTTTACCAACTGCGCCGTCGACGAAGCCGGCAACGTCGCAATCGACGGCTTCACCACCGTGCTGTTCTCGCAGCGGGACGGCAAGACGCGAGTCACCGTGGCCACCCGCGCGACGGCGACAAGCCTACAGCGGCGGCAGAATATTGCGGGCATGGAGATGGGCTGGTCGCAAACGCTCGACCGCTTCGTCGCGGCGGCCGTAGCGTACCAAGACATAGGAGATCGAGATTGAGCAAAGTTCGCGTCAACGCTTATGCGGTTTCGATCGACGGCTACGGAGCCGGCCCGGAGCAGACCCTGGAAAGCCCGATGGGCCGCGGCGGCATGAAGCTGCACCAGTGGGTGTTCCCCACGCGCAGCTTCAACGCTATGCACGGCAAGACGGAAGGCGAGACGGGAATCGATGACGATTTCGCCCGCCGCGGCGCCGAGGGCCTCGGCGCCTGGATTCTTGGCCGCAACATGTTCGGCCCGATCCGCGGCCCCTGGCCGAACGGCGATTGGAAAGGCTGGTGGGGCGACAACCCGCCCTATCACGTGCCCGTCTTCGTGCTCACGCATTACCCGCGCGAGCCGCTCGTCATGGAAGGCGGGACGACCTTCTATTTCATCACCAGCGGACCCGAAGAAGCGCTGACGCGGGCGCGCGAGGCCGCCGGCGACAAGGACATCCGCATCGGCGGCGGCGCGTCGACCGTTCAGTCCTATCTGCGCATGCGCGCCATCGACGAGATGCATCTGGCCGTAGCCCCGGTGCTGCTCGGAAGCGGCGCACCGCTGTTTGGCGATCTCGACCTCGGCGCGCTCGGCTATGACGTCGCCGAACGGAAACCTGGCGAGCGGGCTACGCATTATGTGATAAGGAGAAATTGAACAGGATAGTGCCGTGACTCTGGACGCCTTCATCGCCTCCACGGAACAAGCCGGACCGCCCGAGGGCCTGAGCCCCGCCCTGCGCGCGTTGTGGCAGGACGCCAAAGGTCAATGGGAGGCGGCGCACGAGAGCGCCCAAGCCGGCGAAGGCGGCGACGCCGATTGGGTCCACGCCTACCTTCACCGAAAGGAAGGCGACCCCGGCAACGCCGCCTATTGGTATCGCCGCGCTGGCAAGCCCGTCTTCAAGGACAGCCTCGAGCAGGAATGGCGCGCGATCGTCGCGGCGTTGCTCCCCAAATGAACGCCTCCAAATGAAGCTGCCTAAGTAACAGGCTCTTGACTGCGCACGAGTTTGTCATGACGGTTTCGTGCGGCTGTGATTTAACTTGGGGAGGATCGCGTTTTGGGAGACAAGCCCTTGGCTAGAAACATGGTGGGCGTCGGCCCAAAACTGCCGCAGGTCGTGGTCCTGTTCGGCGCCACGGGGGACCTGTCCCAACGCAAGCTCATTCCCGGGCTGTTTCGGCTGGTGCGCTCGAAGTTCATTCCAAAGTGCCGCATCATCGGCGTCTCGCTCGACGCCATCGACGTCGAGGCGTTCCGTAAGATCGCGCGCGGCGCGCTCGACCAGTTCGCGGAGAAGAAGCCGTCCGACGAAGATTGGACCGAGTTCTCAAAGCTGCTCGATTACGTCCCGCTGTCTGCCGGTGCGCAGGGGCTGAAGTTCGCGGTCGGCAAGGCGCGCAGCGCCTTCGACGGCGAGAGCCGGCTTGTCCACTATCTCAGCGTGCCGCCGAGCGCGGCGATCTCCGCGGTCAAGATGCTGTCGGACGCGGACCTTGCGACCGGCTCCTCAATCATCATGGAGAAGCCGTTCGGCGTCGACCTCGCCAGCGCCATCGACCTCAACAGCAAGCTGCACGAGGTCTTCGACGAGAAGCAGATCTACCGCATCGACCATTTCCTCGGCAAAGAGCCGGCGCAGAACATTCTGGCGTTCCGCTTCGCCAACGGCCTGTTCGAGCCGATCTGGAATCGCAACTTCATCGATCACGTGCAGATCGACGTGCCCGAGACTCTGGGCCTGGGCAAGCGCATCGGCTTCTACGAACAGACCGGCGCCTATAAGGACATGGTGGTCACCCATCTCTTCCAGATCCTCGCGTTCATGGCGATGGAGCCGCCGACGGCGCTGGCGCCGGGGCCGATCGGCGAAGAGAAGAACAAGGTGTTCCGCTCGCTGATGCCGCTCGACCCCGCGAATGTCGTACGCGGCCAATATATCGGCTATCGCCAGGAAGAAGGCGTCGATCCGCAATCCGACACCGAGACCTTCATCGCGCTCAAGTGCTACATCGACAATTGGCGTTGGGCCGGCGTGCCGTTCTTCTTGCGCACAGGCAAGCGGATGTCGGAGGGCAAGCGCATCATTTCGATCGCGTTCCGCGAGCCGCCCAAGAGCATGTTCCCGAAGGACTCCGGCCTGAGCGCGCTTGGGCCCGATCATCTCACCTTCGACCTCGCCGACCAGTCGCGCGTCTCGCTGTCGTTTTACGGCAAGCGTCCAGGTCCGGGCATGAAGCTCGACAAGCAGAGCCTGCAGTTCGCGATGCAGGAGACTGGGCTCGAAGACGACGTGCTCGAGGCCTACCAGCGCCTGATCCTGGACGCGATGCGCGGCGACCACACGCTGTTCAACACCGCAGAGGGCATCGAGCGGCTATGGGAAGTTTCCGTGCCGCTGCTCGAGATGCCGCCGCCGGTGCGCGTCTATGCGCCGGGAAGCTGGGGCCCGCAGTCGATCTATCAGCTGATCGCGCCCTACACGTGGCGCCTGCCGTTCGAGCGCGCCTGGCGCGACCACGTCGCCGAACCTAAGCCGGCGCCGGTCGTGCCGGCCGTACGGCCCGCCGCCGAGTGAGCCAAAGCGCGAAGGCCGCCATAGCCAGCGGCACCAGCGCGAGCCACGAGCCGAAAATCGCCAGGGCGCAGGCGATCGCCCACAGAAACGAAATCGCATGCTCGATCAGGCCGACCAGTTTTGATTGAGCATGCCGCCGCAACACCATGCGGCGCGGCGCCGGCTCTTGCCGCCAGAGATTGACCAGCGCCGAAGAGGCGGACGCGCCGAGGCCGAACGCCAGCGCCATCGCCGCGCCGAAGGGCGAAGCTATGGCGAGGCCGAGAAGTGGCGGCGCCACGACGCAAAGGATCGGCGCGGCGATCGCCTCCAGCTTGCCGCGGTCGATGTCGCGCCGCGTGACGGGAGCGCTGGCCAAAAAGTCGGGCGCGTCTTCCCCTGACAGCGCCACCCAGGCGAGCGCTCCGGCCATCTGCGCGGCGATGACGACGAGCGCCGGCGCAAAGGCGATGGCGGGCGAACCAGTGACGCCGCCGTTGCGCCACAGCACGACGCTGAGCGGCAAGGTGTAGAGGATCTGCATCAGGATCTGCGACAACAGCCAAGGGTCGCGCCAGACTAAGCGCCGTTCCTTGACGCGCAGATTGGCGTGCACGCCAGCGCGAAAACGCCGCTGCGCCTTGCGTCCGTTCTCTCCCGCCGGCGCCCCCGAAGCGGAGGCCGCGGCCTCGGCGAACACTGGCGCGCAAACCAACACGGCGAGGGCGAACACGGCGAGGCTCACCGCCGCCCACGCCAGCAGCGCGCTCACCGCCCCCTGGGCTGCGCGCGCGGGCAGAAAGAGCGCGCCGTCGCTTGACAGCCACCCGCCTTGCGACGGCCCAGCAAACATCGCCAGCGCCGCCTCGCGCCAGCGATCCGGCAACATGTTGACGACTTGCGCGCTAAGCACGAACGACGCGCCGACCAGCGTCGCCCCGACCTGCGAGAACATCCGCGCGCGCCGCGGACCGAAGGCGAGGAACAGCCCGAGCGCGATGGCGAGCCCGAGCCCGGCGCCGAATAACGCCGAAGAGATCAGCGCGGGATAGATGGCCAGCCACGAGGGATGGCCGAGCAAGGCGCCCATGTCGGCGAGCGGGGCGATCAGCAGCAGGCTCGACGCGGCGCCTTCGACGGCGACGGCGAGCGCGCGCGAGGCCAGCACCACCAGCGGGGCGATCGGAGAAGCGAACAGCAGGTCGAAATCGCCGCGCGTGTAAAGCGTGCGCATCGCCCCGGTCATGCCTTGCGCGATCATCCACGTCAGCGTGGCGAAGGCGCCCGCGGCGAACCACGCCCGCAAGGTGTCGTCGTTGCCGAGCGGCGCGAGCGCGAGGACGACGCCGGCGGCGATCAGGTGCAACAGCGCGATCACGACAGCGAGGATCAGCGCGATCTTCCAGCCCCGCATCGCGCCGAACAGCGCAAAAAAGCCGCGCCAGCTCTGGCGCAGGTCATGCGCAAGAAGCCAAAAGAATCCGGCGGGCGCAAACAGCCTCACGCCGCTTTCCTGACGATGGTGAGGAAGAGGTCTTCGAGCGCGGTGTCGCGCGCGCCCGACGCCGCGCGCAGCTCTTCGAGCGTTCCTTCGGCGGCCAGCCGCCCACGGGCGAGAATGCCGATGCGGCTGGCGAGCCGTTCGGCGACCTCCAAAATATGCGTCGTTAAAATGATCGTGGCGCCGGCGGCGACGCGCTGGCTGAGCAGGTCTTTCACCAGACGCTGCGAGGCGGCGTCGAGGCCGGTGAGCGGTTCGTCCAGCATCAGCAATTTTGGCTCGTGCACGAGCGCGCCGGCGAGCGCGACCTTCTGCTTCATGCCGCGCGAAAAGCCTTCGCAGCGCGCGTGCCGATGGCCCCAGAGATCGAGCTCGGCCAGCAGCGTCTCGGCGCGCTTGAGCGCGACATCCGGCGCAACGCCCCAGAGGCCGGCGACGAATTCGAGATATTCGAGCGGATCGAGCTTGTCGTAGAGCATCGGCTCATCCGGCAGCCAGGCGATCATGCGCTTGGTGTCGACCGGCCTTTGCTTGACGTCGACGCCGAAGACCTCGATCGCGCCGGAGTCGGCGGGCAGCAGGCCGGCGACCATGCGCAGCGTCGTCGTCTTGCCCGCGCCATTGGGGCCGAGCAGCGCATAGAATTCGCCGGGGCGCACGAGGAGATCGAGACCATCGACGGCGGGCGCAGTGAAGCGCTTCTTCAGCGCCGTCAGGCGCAGCGCGGGGATTTCAGGCGTCATGGCGGCTCCGGGGGCGCGCAAAGCTTAGCGGCGCGACATTGCATGCGCGTTAATGGGGGAAAGCGGGCGTAGCTTCTGCGCAAATGAGAGCAAATTTGGGAAAGCCAGGGAAAGCCTCAGAGCGCGGGGGAAATGATATCGTTTAGACATTATGTAATTTTTATTTGGATATTCAGTCGGTTAGAGAGAGGAAGGCAATCAACCCGGCCTGATGCTTTCCCTGAAATGAAAAACCTTGGCGGCTCGGCTGGACGAGGCAAGCACCCCCTTCTCCATGAAATGGAGAAGGTGTCATGGCGAAGCCATGACGGATGAGGTGCGGAAACGAGGGCTGAATGGCCCGAAGTCTTGCACAAACCATTCGTCGAACGCACCCGCCGCCTCAGTCCTGCTTGCCGCACCTCATCCGTCGTTGCTGCGCAACGACACCTTCTCCAGCTTCGCTAGAGAAGGGGGCCGCGGTGGCCGCTATTTCCATCGCGCCCCTACCCCGTCCCCTCCTTCTCGCCCGCCTCCTTGCCAAGCCCCTCTTCGGTCAGCCAGCTCGTGTCCGCCTCGTCAAAACCCGAGCCAAAGAAATCCGCGCCGTTGAACAGCGAGCGGTCGAGGCGGCGGGGGCGTTGGCGGTAGGAGAGCTCCAACGCGCGCGTCTCGCGAACGCGCGTTTGCTCGCGCACGACGACCGCGCTGTGCTCCTCGCTGCCTTCGCCGAGCGTTTCCGGGGAAGGCGAGCCGACGTGAATGTTGTTCTGGGCGTAGCGGTCGAGTTGCGCCAGGGCGCGTAGCAGCTTTGGCACGTTTTCGGTTTCGCCCTGGGTCGCGCTGGCGACGAGGCCTTTCAGGACGGGAGCCAGCCGGGCGACCTGCATCCGCGCATGACACGGCCGATCCTCCGGCCGCTTCGATTTGGCCGCATCATCAAGAATCTGCCGCACCCGCGCCGGCGTCAGCCCCTCCAGGGCCGCGATCTCTGAGACGGTGCAGCCCTCCTGCAGCCGGGCGTAAATCCGCTGCAACCGGGCGGCGCGTGCAGGCTCGCTGATGGCGCCGCGGAGGTGTTTTTTGAGTTTGTGCTTGTGGGTTTCGGGGGTGTTGGACATAGGCGGGAGGGTCTCGGAAAGGGGAAGGCGGGAGGAGCTTTAGTACGGAAAAACGGAAAGTGCAAGAAAATTGTTCGCTATTTGTTCCAGAGATTTTGGCGGCGCGGATTAGGTTGAGGAATCGGGAGCGAGGGCCGCGCCAGCCAAGCGGCGCAAGGCGAAGGCGAGCGGGCCGACGGGGCGAACAACGTTTGCGCCACGTCCGGCGCCAGCGCGCCAAGCAGCGAAGGGCCGAGCACGAGGCCGGCCACAATCTCGCCGACGGACCTCGGCTGGCGCAGCGCCACCGTCAGCGAGCCGAACAGCCGCGCGGCGATGACGATGACGATCAATTCGACGAGGACGCTGGCGAGCAGCGTTTCGAGTTGGTGCGGAGACAAGGGGGGCCTTGCGGGATGGTTTCGGCTTCCCTTACTGATCGTGCCGAGCGACAGCAATTGCGCCGCGGCTTTGGGGGGCCGATCCATGAATTCCGTCCTGACCGGCGTCGCCGTCGCCATCCTTATCTTCGCCGGCGGCATCGGCGGCATGCTCGTCAACAAACTGCTGCCCGACCACCTCATCCCCGACAATTCGCGCGACCTCATCAAGTTCGTCATCGGCCTCACCACGACGCTGTCGGCGCTGGTGCTGTCGCTGCTGATCGCATCGAGCTACAGCCTCTACAGTTCGCAGAAGACCGGGTTGGAGGTGCTTGCCGCGCGCGCCGTCCAACTCGACAGGGTTCTGGAAAACTACGGCCCAGAGACGGGGCCCGGACGGCAGCTCATCAAGCTCGCGCTCAGCAACCGCTACAACCTGCTGCATGGCGCGCAGGGAGCTAATCGCGGGGATTTCTCGATCGCCAAAGAGGAGGGCCGGTCGGCGGTGTTAAGCGCCTTTCTTGGCACGCTCGATCCGACGACGGATCGGCAAAGGCGGTTGCTGTCGAAAGCCTATGACCTCGCGGGCTCGATCCAGGAGACGCGGGATTTGTTGACGCTTCAGATCGAGAGCCCGGTCTCGGTGCCGTTGCTGGTGATCCTTTCGTTTTGGACCACCATGCTGTTTTTTGGCTTCGGCCTGCTGACCAAAATTAACGTGACCGCGCTCGTCAGCCTGGGGTCCGGCGCGCTGGTGCTGGGCTGCGCGATTTTTCTGATCATTGAGCTGAGCGAACCCTATGCCGGCATCATCCGCGTGCCGACGTCATCCTTGGCGGCGGCGATCGACGCGATGGACCATAATTGAGTCCCCCCTCTCCCTACGGGCGAGGGGTTCTCACGCCCACGGCAGCGACGGTCCCTTCGGCACGATGCCGTTGGGGTTGAGTGCTTTTATCGCGTAATAGCCGCGCTTGATGTGATCGATCGACACTGTCTCGCGCACGCCGGGAACGGCGAGGACGCGGGCGAGGTAGCGGCTGAGATGGGGATAGTCGGCGATGCGACGGAGATTGCATTTGAACAGGCCGTGATAGGCGGCGTCGAAGCGCACCAGCGTGACGAAAACGCGAATGTCGGTTTCGGTGAAACGCTCGCCGAACAGAAAGGGCCCTGCGTTCAGCCGCTGCTCTAAGCTGTCGAGCGCTTCGAACACGCCATCGAACGCTTCGTCGTAGGCGGCCTGCGTCGTCGCGAAGCCCGCGCGATAGACGCCGTTGTTGAGGCGCGGATAGACGAAGTCGTTGAGCGCGTCGATTTTGGCGCGCAGGTCCTCAGGATAGAGATCGAGCGCGTTTTCGGCCAGCGCGCCGAAGCCGGAATTGAAGATGCGCAGGATGTCGGCGGATTCGTTGTTGACGATGGCGCCGCGCTTGGTGTCCCACAGCACTGGCACCGTCGCGCGGCCGGTGAAATGCGGGTCGGCGCGGGCGTACAGCTCATGCACGTAAGTGACGCCGTTCACCGTGTCGGCGCCTTGTGCGAAGCGCCAGCCCTGCTCCGTCATTTCTGGCTCGACGATGGAGACGCCGACGGCGCGTTCGAGGCCTTTTAGCTTGCGCGCGATGAGCGTGCGCGAGGCCCAGGGGCAGATCAGCGCGACATAGAGATGATAGCGCCCGGCCTCGGCGGCGAAGCCCGCATCGCCCGTCGGCCCCGCGGCGCCGTCGGGGGTGATCCAATGGCGGAAGCTGGAGGTCTGCCTGACAAAACCGCCCTTTTTGTCGGTGGCCTGCACCGGCTGCCAATTCGCTGACCAGCGGCCATCTACGAGCATCGAACCGTCCTTGCGCTTTTAGTACAGCACGACGCTGCGGATCGACTTGCCTTCGTGCATCAGGTCGAAGGCGTCGTTGATCTTGTCGAGCGGCATGGTGTGCGTGATCAGGTCGTCGATGTTGATCTTCTTCTCCATGTACCAGTCGACGATTTTCGGCACGTCGGTGCGCCCACGCGCGCCGCCAAAGGCGCTGCCGCGCCAGACGCGGCCGGTCACGAGTTGGAACGGCCTCGTCGAAATTTCCGTGCCCGACGGCGCGACGCCGATGACGATGCTCTCTCCCCAGCCGCGGTGGCAGCATTCGAGCGCCTGGCGCATCGTGTGCACGTTGCCGATGCATTCGAACGAAAAATCCGCGCCGCCGCCGGTGAGGTCGACCAACGCCTGCACCACCTTGTCGCGGCCGACTTCGTCGGGGTTGACGAAATTCGTCATGCCGAATTTCTTGGCGACTTCTACCTTGGAGGGGTTGAGATCGACGCCGATGATCTTGTCGGCGCCCACCATGCGCGCGCCCTGGATCACGTTGAGGCCGATGCCGCCGAGGCCGAACACCACGACATTCGCGCCGGGCCAGACTTTTGCGGTGTAGACGACGGCGCCGATGCCGGTGGTGACGCCGCAGCCGATGTAGCAAATCTTGTCGAACGGCGCGTCCTCGCGCACCTTCGCCACCGCGATCTCCGGCAGCACCGTGAAGTTGGAGAAGGTCGAGCAGCCCATGTAGTGGAACACCTCGCCGCCGTTGCAGGCAAAGCGCGAGGTGCTGTCGGGCATCAGGCCCTGCCCCTGCGTGGCGCGGATCGCGGTGCAGAGATTGGAGCGGCGCGACAAGCAGGTTTTGCAGCTGCGGCATTCCGGCGTGTACAGCGGAATGACATGGTCGCCAGGCTTTACCGAGGTAACGCCGGCGCCGACTTCGCGCACGATCCCCGCGCCTTCATGGCCGAGGATGGCGGGGAATTTTCCTTCGGAATCCAGGCCCGACAGCGTGTAGGCGTCGGTGTGGCAGACGCCGGTCGCCATGATCTCGACCAGCACTTCGCCGGCCTTCGGCCCCGCGATGTCGATGGTTTCGACAGTGAGCGGCTTCTTAGCCTCCCAAGCCACGGCCGCGCGCGATTTCATGAAGCCTCCCTTATGCGAGCGAAGGCTAACATCACAGCTTGCGCAGCGCCACTTCTTCGATGCGGTGGTCCGCGCCCTTGCGCAGCAGCAGGCTGGCGCGCGGGCGGGTGGGCAGGATGTTTTCGTGCAGGTTGACGAGGTTGATGCGCCGCCAGATCGAGCGCGCCGTCGCCTCGGCTTCGGCGTCGTTCAGGTCGGCGTAGAGGCGGAAATAGCTCAGGGGATCGCGGAACGCGGTCTCGCGCAGGCGCATGAAGCGCTCGATGTACCATTTCTCCAACAGATCGTCGCCGGCGTCGAGATAGACCGAGAAGTCGAAGAAGTCGGAGACGAACGGGATGTCCTGGCCGTCGCGGTGCAGCTTGTTGGGCAGCAGCACGTTGAGGCCTTCGACGATCAGGATGTCCGGGCGGTCGACCGTGACTGTTTCTCCGGGCACAACGTCGTAGACGAGATGGCTGTAGACGGGCGCCTTCACTTCCGGCTTGCCGGCTTTGACGTCGGCGAGGAAATTGATCACCGCCATGCCGTCGTAGCTCTCGGGGAAACCTTTGCGGTCCATGATGCCGAGGCGGATCAATTCGGCGTTCGGCAGCAGGAAGCCGTCTGTCGTGACGAGCTGCACTTTTGGCGTGTTGACCCAGCGCGTCAGCAGCGCCTGCAGCACGCGCGCGGTGGTCGACTTGCCGACCGCGACCGAGCCCGCCACGCCGATGATGTAGGGCACCTTGCCGTCGTCGGCGCCGAGAAAGCGCTGCGTCGCCTTGAACAGCCCTTGTGTCGCCGCGACATAAAGCGCGAGCAGGCGCGACAGCGGCAGATAAATGGCCTCGACCTCTTCAAGCGAGATCGGGTCGTGGTTCGACTGCAGCTTCTTGAGGTCGCCGATCGTCAGCGTGAGTTGGGTGTCGGCGCGCAGCCGCGCCCACTCATCGCGGCTGAAGCGATGGAACGGCGAAAGGGCGGACTTTTCCTTCAAGGCTTGCCTCGCGCCGCTTTTTCCGCGTGCCCGCTCTGCTTGGTGCGGGCGCCGAGCTCTTCGAGCACGTCGGCGAGCGTGACGCCCCGCGCTTTGAGCAGCACCAGCAGATGATAGAGCACGTCGGCGGCTTCCGCTTTCAATTCGGCGTCGGCGCCCGAGGTCGCCGCGACAATCGCCTCTACGGCCTCTTCGCCGAATTTGCGCGCGCAATGCGCCGCGCCCTTGTCGAGAAGCGTGCGCGTGTAGGAGCTCCCGGCCGCAGCCGAAGCGCGAGCGTCGATCGTCGCGGCGAGGTCTTCAAGAGAGAACAAACGTTGTGCCTTCTTCTGGAACCTGTGTCTGGTGCTGCCCGCCGATGCGGAAACCCTTCACCCCCCCTTGCGGGGGAAGGTGGCCGAAGGTCGGATGAGGGGTCGGTACGACTGGCGCTATCTGTGAAGTTAACAATGCGCTGCATCGACTTGGATATACATCACGAAGCGCTTTGCCTCGCGGAAGCAACCCCTCATCCGGCCCTTCGGGCCACCTTCCCCCGCAAGGGGGGGCAGGACCCCACCCCGCTCGGAAGGTGCGGTCTTTAAACACTCGCACTCCAGCCCGCCAGAGCGGCCGGCGTTTCTGGCCCTACCCCCGCGCGTTAAGCACGCGCGAGGACACGAAATGGCCGCCCTCGACGACGCCGATGGCAACCGGCTCGCCGAAGCAACTGGCATAAGCCGCCTCGCCCTCGCCGGGTCCGGGGCCGCGCAACAGCAATTGCTGGCCACGCCTGAGCACCGCCGCGCCGTCGCGGTCGACCGGGATGCGGGCCAATTCTGAGAGGCCGTCGACGATGGGGCGTAACGCCCGCTCCGCCGCCTCGGCGCTCTCGACGGCGTCGGCGGACGCCTCGGACACGGAAAAAGGCCCAACGCGCGTCCGCCGCAACGCGGTGACATGCCCGAAGCAGCCAAGCGTTTGGCCCATGTCGCGGGCGAGCGCGCGCACATAGGCGCCCTTGCCGCAGCGCGCGGCGAAGCGCGCCGCATCGGCCGTTACGTCGACGAGCGCGAGCGCATGAATGGCGATTGCGCGCGCCTCCAATTCCGGCGGCGCTCCGTCGCGCGCAAGATCATAGGCGCGCGCGCCGTCGACCTTGATGGCGGAAAAGCTTGGCGGCCGTTGTTGGATGAGGCCGGTGAAGCGCGGCAAGATCGTTTCGATCTCCGCTGGCGATGGGCGGCGCTCGCTGGTCGCGGTCGGCTCGCCTTCGGCGTCGTCGGTGGCGGTTTCCGCCCCCCATTGCACCGTGAACTCGTATTCCTTCTCGCCCGCCTGCACGATGGGGACGGTCTTGGTCGCTTCGCCGAAGGCGATCGGCAGCACGCCGGTCGCGAGCGGATCGAGCGTGCCGGCATGGCCGGCTTTCTCCGCGCGCAGCAAAAAACGGAGGCGGCCGACCGCCTGCGTCGAGGTCAGGCCGAGCGGCTTGTCGAGGCAGATCCAGCCGTCGAGCGCGCGGCGCTCGATTTTCGGGCCGGCGGGCCTTTTGGCGCCCCTCACGGCTCGTCGGCCTCGTCTTTGTCGGCGAGATCCCGCGCGACGGCGGGCGAGCGCAGCAAAGCGTCGATGTGCAACCGCGCGGCAAAACCCTCGTCGAGCACGAATTTCAGGTCTGGCGCGAATTTGAGGTTGATGCGATGCGACACCAGCAGCCGCA
This sequence comes from uncultured Pseudomonadota bacterium, assembly GCA_963730695.1. Lineage (GTDB taxonomy): Bacteria > Pseudomonadota > Alphaproteobacteria > Rhizobiales > Beijerinckiaceae > Roseiarcus. The sequence continues at coordinate 20,763 of CAVSSV010000054.1, forward strand.
GCGCTTTGCGCTGGGCCTGCAACGCCGCCACCGTCTCTTTGCCGTGCTTGCCGCCGAGCCCAACGATGAGCACCCGCGCGACCTTGAGATCGGGCGTCATTTTCACGTCCGTGACAGTCGCCGGCCAGCGCGCGAGTTCGGGATCGCCGACCTCCCCGCGCGTCAGCACGTCCGCGAGCGCATGGCGCACGGCTTCGCCCACGCGCTCAAGGCGGTGGGAGGGAGAGGCATGAAGGGCTCGACGGGCCATGGGGGCGCTTAAACGCTCGCGGGTTCGCTGCTTAGACCCGATCTCCCCGCCAAAGCGGGGAGATCGTTTGCATTACAGCGAGCGCTTGATTTCTTCGACCGAGAAGCACTCGATGACGTCGCCCACGCGCATGTCTTGGTAGTTCTCGAAGGCCATGCCGCATTCTTGGCCGGCCTGTACGATCGCCACCTCGTCCTTGAAGCGCTTGAGCGTCGACAGCTTGCCTTCGTGAACGACGACATTGTCGCGGATGAGCCGGACCTGGGCGCCGCGCTGGACGTTGCCTTCGGTGACCCGGCAGCCCGCGACTTGGCCGGCTTTCGAGATCGAGAAGATCTGCAGGATCTCGGCGTTGCCGAGCATGGTCTCGCGCCGCGTGGGCGCCAGCATGCCGGACATCGCCTGCTTCACGTCATCAACAAGAGCGTAGATGATGTTGTAGTAGCGGATCTCGACGCCGTCGCGTTCGGCCAAATCGCGCGCTTCCTTGTTGGCGCGGACGTTGAAGCCGAGAATCACCGCCTTGGAGGCGGTCGCCAGCGTCACGTCGGACTCGGCGATGCCGCCGGCACCGCCGTGGATGACACGCGCGCCAACCTCCTCGTTGCCGAGCGCTTCGAGCGCCGAGGTGATCGCCTCCACCGAGCCCTGCACGTCGCCCTTGAGGACGATGAGCATTTCCTTGCGGCCGACGGTCTTGATGTTGCTCATCATGTCCGCCAGCGAGGTGCGGACCGGGCCGCCCCGCGCAAGATCGCGTTCGCGCTTCTGCCGAGCGCGGTATTCGGTGATTTCGCGGGCGCGGGCCTCGTTCGCCACGACGGCGAAACGATCGCCCGCGTCCGGCGCGCCGGAGAAGCCGAGCAGCTCCACAGGCATCGACGGCGGCGCTTCGGCCACGGTCGCGCCCTTGTCGTCGACAAGCGCGCGCACACGGCCCCACACGGCGCCGGCGACGACGAGCGCGCCGGTCTTCAATGTGCCGCGCTGCACCAACACGGTCGCGACAGGTCCACGGCCGCGATCGAACTCGCGCCTCGATCACCGTGCCCTCGGCGTTCTGCGTCGGGTCGGCGCTGAGGTTCAGCAATTCGGCCTGCAGCGAGATCGTGTCGAGCAGCTTGTCGAGGTTGATCTTCTTGGTCGCGGAGACCTCGACGGACAACGTCTCACCGCCGAAGGCTTCCACCTGCACGTCATGCTGCAGCAGTTCCTGCAACACGCGCTGCGGTTCGGCCTCGTGCTTGTCGATCTTGTTGACGGCGACGATGATCGGCGCGCCCGCCGCTTTCGCGTGGCGGATGGCTTCGATCGTTTGCGGCATGACGCCGTCGTCGGCGGCCACGACCAGCACGACGATGTCGGTCACCTTCGCGCCGCGCGCACGCATCGCCGTGAAGGCGGCGTGACCGGGCGTGTCGATGAAGGTGATCTTGCCGCCGTTCGGCGCGGTCACCTGATAGGCGCCGATGTGCTGGGTGATGCCGCCGGCTTCGCCGGAAACGACGTTCGCCTTGCGGATGGCGTCGAGCAGCGACGTCTTGCCGTGGTCGACATGGCCCATGATGGTGACGACGGGCGGCCGCGGCAGCGGCTCGCCGACCTCGCCGGCAGCCTCGAACAGGCCTTCTTCGACGTCGGATTCGGCGACGCGCTTGACCGTGTGCCCCAAATCCTCGGCGATGATCTGCGCGGTGTCAGCGTCGATCGTGTCGGTCAAGGTCACCATGCGGCCCTGACGCATCAGGATCTTGATGACGTCGACCGCCCGTTCGGACATGCGGTTGGCGAGTTCTTGGATGGTGATGGTCTCAGGAATGACGATCTCGCGGGAGATCTTGCCCTGATCCTCGCCGAGTTGACCCTTCATCAAGCGCTGCGTGCGGCGGCGGAAGGCCGCCACCGAACGTGTACGCTCCTCCTCGGTCTCCCCGGAGTTGGCGACCGTCAAGCGGCCGCGGCTCTTGTCGTCGCGGCCGCGCGGTCCGACGGGCGCGCGCGCCGCCGGCATGGCGCTCAAGCGCTTGGCGCGCCTGAGTTCAAGCTCGGAGACGATCGGCGCCCGGCCAGGCGTGGCGGACGTCGTCGGGCGCAGGCCCAAGGTCTTGCGCGGCGCGACGGCGCTCACCGGAGCCGCCGTCGTCGTCGTCGTTGGGGCGGCCGGAGCGGCGCCAGCCACGGGAGCGGCATGGCTCGCGGCGGCCTCGGGCTCGAGGTGGCGGCGACGGGCCTCATCCTCAGCCTGACGCTTCAAGACGGCGTCATGGGCGCGGCGCGAATTCTTCGTCGCGTTTGCGGGACTTCGGCCGCATCGCGTTCGGTGCGATCACGCACTTCCCGATCGCGCCGGCCGGCGGCGTCGGTTTCCTGGCGCTTGCGGTCTTCCTCTTCGCGCGCCTTGGCCTCGACCAGAACACGCTGACGCGCCTCGATCTCATCGCCCGTCAACGTGCGCAACACGACGCCCGTCTTGGGCGGGGCGAAGCCGGGCGCCGCCGGGGCCGGCGTCGGCGCGTGGGGAGCGACCGGCGCGGACGCCGGCTTCAGCGTGATCGGCTCGCGGACGACCGGCGCTTCGCCGGGTCCGGGCACGCGCCTCTTCACCTTCTCAACCACCACCGCCTTGGTGCGGCCATGGGAGAAGCTCTGACGGACGGTGCCCTGCTCGACCGGACGCTTCAAATGCAATGTGGCCTTCGGCGGCCCGCCCGGCTTGTCGTTCGTATTATTCGCTTCGGTCATTCGTCTTCCTAAAAAACCCCAAATCGCCTAACGGCGCCGCTCAACTTAATTCATGGCCATCGGCCCGCATTTCCTGGCCTTTTGGGCCGTTCGCTGTCGCGTCTTCGCCTCTGTAAATGGTCAAACGGCGCGCACGTCCCAGGAAGGCCTGGGCCGTGGCGCCGGAGATGAGGGCCGCATGTATCACAAAAGGCCGCCCTAAAGCCAAACTCAATTGCGTCGAATCGAAAGTTCTTAATCGGGCGACGCCCCCTTCAGTTGCGGAACCCTTGCGGGCGAAACGCTCGGCGAGCCTTTCCCCCTCGGCGCCGGCGTCTTTGCCGGTGAGAAGGACGGCCAGATCGCCTTTTTCCGCCGCCGCCTCGACTTTGGCCGCCCCCGCCACCAGCACACCGGCTTTGTTGGCCAGGCTCAGCGACTGCAGGGCGTCGGCCTCCAACAGCGCGTCAACCAACTCCGGCAGTTCCTGGCCCGCCACGGCCTGACGCTTAAACCCCCGTGAAAACGCGTTTTTTTTCACCGCCGCGGCCACCGCGACCTTGGTCGCCAGGGTCCAGACGCCCCGTCCCGGGAGCTTGCGCTTCAGGTCGGGGGTGACCTCCCCGGACGGCGAGAGCACAAAGCGCAGCATATCGTCCGGCGAATGCTTTTCGCCGGTGGCGACGCAAGTGCGCTCGGGGCCTTTTTCCTCGCCGTCGTCGGTCGTCATCCCGCCTTACGCGCCCTCATTCTCCGCCGCCGGCTCAACCGGAGCGGGGGCCTCGATCCAGCCCAGCTTGACGCGCGCCGCCATGATCATTGCGTCGGTCTGCTCGCGCGACAGGCCAAACTCGTTCAAAAAGCCGGCATGGTGCTTGTCGGCGCCGTCGGTCTTTTCGGTCCAGCCGAGCAGGTCGTCGGAGGCGCAATCGGCGAAGTCCTCGAGGTTGAGCACCTTGTTCTCGCCGAGCTTGACCAGCATCGCGGTGGTGACGCCGTCGAGGCCCTTGAGGTCGTCGGCGACGCCGAGCGCCTTGCGCTTGTCGTCGAGTTCGGTCTCGATGCGGGCCAAATGGGCCTGCGCGCGCGCCTGAATTTCGTTGGCGGTGTCTTCGTCGAAGCCTTCGATGCTGGCGAGCTCCGGCGGCTCAACATAGGCGATTTCTTCCACTGAGCGGAAGCCTTCGGAGGCCAGCAGCTGCGCCACCGTCTCGTCGACGTCGAGCGCGCCCATGAAGGTCTGCGTGCGGTCGGCGAACTCTTTCTGCCGGCGCTCGGATTCTTCGGCCTCGGTCAGAATGTCGATGTCCCAGGTGGTGAGCTGCGAAGCCAGGCGGACATTTTGCCCGCGGCGGCCGATCGCCAAGGAAAGCTGGTCGTCGGGGACGACGACTTCGATGCGCTGGGAATCTTCGTCGAGCACCACCTTCATCACTTCGGCGGGCTGCAGCGCGTTGACGATGAACGTCGCAGCGTCCGGCGACCACGGAATAATGTCGATCTTCTCGCCCTGCAGTTCGTTCACCACGGCCTGCACGCGAACGCCGCGCATGCCGACGCACGCGCCAACGGGGTCGATTGAGGAATCGTGGCTGATGACGCCGATCTTGGCGCGCGAGCCGGGATCGCGGGCGACCGCCTTCACTTCGACGACGCCGTCATAAATCTCCGGCACTTCCTGCATGAACAGCTTGGCGACGAATTGCGGATGGGTGCGCGAGAGGAAAATCTGCGGGCCGCGCTGCTCGCGGCGCACGTCGAACACATAAGCGCGGAGGCGGTCGCCGGGGCGGAACATTTCGCGCGGGATCAATTCGTCGCGGCGGACGACGGCTTCGCCGGCGCCCGCGCCGCCGAGGTCGACGACGACGTTGCCGTATTCGACGCGCTTGACGAGGCCGTTGATGATCTCGCCGATGCGGTCCTTGTAGACGTCATATTGCTTGTCGCGCTCGGCTTCGCGGATCTTCTGCACCAGCACCTGCTTGGAGGCCTGCGCGGGGATGCGGCCGTAATCGAATGGCGGCAGCAACTCGGCGATCCAGTCGCCGACCTGGGCGCTGGGGTTTTTCTTCTGCGCGTCGACCAGCGTGATCTGCGTGGCTTCGTTCTCGATCTGGTCGACGACGAGCAGCAGGCGCGAGAAGCGGATGACGCCGGTCTTGGGGTCGATCTCGGCGCGCACCTCGGTCTCCTGCCCGTAGCGGGAGCGCGCGGCTTTCTGCATCGCGTCCTCCATCGAGGCGAGCACGATGGCGCGATCGATCGACTTTTCCCGGGCGACCGCGTCGACCATCTGCAACAGTTCGAGGCGGTTGGCGCTAACGGCCATTTTTATTCTCCTTGAGCGGCGCCGGCGGCGCCTGCGGGTTGGGAATTGGCTTTGCCGCGCTTCGGACGCGCCGGCTTGGCGGCCTTTTTGGCGGCTTTTTCCTTGCGCAGCGTGGCGCGGATCAGGTCTTCGGTCAGCACGAGGCGGGCTTCGCCCATGTCGGCGATCGGCAAGGTTGCGACCTGCGGTTCGGCGGCGTCATCGACCTGCCATCTGACCTTTGCGGCGGCGCCTTCAACGCCCAGCAACTCGCCGCGGAAGCGCTTACGGCTCTCGACCGCGCGCGCCATTTCAATGCGCGCATCGTGACCGACGGCGCGTTCGAAATCGGAGACGCGCACCAAAGGTCGGTCGATGCCGGGCGAAGAGATTTCGAGCCGGTAGGCGCGATCCATCGGCGAGTCCACGTCAAACACCGGCGACAAAGCCTCGCTGGCGCGTTCGCAGTCCTCAATCGTCATCGAGCCGTCGGGCCGCTCCGCCATGAGTTGCACCGTGCCGCCGTCGGCGTTGGAGATTTTCACGCGGACTAGACGCAGGCCGACGTCGCGGAGCACCGGCGTGGCTAAAGTCGCCACGCGCGCGGCAACGCCGTTTTCGACGATCAGACGGGGCTCATCGAGCCCGTCGTTGGTTTGCGCGCCCGCCTCGGTCAAGGCCTGGTCCCTTTAGGCAATAAAAAAGAGCGGGTCCCGGCCGGGCCCCACTCTCAAAATCCGGCTTTTGACCGGACGACTGAGATTTTTACTGTTCCTGCATATAGCGGCGCGCCGGGCGAAGCGCAAGAGCCTCGCCTCGGCCGTCGCGGCTCCGTTTGGACTTCCGCGATGCGCCCCTTGCGGCCGGGCCCACGCACCGAGGCGCAGCCCAGCCGACCCATGCCGACTTACGTCCCTTACGATTTGCCGATTATTGCGTGATCGGTTTGATCGCCTCGTCGCCCTTGATGGAGATTTTTACGATGTCCTTGGCGTCGAGATCCATCTTCGTCAGATCGATCATGCGAATCTGACTGTTTTCGTAGGTGCGGAAGAAATACTGCTTGGCCTTGAGGTCCGACGCGCTGGTCCAAAGCGTATAGTCCGCCAAAACGTTGCCATGCTCGTCTTTTTCGCGCGCGGCGCCCTTGGGGATGTCGAATTGATTGAGGATGTGGAAGGCCGAAATCACCGCGTCATGTCCGGTCTGTGACGGAAAAACCGAGTGGCTGAAGGCGACCGCGCGCACGAAGCGCGAGGGCGGCGTGAAATCGCCCGGCATTCCCAGCATGCCCGTGCCCTGACCGAACGGCTTTAATTCGACCGAGCCCAACTTGATCGGCGCAACATTCGTCATTGAGAAATTCACGTAGTTGCGCAGATTGGTCATCTGCCAATCGAAGGAGGGCGAGTTGGTGATGACGCCCAGCGGATTGTCGGTGACGGTCAATTTGCCGTCGACATATTCGATCACGATGGATTTGCCCGAGACGTCGTGGACGACGTAGTGGGCCTCGGGGGCAAAACCCCAGCCGCTGAACACCACCGACGGGACGACGACGGAGCCGATGTTGGCCTTGACCTCGTCAACCGTCGCGAAATTCTCGAGGATCCACGAGCCCACCTCCCACTGCGCGATCGTCTTGTTCGCGTCGGTGGCGGCATACGGCATATAGCCGGCCGAAGTCGGGAAGTAGAACGTGCCGGCGGCCAAACCCTTCTCGTTCAATCCGTCGAACAGGAAGGGAAGTCCAGCGCCGTTCATGCCCACGCTGGCGTATTTGGCCTTCCACTTCAGGCCCTCCTTGCCGTCAGGCGTGGTCCCGGTTCTGGCGTAGCCGCGCGGCACGATCATGAGGTCGGATTGGAGGTCGGTCGCGAACTCCAGCGTGCGCGCATACACCACGGATCCGTCCTGAGCGACCAGCCGGATACCGGTGCAGGCCAGCGCAGGATCGATGGCGCTGCTTAGCAACAACGCGCACGCGCCAGCCACGGCGACGGCCTTCTTCAGGACTTGAAGCATTCCCATTCCCATCGTCTCCTCGTTGAACTGGTAAAACGCGTAAAAAGCTTCAAACGTGTCAAACGGCAGAGGTTTGGCCGGCGAAAGACCGACCTTCTAGAGGCCAAATGTTAGGCGCCCCTCAAACGTCGACTTTCACCAAATTTATGTCAGAGCCGTTGCCGCACGAGATAGCGGGATAACCAATAAATAAGCGTTGAATTAATACGTTAAATATTCGCGGCCTGAATTTTCGGGACGAATCAGAATTTACGCGCGTGGAGACCTTAAGATCTTAGGTCGTATTCGCCTAATTTTCTTTAGGAGGAGATCACCATCGGGCCCTTAAGCTTATCCACGACCCAGCCGGCTCAAGCCGGCGGCGCCTGGATATGCCGCGATACCGTCGCCCGTTCGGCGAACAGCCCCCGTGGCCTGAGCACGATCATCGCGGACATCAGCACGCCGATGGCGACGATGCGGAGCGCGGCCGCCCGGGCCTGCTCATCGGCGGGGAAGAATGTGGCGACGGCCCAGCCCGACACGCTCCACAGCGCCCAGACCAAGACTGCGCCGGCGATCGCGCCCCGGTTGTTGCCGGAGCCGCCGATGATCAGCATCGCCCAGATCTGAAAGGTCAGGGGCGAGAGATAATTGTCCGGGGCGATGAAGCCGATGTAGTGCGCGTGCATGGCTCCGGCGAGACCCATGATCGCGCCGCCAAGCGCGAAGGCCTGCAAGGCGATAGCGGACGGGGCTCTTGCCGAGGGAGCGCGCGGCGCGCTCGTCTTCGCGGATCGCGCGCAGCACCCGCCCCCAGGGGCTGCTGAGCAGCCGCTCGAGCCCAAGATAAAGCGCCGCCGCGACCATCGCAACGACAGATCGGCAAGATTCTGGCCAGGAGCGAACAGAAAAGTGCCGCTCCGCCAAGACTCGAACGGGCGGAGGAATGAGAAGGCGACCGCCGAACGCGCCGCCGGTGACCTCCTGCGCGTTGAGCGCAAAAAGTTGCACGGCCACAGCGACGCCGAACGTGGTGATCGCGAGATAATCGCGCGCAGGCGGAGCGTCACCGCGCCGACAAAGCGGACAGCCAGCGCCGGCCGCACAGCTTCCGACAAGCCAGCCGATCGCCATCGGCAGAGGAGAGGCCGCCCCAATGGCCGTCGCTCGCCGGCGTCGTCAGCAGCGCGGAGACAGGCCCCACCGCCAGAGCCTGCGATTTCTCATGTTGAAGAGGCCCCGTCTGCCCCCATTGCAGATTGAGGCCGAGGCGGAGACGATCGCGTTCATCGAGCGCAACGGTGAGAAAGAAGCTGATATAGCGGCTAGGCCGGCAAGATCTGGCGTTTCATTCCTTCCTCCCGAACAGTCCGGTCGGCCGGATCAAAAGCACCGCCACAAGAATGAAGAAACGCCACCGCGGCGCGCCATTCCGCGCCAAAAATCTGCACCGTCGCGGCCTCGCCGACCCCGACGACCATCGCCCCAGCCACCGCGCCCGGCACGCTGCCGATGCCGCCGAGGATCGCGGCGGCGAACAGCGGCAGAAGCAGGTCAAAGCCCATGGACGGCCGGATTTGCACGAGCATGCCGAGCATCAGCCCGCGGCGCAGGCGAGCGCGCCGCCCAGAGCCAAGTCGTGCGCACATGGCGTCGACGTCGATGCCGGCGACGCGCGCGAGGTCCGGGTTTTCGCTCGACCGCGCGCATCGCCCGTCCGATCTGCGTGCGCGTCACGAGCGAATGCACGCCGATCAGCAGCACGAGCGTCACCGCCAGCATCGCGCCCTGATCGGGCGTCACGCGCACGCCGAGGCCGAGCGGCGTCGCGATTTGCAGGTCGCGGGAAAAGTAGGCGGGGCTGGACGTAGACGAATTCGATCAGGGCCCGCAGCGCCATCGAGGCGCCGAAAACTCGCCATGACCGCGGTGATCGCGGCGCCCTTCTGCCGGAGCCGGCCGAACAGCAGCGCGTCGAGCGCGAGCGCGAGGCCCGCCGTCAACACCATCGCGACGGCGCCGGCGACGAGCACGCCCCAGCCGATCGAAAGCGGGCCGAGCCCGTCCGTCGAGCCGGACACCAACGAGCCAAGGGCGCCGGCGAGCGTCAGCGTGGCGTAGGCGCCGAAGGTGATGAATTCGCCATGGGCGAAATTGGCGAAGCGTAGGATCGAATAGGTCAAGGTCACGCCGATCGCGCCGAGGCCGATCAGCGCCGCCGGCGACGATTCCTTCGGCGAGAAATTGCAGGTTCATGGCGCGGCCGCTGCGGCGGGCGCCTGAGGCCGCCGAGATAGAGCGCGGCGACATCGGGATCTCTTGCGAGCGCCACGGCGCTGCCCTCGTGCCGGTTGCGGCCCTCCGCCAGAATATAGGCGCGGTCGGCGAGCGCCAGCGCGGCGCGCACGTTCTGCTCGACCAGGACGATGGTCACGCCGGTGGCGCGGATCTCCCTGAGTTTGGCGAAACACGCCTCGACCAGCTTCGGCGACAGCCCGGCCGAGGGCTCGTCCAGCATCAGCACGCGCGGGCCGACCAGCAGCGCGCGGGCGACGGCCAGCATCTGCCGCTGGCCGCCGGAGAGGCGCCCGGCGAACAGGCCGCGCTGGCGCGCAAGATCGGGAAAAAAGGCGTAGCTCTCGGCGATTTTTCGCGCCCGCTGCGCGGGCGGCAGCGATCGCGGCGGCCAGCCGCAGGTTGTCGTCGACGGTCATGCCGGCGAACACGTTTTCGGTCTGCGGCGTGAAGGCCAGGCCCAGCCGCACCATCTCATGCGCGGGC
>CAVSSV010000055.1:0-34705 GCA_963730695.1 uncultured Pseudomonadota bacterium
CACCAAGCCGTCAACGGTCCGCCCGCCGCCCTCTGCGTCATCCTGGCCATTTTCGCTATCGGCTTTAGCGCCTTCCTCGCTCGATCCGCGCTGCAGAAGCAGCGCGCTGCGGGGCTTGTCGCGAGCGCCAAAGGAGCCAATCCATGAGTTTCTTGATCTGGGTCATTCTTGCAAGCGCCCTAGGTATCCTCCTCCTTCGAGCCGCCATTCTATTTCGGAGCGCAAACGGCACGGTCGCCGATAGGCTTGCGGCCGCGTGGCGAGGTTCGTTGACGATCTTTGTCCTGGCTTGGGGCATGATCCTGACGCTCGGAGCACAGGCCCTTGACCTTGCATCGCAGATCACGGGCGATGCTCAATTCTCGCAGTTCGCCGACAGCCTCAAGGCGGTGATTCCGGTGCAGTATCACCCGGTCATCCCGCCTGTCGTCATGGCCGTGGCGATCGTAGCGCGGCTCTCGCACAACCCGCCGGTGAAATGACATGCTCGGCATTTTGCTACCTTGGATCAGCAGCCTTCTTGGGCCGGCCTCGTGTCTTCGATCCTGGACGGATACAAGGCGACGTTGAAGGCGGAGAGTCACCGAGAAGATCCGCGCGGAACTCGCGACGCAGGTCGCGCAAATCAACGAACAACGCGACGCATTGAACACCGAGATCCTTGTCGCAGAACAAGGGAACTGGCTTACGCGAGGAATGCGGCCGGCGTTCGCCTATCCTATCGCTTTCTATCTCGGCAAAATTTTCGTCTGGGATAAATCTCTCGGCCTTGGCATGACGACCGGCTATCGCCTGAGCTCTCGAACATCGTTGGCATCGTCATAGCCGGGCTTTTCGGAACGATTGCCGTCGAGAGCGCAGCGAGGGTGTTCAAGAAGTGACCTCAGGTCTGAGAACACCCGGCCAAACGGTGGGTCCGCAATGAGTTCTCGACACCCAATCTTGGGGGTACCTCGAGTGGGCGGCCTCTGCGGCCACCTCCGTGATGTCCGCCATCCTCGGCTTCATCTTGGCCACGCGCTCGAAGCTGGCCGACCACGACCGGCGGATAGAGACCATCGAGACTGGTTTCTCCGCGGATATGCGCCGACTAGAGACGAAGGTCGACATATACCATTCCGACATGACTAGACTGATTCTTTCGGCAATCGGCAAGATTCACGACGAGTGAGGTTGGCCGGATGGCCCGATTGTTCAGTTCGCTAGCGCCCTGGATTTTGACGTCGGTTGAAGATACGCAGTCGATATGCGCATCGTATTCATGGGAACGCCGATCTTTTCAGTCGCGCCGCTCGAAAGCCTCGTCGCGGCCGGCCACGACATTTGCGCCGTTTACACCCGCGCTCCCGCGCCCTCGGGAAAGCGCAATCTGGCGCTGTTGCCATCGCCGGTGCATGCGTTCGCAGAGGCCCGCGGAACTGTCGTCCGCACGCCCCGTTCGTTCACGCCTGAAGAGGTCGAGACGTTAGTCGCGCTGAGGCCGGAAGCGATCGTCGTCGTAGCTTATGGTCGCCTGCTTCCCTCGGGCGTGTTGCGCGCAGCTAGGCTCGGTTGCTGGAATTTGCATGGCTCGTTGCTCCCGCGATGGCGCGGCGCAGCGCCAATTCAGCGAGCAATTCAGTCCGGCGACTCGGAGACCGGCGTCTGCGTAATGCGGATGGAAAAGGGACTTGATACGGGTCCGGTCGCGAAGCTGTGGAAGACGGCTATCGGCGCCGACGGAAACGGCGAGCGAATTGGCGGATCGTCTTTCGCAGGCCGGTGCAACGTTGATGGCTGAGTTTATCGAGGAACTGGGGAGCGGCGATACCCGCCTCACCGTGCAGCCGTCTTCCGGAACGACCTATGCGAAAAAAATCGACAAGACCGAAGCCGCAATCGATTGGACGTTGGACGGATATAAAGTCGCGCGTCATATCAACGCTCTGGCGACATCGCCCGGCGCCTACGCGCAAATCCTGATCGGCGGCTCAGCTGAACGCGTCAAATTGCTGCGCGCGGAATTCATCGAGGCAACAGGCAAGCCGGGCGAATTGCTCCAGACGGACATGACCGTTGCCTGCGGCCGCGGCGCGGTGCGGATTGTTTCCGCGCAGCGCCCCGGCCGCGATGTCGTCTCTGGCAGGGAACTGATTCAGGGCGCGCGGCTTTCGGTTGGCCGCGTGCTCACGGTTTGAAGCTCGACACTGAGCGCAGCGCGATGTCTTTTCGATAAAGTGCGCCCGGCCAATTGATCGCCTGGACGGCCGCATACGCTCGGCTCCGTGCCGCAACGAGGTCAGGCGCGACCCCGACGACCGTGAGCACCCGCCCGCCATCGGCATAGATCGCATGATCTTGTTGGCGCGTGCCGCCTTGATAAACTTGAGCGTTGCCTCGCACCTCATCCAAATCGAGACCTGAGATTAGCGCGCCCTTCTCAACAGGCCCTGGGTAGCCCTTGGCGGCCATCACGACGCCAACGGCGGTTTCCGGCGAAAGTTCGACTTGGATGTCCCCAAGTTCGCCTTTGGCGCAGGCTTGGAACACAGCGAGCATATCTCCCCTTGCCCGCTGCAGAAGCACCTGAGCCTCGGGATCGCCAAAGCGGACGTTGAACTCGATTAACTTGGGTCCAGAATCACCAATCATTAGGCCGGCGAACAAGACCCCGCGAAATGGCGTCCCTCGCGCACGCATCCCCGCTAGCGTCGGGCTGACGATCTCGTCGAATATCTGTTTCGACAAGGCCTCGCCCACAAAGGGGACAGGGGAGAAGGCGCCCATTCCTCCGGTGTTGGGGCCAGTGTCGCCGTCTCCGACCCGCTTGTGATCCTGGGCAATTCCGAATGGGACGGCGCGTTGGCCGTCACAGATCGCAAAATAAGAAATCTCCTGGCCCGTCAGCTTTTCTTCCAAAACGACGTGGGCTCCGGCAACGCCGAACTTCCCCTCGAAGCAATCGACGATAGCCGCGACGGCCTCTTCCACGGTCTCCGCCACGACCACGCCCTTGCCCGCCGCCAATCCGTCAGCCTTGACGACAATCGGGGCGCCATGCGCGCGCACATAGTTCACTGCAGCATCGGCGCGATCAAACTGGCGATAGCCAGCTGTCGGGATATGAAACTCGTCGCAAAATTGCTTGGTAAAGGCCTTCGAGCCCTCTAGCTGAGCTGCAGCGCGCGTAGGGCCAAAGCACAATATCCCAGCCTTGGTGACGGCGTCCGTGATGCCCGCGACCAGGGGTCCTTCCGGACCGCAAACGACCAAATCCACGCCGTTTGCCCGACAGAACCGAACGACACCGTCGTGGTTGTCAATGTCGATCGCCGCCAACTCTGCAAACTCGGCGCATCCAGGATTGCCCGGCGCGGCATAAAGTTTTGATAGCTGCGGGGATCGGGACAGAGAGGCTGCAATCGCATGCTCCCGTCCCCCTGAGCCGATAAGCAGGACTTTCAAATCATACCTCTCGTATGTTGAGCGCCTGCCGCTAGCAAAACTTGGCGGTCTCCGAAATGAATCTTATTCGCCGTATGACGCCACCTGCTGGAGGAAAGCGGCAATTGCTCTCGCTTCCGCCTCCGGCCTTTCAGAAAGAAGCGGCTTTGGTATCGCGGAGCGGGCCTTTTCTTCGGCCGCCACGCCGAGGGCTTCTCCGTCCCGCGTCAGTCTCAGCCGCAAGATGCGAAGGTTTTCCTCGTCCGGAAGACGCCTGATCAGCTCTCGCTTTTCAAGGTTTGCAACGACGACCGTCATTGTCTGCGGACTAAGGTCGCAAGCCTTCGCCAGATCGGCGTTGCTTTGTCCCGGTCTTTTTCCCAGTTCACGAATGCAAAAATATTGCGCCATGCTGAGCCCGAATTGCTGAAGCGTGCGCTCAAGGCAACGTCGCTGCGTCGCCGCGGCGCGACGAAGTCGAGAGAAAGAGCGTGAGTCATCGGAGCAATTCGACCGGTCTTTTATTCCAATTCGAATATTCTAATTCGAATTCCATCACGCCCGTTCATTCGCGACAGTTTGCAAGGTCAAAAGTCGGCGAGAGTCAGTCTCGTTGCGGGAATCACTTGCCGCAATCTATTTCTAAATTGCTTTGCTCGCCGAGGTCGCCTTCATCTGACCGCGCCGCGGTTTTTTGCAGGCCGAAATTAACGGCTTTTCCTGCGCCGTGGGCTTCGCACCACCCGTCGGCAACGATCTGGCCGCAGTCTTCCTTAGTCAACAGGCAGTCCTCGACGCCGTAGGTGTCATTGGCGGCGAGGACGAAAGTCGTAGGCGCGTCGCCGGCAATTGCAGGGACGGGAAAAGACGACTGGGCCAAGCGATATCGCCGTTGCAACGAGATAGACGCCAAATCGAACAGACACCGATATCCCCCCGTCGCGATCCATTAAAATTGGCAAAGCTTTATGAGAAACCCGTTAACCCCACCGCTATCGTCCGAGTGGGGCTCGTCCGGCGGAGATTGCCCAAGCCTAGGCGGCCTGCCAGGTCTTATTTTTCCGCATTTGTCGCAGGCGTTGATTACGATAAAAGGCACAGCCGTTTCCTGTGAGGCGAAGCGGATTGCGAAGATTCCCCAGCAAAAAGAGCAAATCGAGAACTCGTGGCACTCCGACTTTACGACACGCAACGCCGTACCAAGGCGCTTTTTGAGCCGATCAACGCGGAGGCCGTGCGGCTGTACGTCTGCGGTCCAACCGTCTGGGACTACGCCCACATCGGCAACGCGCGCCCGATCATCGTTTTCGACGTTCTATTTCGACTGCTCCGCCATATCTACGGCGGCGATAACGTCGTCTATGCCCGCAACATCACGGACGTGGACGATAAAATTAATGCAAAGGCGACCCGCGATTTCCCTCATTTGCCGATGAACGAGGCGATCGCCCGCGTGACAACAGTCACAGAGCGTCAGTTTCACGAGGACATCCGGGCGCTCAACTGCCTGGAACCGACATTTGAGCCCCACGCAACCGGACACATCGACGAAATGCGACGGCTGATCGATCGCCTTGTCGATCGAGGATTTGCCTATGTCGCGGCAAATCACGTGCTTTTCTCGCCGAACGCTATGGATGCCGCCGCGCCGCCAAAATACGGCTCGCTCGCCCGCCGCTCGTTGGACGAGATGATCGCCGGCGCGCGAGTCGATGTCGCGCCCTATAAGCGCGACCCAATGGATTTCGTGCTTTGGAAACCGTCCGCAAAAGGCGAGCCTGGATGGGCAAGCCCCGCAGGCATCGACGGTTTGGGGAGGCCGGGCTGGCACATCGAATGCTCCGCAATGTCGATGGCGAAGCTATTGTCCCCCTACGGCGGCGGCCTCCAATGCGACGATGTCGAAAAGAATGTGTTCGACATCCACGGCGGCGGCATCGACTTGGTGTTTCCACACCACGAAAATGAAATGGCCCAATCGTGCTGCGCCTTTGGATCGCCGCGCATGGCGAACTTCTTCATGCACAACGGCTTTCTGCAAGTCGAAGGCGAGAAGATGGCCAAGAGCGCCGGCAATTTCATTACGATCGACCAACTGCTGCGCCACCCCGCCTTTGGCGGCCGTGTATGGCCAGGCCCTGTCCTGCGCTTTGCAATGTTGCGCACGCATTATCGACAGCCCATCGACTGGACCGTCCATTCCTTGCAAGAAGCCGAGGCGACTTTGCACAAGTTCGGATTGGCGGCGACTGCGGAGGTGGCGTCGGCGCCTTCGGCAGAAGTGGTGTCAGCCATTGCCGATGACTTGAACACGCCCGAAGCCATTGTGCATCTTCACGCGCTGGCGAAGCAGGCGAAGGATCCGGCCCTCAACGAAGAGGCTCGTGCGCAAGCCGCTTCGCAAATTCGCGCAGACTTGGCATTTCTTGGCGTCGCCCTCCCTGAAGGTGCGGCAAAGCGCGAGCTTGATGACAATTTGCGTCAAACCATCGAAAAACTCGTGGAAAAACGCGAGGAAGCGCGCAAGCATAAGAATTGGGCCGAAGCCGACCGTTTGCGAGCGGAACTCGCTGCGCTCGGCGCGGTGGTCACCGACTCAAAAGATGGCGCGCGTTGGAACCTCGCACAATGAGCGCCGTCGGCCTCCGGCCTTACCTCCCAAGCGATGCGCAAGCTTGTGCAAGCGTGTTTCGCGCGAGCGTAGAGGAATTGACGCTGGACGACTACAATTCCGACCAAATCGATGCCTGGCGTTCGCGAGTCGACGATGAGGTAGCGTTCGGCCGCAAACTCGCCGAGGCTTTGACTTTGATCGCTAGCATTGACGGGGCGCTCGCAGGGTTCGCTAGCCTCAAGGCGGAGACCATCGATCTCCTTTATGTCTCCCCGCATTTTGCCCGGCGCGGCGTTGGCGCTGCGCTTGTCGACGCATTAACGAAACTCGCCAAAGCGCGCGGCGCGAAGAAAGTGACGACAGAGGCCAGCGACACGGCGCGGCCGCTGTTTTCTAAGATGGGTTTCGTGGCGGAGCGTCGCAGCCTCGTCGCGCTCGGCGACGTCTGGCTCCCGCGTACGTCCATGGCGCTGAGTTTCGCGGCGCCGGCAAGCGGAGCCAGCCCTCTCCTTTCGAGCAAGCATTGATGTCTTTGGAACGCCTGTATCTCTTCGACACCACGCTTCGCGACGGCGCTCTGACGACCGGCGTCGACTTCTCGCTGCAGGACAAACGTCAGATCGCGGCGATGTTGGATGAGCTGGGCGTTGATTACGTCGAAGGCGGCTATCCCGGCGCGAATCCGCTCGACACCGAATTTTTTAAGGAGCGACCGACGAAGAAGGCCAAGTTCTGCGCCTTCGGCATGACAAAGCGACCGGGGCGATCGATCAGCAACGATCCTGGAATCGCCGGGCTTCTCGCGGCGAAGGCGGATGCCATCGTCTTCGTGGCCAAGAGCTGGGACTTCCATGTTCACGTCGCGCTCGGCTGCACCTTGGAGGAGAATCTAGACTGCATCTCTGAAAGCGTGCGTGCGGCCGTTCAAGCCGGCCGAGAGGCGATGGTCGATTGTGAGCACTTTTTTGACGGATACAAAGCCAATAGCGAATACGCGCTCGCTTGCGCGAAGGCGGCGTTCGACGCAGGGGCGCGCTGGGCGGTGCTGTGCGATACGAACGGCGGAACGTTGCCGCACGAGATCGAAGAAATTGTTGCGGCGGTCGCCAATGTCATTCCCGGGGATCATCTCGGCATACACGCTCACAACGACACAGATAACGCTGTCGCAAATTCGCTTGCCGCCATCAGAGCCGGGGTGCGTCAGGTTCAAGGCACGCTGAACGGTCTTGGCGAACGGTGTGGAAACGCAAACCTTGTGTCGCTGATTCCTACGTTGGTTTTGAAGCCAGAGTATTCCTCGTGGCTCGAAACGGGCGTCGACAAGACAAAGCTTCGCGAGATCACCAAAACCTCGCGCAAGCTCTCTGCCTTGCTGAACGAGGAGCCCGACCGGCACGCCCCCTACGTCGGTTCGTCCGCTTTCGCGACGAAGGCCGGAATTCATGCGTCCGCAATCGCGAAAGATGCGCGGACCTATGAGCATGTCACGCCAGAACTCCGTGGGCAACGCCCGCGCAATTCTGGTGTCCGATCAAGCAGGAAAATCGAACCTTCTGTCTCAATTAGCGGCGGCGAAGATCGAGGTTCGGCCTGACGATCCGCGGCTTGGCCGGTTGCTCGACGAGATCAAAGAGCGGGAAGCCAAGGGCTTTGCCTATGAGGCGGCGGACGCGTCGTTCGCGCTGCTCGCGCGAAGAATCCTGGGCGGCCTCCCCGCTTATTTTACGATCGAAAGTTTCACGACCAGCGTCGAGAGCAAATACAACGCGTCTGGGGCGCTTTACCTCGAGTCGATGGCGGTCGTGAAAATAAAGATCGGCCCTGACACGCTCATTTCTGCCGCCGAAGGGAATGGCCCGGTCAATGCCCTCGATCTTGCCCTGCGTAAGGATCTTGGCGCTTATCAGAAGCATATCGAGGATCTTGAACTTCTGGATTATCGCGTTCGGGTCTTCCAGGGCGGGACAGATGCGGTAACCCGCGTCCTTATCGAGTTCGGGGACGCGACAGGCGCCCGTTGGTCGACCGTTGGTGTCTCCGGGAATGTCATCGATGCGTCTTTTCAGGCCCTGGTCGACGCCATCAATTACAAATTGCTCCGCGCCGCTGCCGTGCCGGTTTAGCGACGCTTATAGCGATGCGGGCCCTTGAAGACTGTCAACCGACGCAAGGCCATTTGCACAACGCCCGGGGACACCCTATATCTAAATCGCCGTCGCAAGACGGCTATGGCGATAAACGGACGTCGAAATAGGTCTTTCGGACCCGGGGGCGGTACCCGGCGCCTCCACCCAAGTCGGTCTTTGCCCGACTTGGGCGGGGGCGAAATAGGTTCGACGGGGGACTGAAGGGGCGTTTCTTTTGCTCGGCATGATACCGCCGTTATCGGGTCAAACCTATAGTTGCGAATGACAACTATGCTCCGGTGGCCCTCGCCGCGTAATGCGGTGCTGGTACTGGGAATCAAGCCCTAGAGGTTAGCGCCCCTAGGCGGGGTCTGGAGGCGCCCGGCAACAGAAGCCTCCGCTTTTCGAGCCATTGAAACGCATTTCGGTCTCAATTAATTCTAGGTCGACTGAGTCGCGAATGGCCATGCACAACGATCAGATTCGATACGATTTACTTGTTCAGGAGGCCTTGCGTTCGGTTGTGAGGCGGGTGCTGACGGACGCATCGCGTTCCGGGTTGCCTGGCGACCACCACTTCAACATTTCCTTTCGGACCCATGATCCAGGGGTCTCGATTCCCAGCTTCTTGACCTCGCGATACCCAGACGAAATGGCGATCATTCTCCAGCACGAGTTTTGGGACCTTGCGGTTCTGGAAGATCGCTTCGAAGTGAGTTTGAATTTCTCGCGTAAGCCAGAACGGCTCATCATTCCGTTTTCTGCCGTCACCGGTTTTAGCGACCCGTCCGTTCCCTTTGGTTTCAAGATCGAAGCCGCGAGCACGCTTCCAGCCGCCGAATCAGAGCCGGCGCCCGATAAGATATTGCCTCAGGCTAAGGCCGAGGCCCCCACGCCGCTGAAGCTGGAAAAGCGGCCGGCGGCTGAGGTTGCCGTAAGCAAGGCGAGCGAATCGGCCACCGCCGAGCCGGACGGACAAAAGTCCAAAGTTGTTTCGATCGACGCATTTCGGAAGAAGTGATCTTTCGATGGGCGACTTGATCAATCTGAGGCGCGCTCGCAAGGCGAAGGCTCGGGTTGCTGCGGACGCTACCGCGGCGGAGCATCGCCATCGGTTCGGCGCCACGCGGGGGGAGAAAGCATTGGTCGAGACGCGCAGGCGCGCCGAAGAAGCCGTGCTGGACGGCGCCAAGCTTTCAAAGGATATCGAAGAGGTTAAGCTGCGAGAATGACAACGTCGCCGCACGACGTCGGAAAGCCTCTCAAGAGATCCGTGTCGATCGCGCGCCATCGCACCAGCCTGTCGCTAGAGCTCAGCTATTGGGCAGCGCTCAAAGCGGCCGCTGAGCGGAAGAACATCTCCCTGTCTAAGCTGGTGTCCGAGATCGAATTCAGGGCGAGGCGAGGTCAACCTATCGTCCGCCGTGAGGCAGTTTGTCCTAAGGCAAAGCGTTCAGTAGAGGCCTTTGAGCTCGAGAGCGGTGTTCGGGGCGCTTGCCTTTGGTTTGACGAGACTGCTCGGCCCATCAACCGTCCGCGTGCTCGGATCGCTGGTCTGCGGCGGCGGCGGATCGAGCAATTGCTGGATCGCGTCATTCTTCGCCGCCGCCTGCGCCGCCGCGCGATCGAACGCAGCGAGCTCTGCCGCCCGCCGGGCGAGAAATCGCTCCGCTTTTTCTCTCCGTATGAAATAGGCCCTTTCGCGAATGTCGGCGGCAAAAGTCTCCGCCGCGTCGGCGGAGCGTTCGATCGCTTGCGCCGTGAGGCCCGAGACAAGCGGCCCGAGATCGAGCGAACGTTCAACGCCTTGGCCGTCGGCTGCAACATTCAACAACAACGACGCGGGCTCTCCGTTCCAAAACTTCAGTTTTTCGCCGTCGACAAACCGGATTGCCGCGCTGAATTTTCCACGGGAAATGTCGTACTGGCTGGCGATCGAAACGGCAGCGGCGGGTGTCGCTATCGAGATCGGCGTCGCCGTGGCGACGCCGCCGCTGATCGCCAGCGCGATCCCCTGATCGGGCAGTGTCAGGCTGGCCTTGCCGAGGCCGGCGAGCAACGCCGCGCCGAGTTTCTTTTCATCGATCGGCGTCTCTAGATCTGCGGAGCGCTGAACCACGTTGCGAAGCGCCGACGGATCCGCCTTGGCGATCTTTACGCCCGAAAGACTGGCGCGTCCCCACCCCGAAAGTCCGCTGAGCCATTGCGCGGGTCCGCTGCCTGTTGTCGCGAATTTCACGCTCAAGCCGACTTTGCCTTGGGCGAAAGGAGCAGGAAGCGCGTATTGGTCAAGGTCGGCCTCGCCAGTCACCGAAGAGACATCACCGGTCGGATTGACTGATAACGTGCCCGACACGCGGCCATCGCCGAGCGCTCCAGCGGCGTCTATGATCGACAGTGAGCCTCGATCGAGGGCGACGCGCGCGTGCGCGTCGCGTATCAGCGCGCCTCCCGGCGCACGCAATTGCTTCGCGCTGACAACGACGTCGAACGGGACTCCGAAGGCCGAGGACGGAGCGGCGGAGACGAGCTTTGACGACCGCTCGCCGCGATCGCTGTCACTGCTTGAATTCAGTCGATCGACGAGCGCGGCCCCATCGATCAAATCGAAGTTTAGCGTCCCCTTTACGCCCTCGCTCTCGGCAGGCGCGTCGCCGACCGCAGCCGCCGCGTCCCGCACAATCTGAAGGTCAGCGCCGCCATCGGTCCGCGGCTTGTGCACCCATCGGAGTCCGCCGGAGAACCGGTCTCCTGCTAGCGAGCCGGACAAGTTCGCCAGTTCGATCGCGCCGGGCGCCGCCGTCAACTTCGCTTCGGCGCGCAACGGCAAATCGATAGGAAAGTGTTTGACGCGCCCTGCGCCGAGAACGTCGAACAGCGGCGCGATGTTCGCGGCGGCATATTTTGCATCGCCCGTCAGCGTCGCGCCTGAGGCGCTCCAGATCCCATCCGCGCTCCAAGACATCGTCCCAAACGCCCCATCGGCGGCCGCGGTCATCTTGAACTTCGGCGTGTCGTCGCCGACGAGCGTAACGGTCGCGCTGACGGCGCCAGGGGGTGCGCTCGCGTTTCCAAGATCGAGCAACGCCGCCACAGCGTCGGCCGATTTCGCGTTCAGATTCGCTTTTACAACGCGCTGCAACGAGCCCGGCGCATGCGAGCGGCTTGCTGCAAAATCGAGCGAAGAAATCGCGCCGTCCGTCTCCATCGAGAGAAAATCGAGTCTCGTGGCGGCGTCCAGCGAAGCGGCGCTCGCCGAAAACTTCAGGTTGGCGGGCGAGAGCGCGGCCGCATGATCTGACAACCAAGACGTCCACGGCGAAGGAAACGCCCTTTTTGCGAGTGCGGAAAGGTCCACCAGAGAGGTCGCGCTTAACGTGCCGCTGAAACGGGCCAGATTGGCGTTGGCCTGTCCCTGGGCATCGAGCGTGGCTCCGCCGAAATTCTCGAGATGGACGCGGTTGATGGCGATCGAACCCGAAGTTTTTTGCAGCTTCGTTTCGAACGCGCCCGCCTGCACCGGCTCTTGCCCCGCGCGCTGGAAGTTCACAGCGTCTGCCTTGAGCCCAAGATTGAGATCGACGTCGCTGAGCGCATCGAGGGAACCGGGGATGTCGAACGCATCGGTGAAGTCTAGCTTCGAGCTGGCAAGATCAAACTGAAGTTGCGAGCGTTGCGCGCCGTCCGCGCGTTGAAAGGCGAAAGGCCCTGTCAGCGTCGTTTCGCCAAGGATGAAAGAGCCTGCGCGCGTCGCCACGGAGCCGGCCGATACCGCGATGTCGCCATCGAACCCAAGGTGACGGGGCCCAAGAAGACCCGCCCAGTTCCGCAAGGCGGCATAGTCGTCGCCATTCTTCGCGGTCCACCATTCAGCCCATCGCTGGGCATCTTCGAGGTCGAGATGCCCCTGCCCGTCAAACTCAGGCGTCGCAGCGAGTTTGACGTTCCCCGTGAAATTGATCGCGCCGGCTCCCGGAAACGCCGCACGGGCCTCGATCTGCGCCGCTTTGTCGTCCGATTGGCGCCAGCTAAGCGCGGTGTCCGTGAGCGACTGAGCGCCTAGGATGACGCTCTTGGCGCGAAAGTCGACGTCAAGGGTCGAGACGGCGGGGAATTGTTGCGAAAGCGAACCCCAACCGCTCATCAGGGTGGCCAAGGCGGTCGATGGACGGGCGACTTTTGTTCCGTCTGCGTGCAGAGCCTTATCCAGGTCGAGAATGGGGAAATTGACCGTCAACGAGCCGTCCACCCGATCCGTCAGAATCAATTGAGCAGCGCCCGTGCCTTCAAGAGCGTCCGGAGGCGCGCCGAACCGAAGTGCGACGTTGCTCAGCGCCAAATTCGGCAACCCGCCAACGAGGTCGCCGCTGGCGCTCCAGCTCTTGATTTGGCCCAACCCAGGAATCGGCCCCACGCCCGAAAACTTGCCGCGCAAATCGGGCGTCTTCGCCCCGCCATCGATCCACTCACGAAGCCCGACGACTTCGCCATCGAAGTGCATCTGCATCGCTTTGGACGCCGGCTCGAACACGGCTTGAATCGGCATCCCGGATGCGCGGCTAAAGTCCATTACAAACTGGCCGTTGATCCGGCCGGCGGCACGCGTTTCAAACCCAAGTGCGCCTTTCAGGGAGCTGTGGGCCTGATCGAGCGAACCGGAAAAATCGACCTCGTCC
This sequence comes from uncultured Pseudomonadota bacterium, assembly GCA_963730695.1. Lineage (GTDB taxonomy): Bacteria > Pseudomonadota > Alphaproteobacteria > Rhizobiales > Beijerinckiaceae > Roseiarcus. The sequence continues at coordinate 12,843 of CAVSSV010000055.1, forward strand.
GCAAGCGTCACGTCCCCGCCGCCACCGTCCCGGCGCACGAGCTTGGCGTCCTGCGCTTCAATGTCGTCGATCGATACGGCGTTCAGCTTTGCGCCCGCCGCATTCGACCCCGTTTCAGCGACGTCAGCTGCGAGGCGAATGACAGGCCGCACCAACCGGAGTGCCCTCAGAACTCACCTCCCCGGAAAGCAGCCTTGTCAGTTGTGGGTCGATCTCGAGCTCGTCGGCGCTTACCGACGCGCTAGCGAGCTTAAGAGTCGCCGACTGTGCGCGCAGTCGAGGCGACGGCAAAAACTGAATCTCGATCGATCCAGAGAAAGACGCCGGAATGCCAGTGAGGCGCTGAAAGGCCGCCTCGACCTGTGGACGATAGGACGACCAATTGACGAAGAACGGAGCGGCGAACGCGGCGGCCAGGCATACGATGACAAGGATCGCGACCGAGGTCAGCAGGGCTCTCACGTCGCAACGTCCCGCCCGAGTGATTTAGGTGCGAGCGAAGTCTTTGCGATGCCCATCGCCTGCAGCCGTGAACCCAATGGACCGCCTTCGAACAAGACTTCCTGGCCCCTTTTGAGACTCGAACGTGGCTTGAAAGTGACCTGCGATCCTATGCCCGCTAAGGGGGACCGAACGCCATACTTATTCGAAAGAACGGATGGCGGGCAGGTTTGCCGCGAGGGGAGTTAACCCGTGAAGCTGCTTGGGGACGTAAAGGTCGTCGAATTGGCCCGCATCCTCGCGGGACCTTGGGCGGGGCAGCTCCTGGCGGACTTAGGCGCCGAGGTCATCAAGGTCGAACGGGCCGGCGCAGGCGACGACACCCGAGCGTGGGGACCGCCTTTTGCCAAGGGGCAGGACGGCGAGAACCTCGGCGCGGCGTATTTTCACGGTTGCAACAGGGGAAAACGATCGATTGCGGTCGATTTTGCCGCTGAGGACGGCCGACGGATTGTTCGCGACCTGTGCAGCCGCGCGGACGTTGTCATCGAGAACTTCAAGACCGGCTCGCTGGCGAAGTTCGGTTTGGACTACGCCAGCCTGAAGACAATCAACCCTCGCCTTATTTACTGCTCCATTACGGGCTTTGGCTTGACGGGCCCATACGCTCAGAAGGCTGGATATGATTTTATTATCCAGGCGATGGGCGGCATCATGGACCTAACGGGCGAGCCGGGTGGCGCGCCACAGAAGGCAGGCGTCGCCACCGCGGATATTTTCACCGGCCTCTACGCCGTCGTCGCCATTCAGGCCGCCCTGCTCCACCGGGCCGCCACCGGAGAAGGGGCGCATATCGATCTTGCCCTATTCGACACCCAGGTCGGCGTGCTGGCCAATCAGGCAATGAATTACCTCGTCGGCGGCGTCGCGCCGCGCCGCATGGGCAACGCACATCCCAACCTCGTTCCCTACCAAGTGTTCGACGCCGCCGACGGGCCCATTGTCATCGCTGTCGGCAACGACCGGCAAAACAGCGATCTCTGCACCTTCCTTGGCCTTGGCGATCTCGCTGGGGATTCACGCTTTCGAACCAATGCGGGTCGCGTCGCCAACCGCGATGCGTTCCTGCAGGAGATAAGGCCGAGAATCGCGCGCTATAGCCGTGCGCAGCTATACGAGGCGCTGGAGGCGCGGGATATCCCGGTCGGTCCGATTAATGCCATCGACGAGGTTTTTAGCGACCCGCAAGTGGTCGCCAGAGGCATGCGCATCGGCGACGCTAGCAAGGATGGAGTGCCGGGCGTCCGCACACCGATCGTCGTCGACGGGAAAGCCCTTTTCTCCGAGAGCGGCGCTCCCCGCCTCGGCGAACACACGGATGAAATCCTTGTTTCCCTCGGACTTTCTCCCAGCGCGATCGAAGCGTTGCACAAGACGAAGGCAATTCAGGGATCGGACGACAAGGCCTAAGCGCCTCTGACGGCTCCGCCCGCGTCGCCCATCGCGCCAGGCACATGTTCAAAAAACAAAATCCGTGCAGGATCGACCGGCCCAGGAAATTGAATTTTACCCTTAGGCGCGGGAGCGAAACCCATCCGCGCATAAAAGGGCTCGTCCCCCACCAGGATCGTCAATTTGGCTCCGCTCGCCGTCGCGGAGACCAAGGTGTGGTTGACGAGCGCTTCCCCGATGCCCTGACTGCGGAACACAGGCTCGACGACCAAAGGGCCCAGCAAGTACGCCGGGGTGTCTCCGATCATGATCGCGGTCATTTCGTTCGATCCGACCAGAAGCGACCCAACGCGCGCCACAAAGCTGAGCTTTGGGTCCGAGTCGACGGATTCTCGAATTCGGTACGCGGTACGCGCGAATCGGCCCGGCCCGAAGACACGTTCGCTCAGACGTTGGATCGCCTCGAGATCACCGTTCGTTTGCGATTCGATCGTGAAATTGGGTTCAGACATCTCTAGCCGTTGGGAAGGGACGCTTGGACGGGTCGACCAAGGAGGCCCCACTCAGCAAAACGGCGACGCTTTCGCAAGGCCCGGCGTCTGAAGCAACCGGCCGCCGCCAAACTCATACGACATAACGCTTTTTGATAAGCTTCCGATTCGAGCCGACAGAAATCGCGCCGTACGCCATCACAAGGCAATTCGCCGATCCGTGTCAGTGAGGTTAACCTGTCATCCGACTTCCGCATCGCGCATCTGACGGACGCTCATCTGCCCCCTGCCCCATGGCCGGCGCGCGACGAACGGACGCTGAAGCGAACGCTCGGGTACATCAACTGGAAGCGGGCCCGCGAGCGCAACACCGACGGCGCAATGCTCTCCCGCCTTGTCACCGATCTGCGAGCCCACAAACCCGACCATGTCGCCATGACGGGCGATATCGTAAACCTTGCTCTAGAACGCGAGTATCAGGCGGCGCTGCGCTGGCTGCATTCGCTGGGCGATGTCAGCGACGTCAGCTTCGTTCCCGGCAATCATGACGCTTACGTCGCCGGCGCGATGCCCTCGCTGGCGAGATCGTTCCTGCCCTGGACCACGGACGACGCGAACGCCTCGGGCGCTTTCACGTTTCCCTATATGCGGCTGCGCGGCCAGGTCGCGCTGATCGGCGTGAATTCGGGGCTGCCAACGCAGCTGTTCATGGCCACCGGGCGGGTCGGCGCCGATCAGATCGCGCAGCTGCGGCGTTTACTGTCTGACGGCTACAAGCAAGGGCTGGTCCGCGTCGTTATGGTCCATCATGCGCCTATCCTCGGCATCGCCCGGATGCGGCGCATGGTCGATGCGCCTGAAGTACAGCGGGCCCTCGCCGAGGAGGGCGCGGAGTTGGTGCTTCACGGCCATCATCACAAGCGCATGGTGCACTTTATCGACAGCGCGCGGACGCGAACGGCCGGCGGGCGCATACCCGTGATCGGCGCGCCATCCGCATCGACCGCGCTGTCGGACGACAAACACCGCGCCGCCTACCACCTCGTCAGCCTTGCGTTGCAGAGCGGTCAAGTCGCCATAAAAATTGAGGCGCGGGGGCCCGACGCGAAATCCGGGGCGATCATCGAGCTTCCGCCGGTGCTGTAGGTTTTGCGCCTCTCAAGGCGCGCCGCCAAAATGCGCAAACCAGAACGCTCGCCCCCACTGAATCCAGCCGTAGTAGGCGCCGACCAGCACCAGCCCGACAAGCACGAGCGTTCCGACGACGACAAAGAACCCGTTGATGGTGTCGCCGAGCAGTTTCACCAGCCTTGCGCCCCAGGCATTGCGAAGTCTTGGCCGACCTAACGGGCTCTAGCGGCAGCGTCCGCGCCGACCGCGTGATCGCCGGTTCTTGCGGCGCGCTCGCCGCGCTACGCCAATCCGACGCCAGCGCGCGCTCGCGTTCAATCAGGCGCCGCGCCACGTAATTCGTGACCGCAGCGACGATCGTTTCAATCCGGGCGCTCTCCGCGATCAGGATGCGCCCATAGCGCGTATCCTGGAAAAATCGATAGGTCCTGTGATCCTCAGCCAATTCGATAAACGCGATCATATCCAGGAAAAGGCGCGGCTGGTCGCCGTAGCTCTTGCCGAAGTCGAATAGATTCGCCTCGCGTGGCGCTTGTTCGATCACCGGGCGGACCGCGTCTTCGAGCATGTCCAGACGCGCCAAATCCACCTCGCGCGACGTGCTCGAAGCGCCGGCCTGTTCGGCCGCCTCGATACGTGCGCGCCGCAGGGCGTCCTCCAGTGAGGGCGCGATCGGCTTCGCGTCCCGGGGGTGGTCGTTCATGGCGTGAAAATGCGCAGCAAGCGGGCCCCGGCGCAAGAGGCCGTCGCCCCGCGGCGGACGTTGCGCGGCCCCAGCCGCAGCGCTAAGGCCTGCCCGCTGCGCCAGAGCACCCCGGCGCGCCCAAAGGTTCGCCGATGTCTAAAGTGGATTTCCTCCACGTCTCAGAAAAAGTCGTTGAGGCGCAAAAGGCTAACGCTCCTGTCGTCGCGTTAGAATTCGACGATCATTACGCACGGCATGCCCTATCCGCAAAATCTTGAAACCGCGCAGCGCGTGGAGGCCGTCGTTTCGTCGAACGGCGCGGTTGCCGCGACGGTAGGCATCCTCGACGGCAGGCTTGTCGTCGGCATGGGTCCGGAAGACCTCGAGCGGCTCGCACGGGACACCTCGGCCTTCAAGGCGACGCGGCGCGACTTATCGGCCGTGATCGCCAAGCGGCGGAACGCGGGAACGACGGTGGCGGCGACCATGGCGATCGCTGAGCGCGCCGGGATCGCGATATTTGCCACCGGGGGCATTGGCGGCGTGCATCGCCGCGCGGAGAGCACGCTCGACATATCCGCCGATCTGATCGAGCTTTCGCGCACGCCGGTCGCCGTTGTCTGCGCGGGGGCTAAATCCATCCTCGACATTCCGCGCACGCTTGAATTCCTGGAGACGCATGGCGTTCCGATCTTCGGCTTCCAGTGCGACGACTTTCCGGCCTTTTATGCGCGCTCCAGCGGTCAACGCCTCGATCATCGCTTCGATGCTGAGCGCGAAATCGCCAGCGCCATCCGCCTGCAACGGGAGATCGGACCTGCCGGCGCGTTAATCGTCACCCCGCCTCCCGCCGCTTATGCTCTGCCCGAAGCAGAGATCGAGCGTGAAATCACAGCGGCGCTTGCGGACAGCGAAGCTCAGGGCGTCCGCGGCAAAGCCGTGACGCCGTTCCTCCTCAAGCGCGTGTTTGAGCGAAGCGGGGGAAAAAGCTTGGCGGTCAATATGGCGCTCATCGAAAATAACGCAGCGCTGGCGGCGCGCATCGCGGCCGAATACGTGAAGCTCTAAAGTCGTCCCTTGGAACAGTCGCAGCGTACGCCGAATGTGCTGGTCATCGGCGATATCATGCAGGACATCGTCGTTCAGCCTGCGGGGCCGCTCATCGTCGGCTCGGATCAGAGAGCGAGGATTCGGCTGACCGCAGGCGGATCTGCCGCAAATCAAGCCGTCTGGATGGGCCGTTTTGGCCTCAATCCGCGATTCGTCGCGCGTGTCGGAGCGTCCGACGTCGGCCGCCTTGAAGCAGAACTTATCGCCAAGGACGTCATGCCCCGCCTCGCCGCTGACAACGAAGCGCAAACCGGACGGCTCATCGTCATCGTCGACCCGTCGGGGGAGCGCAGCTTCCTCACCGATCGCGGCGCCAATGAACGGCTGTGCGCGAAGGACGTTCCCGCGGACGTCCTCGCGAACACCGACTTCATACAACTTTCCGGCTATTCGCTCGTCTGCGAATCGACGCGAACGATGGTGCGCGAGGTCATCGAAAAATCGCGGCCGACCCCGTTCGGTTTCGACCCCGCATCCGCGTCCTTCATCCGCGAAATCGGCGCCGATGTCGTCCTGAAGGCGATCGCCGGCGCCACAGCGATTTTTCCCAACGAGGACGAGGCGGAAGCTTTGACGGGCCTCGCAGGCCCCGCGAAACAACTCGACTGGCTCGCGCGACGTTTCCCGCTCGTGGTGCTGAAACGCGGTCGGCGCGGTTGCATCGCCGCCCAGGGGGGCGAGATTCTTGAGGTCCCGTCGCCGCCCATTGACGCTGTGGATTCCACTGGCGCCGGCGACGCTTTCGTCGCCGCGTTCCTCGCCTCTCATCTCAGGGGAGAACCGCTGTTGGCTGCGCTCGAAAATGCCGTCCAAGCGGGCGCTCTGGCAGCGCGGAATATCGGCGCGGGACCGCCCTAGGATTTCCTGGGGCCGCCCTGCCCTGGACGAGCAACGTCGCGCGTCCCATATGGCGTCATCAAGTCTTCCCGGGGCCGCCCATGTCGATCCGCGCCGTCAAACGCATCGTTCAGTCGCAACCGACCATCGAGGGCGCCGGCGTGAAGCTACGGCGCGCCTTTGGCTTTGGCGACACCGAGGATTTCGATCCCTTCCTGCTGCTTGACGATTTCCGCAACGAGCGGCCTCAGGACTATGCCGCCGGCTTTCCCTGGCATCCGCATCGCGGCATCGAGACGATCACTTATGTGCTTTCAGGGACTGTCGATCACGGCGACAGCCTCGGCAATCGTGGGGCGCTGGGCGCGGGCGACGTCCAGTGGATGACCGCAGGGCGCGGGATCTTGCACCAGGAAATGCCGAAGGGCGATGCGCTCGGCGGGATGCACGGGTTCCAACTCTGGGCGAACCTGCCTTCGTCTTTGAAGATGACGGCGCCGCGCTATCAAGATGTGACGTCAAACGCGATCCCGGAGGTCGTCGACGACGACGGCGTCCGCGTGCGCGTCATTTGCGGCGAGTTTTGGGGAAAGAAGGGACCCGTCGACGGCGTCGCGGCCAATCCGCGCTATCTCGACGTCTGGGTTCCCGCCGGCGTGCGCAAGGCGCTCAAGGTCGAAACCTCCAGGCAGGCGTTTGCCTATATTTTTGAGGGCGAGGCCCGGTTCGAAGGCGCGTCAAAACCTTTCGGCGTGCTGCAAGAGGAGGAGATCGATGGCGTTGAGATCGTGACGCGCGCTCCCGCCGGCGACCGCTCGCTCGTCGTTTTCGACAGCGGCGATGAAGTCGTCGTCCAGGCGGACGAGCGCGGCGTGCGTTTTCTGCTCGTCTCTGGCCAACCCTTGCGCGAACCCATCGCCTGGCATGGCCCAATCGTGATGAACACGCGCGAAGAGATCAATCAAGCGATGCGCGATCTGCGCCAGGGTTCATTCATTCGCTGACAGCGCGCGAACCGCTAAGCCGCGCGGTCCTGTTCGATCGACAGCCGCCGGGGAGGCTCCGCCGGTAGACTGCCGGCGACATTCCGTTTCGGCACGAAAACAGCGCCGATCTCGCGCGCGAAACGCGCGAACGGACGGAACGCCAAAACCATGAAACTGTGAGGATCGACACCCGGTTCCGCGACTCCAAAGACGAGATCTGACGGCCGCACATCCGGAATGCGAAGCGTGCCAAAAAGCCAATCCCAGATTGCGAGGCTGCCGCCAAGATTGGCGTTGAAATGTTCGGGATCGGCGGAATGATGAAGCTGATGGTGCGCCGGGCTGACGAAGACGCGCCCAAGCCAGCCGCGAAACGGTATCCAGACTTCCGAATGCTGGAGATGCTGGGTGGTGTAGACAAACACGACCAGACCAATGTTTTTGCCGTCGACCGCAAAAATCGGCACCGCTTCGCCGAAGACATGGTTGAGGACGCCGCCGACCGTCCCCATCGCGAACGCGAGCAGGTTCGTGAACACCAGAGTGTCCAAGGGATGGACGCGGTATTGCGTCAGCGGCGTTAGAGTCTCGGCCGTATGATGGGTCTTGTGTGCTTCCCAAAGGAAAGCGACGTTGTGCTTTAAATAGTGGTCGAACCAATAGGTGAATTCGTAAGTCAGGAACAGGACCACGGTAACAATGGCGCTCAAGAGGAAAAGCGACCACGTCGAGGGAGCGCTCGGACCGAACAGCCGGTCCAGGCCGCGCTCGGCGAAGGAGTCAAAGAGCGACGCCGAACAAATTCCCCAGCCGAAGATGACGAGCAGCAGCGTGCCGTTGAAGAGGAAATAGGCTACATCCGCGAACGTCGAGCGATGAACGAACACCCGCTTCGCCATGAGCGCACGGAAGACGACGCGCCAGCCCCCGACGCGGCCTCGCCGGCGATGTCGCACGTAGAGAAACACCGCCGCAACCAGAAAGGCGAGCGCCAAGGACGGCAGGGAGAACGTCTTCCCCGGCGCTAACAAGCGCCAAAAAACGTCCTGGCCCCTGTGGAGAACGTAGTTGAAATACACGCCTGACCCCGATGCAGGTCAGGGTTGCATAGTCGAAGACCGTTAACGATTTCCTGGCGCCCCAGAGGAACGGTCAATCACGGACGAAATCGAAGCGGTCGACGTCGACAAGGCCCATGTCCGTGATTTTAAGATGCGGGATCACCGGCAACGGCAAGAACGCTACCTGTAAGAATGGCTCGGCAAGCGTGACGCCTAAGCTCTTTGCCGCGGCGCGAAGCGGGATCAAAGCCTCTCGCACCTCCTCAAAGGTCAGAAGGCTCATGAGGCCGGCGATCGGCAGCGCCAGCTCGGCGAGCACCTTGCTCCCTTCCACCACGGCAAACCCGCCTTCGATGGCGATCAGGCGGTTGACCGCAGCCGCCATGTCCTCTTCGTTGACGCCGACGACAGTAATGTTGTGGCTATCGTGCCCGACCGAAGAGGCGATGGCGCCGCGCTTCATACCGAACCCCTTCACAAAAGCGACGGCGCGATTGTCGTTGACGCCGTGCCGTCCGACCACCGCGACCTTGACGACGTCCTGCTCGAGGTCGACCGACCGCTCGCCATTTCGGTACGGCAACGTCACCGGCACGCGCTCGGTTATGATTTTGCCCGGCGCCACGCCGATCGCCTGCGTCGCCGGCCCCTTGCCTTTGGCGACGAAATCCGACGCGCCGACGCTCCGCGCCTTCACACTGGCGCGTCCGACCGGCGCCACCGCCGGCCGGGAGGCGAACAAGGACTCGTCGACCCACCGTCCGGCGGTCATGACCCGCGAAACCGCGCAGGTTTCGAGATCATCCAGCAACACAAGATCGGCCCGCCAGCCGGGAGCGACCAGACCGCGATCGTTAAGGCCAAAGATCCGCGCCGCGGAAATGCTCGCGGCACGATAGGCGGCGAGCGGTGGCGCGCCGAGGGCGATGGCCGTGCGGATCAGAAAGTCGAGATGCCCCTCCTCGGCGATATCGAGCGGATTGCGGTCGTCGGTGCAGAAAGCGATGAATGCGGAATTGCGCTCCGTGATGATCGAGGCCAGGGCATGCAGGTCCTTCGAGACCGAGCCTTCCCGCACGAGAATCATCATGCCTTTGGAGAGCTTCTCCAGCGCCTCGTCAGCGCTGGTGGTCTCATGGTCGGTGCGAATGCCCGCGGCCAAATAGCCATTGAGGTCGTAGCCACGAAGCAAAGGCGCGTGTCCATCCAAATTGCGGCCGGCGAAAGCGGCGATCTTGGCAAGGCAGCTTGGGTCGCCCGCCAGCAAACCCGGAAAATTCATGAATTCGGCCAGGCCGAGCACTTTGGGATGCTGCGCGAAGCGGACGAGATCTTCGGCCTCAAGCCGCGCTCCTGACGTTTCAAGGTGCGTCGCTGGCACGCAACTCGACAATTGCACCCTGAGATCCATCGCCGTGGCGAGCGATGAGTCGAGGAAATATTGGATGCCTTCGGCGCCCAGAACATTGGCGATCTCATGGGGGTCGCATATAGCGGTCGTCACCCCGTGCCGCAGCACGCAGCGGTCAAACTCATGCGGCGTGATCAGCGAGGATTCGACGTGCAGGTGCGTGTCGATGAAGCCCGGCACGATGATTTTGCCCCGCGCGTCGATCTCCTGGGTCCCGCGATAGTCGCCATGCGTTCCAACGATCCGGTCGCCGCAAATGGCGACGTCGCTCTTGACGAGCTCGCCGCTGACCAGATCAAAGAGCTGCCCGCCCTTCAGCACAATGTCGGCCGCCGCGGCGCCGCGCCCCTGCTGGATGGCGCGAGAAAGAAACGCTACGGCGTCGTTCATGAAGACCTCGAGGATGGTAGGTGACAAGAATACGCCCAGACGCCCTCGGATGTCAGCCTCCTGCGGGCCGTCTCATCTTGCGAGGAAATCGTCAATTTTGACGCGCGCCTGTTTTCATCATCCTGTCCTGCCATGACGGGCGCGATTCTCTCGATCCAATCCCATGTCGTCTACGGCCATGTCGGCAACAGCGCCGCCGGGTTTGCGCTGCAGCGGCTTGGGCGCGAGACGTGGCCATTGCACACCGTGCAGTTCTCCAGCCACGCCGGCTATCCCGGCTGGAAGGGTCGCGCTTTCAATTCGGCGTTCCTTGACGAGTTGATCGCAGGGCTTGGCGCGGTCGGCGCGCTTAAGGCCTGCGCGGCCGTGCTCACCGGCTATATCGGGCGCGCCGAAATCGGCCAAGCGGTGCTGAGGGCCGTCGCCGCGACGCGCGCGGCCTCCCCCGGCGCGATTTACGCGTGCGATCCCGTGATCGGCGATGATGACAGAGGCATGTACGTCGCGCCGGGCATAGCGGAATTCTTCCGCGACAGCGCGATGCGCGAAGCCGACATCGTCACGCCAAACGCCTTCGAATTGCACTATCTCACGGGCGTGGCGCCCCACGATGCGCATTCCGCGCGCGCGGCGCTCGAGGCGCTGCGGGGGCTCGGGCCGAAGGTGGCGGTTGCGACGTCGCTTCGCCTTGCGGACACTCCGGACGACGCGCTCGATCTCGCCGTCGCCGATGCCTCGGGCGCATGGCGGGTGCGCACGCCTAGGCTGCCGATTGCGGTCAAGGGCGCGGGCGATTTGCTGAGCGCGATGTTTCTCGCGCGCTGGCTTGAACGGCGCGACTCAGCGGACGCGCTTGCGCGGGCCGCGGCCTCCGTCTACGGCGTCGTCGCGGCCACCTACGCCGCAGGAGCTCAGGAGCTGCAGTTGATCGCGGCGCAGTCGGAAATCGCCGCGCCCAGCCGCAGCTTCGTCGCAGAGCCACTCTGAGGGAGGCCGCAGACGTGCGCCGCCGCTTTTACACGCTCGACGTCTTCGCCAGCGTAGCCCTCGCCGGCAATCCGCTCGCCGTGGTGCTCGATTCAGCGGGCCTCAGCGACGAGGCGATGCAGAAGATCGCCGGCGAGTTCAATCTCGCCGAGACGGTGTTCGTGTTCGAGCCCTATAGCCCCGTGAACAGCGCCCGCTTGCGTATTTTCACCCCAGGCCGCGAACTGCCGTTCGCCGGACATCCGACCGTCGGCGCCGCGGCGCTGATCGCGCATTTGCGCGAGCCGCAGCTTTTGAAGGCGCAGGATCTCCGATTGGTCCTGGAGGAGAAAATCGGCGATGTCGTATGTGTCGCGCGACACCGCGGCGGCAAGACTTTGGGGGCCTATTTCGAGCTGCCAAAGTTGCCGCAGCGCTTGGACGGCGCGCCCAGCGTCGAAGCCATCGCGACCGGGCTGGGAATCGAGCCTAGCGACATCGGATTTGATTGGCATGTCCCCAGCGTTTTCTCCGCTGGGGTCGAGTTTCAGTTTGCGCCCGTCGCGAGCCGCGACGCTGTCGACCGCGCCAATCCGTCATTGCGAAATTGGGGCGAAAATCTAGGCCGCGCGGTTTTCGTCTACGCCCGCGGCGAGGCGCCCAATTCGTTTTACGCCAGGATGTTCGCGTCCGGCTGGGGCATCCGCGAGGACCCAGCGACCGGATCCGCCGTCGCCGCCTTCGCCGGCGCAGTCAAGACCTTTGAGACGCCTGCGGACGGCGAGACCATGCTCACGATCCACCAGGGCGTCGCCATGGGCCGCCCGAGCCTCATCAGCCTCGGCATCGAGATTCACGCCGGCGCAATCGTCTCCGCCACCATCGGCGGCGAGACGATAATCGTCTCCGAGGGGATGCTGCTGCATTGAGGCAAGACGTCGGTATTGTGCGGGAAGTCGACGACGTCGTCGTGACGCTTTCCGACTATGATTGGCCCTATGCCCGAGAAAACGCTCGCGCGATCGAGGCCTCGTTCGCGCGCGCGAAGGCGGCAAAGCCAACCCTGTTCAACGGCCGGCTCTTTCTGTCGCGCACCCGGACCTTTGACGAGGCAGGAAGACGCGTGAATTTGGAGGCGTTCGAGACGGACTATGCGGCCTATCTCCACTGGCGTGGCAATGGGTTCCCCGAAATCCAGATCGTCAATTTCTTTTCGATGGCGGCGATCCAAGGGTCCGACGGCGCGTTCCTGCTCGCAGAGATGGCCGAGCACACGGCCAATGCCGGCCGCGTCTACTTCCCCTCCGGCGCGCCTGACCGCAAGGACCTCGTGGGCGCCCGCGTCGATCTCGGCCTGAGCGCGGTGCGCGAACTTGGCGAGGAGACTGGCCTGAGCCCAGCAGATGTCACCATCAGCGACGGTTGGGTCGTCATCGAAGACGGGCCGCGTCTCGCTTGCATGAAGCCGATGACGCTGAAAGTACCGGCGGCCGAAGGCAAGCGCCGCATCGACGACTTCCTCGCGGCCGATCCCGAACCGGAACTTGCGCGCATTCACGTCGTGCGCACGCTTGACGACCTCGGCGGCTTGAACGTCTCGCCCTTCGCCGCGCTGTATATTCGCTATGCCTGGGCGAGCGCGGCCTAAGCGACGTTTCCCTCAGGCCGAGTTAGATCCCCGAGGGATAGCCATGCTTGGCCTCTGAAGCGCGTATCATCGCTTCCGCCTGCGCTTGGCGCCCCGCTGCGCATTGTTCCGCCGCCGCGTCCATCTCCGCCTTAACCTGCGCGTAGACGCCGGCGGCGATATTCCCTGTCACTTTGTCTTGCTCCTGCACGGCGCGGTAACGAGCGATGTGGGCTTGGCAAGTTCCTCCCGCGGCCGGCAGCGCCGTCGCCTGCGGCGCAGCCCCAGGAACCGCAGCGGGAGTTGGCGCTGCGGCGTTGCATCCCGCCAATGCCAAGCCGGCCACGCCGACGGCCCAGGCAAACCTCACATCGGCCTCCCGAATCTCGCCCACACGTCGGTCCAAAGCCTTTGCCGCACTGCGGCGATTTGACAATGCTTGGCTCCGCGGCGCGCTGCGCTAAGATAGCGCCCGATGGACTCGCCCCGTCTCAACGTTCGCTCCGTCAATTCCATTGCCGCGGTCTCTGCAGCGGATTGGGACGCTTGCGCCAATCCGCCCGGACAGAGTTTTGAATCGAGCGGCGGCGAGCGATTTAACCCCTTCATCACCCACGCTTTTCTCGAAGCGCTGGAACATTCCGGCTCGGTCGGCGGCCGTTCCGGCTGGACCCCGGCGCATGTCCTCGTCGAATCCGACGAGGGCAAGCTCGTCGCCTGCGCGCCCGCCTATCTCAAGGCCCACAGCCAAGGAGAGTACGTTTTCGATCACGGCTGGGCGGAAGCCTACGCCCGCGTCGGCGGGGCCTATTACCCAAAGCTGCAAGTCGCCGTGCCGTTCACGCCGGTGCCCGGCCGGCGCCTGCTGGTGGCGGCGGACGCGCCAGACAACGCCTATCCGACGCTGCTGGCCGGTCTCCGCGCCTTAAGGCGCGCCACAAAGACTTCCTCGATCCACCTCACGTTCACGACGGCGGAGGAATCGCAGCAGCTTGGCGCCGACGGCCTGCTGCTGCGCACCGGCGAGCAGTTCCACTTCTTCAACGACAATTACGCCGATTTCGACGCCTTCCTCGCCGCGCTTGCCTCGCGCAAGCGCAAAGCCATCCGGCGCGAGCGCCGCGACGCGCTCGGCGACGATTTGCGCGTGGACGCCATAACCGGCGCCGCGCTCGGCAAAGCGCATTGGGACGCGTTCTTCAAATTCTACATGGACACCGGCTCGCGAAAGTGGGGCCGCCCCTATCTGACGCGAGGTTTTTTCGACCGCATTGGCGAAACCATGGCGGACCGCATCGTCCTGATGCTGGCGATGAAAGGCGACAAGCCGATCGCCGGCGCATTGAACTTCATCGGCGATGACGCGCTTTACGGCCGCTACTGGGGCGCCATCGAAGAGCGTGCCTTTCTGCACTTTGAACTTTGCTACTATCAGGCCATCGACTTCGCCCTGGCGCGCGGCCTGAAGCGCGTCGAGGCCGGCGCCCAAGGGGAGCACAAGCTCTTGCGCGGCTATCGCGCGGTCGCCACCCACTCGGCGCACGAGCTTGCCGATCCGCGTCTCTCGGCGGCGGTTGAAGAATATCTCGAGCGCGAACGCGCGGCGGTGAACGCCGCCATCGAAGACTCGGCCGCGGCCCTTCCCTTTCGCCACGAGGACTGACCCTTGACGACGGCCTATGATCCCAACAACATTTTCGCCAAGATCCTGCGCGGCGTAGCGCCCTGCGTCCGCGTTTACGAGGACCACGACGCCCTCGCGTTCATGGACGTCATGCCGCGCGCGGAAGGTCATACGCTCGTCATTCCAAAAGTCGCCGCGCGAAACCTTCTCGACGTCCCGGAAGACGCGCTTGCGCGGCTGATGCCCGCGGTGAAGCGTCTTGCCATCGCGGTGAAACGCGGCATGGCCGCCGACGGCGTCACGCTGCAGCAGTTCAACGAGGCGGCCGGCGGCCAGATGGTGTTCCATCTGCATTTTCATATCTTGCCGCGCTGGGAAGGCGTCGCTTTGCGGCCGCCGGGCGGCCAGTTCGTGCCGGCCCCAGAACTTGAGCCGCATGCCGCGAAAATAAGGGCCGCCTTGTCGGCGTGAGGCGGTCGCCCTACCGCCGCAAGAGCTTGCCGAGCAAGGCCGCGACTTCGGCCTCGTCGTCGAATCGCAACGCCACCGGCAGAACGGCGATGTCGCGCAAGTAAGCGGCGGGAATGCGCATCGCATCCTTTTCCGTCGTCACAGCTTTCAAACGCTCGGCTTGCGCCAACTCCAATAGGACGTCGAGTTCGCGCGTGGAATACGGATGGTGGTCGGGAAAGCTTCTGACGCGCGCCAATTGGGCGCCGACGCCGCGCAGCGTTTGAAAGAATTTTTGCGGCGTGGCGATGCCGGCGAAAGCGAGAACCGGCCGGCCAATCAGGGGCGCCGCGGCGCTCGCGTCCGGCGCGAGGCGCGCGCGAAAAGTCGGCCGGCGCGGCAGGTCGGAGAGGTCGCTTTCTTCGCCATTGTCACGCTCGAGCAAGATGATCGCGTCGACATAGTCGGCCTGCGCCGCGACCGGGGCGCGGAGCGGCCCGGCTGGCACGCAAAGGCCGTTGCCGAAGGCGGAACCGGCGTCGACGACGGCGAATTGCAAATCCTTCGCCAGGCTCGCATTCTGCAGACCGTCGTCCATAACAAGCACGTTGGCGCCGTCGCTGATCGCCTCTTCGGCCGACGCGAGGCGGTCGGGAAAGACGTAGCAAGGCGCCGCGCGCGCCAGCAGCAGCGGTTCGTCGCCCACTTCCCTGACGCTATGAGCGTGAACGTCCACTCTTAAGGGCACCGCCTGCCCGTGTCCGCCATAGCCACGCGACAGGAACGCCACGCGCCTTCCTGACCGGATCAGCTTCTCAGCGATGGCCAGCGCCGCTGGCGTCTTGCCGGCGCCGCCGGCGACAAAATTGCCAACGCAAATCACGGGCGCATCGACGCGCGGGGCCCTGACGGCCATGCGCCGCAACGCCTGCGCGCCATAGAGCGCCCCCAACGGCGCGAGCGAGCGCGCAAGCAACGTCGGTGGGCGAACGCTCCAAAAGCCTGGGGCCCTCATGGCGCCGGCGCCTGCAGCCACGGCTGAATGCGGCGCATCACGCGGTCGACGGCGCCTGCCTGCGCCTCGACGCAATGGTGGCCCTTCCGGGCGATTTGACGCTGTTGCGCCGTGTCGCGGAACAGCACCGCCAATTGCGCCGCGAGCGCGGCGCCGTCGTCGACGCGCAACGCGCCGCCGGAAGCATCGAGCATCTCGTAGACGTCGCGAAAATTGGCGACGTTCGGCCCATGCAACAGGGCGCAGCCGAGCTTGGCCGGCTCGATCGGATTTTGCCCGCCCTCCCCGCTAAGCGATTTGCCCACGAACACCACGCCGGCGAGCCGATAGAACAAGCCAAGCTCGCCCATGGTGTCGGCGACGTAGATCGAGGACGCAGCCCCGAGTTGGTCTCCCTCGGAGCGAAGGCCGACCTTGAAGCCGCGCGCGGTCAATTCGTCGCGGATCGCGGCCCCACGCGAGGCGTGCCTAGGCGCGATGATCGTCAGCGCCTCCGGCCACGCGGTTGAGATCGCGCGGTGCGCCTCGGCCGCGATGCGCTCCTCGCCCGCATGCGTCGAGGCGGCGATCCAGATCTTTCGTCCCGTCAGCGCGCCCGAAAGAACCGCAAACTCCTCGCGGTCATAGGGCGGCGCGGCGACGTCGTATTTCAAGTTTCCCGACACCTCGACGTTGTCCGCCCCGAGTTCGCGCCAGCGCTCCGCGTCATCAGGCGTCTGCGCTAGGCAGAACTCAAAACGCTGCAACAGCGCGCCCATGAAACGCGGCGCGCGGCGCCAGCGCGAAAAACTTCTCTGGCTCATGCGCGCGTTGATCAGGCCCAGGGGCACGCGCGCGCGCGCCGCCTCCACGATCATGTTGGGCCAGATTTCGGACTCGGCGATCAAGCCGAGATCGGGCCGCCAATGCGCGAAAAAGCGCCGCATCGGCCCCGGCAAATCCAGCGGCGCAAACTGATGCATCGCGCGCGGCGGCAGACGCGAGGCGATCATGCGGGCCGAAGTGACCGTGCCCGTCGTCACCAGGCAGGCATGCCCCGCTGCGGCAATGCGCTGCAGCACCGGATCGAGCGAAAAGGCTTCCCCGACGCTCGCGCCGTGCACCCAGATCAACGGTCCCTTCGGCCGAGGACGCGAAGCGGCGCCAAAGCGCTCGTCCAGCCGCTCCGGATCCTCCTTGCCGCGCGCCAGACGCGCCCGTAGCCAAAAGCCGCCAAACGGGGAGGCCAGAGCGGTGGCTGCGCGATAGGCGCCAAGCGTCAGCGGCGTTCTCATGGCGTCCGCAGGCCTCGGCCAGGGTCTTCCGCGCCGACAAGCGCGTAGGCGCGGCGATGGACGTCGTCTAGCCCCGTTTCGACGCGCTGGCGTGCCGCCTCGAGCGCTTCGCTATCGGCGTCCCGCGCCACCCAGATGAGGTCGCCGACGACGATCGCGCCTTTGCCGTAGGGCTTGCCGAGCGACGCGCGATCCCAAGTGTCGAATTGAAAGCGATGGCTGGTGACCACCGCGGTCGGCGCAATCGGCCGCCCCGACAATTGCGCGAGGGTGACGATCCCCAAGGCGCACACCCGCGCCCGCTTGGGCGCATCCGCCGTCATCGCGATGGAGCGCCCCTCCTTGAGAGCCCGCGCCATTTCGCGGAGCGCGACGGCTCCCCCCTTGTCCGCCTTGGTCTTGCCGCCGCCGCCGGAGCCGCGGATTGGCAGCACGCCCAAGCGGCGCAGCGCAGCCGCTTGGATTCCGCCGTCCGCGCTGCGCGAAATCAAGGCGCCCATCGCTACGACCGACTTTGGCCACGCATACGAAATCATCAAATGCTGGCCGTGCCACATCCCGACGATGACCGGCGTCTTGCCCGCAACCATCACATCGATGTCCGCAGGCTCGGTTACGAACCGGTTGGTGCGCCGAACCCATCGCAAATACGATGCGAAAGCGCCGCCCAGCCTCTCCTGCACAAAAGACGAACGCGCGAGGCTTTTCAATCCGTATCCTTCGGCCCGTCCGCTCAGCCCGGCTTACGCTGCAAACCCGCGGGTTCGAGGAAGCGGTGCAAGTGAACGATGAAATAGCGCGTCTGCGCGCTGTCGACCGTCGATTGCGCCTTGCTCCGCCAGGCCTGCATGGCGCTGTCATAGTCCGGAAAAATGCCGACGACGTCGATCGCCGAGGCATCACGAAACGTCATGCTCTCGAGATTGGACAGTTCCCCGCCGAAGACGAGGTGAAGGCGCTGCTGCAATTCGTGCGGCACGGTTTCATTGGAACTCATGGATCCCTCCGGCGCCCGCGATTGGGCCGAGCAAGTCCAACATACAAAAAGGGCGCCGACCTTACCGGACCCGAGCTTTTGCCGGCGGGGCCCGACCGATGCCTTGCGCCGGATTGCCTCGCCAGACCGCCAAATGCAACAGCCGGTCTCAAGGCGAGGGCGAAAGAAAAAGCGGCCGCGCCTTAAAGATCGTCTCCATCAACGCCGTCGGCGCTGCCACAAGCGCGCTCTGCCGCGTTGTCGCGGAATTATAACGGATCGGGACGCCCGCGGCGTTGACGAGCCGAGCGCCCGCTTCGGCGAGCAAAACGTCGGCCGCGGCGATGTCCCACTCGTTGGAGTTCTCGGTCGCCAAAGCAAAATCCAGTTGGCCCGACGCCACCAGCGCGAGGCGATAGGCCAGCGAAGGGATTCGTCCGGCGGCGGCGATCGCCACGCCCGCGCTAGAGGCGAGCGCCTCAATCATCGGACGCGGGCCGGCGCCGGTCGATCCTTCGAGCCCGTATCGCTTGGAGGCTGCGAGCGCGGCGCCGTTGCGCGTTGCGCCAAAGCTTCTTGGCGGCCAAGAAGGTCTCCACGAGGGCGGGAGCGTGGACGACTCCGGCGATGGCGCGGTCTCCGGAGACCAGCGCGACCGACACCGCCCAGCGCGCATCGCCGGTCAGGAACGCGCGCGTGCCGTCGATGGGATCGACAATCAGCACCTCCGACTTGCCGAGCCGTTCGGCGGAGTCCGCCGTTTCCTCGGAGAGCCAGCCGACGCCGGGAAATTCGGCACTCAGGACGCGATGAAGTTCATCGTTGGCGCGCAGGTCCGCTTCCGTGACGGGCGAGCCGCCTTCCTTGAACTCGACATGGGCGGTGGTCCGAGCGCCCAGGCGAAAATAGCTCATCGCGACTTCGCCGGCGCGCTGCGCTGCGAGCGCCAAACGATCGAGCGCCTCGGCCGCCGATCGCCCTTCGCCTCTGGAAATCCCCTGCAACGCCATAGAGGACGCCTTTAGCGAAGGCCGCCCGGATGAGCAAACGCGTGTCTTATCGTCCCCTCTCCCTGCGAAGCGGGGAGAGGGTTAGGGTGAGGGGCTGGGCGCGTTTGCACCGTCGTTCGAGCGAACTCATCACGCCCCTCACATCGCCGTTTTCAACGGGCACACGGAGAAACGTGGCTTAGCGTTTTTCGATCCGCGTCAGCCCGCCCATGTACCCGCGCAAGGCCTCAGGCACGGTCACGGATCCATCCGGGTTCTGATAGTTCTCCAACACCGCGACGAGCGCGCGGCCGACCGCGACGCCCGAGCCGTTGAGGGTATGGACGAAACGGGTCTGCTTGGCGTCCGCCGCCTTGCGAGCGCGCGTTCATGCGCCGCGCCTGGAAGTCGCCGCAGACGGAGCAGGACGAAATCTCCCGGAACCGGTTCTGGCCAGGAAGCCAAACCTCGATGTCATAGGTCTTTCGCGAGGCGAAACCCATGTCGCCGGTGCTCAGCGCCATGGTGCGGAAATGCAGGCCGAGGCGCTTCAGCACTTCCTCTGCGCAAGCCGTCATGCGTTCGTGCTCGGCAGCCGATTGCTCCGGCGTCGTGATCGAGACGAGCTCGACCTTCTGGAATTGATGCTGCCGGATCATGCCGCGCGTGTCGCGACCCGCTGCGCCGGCTTCGGCGCGAAAGCAGGCCGTGCCGGCGGTGTAACGGATCGGCAGCTTGGCTTCGTCGAGGATGCTTTCACGCGACGAGATTGGTCAGCGGCACTTCGGCTGTCGGGATCAGCCAAAAGCCTTCGCCCGCCGGGAATTGATCCTCGCGAAATTTCGGCAATTGCGCCGTGCCGAACATCGCGGCATCACGCACCAGCAGCGGCGGCGAAACCTCCTCGTAGCCGTGCTCGCGCGTGTGCAGATCGAGCATGAACTGCATCAGCGCGCGCTCCAGTCGACGCCAGCGCGCCCTTCAGCACGACGAAGCGCGCGCCCGACATTTTCGCCGCCGCCTCGAAATCCATCATGCCGAGCGCTTCGCCGATCTCGAAATGCTCGCGCGGCTTGTTAGCCGCTCGAAGCGCGGCGGCGCTCCCCAGCGGCGCACCTCGACATTGTCGTTCTCGTCCTTGCCATCGGGCGCATCAGGGCCGGGCAAGTTGGGAATTGCGCCAAGCTCCACATCGAGCGCCGCCTGCGTTTCCCGCTCGCGCTGCTCAAGCGCCGGCGCGTCCGCCTTCAGCTTTGCGACTTCCGCTTTCAGCGCCTCGGCGGCGGCGAAATCCTTGCGCCCCATCGCCGCGCCGATCTCCTTGGAGGCGGCGTTGCGGCGCTCCTGCGCCTTTTGCGCTTCGCCGATGGCGGCGCGGCGCGCGTCGTCGAGCGCCAGCAGCTTCACCGAGAGCGGCGCAAGACTTCGCCGCGCCAGCCCGGCGTCGAACGCCGCGGGATCGTCGCGGATCGCCTTGATGTCATGCATGGTCGAGAGAGCCTCTTTAGCGACGGGCGCCGCCCCTTGCATCCGCCCGCCGACGACGTTGAAAACCAGCCCGGCCATTACCAGCAAACCGCCCCAAGCCTCAATCGGCCCGAAGCGCTCGCCATAGAGAATCCAGGCCGCGACCATGCCGACGACCGGCACCAGCAGCGCGAAGGGCGCGACGCGCGCCGCGGGATATTTCATCAGCAGCTTTGACCACACGCCATAGCCGAACAACGTCCCGGCATAGGCGAGCGTCAGGACGCAGATGGTCAGCTTCAGCGTCGGATGAGAGACCGCCTCGACCAACCCGCCCGGCTCTAGCCACGCCGAAAGCAAGAACAGCGGCAGCGGCGCGGCGAGGCTCGACCAGACGATGAAGGCGAACATGTCGACGCTGCCCGGCCATTTTGCCCACGACATTGCCGGCGCCCCAGAAACACGCCGCTGCAATCATCAGCACAAAGGGAAGCAGCGCCGCGCTTTGAAAGCGCGCGTAACCGATCAGCGCCATGCCGATCAGGGCGATTCCGGCCGCGATCACCGCCGTGCCGCGCGGCCGCTCGCCGAGCCACGCATGCGCCAGCGCGATCGTGACAAAGACCTGCAGTTGAATGACCAGCGAGGTCAGCCCGATCGGCATCCCCAAGCGTATGGCGATAAACAGCAGCCCGAACTCGCCGACGCCGATCAGCAGGCCGTACAGCGCGACGATGCAAGCGGACGCTTGGGCGCGCGGCACGAAGAACACCGCCGGCACGGCCGCAAAGAGGAAGCGGAACCCCGACAGCGCGAGCGGAGGCGTCGATTCGACGCCCATGCGGATGAAAATGAAAGTCAGACCCCAGGTGACCGCGACCGAGAAATGCGAGTCCGACGTCGCGCCCGCTCACGCCGGAGCAGCGGGCGTCGCCGCCGCCGCTTTGCGCGCGCGAGCGCTCGATCCATTTCACCGCGAGCACGGAACCTTCATAGAGCGCGATCATCGGCAGCGTGAGCGAGGCCATGCTGATAAGGTCGGGCGGCGTCAGCATCGCCGCGAGGCCCGTCACGCCGACGATGGCGTAGCGCCGCATCGCCACCAGTTGCGCCGAGCTGACCATGCCGACATGGCCGAGCAGCGTCAGAATGACCGGCAATTGGAAGGCGATGCCGAAGGCGAAGATCAGCGTCGTGATCAGCGAGAGATATTCGTTGACCTTGGGCAGCAGCTCGATCGTCGCCTCGCCCGGCACGTTCACCTGCTGCAGCGACACCGAGAAGCGCACCAGCAGCGGCATGACGACGAAATAGACGAGCAGGGCGCCGGCAAGGAAGAACACCGGCGTCGCGAACAAATAGGGCCGGAACGCCTCGCGTTCTCTTTGTAAAGGCCGGGCGCGACGAACGGTAGATCTGCGTCGGCGATGATCGGAAACGCGATGAACGCCGGCGCCGAACATGCTGAGGCGCACATTCA
>CAVSSV010000056.1:0-79805 GCA_963730695.1 uncultured Pseudomonadota bacterium
TCCTCAACACGATATAGGCCGCCCCTCTTTTCCCAGGCCGGCCCCATTCCCTCATGTCCATCGTCCGCGACACCATCGAAGCCATGCCGGACTCGCCGCTGCTGGAGGTGGCGCGGCTGGCGCGCGCGACCGGGGACGTGATCCCGCTGTTCTTTGGCGAGCCTGACGTGCCGACCCCCAAATTCATCGGCGACGCCGCGATGAAGGCATTGCACGAGGGGCGGACGTTCTACACGCACAATCGCGGCATTCCCGAGCTGCGCACCGCTATCCAGCGCTATCTCCAGCGCGTCTACCGCGTCAGTGTCGATGACGAACGGCTGGCGGTGACGAGTTCCGGCATGAGCGCGGTTCAGCTCATTTGCCAGGCGTGCATAAAGCCCGGCGACAAAACCGTCGCGATCACGCCGGCCTGGCCGAACGTCATGCGCGCGATGGAGATTTCCGGCGCGGACGTCACGGAAGTGCCGCTGCACCGCTCGGCCAACGGCTGGGCCTTGGACATGGATGCGCTGGCGGAGGCCTGCGGCGAAGGCACGCGGATGCTCTATATCGCCACCCCCGCCAACCCCACGGGCTGGGCGATCACGCGGGCAGAGGCGCAAGCCTTGATGGATTTCACGCGCGCGAGAGGGATTATCCTCGTCGCCGACGAGGTCTATCACCGAATTGTGTACGACCGCCCCGCCGCGCTGTCTTTTCTGGAAGTGTCGCGGCCGGACGATGCTCTCTTCATCGTCAACTCGTTTTCCAAAAGCTGGGCGATGACTGGTTGGCGGATGGGCTGGATGGTGTCCCCCGCCGGATTGGCCCCGACCATGGAGAAGCTGATCCAGTTTAACACCTCGGGCGGGCAGGAGTTTTTGCAATACGGCGCCATCGCCGCGCTCGAGCATGGCGAAGCCTTCATCGCCGAGTTTGTCCGACGTTGCCGCGAGGGGCGCGCTATCGTCAGCCGGCGGCTGGCCGCCATGGACGGCGTGACGGAAATCGCAAACAACGGCTCATTTTACGCCATGTTCGAGGTGGAAGGCGTTAGCGACACGCTCGAACTCTGCAAGCGCCTCGTCACCGAGGCGAGGATCGGCTTGGCGCCGGGAATGGCCTTCGGCGCGGGCGCGGAAACGCTCGTGCGGCTTTGCTACGCCAAGAGCGCCGACAACTTGGAAACGGCCATGGGCCGCCTCGCTGGCTTCCTCGAACGACGGTCGCAAAGCGGCCGCCGGAACGCGCGCCTAGAGGAAGCCTCCCGCCGCTGAGGCAGGTCGTCGCACCCAGAAGTATTCAACGGACCCGGTCGGCACGCCCCGCATCAGGGCGATCGGGCATTAACCAATTTCCGTAACCAATTTGCATTCGCCGGTCGCTCAGCCTTTGATTTTGCGACGATTTTGTGATAAACCTCTTGTTAACCACTTGTGTTTCACGGCGCTGCGTCTGTGTTGGCGCAATCTTTAATAATCGTGTTCCTAAACGGAACACGTCGCTGCCGTGAGGTAAACACGAAAAAGAAGTATTTTGGAGTGCATGACCATGGCTGCGCGCAAAAAGAGCAAGAACTCGTCGCAGGCTAAAACCTTGAAACGAGCTAAGGATTCCGCCCGTAAACCGGCCGCCTCGGCCAAGAGCGCACGCCCCGGCGCTGTCGCCAAGTCGAGCAAAAAGCCGGCCCCAAAGCCGGCGGCCAGCAAAGCAAAGGCTAAAACCATTAAAGCCAAGACCAAAGCTGCGACCAAGCCGGCTGTTAAGTCCGCCAAAGTCAAAACCGCCCATAAAGCGCCGGTCGCGGCGACCAAGCCAGCCGTTAAGCCCGTAGCGGCTGCGGCTGCGCCGAAGGCCGCCGCGCCGAATGCTGCTGCGCCGAAGCTGGCCGTCAAGCCAGCGGTTGTTCCGCCGAAGCCCGCCGCCGCGTCGCCGGGCGTCGCGCCAGCCGCCGCCGCGCCTGCAGCGGCGAGGCCCGCGCCGGCGGCGGCGGCCCCGGTTCGCCCGGCTCCGCAGATGGGCTACGGCATGCGTCCTGGCGCGCCGCCCTCCCCCGGACGGCCCATTCCGCCCCGCGGCTATCAGCGCCCGATCGACCCGAACGCGAAGAACGCGCCGCGGCCGAATTTCAAGCTCGACGAGTTTGTGGTCTATCCCGCGCACGGCGTTGGCAAGATCATCGGCCACGAAGAGCAGGAAGTCGCTGGCTTCAAGCTGGAGTTGTTCGTCATCCACTTCCCGAAGGAGAAGTTGACGCTCCGGGTGCCGCTGGCCAAGGTCGTGAGCATCGGCATGCGCCGGCTGTCCGAACCGGATGCCGCGCAGAAGGCGCTCGAGCTGCTGACCGGCCGCGCCCGCATCAAGCGGACGATGTGGTCGCGCCGTGCGCAGGAATACGAAGGAAAGATCAATTCCGGCGACATCCGGGCGATCGCCGAGGTCGTGCGCGACCTCTATCGCTCCGAAGCGCAGCCGGAACAGTCGTATTCTGAGCGGCAGCTTTATGAAGCGGCGTTGGATCGGCTGGTGCGCGAAATCGCGGCCGTGCAAAAACTTGAGGAGATCGACGCGGTCAAACTCGTCGAAACGCATCTGAAGAAAGGCCCGCGTCGCCCGGCGAAGGGCGAAGTGGAGGGTTCTGGCGAGCCCGACTCCGCGACGGACGTCGAGCAAGCCGCGTAATCTGCAGTAAGGGTTTGTCCCCATTCGCCGGAGCCTCAAAGGGCTTCGGCGAGCGGGGACCTGTCGCTTGAGAAAAGCCGCAGGTCGCGATACGGATTTTTGAAGCCAAGGACAGTTTGAAGAATGCGTTTTATTGCTCTCTTAGCGACGACGTTTGTCGCTGGTCTCCTTTCGAGCGGCGCGCTGGCCCTCGACGCTGCGGCGCCTCCGCCGCCTCCGCCGGCAGCACCCGCCGCCCCTGCCGTTCCCGCCGCGCCTATGGCTCCGGCGGCTCCCGCCGCTCCTGCAGCGGCGACGCCGCAAGCGCCATCGGCGGCGATGCCGGAAACCGCCATCGGCAAGAAGGCGAAGTCAGAGGATTGCTACCGGCAGGCGGATGCGAAGAACCTTCACGGCAAAGAGCGCAAGAACTTTCACCGCGCCTGCATGAAAGACAATTGAGCGCACGCCGCGAGCGCCGGTAGAATCGGCGCCTGCCACGTGTTGTCGTAAAGGGGACCGGCGTCATGCCGGTCCTTTTGTTTTTGGAGTTGCCCGATGTCCGACGCTGACGAGCGCTTGCGCGAGTTCCGCACGCTGCGCGATTGGTTCCGGTACGCGGCCTCGCGCTTTGCCGAAGCCAAGCTTGTCTTTGGCCATGGAACCGAGACCGCCGTCGATGAAGCCGCCTTCATCGTGCTGGAGGCGCTGCATTTGCCGATCGAGTCGATCGATCCCTTCCTTGACGCGCGGCTCACTCTCACGGAGCGCACGCGTCTTGCCGGCCTAATCGATGCCCGCGTTCAAACGCGAAAACCCGCCGCCTACCTGCTGGGGCGCGCCTATATCCAGGGCCTGCCGTTCTTCGTCGACGAGCGGACGATCGTGCCGCGCTCGTTCTTGGGCGAGTTGCTGACCCACGGCCTGTCCGCCGAAGGCAGTTTTGTCGAGAACCCCGAGGCGATCCGCAGCGTGCTCGATCTGTGCACGGGCGGCGGCTCGCTGGCGATTTTGGCCGCGATGGCGTTCGAGAACGCCACCGTCGACGCCGTGGAGTTGTCGCCCGGAGCGCTTGAAGTCGCCCGGCGCAATGTCGAGGAATACGAACTCGAGGACAACGTGCGCCTGTTTCAGGGCGACTTATTCGCGCCGCTCGCGGGCAAACGCTACGATCTCATCCTGAGCAATCCGCCCTATGTGACGGCAGCCGCGGTTGCCGCCTTCCCGCCCGAATATGCCGCCGAACCTCCGCTGGCGCACGAGGGCGGCGTGGACGGCCTCGACATCGTCAGGCGCATCGTCGCCGAAGCGTCCGCGCATCTCACCAAGGACGGCACCTTGATATGCGAGATCGGACAAGGCCGCGAAGCCTTGGCCGCAAGCTTTCCAACCGTGCCCTTCCTTTGGCTGGACACGCAGACGAGCGCTGGCGAGGTCTTCGCTCTGCGCGCCCGCGATTTCGCCAAAGCCGGCAAGGCCCCGAAGGCCGGCAAACTCAACCACTAAGAGTTTTCCGGTCGCCGAAATCGACTAGATCCCGAGCTTGCGAATTTCGGCCAAGAACCCTTCGCGCAGCTCCGGCCGTTCCAGCGCGAAGGCGACGTTGGCGGTGAGGAAGCCGAGTTTGGAGCCGGTGTCGTACGTCCGCCCGTCGAACGGCGTGGCGTGGAACGCCTGGCTGCCGGCCAGCGCCTTCATGCCGTCGGTGAGCTGAATTTCGCCGCCGGCGCCCTTCTCGACCTTGGCCAGAATGTCGAAGATTTCCGGCTGCAAGACATAGCGTCCGGAGATGATGAAATTCGACGGCGCCGTGCCCTTCGGCGGCTTTTCCACCATCGCGGTGATCTCGAAGGAATCGCCGTAGTCGCGCCCCTTGGCGACGACGCCATATTGGTGCGTCTCTTCCGGTTTGACCTCTTCGACCGCAATGACGTTGCCGCCATGGCGATCGTAGGTCTTCAGACATTCCGCCAGACACCGGGCCCCGCTTGCCGGCAAGCGTCACCATGTCGGGCAGCAGCACGGCGAAAGGTTCGTCGCCGACGATCTCGCGCGCGCACCACACGGCATGGCCGAGGCCCAACGGGGCCTGCTGACGCGTGAAGCTGGTCGCGCCGGCCGCAGGCAGGTCGGCCATCAGCGCTTGGTATTCTTTCAGTTTGCCGCGCTTTTGCAAGGTGTCCTCAAGCTCATAGGCCATGTCGAAATGGTCTTCGATCACCGCTTTGTTGCGCCCGGTGACGAAGATGAAATGTTCGATGCCGGCTTCGCGCGCCTCGTCGACGACGTGCTGCAGGACTGGGCGGTCGACGACCGTCATCATCTCCTTGGGGGTCGCCTTGGTCGCGGGCAGAAAGCGCGTGCCGAGACCCGCGACCGGAAAGACGGCCTTGCGGACTTTTTTCACCATGAGGATTTTGTCTCCAGTGTTGCGAGCCGCGTTTTCCGTTACAGCAGCTTTATTAATTTGCGGTGTGGCGAGATTCGGGGGCGGAGATGGCGGTTTTGGTGACCGGCGGCGCTGGTTATATCGGCGGCCACATGGTGCTTGGGCTGCTCGACGCCGGCGAGAAGGTTGTGGTGCTCGACAATCTCTCCACCGGCTTCCGCTGGGCCGTGCCGCCTGAGGCCAAGTTGTTTGTCGGCGACATCGGCGACGCCGCGCTGGTCAAAAAAATCATCGAGGAGAACGAGGTCGACGCGGTCGCGCATTTCGCCGCCAAAATCGTCGTGCCGGAGTCTGTGGTGGCGCCGCTCGACTATTATCAGAACAACGCCGCTAAGGCGCTTTCGCTGATCGAAGCGACGGTCAAAAGCGGCGTCAAGAATTTCATCTTTTCCTCCACCGCCGCCGTCTACGGCGAGACCAGCATTGAGCCGGTGGGCGAAGACATCACGCCCAATCCTGTCTCGCCCTATGGCCGGTCGAAATTGATGGTCGAATGGATTTTGGGTGACACCGCCAAAGCCCATGGCCTGAAAAGCGTCATCCTGCGCTATTTCAATGTCGCCGGGGCCGACCCGAAAGGGCGGCTCGGGCAGTCGGGCGCCGCGTCGACGCATCTGATCAAGCGCGGCGTGCAGACCGCGCTGGGCCGGCACGCCAGCATGGACATCTTCGGCGACGACTATCCGACGCGCGACGGCACCTGCCTGCGCGACTACATTCAGGTCACCGACCTGATCGACGCTCACCTCGCGGCGCTGGCCTATCTCAGGCGCGGCGGCGACAGCGGCGTGTTCAATTGCGGCTACGGCCATGGCCAGACGGTCAAGGAAGTCATCGACGTCGTGCGCCGGATCTCCGGCGTCGACTTCAAGGTCAATATCGTCGGCCGCCGTCCTGGCGATCCCGCCGCGATCGTCGCCAAGGCGGATCGCGCCCGCGCCGTGCTCGGCTGGAAGCCGACGCGAGACAATCTCGACGACATCGTGCAGCAGGCGCTCGACTGGGAACGCCGGCTCCACAACCGGGCGGATTGACTTCGCGGCGGCGCCCTGAGACATCGATAAGACGTTAAGAACAATCGACGACGAGGGGACGCTTGGAGGCAGGCGACGGCAAAGACACCATTCTTTCGACCGCCGGCCTCACCAAGCTTTTCGGCGGTTTTGCCGCGGTCTCCGGCGTCGATCTCAAGGTGCGGCGCTCCTCGATCCACGCGCTGATCGGCCCCAACGGCGCGGGCAAGACGACCTGCTTCAACCTGCTGACAAAATTCCTGGCGCCGAGCGCGGGGACGATCCATTTCGACGGACGCGACATCACGGGAACGCGCCCCGCCGACGTCGCGCGGCTTGGGCTGGTTCGGTCGTTCCAGATTTCAGCGGTGTTTCCGCATCTGACGGCGCTCGAAAACATTCGCGTCGCGCTGCAGCGCCAGCGCGGCGACAATTTTGATTTCTGGCGCTCCAAGCGCGCCCTCAACGCGCTGAACGCGCGGGCGTTCGAACTGCTCGAGGCGGTCGGCGTCGCCGAATTCGCCAACGCGCTGGCGGGCGAGATCTCCTACGGCCGCAAGCGCGCGCTCGAACTCGCGACGACGCTCGCGCTTGAGCCGAAAATGCTGCTGCTCGATGAGCCGATGGCCGGGCCTTGGCCATGAGGACATCGACCGCATCGTCGCCCTGATCCGCCGCGTCGCCGCGAACCGCACGGTGCTGATGGTCGAACATAACCTGCCGGTCGTCGCCAACCTGTGCGACCGCATCACGGTGCTGTCGCGCGGCAAGATCCTGGCCGAAGGCGACTATGCCGCCATTTCGCAGGACGCCGAAGTGCGGCGCGCTTACATCGGCGACGACAATGTCTGAGGCGCTGCGTCTCCGCGCTCCGCCGCTCCTCAGCGTCAGTGCGCTGCAGGCTTGGTACGGCGAGTCGCACATCCTCCATGGCGTCGATTTCGAGGTGATGCCCGGCGAGCTCGTGACGCTGCTCGGCCGCAACGGCGCGGGCAAAACCACGACGCTGAAGGCGGCGATGGGCATGGTGTCCAAGCGCGTCCGGCTCGGTGAAGGTCTTCGGCCGCGAAACCATCGGGATGCCGCCCGAGCGCATCGCGCGCCTCGGCGTCGCGCTGTGCCCCGAGGAGCGCGGCATCTTCGCTTCGCTCAGCGTCAAGGAAAACCTGTTCCTGCCGCCGGTGTTGGCGCCGGGCCAAGGGTTGACGATCGAACGTATTCTCACGCTGTTTCCTAATCTCGCCGAGCGCATGGGGAGCGGCGGCGGCAAACTTTCCGGCGGCGAGCAGCAGATGCTCGCGATCGCGCGGATGCTGCGCACCGGCGCGCGTTTCCTCATGCTGGACGAGCCGACGGAAGGGCTGGCGCCGGTCATCGTCCAGCAGATCGGGCGCACGATCAGGGCGTTGAAGGAGGAAGGCTTCACCATCCTCCTCGTCGAGCAGAACTTCCGCTTCGCCCGGACGATCGCCGACCGCTTCCTGGTGATGGAACACGGCCGGATCATCGACGGCTTCGCCGCCTCCGAACTCGACGCCAACATGAGCAAGCTGCATGACTATCTCGGCGTCTGAGGCTCGCTGCGCATGACGGCGCTGCTGCATTTCCCGCCGCCGCAATTGCTGGCTCAGCTTCTGCTGCTGGGCGTCATCCACGGCGCGCTCTACGCCCTGATGAGCCTCGGCCTCGCCGTCATTTTCGGCATGCTGTCGATCGTCAATTTCGCCCATGGCGCGTTTTTCATGCTGGGCGCCTTCGTCACCTACCTGATGCTGCATCAGCTTGGGCTCGGCTATTGGTGGGCGCTGTTGATCGCGCCGCCGGTCGTGGCGCTGCTCGGGGCGATTGTGGAACGCACCATGATCCGTCGCATTGCCGGGCTCGACCCGCTCTACGGCCTGCTGCTGACGTTCGGCTTGGCGATGGTGATCGAGGGCTTGTTCGAGGGCTGGTTTGGCTCCTCCGGCCGCTCATACCCGGCGCCGTCGGCGCTGGCGGGCGCGACCAATCTGCATTTCATCACCTTGCCGATCTACCGGCTCTGGGTCGTCGTCGTCTCGGCGGGCGTGTGCCTGCTGACGTGGTTCGCCATCGAGAAGACGCGGCTCGGCGCCCTGCTGCGCGCCTCGACCGAGAACCCCGCGCTGGTGCGCGCTTTCGGAATCAACGTGCCGCTGTTGGTCACGCTGACCTACGCCTTCGGGGTCGGGCTCGCTGCGCTGGCGGGCGTGCTGGCGGCGCCGACCATTCCGACGCAGCCGCACATGGGCGGCGACATCATCGCCGTCGTGTTCGCCGTCGTCGTCGTCGGCGGCATGGGCTCTATTCTCGGCTCGATCATCACCGGCTTCGCGCTGGGCCTCATCGAGGGCCTGAGCCAAGTGTTCTATCCCGAGGCCTCCAACACCGTGGTCTTCGTCATCATGGCGCTGGTCCTGATTATCCGGCCGACAGGTCTCTTCGGGAGGGCCGCCTAGCATGGCGCTCCTCGCCGCCGCCGCGCCCACTCAGCCGAAAGGCGCCGCCGCGGCGTTCGCGATTCTTGTCGTCGTGCTCGCGATCGCGCCCTTCGTCGCCTATCCTCCTTTTGTGCTGTTGGTGCTGTGCTTCGGCTTGTTCGCCTCGGCCTTCAATCTGCTCATCGGCTATGTCGGGCTGCTGTCGCTCGGCCACGCCCTGTTCTTCGGCATGGGGGCCTATGTCTGCGCCCATGCCGCTTCCGTTTGGGGCTTGCCGGCGGAGGCGGCGCTCTTGCTCGGCGCCGCCACAGGCGCGGCGCTCGGCGCTGTGGCCGGTGCGCTGGCGATCCGCAGCACCGGCATCTACTTCGCGATGATCACCGTGGCGCTGTCGCAGATGGTGTACTTCTTCTGCGTCCAGGCGCCCTTCACCCATGGCGAGGACGGCATCCAGTCGGTGCCGAAGGTCTCGATCATTCCGGGGCTCGACCTGACGCGGCCGCTGGAGCTCTACGTCTATGTCTGCGTGATCTTTCTCGGCGGCTTCGTCCTATGCCGCCGCGTCGTCAACTCGCCGTTCGGCGAAGTCGTCAAAGCGATCCGCGACAACGAAACGCGCGCGATCTCGCTCGGCTACCGCGCTCCGCTGTACAAGCTGGCGGCCTTCACGATCTCGTCGGGCCTCGCCGGCTTGGCGGGCGCGCTCAAGGTCATTGTCGAGGGCAACGCGTCGCTCACCGACGTCGATTTCTCGACATCTGGCATGGTCGTGCTGATGACGCTCGTCGGCGGCATGGGAACGTTGTTCGGCCCGCTCGTCGGCGCCCTCATCGTGATCGGGATGCAGACCTATCTCGCCGACCTCGGCCAATGGGCCAGCTTTCTCGAGAACATCGGCCAGTGGGTGACAGTGATCGAAGGCGGGGTGTTCGTCGTCGTCGTCCTGGCGTTCCGCCGCGGCGTGGTTGGCGAGTTGGCGAAACTCGGCGGCTGGAGCCTCTAGCGCCCCGCCGCCAGCGCCAGCTTGCGCAGGTCGAACGTCATGTCCCCCGCCTGGTCGGCGGTGGGGGCGAGTTTGCCGGCGAGAAACCGCCGCGCCGCCGCATGGTCGCCACCGCGATTGACACTTTCGACGACGACGAGTTGGTCGCCGCGATAGCCGAACAGCGAAAACGCCCCGGACTCCTCCGTTCCCCGCATCACCCAGCGATCGACGTCGGCGGCGACGCCGGCGATCTGCAGCTTGAGATCGCCCTGGTCGCTCCAGAACCATGGCACCGCGCGATAAGGCGCGCCCTTGCCGACGATCTGCCGCGCGACTTCGCGCGCCTGATCGACCGCGTTCTGCACGCTCTCCAGACGGATGCGGCCTTCGCCGAACGGGTTCGGGAAATTCGCGCAATCGCCGATGGCGAAGATTTTTTCGTCCGACGTGCGCAAATGCACGTCGACGACGACGCCGTTCTCACAGAGAAGTCCCGCCTCCGCCGCCAGCGTGTCTTCCGCCGCCACGCCCGCTCCAACGACCACCGCGTCTGCGTCCAGTCTCGCGCCGTCGCTGAGCACGACGGTAAGTGCGCGGCCATCGCCGCCCTCCTCGATCGCGGCCACGCCGACGCCAAGACGGAACGTCGCGCCAAAGCCGTCGTGCGCCCGCTTGAAAAACCCGGACATCGCCGGCGACAGCGCCCGGCTCATCGGGCGCTCGGCGATTTCGACGATCACCGTCTCCCGGCCGAGCGTCCGCGCCGTCGCCGCGATCTCAAGACCGATGAACCCAGCGCCGACGACGACCACGCGTTCCGCCGCCTCCAAAGCGCGCTTGATGCGAACGGCGTCGGCGATGTCGCGCAAAAAGAACACGCCGTCGCGGTTGAGACCGGGAATCGGCGGCCGGCGGTTTTTAGCGCCCGTCGCCAGCACGAGCCTATCGTACGAGAGCCGCTCGCCATCGGCCAGCACGACTTCCGTACGGTCTCTGTCGATCTTCGCCGCCCGCGCGCCGAGCCTGAGGTCGATGGCGTGCTCGGTGAAATATTCGGGCCCGCGCAGCGGCAACCCGTCCGCCTCCATCTCGCCTTTGAGGTAGGCTTTCGACAGCGGCGGACGCTGATAGGGCCAATCGGCCTCCGCGCTCAAGAGGACGATGCGGCCTTCATAGCCTTCTTCGCGCAGGCTCGCGGCGACCTGCGAGCCGCCATGGCCGGCCCCGACGATCACGATTGCAGCGGACACGCGTCCTCCAGCGGAAATGACACGGCGAGGCCTTAGGCGACCCCGTCGACGGGCTCAAGGGCGCGACGGGTCCCGCGCGCCAGCCCGCCTCGACCGGCCGGCACAAGGTCCATTTGCCATTGTAAATAATTGCCCTTCGATCCTGCAGAAGTTACGGAAAGGCAGCGGATTAGACCGTAACTTACGTTTGTCATTATTAAGCAATCCACGCTAGACGAACCGAAGAACCTGTTTTCCGCTCGGTAATGCCAATCAAATGACGGAAGTTCTGCCAAAGCCGCAAGCCGACGACCCGCCGCCGCGGGCGGTCGACACGGGCCTGATGGGACTGGCGCT
Organism: uncultured Pseudomonadota bacterium; assembly: GCA_963730695.1. Taxonomy (GTDB): domain Bacteria; phylum Pseudomonadota; class Alphaproteobacteria; order Rhizobiales; family Beijerinckiaceae; genus Roseiarcus. Next base: position 11,136 of record CAVSSV010000056.1, read on the forward strand.
GATCGCGCAGTTTTACCGCATCGCCGCGGATCCTATGCAGCTGCGCCACGAACTGGCGCTGTCGGGCCGGCTCGCCACCTGTGAGGACATCGTACGCGGCGCCAACCGGCTCGGCCTTCGCGCGCGCATCCTGACGGGCGTGCGGGTGAAGCGTTTCGCCGCCGCGCCCTTGCCGGCGCTGGCGTCGCTCAGAGCGGGCGGATTTTCCGTGCTCGCCGTTGGGTCTGCGGCTGGAAGAATCCGCACTGTCGATCCGGTGCTGCGCGTTCCGCAGGAGATGAGCGTCGAGGAAGCCGTGGCGCTGACGGACGGCCGGCTGGTGCTCATCACACGCCGGCTGGGCGGGGCGGGGATCGACCCCGCGACCTTTGGCTTCTCCTGGTTCTGGCCGTCGATCCTGCGCTATCGCTGGCCGCTGTCGAACGTCGTCGTCGCTTCGCTTTTCCTGCAGATATTCGCGCTGGCGACGCCGCTGTTCTTTCAGCTCGTCGTCGACAAGGTGCTGGTGCACAAAAGCTTCTCGACGCTGGAGGTGCTGGTCGCCGGGCTTGTGGCCCTCGGGATTTTCGAGGCGGTGCTGCAGTTCTTGCGCGCCTACACGCTCAATCACACCACCAACCGCATCGACGTCGAGTTAGGCCGGCGCCTATTCCATCATCTCTTCCGCTTGCCGGTCTCGTATTTCGAGACGCGAGCGGCCGGGCAGACCGTTGCGCGCGTCCGCGAGCTTGAAACCATCCGCGCCTTCTTGACCGGGCAAGGCCTGACGTCGCTGCTCGACCTTGTCTTCACGTTGGTGTTTTTCGTCGTTCTCTTCCTCTATTCGGTGAAGCTGACGCTGGTCATTGTCGGCTCGATCCCGGTCTATCTGCTCATCGCGGGGGTCATCCGGCCGATTTTGCGCACGCAGATCTCCGAGAAGTTCAACCGCGGCGCACGCTCGCAGCAGTTCCTGGTCGAGTCGATCGTGGGCGCGCTGACCCTCAAGGCGGCCAGCGTCGAGCCGATGATGCAGGCGCAGTGGGAGGAGCGGCTCGCTTCCTACGTGAGCACCTCGTTCGACGCCAGCATCACCGCTGCAGCCGGACAAAACCTGATCCAGTTCGTCAGCAAGGCGACGACGGCGATGATCCTGTTCCTTGGCGCGCAGGCGGTGATCGAGGGCTCAATGACCGTCGGCGAATTGATCGCCTTCAACATGATCTCCGCGCAAGTCATTCAGCCGATCCTGCGGCTTTCCCAGCTCGCCCAGGATTTCCAGCAGGCGCAAATCTCCGTCTCGCGGCTTGGCGACATCCTGAATTCGCCGCCCGAACCCGTGCCGCAAAACCTGCTGACGCTCCCGCCACCGCGCGGCGCCATCGAGTTCCGATCGGTGTGCTTCCGCTATCGCCCGGAGCTGCCCGACGCTTTGCTCAACATCGATCTCGTCATCGCCCCTGGCGAAGTCATTGGGTTTGTCGGCCAGTCCGGGTCGGGCAAATCGACGTTGGCGAAAGTCATCCAGCGGCTTTACTCGCCGCGCCTGGGCCAAGTGATGCTCGATGGCGTCGACATCTCGCAACTCGATCCGTCATGGCTTCGCCGCCAGGTCGGCGTGGTGCTGCAGGAGAACATCCTGTTCAATCGTTCGGTCCACGAGAACATCGCGCTTGGCGATCCCGCGATGCCGCGCGCCATCGTCATGCAGGCGGCGCGGCTCGCAGGCGCCGACGAGTTCATCGCTAATCTGCCGCAAGGCTATGACACGGTCGTCGAGGAACGCGGCGCTAACCTCTCCGGCGGGCAGCGTCAGCGCCTTGCGATCGCGCGCGCGCTGGCGACCAATCCCCGCATCCTCATTTTTGACGAAGCGACCTCCGCGCTCGACTACGAGAGCGAGAAGATCGTTCAGGACAACATGCGCGCCATCGTGCGGGGACGAACGGTCATCATTATCGCCCACAGATTGGCGGCCCTGCGGCCCTGCAATCGCATCGCTGTCATGCGCCGCGGCGAAATCGCGGAAATCGGCACCCACGAAACTCTTCTCGCCAAACCCGGCGGGCTCTACGCCCGGCTTTGGGCGTTGCAGACCGAACTTGCGAGCGCGACGTCATGACCGAGACATCGCCCGCCGCCGAGGCTCGCCCGCCGGCTGTGTCGCCAGCCAAACCGCCGGCTCCCGCAGCGCCGGCTAAAATCGTCGTCAGGGGCAGCGATCGCGAGTTCCTTCCCGCCGCGCTGGAACTTCTTGAGACTCCGCCGTCGCCGCTGGCGATCGTCACCATGCTGACGATATGCGGCTTCTTCGCCGCTCTGCTGGCTTGGTCGTATTTTGGCCGCCTGGACGTCGACGCCGTCGCGGCGGGAAAGATCGAGACGGAAGCGCGGGCCAAGGTCATCCAGCCGCTCGAGCCCGGCAAGATCGCCTCGATCGCGGTGCAGAACGGCGACCACGTCAAGGCCGGCGATCTGCTGTTGGAGCTCGATCCGTCGGAAGCGCGCGCGGATGCGGACGCGAGCAAGGAGGCGCTCGACGCCTCTCTGGCCGAGGTTGCGCGCCGCCGCTACGCCATTGACGGCCTCAGGCAGATCGGCAGCGCTATTGAAAGCGCGACGCCGACCGACCGGATTCTAAACCTCGTCACCACGGCGGAAGACGCGATCCCCTTCGATCCGTCGACGCCGGTCGCGGCGCGCCTACGGGAAATAAAAGTCCTCACCGCCGACATGGATCAACTGACGACGGCGCTGCTCGACGTCGACAAGCAAATCGCCCAGAAACAGGCGACGCTGCAACGGCTCGACATGAGCATCGCCTTCCAAGACACGTTGATGAAGACGCTCACGGACCGCGTCGGCACGCGGCAACAAGCCATCGACAAGGCTGTCGGCACCAAGATCGATCTTTACGACGCCAAAGAGGAGCTTGAGAAAGCGCAGTCGGCGCTCGCTTCAGACCAGGGGCAGAAGATCGAGACCGACGCGGCGTTGATTGAGCTCAGGACGGAGAAGACAAAGGTCTTCACGCAATTCCTCGCCGACTACGAGAACAAGCTCGCCGACGCCTCGCGCAAGGCCGATGAGGCCAAACAGACGTTGAACAAGGCCAGCGCGCGGCTGGCGCGGCTGAGCATCGTGTCGCCGATCGACGGCGTGGTGCAGCAATCGGCCGTCACCAACGTCGGCCAGGTCTTCACCACCGGCCAGCAATTGATGGTGATCACCCCGATTGGCGGGACGCTGCGCGTTCAGGCGCTCGTCGCCAACGCCGACATCGGCTTCATCAAGGTGGGACAGGACGCCGTCGTCAAAGTTGACGCCTTCCCGTTCACGCGGTTCGGCGTGCTCCACGGCAAAGTCGCGCAAATCGCCTCGGCCGCCGTCGACGAGCAGGAAGCCAAACGGGCCATGGCCAACGCCGCCGCCGCAGCCAACAACGCAAACGCTTCGGCGGCAAGCGCGCCCGGGCAAGTCGAGAACTTCGTGTTTCCGATCACCGTCACCCTCGATGAGAGCGTCATGAAGCTGCCGGGCGGCGAGGCGCCGTTGGCTCCGGGCATGACGGTCGCCGTCGAGATCAAGACCGACAGCCGCCGCGCGATCGACTATTTCCTGTCGCCGCTGGCCAAGATCGGCCGGGAATCGCTGCACGAGCAATAGGGCCTCGGGGCGGGTCGACGCGCGCGTCGACAAGCCTCTGGACATCGGCGCGGCGGCGTGGCGAACTGGCCTCTTGTGAAACCATCGCCTTACCCATCGACAGGGAGCGATTGGCGGAGGTTCGATGAAGTCCCATTACCGTGCCGTGGTCATCGGCGGAGGCGTGGTTGGCGCCTCGGTGCTCTATCACTTGACGAAGTTCGGTTGGAGCGACGTCGCGCTCATCGAGCGCTCGGTGCTCACCGCCGGTTCGTCATGGCACGCCGCGGGCGGCTTCCACGCGCTGAACGCCAATCCCAACATGGCGGTGCTGCAGGCCTACACAATCGACCTGCTGCGCGAGGTGGAGAAAGAGTCCGGCCAGAACATCGGCATGCATATGACCGGCGGCGTGCATATCGCCTCCGCGCCGGCGCGCTGGGAATGGCTGCAGGCATCCTATCGGCGCTTTCAGGCCATTGGCATTGAAGACGTCCGCCTCGTCACCCCTGAGGAAGTGAAAGAGCTCTGCCCGGTCGTCGACGTCGAGGGCGTCATCGGCGGCATGTGGGCCGACCGCGAGGGCTATCTCGACACCACAGGCACGGTCTGGGCCTATGCGGGCGCGGCGAAGAAACGCGGCGCCGAGGTCATCGAGCACAATCGCGTCCTCGAACTCAAGCAGCGCCCGGACGGCAGCTGGGATCTCGTCACCGAGCAGGGCATCGTCAACGCCGAGCATGTCGTCAACGCCGGCGGCCTTTGGGCCAAGCAGGTGGGGCGCATGGCCGGGCTCGATCTGCCGCTCTCGCCGATCGAGCACCACTATCTCATCACCGAATCGATCCCCGAGGTCGCCGCGCTGAAGCGCGAGTTGCCGATGGTGGTCGACCTCGAAGGCTTCACCTACATGCGCCAAGATCAGAAGGGCATGCTGATCGGCATCTACGAGACGCGCCCTCAACATTGGGCGATGGACGGCGCGCCGTGGAACTACGGCGTCGAACTGCTGCCCGAAAACATCGACCGCATCGCCGACGAACTCGAGCTCGTGCACAAGCGCTACCCCTGCTTGAACACCGCCGGCATCCGCAAATGGGTGAATGGCGCCTTCACCTTCTCGCCGGACGGCAATCCGCTCGTCGGGCCGGTCGACGGCAAGCCGAACTATTGGCTCGCCTGCGGCGTGATGGCCGGCTTCCTGCAAGGGGGCGGCGTCGGCAAGACGCTCGCGGAGTGGATGATCCACGGCGAGCCTAGCGCCGATGCCTATGCTCTCGACATCGCCCGTTACGGCGCGTTCGCTTCCAACCGCGAATACATCAAGCAGACGACCGGTCAGTTTTACGCCCGCCGTTTCGTGATGACCTATCCCAACGAGCAGCTGCCGGCCGGGCGGCCGATGAAGACGGCGCCCGCCTATGCCGCGATGAGCGAGGCCGGCTGCCAATGGGGCACCAGTTGGGGGCTGGAGACGCCGCTCTACTTCGCGCCCAAGGGCTTCAAGGAAATCCCCTCCCTCAGGCGCTCGAACGCGCACGACTACGTCGACGCGGAGTGCTTTGCGGTGCGCGAGAAAGTCGGCCTGCTCGATATCTCCGCGTTCTCGCGCTACGAAGTCAAAGGGCCGCGCGCCGAAGTGTGGCTCGACAAACTTGTCGCTTCGCGCCTGCCCAAAGCGGGCCGCGCGCGGCTCGCGCCGATGCTGGCGCCAAGCGGACGCCTCAAGGGCGACCTGACCGTGCTCAATTGGGGCGACGGGACCTATTGGATCGAAGGCTCTTACTATCTCCGCGCCTGGCACATGCGCTGGTTCGCCGACCATCGCGAGGACGGCGTCGAGATCCGCGACCTCTCCGACGATTGGGTCGGCTTCTCGCTCTCCGGCCCGCGCTCGCGCGACGTGCTCGAGCGCCTGACGCATCAGGACATTTCCAACGCCACCCTGCCCTTCATGGGCTGCATGGAGGCCGACGTCGGGCTGGCGCGCACGAAGGTCGCCCGCCTCTCGGTGTGCGGCGAGTTGGGCTACGAGATCAACTGCCGCGCGCTCGATCACGGCGCCTTGCGCAATGCGCTGCTTGAAGCGGGTCGTGACCTTGGCCTGCGCGAGATGGGCTACAACGCCTTGCTGTCGCTTCGCCTCGAAAAGAGCTTTGGCATCTGGAACGCCGAGTTCACGCAGGACCGCACCCCTGGCATGACCGGCATGGATCGCTTCATCGCCTTCGACAAAGGCGATTTCATCGGCCGCGACGCGGCGCTCAAGGAGCGCGACGGGTTGCCGCCCAGCCATGTCTTGGCGACGCTGGCTGTTGACGCCGACGGCGCCGACGCTTCGGGATACGAGCCGATCTGGTCGGACGGCCGCATCGTCGGCCACACCACCTCAGGCGGCTACGGCCATTGGCTGAAGCAAAGCCTGGCCATGGCGCTGATCGCGCCCGACGTCGCCGTCGTCGGCACCGAGCTCAGCGTTCACATCGTCGGCGTCGAGCGCAAAGCGCGCGTGATTGCGCCTTCGCCCTACGATCCCCAGGGCAAGGCGATGCGGCAATGAAGGCCGTGCGGTTCGGTCTGCAGACGCCGCGGCCATGACGTCCCGCTATTCCGCCCTCGCCCTTGCGCGGGAGGGCTTCAACGGCCACCGCGGCTGGAAGCAGGCCTGGCGCAAGGCGCAGCCGAAGGCGGCCTACGACCACATTGTCGTCGGCGGCGGCGGACACGGGCTAGCGACGGCCTATTACCTCGCCAAAAACCACGGCGCGAAAAAAGTCTGCGTCATCGAAAAAGGCTGGGTCGGCGGCGGCAACACCGGGCGCAACACCACGATCCTTCGCTCGAACTATTTCTATCCCGAATCCGTCGCCCTCTACGATCTGGCGCTGCGCCTTTACGAGGGGCTGTCGCGCGAGCTGAACTACAACGCGATGGTGAGCCAGCGCGGCTACCTCATCCTCTCCTACACCGCCGGACAGCTCGAAATCGCCGCGCGGCTCACCAACGCGATGCGGCTGAACGGCGTCGAGGCGGAATTCTGGGGGCCGGAGAAAATCGCAGAAAAAGTGCCGCTGATGAGCCAGTCGCTCGACGGCCGCACGCTACCGAACGGTGGCGTCTGGCAGCAACGCGGCGGCGTCGCCCGGCATGACGCGGTCGCCTGGGGCTACGCGCGCGCCGCCGACGCCGCCGGCGTCGACATCGTCGAGAACTGCGAAGTCACGGGCTTCATGATGGAGAACGGCGCCTGCGTCGGCGTCGAAACCACCAAGGGCGAGATCAAGGCGCAGAACGTTGGCGTCGCCGTCGCCGGCCATTCCTCGCAATTGCTCGCCAAGGCGGGCGTGACGCTGCCGATCCATTCCTATTGCTTGCAGGCTTTTGTCACCGAGCCGCTGAAGCCGTGCCTCGATGTCGTCGTCATGCACATCGGCACGGGCGTCTATGTCAGCCAATCCGACAAGGGCGAGTTGGTGTTCGGCGCCGGGCTCGACCGCGTGCCTTCCTATGGACAGCGCGGCAATCCGCCGACGCAGGAGACGGTGATCGCAGGGCTGCTCGATATCTTTCCCGCCTTCCGGCAACTCAAGCTGCTGCGGCAATGGGGCGGCATCGTCGACGTCGTGCCGGATTCCTCGCCGATCATCGGCCCCGCGCCGGTGAAGGGCATTTTCCTGAACTGTGGTTGGGGCACCGGCGGCTTCAAGGCGATCCCCGCCGGCGGCACGTTGCTCGCGCACCTGCTCGCCACAGGCGAGCATCACGCCATCAGCCGCCCCTTCGATCTCGACCGCTTCGTCACCGGCCGCCTCATCGACGAGGCCGCTGGCTCCGGCATAGCGCACTGACGGGGCGCAACCGATGCAGCTTTTCCCCTGCCCCTTCTGCGGCCCGCGCGACGAGACCGAATTCCATTATGTCGGCGAACCGAAGGCGCGGCCTGAGCCTGCCGAGAGCGTGAGCGACGAGGCGTGGGGGAAATACCTCTGGGTGAACGCCAACCCAAAAGGCGCTGGCAAGGAGGTCTGGCTGCACCTGACGTGCATGGAAAGTTTCTTCATGACGCGCGACACCGCGAACGCCGCCGTGCTCGGCTCGGAAGCCTTCGTCCGAGGCAAACCATGAGCGCAACGCGCCTAAAATCCGGCGGCGCGATCGATCGCGGCCGGCCCCTCACCTTCTCTTTCGACGGCAGCCGCTACAGCGGCTTTTCCGGCGATAGTCTGGCTTCCGCGCTGCTCGCCAATGACGTCAAAATCGTCGGCCGCAGTTTCAAATATCACCGCCCGCGCGGCCTCTGGGGCGCCTGGGTCGAAGAGCCGAACGCCATCTTCGACGTGACGCGCGACGGCAAGACGACGCCGAACGTGCGCGCCACCACGGAGCCTCTCGCAAACGAGTTGATTCTGAAGTCGGTCAACGCGTCGCCGACCGCGGAGAATGACCGCAAGGGCTTCGTCGCCGTCCTCGCGCCGTTCCTGCCCGCAGGCTTCTACTACAAGACGTTTTTGGCGCCGCACTGGGGCCTCTACGAGCCCGCCATCCGCGCCATGGCGGGATTCGGGACGGCTCGACGCCAACCACCGCCCGACAGCGTTTGCACGGCAGACGAATGCGCGCTGCGACGCGCTGGTGATCGGCGCAGGTCCCGCCGGCCTCGCGGCGGCCGCGGCGGCGGCGGGGCGCGGTCAGAGCGTTTTCCTGCTCGACGATCGCGCCGAACCGGGCGGCCAATTGTTGCATCGTGGCGGCGCGATCGAAGGCGGCGATTGGCGAGAATGGGCCGCTGGCGTTCTCAAATCGGTCGAGCGCGCGGGCGGGCGCTTTCTTCCCCGCGCCACTGCCTACGGCGTCTATGACCACAATCTGGTGTGTGCCTGGCAGAGCGGCGCCGACGGGGCCGACCGCCTGTGGCGCATTCGTCCCAAGCAAATCATTCTCGCCGCCGGGGCGATCGAGCGTCCGCTCGTGCTCGCCGACAACGATCGGCCCGGTGTGATGTCAGCGGACGCCGCGCTGCACTATCTCGCCGTTTATGCGACGCGCGTCGGCGAGCACATCGCCGTGGTCACCAACAACGACTCGGCCTACGCCAGCGCCGAAGCGCTTGCCGCCGCGGGCGCGGACGTCACAATGTTCGATCTGCGCGCCGCGGCGCCCAAGTCAGCAATCAAACAAGAGACGGGCGTTCGGGTCGATGCCGTGCTCGGCGCGCCGCTGTGCGAGGGCCTGAGCGTCAACGGACGCGCGCGCGCCTTCGACAGCGTGCTGCTCTCCGGAGGCTGGTCGCCGAGCGTGCATCTGTTCGGACAGGCGCGTGGCAAGCTGCGCTACGACGAGGCTTTGGCCGCGCTTGTGCCAGCTTCGGCCGTCGAAGGCGTCGCCGTTGCCGGCGCCGCCAACGGCGCCTTTACGCTCGATGCAGCGCTCGCCGAAGGCCACCGCGCCGGCGGCGGCGCGGGCGCTGCGCCCAACGCCGCCGCGGGCCACTACGCCGTCGCCGCCTCGTGGCCGAACGTCGACGACGACGGACGCCGCTGGATCGACTTCCAGAACGACGTCACCCTCAAGGACGTGGCGCTGGCAGCGCGCGAGGGCTTTGTATCGGTCGAGCATCTCAAGCGCTACACCACGCTCGGCATGGCGACCGACCAGGGCAAGACGTCGAACGTCAACGGCCTCGCCGCGATGGCCGCCATCACCGGCCGCGCGATTAGCGATGTCGGCACGACCACCTACCGCCCGCCCTTCGCCCCCGTGCCGCTCGCGCTGTGGGCGGGCAAGAAGCGCGGCGCCACGCTCAGCCCGCTCAAGCGTCTCCCACTGGAGGCCGAGCATCGCGCCCGCGGCGCGCAGATGCGCGAATATGGCGGCTGGCTGCGCCCGGCCTGGTATGGCGGCGGCGATCCCGACGCGACGATCCAGGCCGAGGCCGCGCGCACGCGGCAAACCGTAGCGTTGTTCGACGGCTCCTCGCTCGGCAAGATCGAGGTGATCGGGCCCGACGCCGCAAAACTGTGCGACTTCCACAGCTACAATAGGCTGTCGACGCTCAAGCCCGGCAAAATCCGCTACGGCTTCATGCTGCTGGAGAGCGGCTACGTCTACGACGACGGCGTCACGTTGCGTCTGGCGGACGACCGCTTTCTTGTCTCCTGCTCCTCGGGGCACACGCCAGCGATCTATCAGCGGCTTGAGTTGTGGCGGCAGGATCGCTTCGACACGAGCAAGGTATTCGTCCACGACGCGACGTCGCAATGGGCGACGATCAGCGTCAGCGGGCCGCTGTCGCGCGACTGCCTCACGGCGTGCGGGCTAGAGATCGATCTCGCCGACACCGTCCTGCCGCCGATGGCGTTCGGCGAGGGCGTGTACGCGGGTCGCCCGCTGCGCGTGTCGCGGGTCAGCTTCACCGGCGACCGTTCCTATGAGCTTTCCGTCCCGGCGAACCTGGCGCCCGCACTGGCGGCGTTTTTGGAAGAGAAGGCGCGTGCGCTTGGCGGCGGGTGGATAGGGCTCGAGACCTCAAGTCTGCTGCGCGCCGAGAAAGGCTACATCATCGTCGGCAAAGACACCGAAGGCTCGACCATGCCGCATGATCTCGGCGTCGGCGCCCCACGCGATTCGCGCAAGGACGAGTACATCGGCAAGCGCGGCTTATTCATGCCGGTCGCGCTCGACCCAGATCGCCGCCAGTTGGTGGGCCTGAGCGTCGACGGCGCCGAGCCGTTGCCGACGGGGGCGCATGCCGTCGAGCGCGTCGCTGGCGTCCGGCGCTCGCTGGGTTACGTGACTTCAAGCTACTTCAGCCCGACGCTGCAGCGGCCGATCGCGCTGGCGCTGATCGCAGGCGGCGCGAAGCGGATGGGCGAGGACCTCACGATTTGGCACCTCGGCGCCGAGCGCAAGGCGCGCGTCGTCTCGCCAGTGGCGCTCGACCCCGAGGGGACGCGCCTCCATGCGTGAGCGGGAATGGAGCGCGCCGCGCCCACGAATCGGGCGCGTTATCGAACGCACCGGCCTCGCCGTCGATAGCGTGAGCGACCTCGGCCAGACGCTCGTGTCCGGGGCGCTGGAACTCGCGCTGGCCGCCCTCGCGCCCGGCGCGCCGATGCTCGGCCTGGGCGCTTTGGCGCCGGCGGCCACTTACGCTCTGAGAATCGCGCGCGACCACGCGTTGCTGGTGACGGAACGGCCACTGGACGTCGCCGAGGGCTGGCGTGACGGCTACGCGCTCACCCGCATGGACGACGCCTATGCGGTGCTCGACCTCACCGGTCTCGAGGCCGCGGAGGCCGTGGCGGAGGCGACGGCGGCGGATCTCACCGCAGGCTCGCCCTCCGCCGCCGTGATGTTCTGGGGCGTCAGAGCGCTGCTGGCGCGGCGCGAAGGCGGCTTCCGGCTGCATGTCGAAGCCGCCTGGCAAGAGGCCGTGTTGGAGTTTCTGTCGCGCTCATGACATTTCGTCCATCTCGGGCGTGACCGCCATATTTCTCCGATTTGCGCCGCAATTCTAAGACACCTAGGCTACGTCCCGCCTCTTTCTTCCTCCCTACGAATCACCGGAAAGCTCATGCGCCCCCTAAGCATCGCGCTCGCGATCTTCGCCCTCACCGCGATTTATTCCGGCTTCTCCCATGACGACGTCATGATGCTGGGCTTGGGCGCGGCCTCGCTCGTCTCGGCGGGATTGATGGCTTCGCCGTTGCAAAGCTCAAGCTTCTTCAACATCCTGAACGGCCTGTTCGCCGTCGAAACCATCCTGTTCGGCATCGTCAACCTGATCGATCTCGACGGTTTTTGGCCACAGAGCTACGCGGACTACGTGCCGCCGCGCTACCTGCCGCTGGCGACGGCGCTGTTCATTGTCGCGCTATACGCGATATCGCAATTGCCGTTCGTCCGGCGGATGATGAAGATTGCGGATCCTTATTTCGAGGCGGAAACGCCGGTCGGATTCCACATACGCCCGTTTCCCGCATTCACGGCGTCGATCAAGGGCTACGCGCGGCTGTGCATCGTATTCCTCGTGCTCCTCAACCAGTTTCAAGTTTTTCTGAGCGTGCGCTTCAACTTTTGGCAAAACGATTTCGGCAACGCGATCCAAGTGCCCGACGCGGATCACGAGGCGAAATTCTGGACCCTGCTGCTCATCGGCTTCCCGTTGATCGTCACGCCGCTCATCCTGTCGCAACTCGTCGAATTCGTCATCGCCGCCAACTTCGTCATTCAGTGGAGGCGCTGGATGACCGCGTCCTACACCTCGCGCTGGCTTGCCAATTCTATGCATTACCGCATGGCGCTCGCCGGCACTTCTACGGACAATCCGGACCAGCGCATCTCGCAGGACGTCGGCGGCTTCATCAACGGCAGCGGCACCGGCACGAACTCGGGCAGCGTCGGCTTCTACAATTATACTATCTCCGCAATCTCGACGGCGACCAACCTGGTGTCGTTCTCGATCATCTTGTGGACCATTTCGCGCTCGATGAACGTCTCGGTGGGCGGATTGGCGATTCCGGGCCTGATGTTTTGGATTGCGATCCTGTATGCGGTTTTCGCGACGGGGCTTGTCCAATTGATCGGTCGCCGGCTGGCTGGCCTTTTTTTCCGCCAGCAGACGGTCGAAGCGAACTTTCGCTTTGAGCTGGCGCGCGTGCGCGAGTTCGGCGAGCAGATCGCCTTGCTCAAAGGCGATGAGCGGGAAATTGAGCGCGCCGGTTCAACCTTTGCCGACGTGTTCGCCGTGCTGAAGCGTATCATCAACATCCGCGTGTGGCTGGTTACGTTCTCCGCCATCTACGGACAGATCTCGGCGCTGTTGCCCTATTTCATCGTCGCGCCGTTCTATTTTGCCAAGCAAGTGTCCTTCGGCGTTTTTAACCAATCGGCCGACGCGTTCAGCAACGTCAACAACTCCATGAATTTCTTCATTGACCGCTACATCGGCTTCGCCGATTTTCGCGCGACGGTCGATCGCCTAACGTCGTTCGACGACGCTTTTGCGCGCGTCGAGCAGGAGCACGCCGCCAAGCGCGGCGTGCAGGTGACCGTCGGCGCCGACAATACTCTCGCGACGCCGAACCTCGCCTTGAGTCTGCCGAATGGGCGCACGTTGCTCAATGCCGACGGCCTCATTCTCGTGCCGCAGGAGCCGACGCTTGTCGTCGGCCCGTCGGGCGCCGGCAAGTCGACTCTTGTTGCGCGCGATCGCCGGCCTCTGGCCCTATGGCTCCGGCGAGATCAGGCAGCCCGACCACGCCTCGCTGATGCTGTTGCCGCAACGGCCCTACTTGCCGATCGGCTCGCTGCGCGACGCCGTCGCCTACCCGAAGCCCGGCGCCGATGTCGACGACGAGACGCTGAGCGACGCGCTCACCACGGTTGGACTGCCGGCCATGGTCTCGCGCCTGAACGACCAGGACAACTGGCAGATGCGCCTCTCCGGCGGCGAGCAGCAACGCGTCGGCGTCGCGCGCGCGCTCATCGCCAAGCCGGATTGGCTGTTCCTGGACGAATCGACGGCGTCGCTCGACGAGCAGAGCGAATCCGACCTCTACATCGCCATCGCCAAGGCGCTGCCGAACACGACGCTGGTCTCCATCGGCCATCGCTCGACGCTGGCGGCCTTCCACAAGCGAAGAATTGAAGTGCGTCCAGGCGGACCGGACGGCGTGGCGAAACTCGCGGTTTAATCGGCGGGGCGCTTTTTGTCCCTCACCCCATTTTCAACGGGGAGAGGGGGAAGAGTGGTGGAGAACGCCCAGGGACAATAACCCTGCTAACGTGCCGCCGCTCCATGGATTTGGCCGAACCCTCCTGAATGCCCGCCTTCGCGCTGCAAAAACTCGTCTGGTTTGTTGCGACGCTTTTTGTCGCCTCGCTTGTGGTGTTTTTTGTGCTCGAGGCGCTGCCGGGCGACGCCGCGCTGACGCAGCTCGGCGCCACCGCGACGCCGGAGACGGTGGCGGCGCTCTCCCATAAACTCGGGCTCGATCAGCCTGTGGCGCTGCGCTATGCCCACTGGATCGGCCGCGCGTTGTCAGGCGATTTTGGCACGTCCTCGGCCTACGACACGCCCGTCGCGCCGCTCATCGGCGCGGCCCTTGCGATCAGCGTCCCGCTCGCGCTGCTGGCGATTGCGCTCGCCAGCGTCTTCGCGCTGTTCGCCGGCATCGCCGCGGCGCGGCGGCGCGGGTCGCGAACCGATGCGGCGATCATGGCGTTCAGCCAGATCGGCTTGGCCGCTCCAAGTTTCTGGGTCGCCATCCTCTTGGTGCTGCTGTTCGCCGTGCGTTTGCGTCTCGCCCCGGCGGGCGGCTTCCCGGGCTGGGGCGACCCGCTCAAGGCCTTCGGCGCGCTGATCCTGCCCGCGCTCGCGCTGTCGTTTCTGCAAGCGGCGACGCTGACCCGCGTTCTGCGCTCGGCGCTTGTCGACGTGCTCGGCGAGGAATTTGTTCGCACCGCACGAGCCAAAGGCCTGTCGCGCCGCGCCGTTCTGTGGCGGCATGCGCTGCCCAACGCGCTCGCGCCGACGCTTACAATTCTCGGACTGCAATTCGCCAACCTCATTGGCGGCGCCATCGTCATTGAGAATGTCTTTGTGCTGCCGGGGCTCGGGCGTCTCATTTTTCAGGCGATCGCCAATCGCGACACCCAAGTCGTCGCCGACGCCACGCTCGTGCTGGTGGCGATTGTCCTGGCGGTCAATCTCATCGTCGATCTCGCCTGCGCCGCCATCGATCCGCGTCGGCGGCTGGGCGAAGCATGAAGCGCCTCCCGTTGTCGCTCGCCGCGGGCGCCGCGCTCGTCGCCCTGCTGGTGGGCGCGGCGGCGTTGTCGCTGGTGTGGACGCCCTATGCGCCCGAAGCGATCGACATCGCGCACCGCTTCCTGCCCCCCTCCGCCGCGCACTGGTTGGGCTCAGACGCCTACGGCCGCGACATCGCCTCCGAATTGCTCGCCGGCGCCCGCGTCTCGCTCGAGGTCGGCTTGATCGCCGTCGGCGCCGGCCTTGTCGTGGGCGTGGCCATCGGCTTGTTCGCCGCGCTTTCAGGCGGATGGATCGAAGAGGCGCTGATGCGTCTTGCCGACCTCGCCTTCGCTTTTCCCGCGGTCCTTGTCGCGATCATGCTGACCTCGACCTACGGCCCCGGCATCGCCAATGCGATCGTCGCCGTCGCCGCGCTCAACGCCGCGATCTTCGCCAAGCTCGCGCGTGCGACGAGCCGACGCGTGCTCGTGCTCGATTACATCGCCGCAGCGCGCCTCGCCGGGCGGTCGAAGTTCGCGATCGCCCTCGAACATGTCCTGCCCAATGTCGCGGGAGCCTTGATCGTGCAGGCAACGATCCAGTTCGCGGTGGCGATCCTCGCTGAGGCCGCGCTTTCTTATCTCGGCATTGGCGCGCAAGCGCCGCAGGCTTCCTGGGGCCGCATGCTCAACGAGGCGCAGTTGCAGCTCTATGCCGCGCCATGGCTCGCGGTTCCCCCCGGCCTGGCCGTAGCGCTGAGCGTGCTTGGCCTCAACCTGCTCGGCGACGGCCTGCGCGACGCGCTCAACCCGAAGTCGGCGGACGCCCGCTCATGATGAAGGTCGAAGGACTCTCCGTTACGGTTCCCGCGCCGACAGGACCGCGCCACATCGTCGAAGAGGTGAGTTTCGAACTTGAGGCCGGCGCGTGCCTTGGCATTGTCGGCGAATCCGGCTCGGGCAAAACGATGAGCATGCTGGCGCTCGTCGGCTTACTGCCTGAGGGCGCCGCCTCGTCCGGCACGGCGTTGTTCGAAGGCGTCGATTTGCTCGCCCTTGACGACGCCGCGCTCGCTGCGGTTCGCGGCGGCCGCATTGGCTTCGTCTTTCAGGAGCCGATGAGCGCATTCAATCCCGTGCAACGGATCGGCGACCAGATCGCAGAACCCCTCGTCGTCCATCGCGGCTTGTCCTGGACCGAGGCCAGGAAACAGGCCGTGCCCCTGCTCGCAAGCGTCAAGATCGACGAGCCCGAGCGCATCGCCCGGGCCTATCCGCATGAACTCTCCGGCGGCCAGCGCCAGCGCGCGCTCATCGCCATGATGATCGCGGGTTCGCCGAGCCTGCTGATCGCCGACGAAGCGACGACCGCGCTCGACGCGTCCATTCAATCCGAGGTGCTGGAGCTGCTGAAGGCGCTGCGG
This sequence comes from uncultured Pseudomonadota bacterium, assembly GCA_963730695.1. Taxonomy (GTDB): domain Bacteria; phylum Pseudomonadota; class Alphaproteobacteria; order Rhizobiales; family Beijerinckiaceae; genus Roseiarcus. The sequence goes on from CAVSSV010000056.1 coordinate 26,936, forward strand.
CGCGAACAAGGCATGGCGCTGATCTTCGTCAGCCACGACCTCGGCGCCGTCGCCGAGATCGCCGACGGGATCATGGTGCTTTACGCCGGGCTGATCATGGAGACGGGAAACGCGGCGACCATCCTCAAAGCGCCGGCGCATCCCTATACGCGCGCGCTGATGAAGGCGCGCCCGCGGTTGGAGGCGTCGCCCGGCGAGCGGCTCGCGGCAATCCCGGGAGGGCCGATGCTCGGCGGGCCGCCGGAAAACGCCTGCCCCTTCGCCCCGCGCTGCGAATACGCAATTGCGGAATGCCGGCAGCAGCGGCCGGAGCTGACGAGCCTTAAGCCCGGCCATCTCGTGCGCTGCATTCGCGCGGCAGAACTATGGGGCGCGACATGAGCGCACCGATCCTGGAGGCGAAAAATCTCTCCAAACACTATCGCAGGCCGCGCGAAGGCTTGTTCGCTACGCCCGGCGTGGTGAACGCGCTGTCGAACGTCTCGCTCGCCATCGAGGCCGGGCGCTCTCTGGCGATCGTCGGCAAATCCGGCTCCGGCAAATCGACGCTGGCGCGGCTGCTTGTCGGACTGGAGCCGCCGAATTCAGGCGAGGTGCTGCTGTTTGGCGGCCAATTCTCGGGAGTTTCGGAAAGTAAGCGACGGCCCCTGCGCCGCCGGATTCAGATGGTGTTCCAGGACGCCGGCTCCTCGCTCGACCCACGGCGAAAGGTTCGCCATTCCGTCGACGAGCCGTTGCGCGGCCTTGGCGCGTGGGACGCGCAAGAGAGAGCAGAGCGCAGCTTGAAAGCGCTCGTCTCTGTCGGCCTCGACGCCAGTGCGATGGATAAGTATCCGCACCAATTCTCCGGCGGCCAACGTCAACGCATCGCCCTCGCCCGCGCCCTCGTCATCGAACCCGACCTGATCGTCGCCGACGAACCGCTGTCGGCGCTCGACGTGTCCGTGCAGGCCCAGGTGCTGAACCTCTTGATCGACCTGAAAGCGCAGGGACGATCGACCTTCATCCTCATCACCCACGATCTCGCGGCGGCGGCGCACCTCTGCGAGGATGTCGCTGTTATGCGGCAGGGTTCGGTTGTCGAGGCGGGGAATTTGCGCGAAGTGTTCGATAATCCCGGCAATGCGTACACGCGCCAATTGCTCGAAGCGCGCCGGGTTTTGGGAGGCGGCCTCCGCGCAATTTAATGTAGGCAACGCCTTGCGCGGCCATCCGCCATGCCCATCTCCTCTCGGGGTCCTCAGGCGAAACGCCTGATAGGATCGCGCATTGGAGGCGGCGATGACTTCGGCGAACGACACGACGGGCCAGTTTGATTGGGCGAACGCTCCGTGGCGTTCTGCGAACGGACGCAGCCATTGGACCGCGTTCGAATTGGTCGTGATGGTGCTGGGTTTCGTGGTGTTTTGGCCCATCGGCTTGGCCATTTTGATCTACAAGATGTGGACCCGCCGCTATGGCGGCGCCGATCTGCAAACTGTCGCGACAGCCGCTTATCGCCAGGCCCGCGACGCCATGTCTTCAGCCACGCCGAAGAGCGGCGCCTATCCGGATTGGCGGGGCTTTGCCTCGGGATTCGCCAGCAGGCCGGCGTCGTCAGGCAATCGCGCTTTTGACGATTGGAAGACCACGCAGATTGCGCGTCTTGAGGAAGAGCGCAGAAAGCTGGATGAGCAACGCCGCAAACTCGACGAAGCCCACAAGGAATTCGACGCTTTTGTCGAACAGGTGCGGCAGGCGAAGGACCGCGAGGAATTCGAGCGGTTTATGCGCGAACGCGGGCAGAACAACGGGTGACGTAAGTCGTTCGTAGAATAGCGGCTTTCCTCCCCCAACGGGGAGGGCGCAGGCGGTGGTCCGCTTCTCCTCCCTCCACGAAGTGGGGGAGGGGACCCGGGCGAAGCCCGGTGGTGGGGGTCTCACCGCGATGACCCGGTTCGTTCGCTGACACGCGAACCTCGCCGCTGCGCCCTATTCGGCAGGCCGGGCATCGCACCGCGACCCCCTCCACCATGCTTCGCATGGTCCCCCTCCCCCGCAAGCGGGTGAGGAGAGGGGCCGCACGTTCAACGCCGAGCCTGAACCAATTGCGCAGCACAACCGTGCCGACAATTCTATTTGATAGGAACGCGCTCTAGCCTCAGCCCAGCCGCGACATGCCTGCGCGCGCCATCTGATTGCTGGAGTTGAGCTGCAAGGCGCGTTGATACAACTCAACCGCTTTTTCTTTATTGCCTTGCTTCTCGTAGGCCACCCCAAGGCCCGCCCATCCGTCCGCGTTGTTCGCGTCGACGTTCAGGGCGGCATTGAAGTCTTCGATCGCCTTGTCGTAGCTGCCCGTGGCCAAGAGACACTGGCCGCGCGCCAGATACGGCGCGCCGGCGAATGGATCGCGGTCGATGGCGTTGTTAAAATCCGTGATGGCCTTTTGGTAATTGCCTTGCGCCTGATAGATCAGCCCGCGCGCATGGTAGGATTGCGCACCCTCGGGCGTTAGCGTGATCGCCTGGTTGAGATCGGCAAGCGCCGCGGGATAATTGCCCTGGCTGCGCAGCAGATTGCCCCGGCCTAAATAGGCCGCCGCATCCTGCGGGTTGGCGACGATCGCCGCATTAAAGTCGTTCAGCGCAAGATCGTCGTGCTTGATCTGCCGATAGGCGAGCGCACGATTGACGAAGGCGCCGGCATAGCGCGGATCGAGCCGCACAGCCTGCGTAAAATCAGTGATGGCCTGGGTGTATTTGGCGTCTTTGGCATAGGCGACGCCACGCGTGTTGTACGCGACGGCGTCGTTCGGATGCTCTTGAATGACCTCGCTGAGCGAGGCGATATTTGCGCCGGTGTCGCGGTTCGGATCGGCGTCAACCTCGGCGACATGCGCCAAGGGCGTCTGATCCATGCCCGCGTTGCAACCGGCAAGCGCGAGCATCGCCGACAATCCTGCGGTCCGGCCGGCGATTGCGATGAAAGACGCCATCAGGCCCTCGTCAATTGCTTGCGGGGACGCGTACGCCTCAAGACCCTAGGCCCGACACGAAACGTGGCCCGGATAACCCCAGCGAAATCAGAAGCTGGGGCGCGGCGTGGCAGGAGCGCCCGGGCCGGTGACAGGCTTCACGGGACGCGAGGGCAACAGACCTTCGCGCTGCAGCTTCTTGCGGGCGAGCTTACGGGCGCGGCGGACGGCCTCAGCCTTTTCACGGGCCTTCTTTTCCGAGGGCTTCTCGTAGTGGCCACGCAACTTCATTTCACGGAAGATGCCTTCACGCTGCATCTTCTTTTTCAGGGCTTTTAGCGCTTGATCAATGTTGTTGTCGCGGACGAGAACTTGCAAGGAATGGGTCCTGTTGTGACGGCGGACGAGCCTCTTGAGGCCCGAAAAAACGGTTAAGCAAAGCAAGCGCGCCGCCCCTTTGAAGGACGGCGCGTTGATTTCGTGGACTCTCCTTAACAAAACCCGTTGACGCTGTCCAGACGGCATGGCGGGCGGATTGGGAGGAGGAGCGTTGGATTGCCCTCCCCTCTTTGTCATGGCCGTCCCAGTGATCCGGGGATCGTCCCGGCCATCCACGCCGTACCGACAGCGCACCGCCTCAGGCATTGCATCTCACGACCGCATTCAGCCCGTCCGTCGCCCTACCACCCCCTCCAACCCCAACAACCCGCGCGAAGTTCCTAAAATCCAAAAACCGCCCCACAACCCCTTGAAAACACTCTATGGGGCAGGCTCACGCAAATTTCGTTTTCGCGCGACCCTCTGAATTCGTCTAATCTCTAAATTTTTCACGAAAACCCTGAATTATCAAATGCTTAGACGATTTCAAACCGCGCATTCGCGCAAAAATGTCGGCACACGTGCCGCGTCCCGTGCACGGCCTAGCGCACCCAGGTCACGTGGCCCATCTTCCGGCCCGGCCGCGTCTCGACCTTGCCGTAGAGATGCAGGCTCGCCGAAGGGTCCTTGAGAATCTCCGGCCAGCGGGCGACCTCGTCGCCGACCAGATTGGCCATGGCGATCACGCCAAACCGCCGGGTCGAGCCGAGCGGCCAGCCGGCCACCGCCCTGAGATGCTGCTCGAACTGGCTCGTCGCCGCCCCTTCGATCGTCCAGTGGCCGGAATTGTGCACGCGCGGCGCCAACTCGTTGACGATCAGCTTCTCGCCGCCCTCCGCGTCCCTGGCGACGAAAAACTCGATGCCCATGACGCCGACGTAGTCCAACGCCTGAAGGATCGTCTGCGCCGTCGCACGAGCCTCTTCCTCGACGACTGCGCCGACGCGCGCCGGCAGCACGGTCGAGGCGAGAATGTGATCGCGATGCTCGTTTTCGCACAGCTCATAGGCCGCGAAAGCGCCTTCCACGCCGCGCGCGGCAATGATCGAAACCTCGCGCTCGAAGGCGACGAAGCCCTCCAGGATGCAGGCCTGGCCGAAAAACGCGCGATCGATGGCGGCGAGATCGGCGCCGGCGTCGATGCGCGCCTGGCCCTTGCCGTCATAGCCAAACCGCCGCGTTTTCAGGATGGACGGCGTTCCCAGCTCCGCGACCGCGGCCCGCAAGCCGGCCTCGTCGTCGACGCGGCGAAACGGCGCCGTCGCAAGGCCAAGACCGCCCAGGAACGTCTTCTCGTCGAGCCGGTCCTGCGCCACGCGCAAAGCCGAAGCGCGCGGACGAATGGTTCGTAGCGTCGCCAGAAAGTCGACCGCCGCGGCCGGGACGCTTTCGAATTCATAGGTGATGACGTCGACGCCCTCGGCAAACCGGGCGAGCGCGTCAAAGTCGTCGTAGCTGCCGACGAAACGTTCGCGCGCGACATCGTCCGCGGGCGCGTCGCTGTCAGGGGCGTAAACGTGGGTTCGCAATCCAAGCTTGGCGCCCGCGACGGCCAGCATGCGGGCGAGTTGGCCCGCGCCGAGGATGCCGATCACCGAACCAGGCGCGAGGTTCATTTCGGCGCTTCGATCGGAGCCTCGGCGACGGCGGCGCTGCGCTCGGCCCGCCAGGCCGCAAGGCGGCCCGCCAACTGGGGATCGCTGAGCGCGAGGATCGCGGCGGCCAGTAGCGCCGCGTTGACGGCGCCCGCCTCTCCTATTGCCAGCGTGCCGACGGGAACCCCTGCCGGCATCTGCACGATCGAAAGGAGGCTATCCTGACCGCTGAGCGCCTTCGAAGCGACGGGGACGCCCAGCACCGGCAAGGCGGTGAAAGCCGCCGTCATGCCCGGCAAGTGGGCGGCGCCGCCTGCGCCAGCGATGATGACCTTAAACCCGGACTTCTCCGCCCCTTTGGCGAAGGCGACCATGCGGTCCGGCGTCCGGTGCGCGGAGACGATTTTTGCGCTGTAGGACACTTCGAGCGCATCAAGCGTCTCGGCCGCGCGCTTCATGGTCGACCAGTCGGACTGACTGCCCATGATGATGGCGACGCTTGGGTGTTGGCCTGGCAAAGAACGCCCCGCAATTGACGGCTCGGCGGATAGAGGAGTTGTCGGAGCCGGGCAAGCCCGGCTGGCCGTTGGCCCGGACGGGGCTTTGCCCGGCTGCCGTCTGCCTCTAGTAGAGCCGCTGACAAAAACTGGGGGGAGGACGCTCTTGTCATTCATCGTCACCGGCGCCGCGATGGGCATTGGGCAGGCCGTCGCCATGCAGTTGGCGCGCGAAGGCGGCTCGCTAGTGCTCGTCGATCGCGCGGAGAAGGCGCTCAGCGAAACCGCTGCGGCGGCGCGCGCGGCTGGCGGCAAAGTGGAACTGATCGTCGGCGACGTAGCGGCCCCAAAAACCGCCGATGACGCAGTCGCGGCGGCGGTTCGTGCGTTTGGCCGGCTCGACGGGCTTTCCCACAACGCCGGCATTCAGCGTTACGGCACGGCGGTGACGACGCCCGACGAAACATGGGACGAGGTGATCGCGGTCAATCTGACGAGCGGATTCCATTTCGCCCGCGCGGCGGTGCCGGAGCTGATCAAGACCAAGGGCGCGCTGGTGTTCATGGCCTCTGTGCAAGGCCTGGCGACCCAGAAGAACGTGACCGCTTACACCAGCGCCAAACATGGATTGATTGGCCTGGCCAAGTCGGTCGCCGTCGACTTCGCGGCAATGGGCGTGCGATCGAACGCCGTTGCCCCCGGCTCGGTCGATACGCCGATGCTGCGCACCTCGATCGCCGCAGCCGAAGACCCCGCCGCCGTGCAACGTGCAATCAACGACATGCATCCGCTCGGACGCTCCGCGCGGCCAGAGGAAGTCGCCGAGCTCGTGGTGTTTCTGCTTTCGCCGAAAGCTTCCTTCATCACCGGCGAAGTGGTGCGGGTCGACGGCGGCTTAATGACAATCCTCGGCGGCTCGCCGAAGAAGGATTGAGCGACCAACCTAAAACCCTCGACGACGCGAACCGGCGCGGCGAGCAACAGGAGATCAATGTGACCGTAAGTCCCCTCCCCAAGGTAAAGCTGGGCAACACCCAACTGTCCGTCACCCAGATCTGCTTTGGCACGTCGGGCCTCGGCGACATGCCGGCGACCTACGGCTATGCCGTCGATGAGGAACGCGCCAAGGCGACGGTGCGCGCCATCTTCGACAGCCCCGTCAATTTTCTAGACACCTCGAGGCTCTACGGTTTCGGTCGCAGCGAACAGCGAATTGGCGACGTCATCCGCGAACGCGGCGGCCTGCCGAAAGGCTTTGTGCTGTCGACGAAACTCGACCGTGACCCTGACACCAATGTTTTTGACGGCTCCCGGGCCAGACGCTCGCTCGAGCAAAGCCTTAAGGCGCTTGGCGTCGACAAGTTCGGCCTGCTCCATCTCCACGACCCCGAGCACAGCCCGTCGCTGAAAGACATCGGCGGACCCAAGGGCGCGGTCGAAGAATTGTTCCGCATGAAGGAAGAGGGTTTCGCGGACGGGGTAGGTCTGGCCGCCGGCGTCGTCGACGCCATGATTCCGCTGGTCCGGAGTTTTCCCTTCGATGCTCTCATCACGCACAACCGCTACACACTGGCGAACCGGAACGCCGAGGAACTGATTGAGCTCGCGGTGGCGCGCAAAACCGCTGTCTTGAATGCAGCTCCCTACGCTGGCGGCGTGCTCGCCAAGGGATCGGGCGCCTATACGCGCTATGTCTACCAGGAAGCCTCGCCCGAAATGCTTGACCCGATCCGGCGGATCGAGGCCGTTTGCGAGCGGCACGGCGTGCCGCCCGGCGCCGCGGCGCTGCAGTTCTCGATGCGCGATCCCAGGATCGCCTCGACCGTCTGCGGCGTCACCAAGCCGGAACGCGTCGAGCAGACGCTCGCCTGGGCGTCCTTCGCCATTCCCGACGCGTTCTGGAAGGACATTGCGTCGGTGCCCTTCGCCAAGGACGACCCGGAGGCGTCGCGCGCGTACAATCCCGGCTGAGGCGGAGGCGCCTCTCCCACCGGCGGCGGACATCCGTCCGCCGCCCCTTGCAAGCTGAGCCTTGCGCGACCAAGTTGAAGATGGATTGAACCGCCGCCCAGCGGCCAAAAGGCGCTAAAATGCCTGATCCGCAAGTCGTCGCCGTCCGCGAGGCGCTCGGGGACGTTTCGCTGCAAGACCGCCTCGACCTGACCAAGTCGCGCGTTCTGCTCAACGGCGTGCAGGCGATCACGCGACTGTTGCTGATGCAGAAAGCGCGCGATCGACGCGCTGGCCTCAACACCGGCGGCTTTGTTTCCGGCTATCGCGGCTCGCCGCTTGGCGGGCTCGACCTGCAATTGCAGCGCAGCAAAGCGGAGTTGAAAGCCGCCGATATCGTCTTCCAACCCGGCCTCAACGAAGAGCTCGCCGCGACCGCCCTGTGGGGCTCGCAACAGGCGGAACTTCGCGGCGAAGGCAAGTTCGACGGCGTGTTTGGCCTTTGGTACGGCAAAGGGCCTGGGGTTGATCGCAGCGGCGACGCTTTTCGTCACGCCAATCTCGCGGGCGTCTCGCCGCACGGCGGCGTCATCGCGCTCATGGGCGACGACCACACCGCGGAGTCTTCGACCACAGCGCATCAGTCCGAATTCGCCTTCCTCGACGCGATGATGCCGGTGTTGGCTCCCGCCGGCGTCCAGGAAATTCTCGACTATGGAGCGTTGGGCTGGGCGTTGAGCCGATACGCCGGCGTTTGGGTCGGGCTCAAATGCGTCAAGGACGCCGTCGAATCGACCGCCGTCGGTCGACGCATCGCTCGATCGCATCGCGCCGGTCGTCCCCACGGATTTCGACATGCCTGCAGGCGGCCTCTCGATTCGCACGTCCGACGGCGATGTTGGCGCAAGAGGCGCGCCTGCAAGAGCACAAGCGTGCGGCTGCGGTCGCCTGGATCGCCGCAAATAAGGTCAACCGCATCATCTCGACCGGCGGCGCCGAACGCAAAGATCGGGATCATCACGCTGGGCAAGTCCTACCTCGATGTCCGGCAGGCGCTCGACGATCTCGACGTCGACGAAGTGCGCTGCAACGCGCTTGGCCTTCGCCTGTTCAAGCTTGGCGCGGCATGGCCCATCGTCCCTGCCGAACTCCATGCCTTCGCCGAGGGCCTAGACCTGATCATCGTCGTCGAGGAAAAGCGCTCGCTGATCGAGGTGCAAATCCGCGAGGAGCTCTATGGCTCGTCGCACCAACCGACATGCATCGGCAAGCGCGACGAGCGCGGTGACTGGCTGTTTCCTGTCAAAGGCGCGCTCGACACCAATGCCATCGCGATTGCTGTCGGCGAGCGGCTGCTGAAATATCGCGACGATCCGGCTCTGACTTCGTTGGTGGCGCGACGCCGTCAAGCGCAGGGCGCGTTGGGCGACATTGTGCAAGAGTCGCAACGCACGCCTTATTTTTGCTCGGGCTGCCCGCACAATCGCTCGACCGTGCTGCCGGAAGGCGCGCGAGGCTACGCCGGCATCGGCTGCCATTACATGGCCCAGTTCATGGATCGCCGCACCGACGGCTTCACTCAGATGGGCGGGGAAGGCGCCAATTGGATCGGCGAGGCGCCGTTTTCCAAGCGAGGTCACATCTTCCAGAATTTGGGGGACGGCACCTACAACCACTCCGGGTCGTTGGCGTTGCGTTGGTCGATCAATTCCGGCGTAAACGTCACCTACAAAATTTTGTTCAACGACGCGGTCGCGATGACGGGCGGTCAGCGGCACGAAGGCGGCCTCACCGCGCCGCAAATCGTGAGCCAGGTGATCGCGGAAGGCGCGAAGAAAGTCGTCGTCGTCACCGACGACGTTCATAAGACCTCCCTCGCGGGCGTTCCGTCCGGGATCGCAATCCGCCCCCGCGAAGAATTGCTTGCGGTCGAGCAGGAGCTCTCAAAGATCGACGGCGCAAGCGTGCTGCTTTACGACCAGACCTGCGCCGCCGAATTGCGCCGAAGACGAAAGCGCGGCGAGGCGCCCGAGCCCGACAAGCGCGCCTTCATCAATCCCTTGGTTTGCGAAGGATGCGGGGATTGCGGCGTGCAGTCCAACTGCGTTTCGATCCAACCGCTGGAAACAGAGTTTGGACGCAAGCGCCGCATTGACCAATCGAGTTGCAATAAGGACTTTTCATGCGTTGACGGCTTCTGCCCCGCTTTCGTCACGCTCACCGGCGCAAAGCCGAAAGGCTCCGCCGGCCGCGAATGGCTCGAAGCGCCCGCTGCGCCGGAGCCCAGTCGGCCGGCGCTCACGCATATGCCTTACGAGATACTGGTGTGCGGCGTCGGCGGCACGGGCGTCACCACGATCGGCGCCATCCTCGCCATGGCTGCACACATCGAAGGCAAGGGCGCTGGCGTCATCGACATGGCCGGGCTGGCGCAAAAAGGCGGCGCCGTCTACTCACACGTGAAGCTGGCTTCGCTGCCTGAGGACATTCACGCCGTCCGCATCGCGGCCGGAGAGGCCGATCTGGTGCTTGGCGCGGACCTTGTCGTCTGCGGCTCCCGACAGTCGCTCGGCGCGATGAGGGGCGCCAAGACGGCGGTCGTCGTCAACGCGGAGGAGACGTTTCCGGGCGAGTTCACCCGTGCCCCTGACTTTGATCTCCACACCGAGCGGTTGCGGCGCGCGATTCAAACGCATGCCGACAATGGCGCGACGTTTCTCGACGCTTCGCGCGCCGCCCAAGCGCTTTTTGGCGCGTCGATCGGCGCCAACATGTTCCTTCTCGGCGCCGCTTGCCAGAAGGGCGCGATCCCGCTCTCCGTGGCTGCGCTAAAGCGAGCGATCGAACTCAATGGCGAAGCCGTGAAAATGAATCTCGCCGCGTTCGACTGGGGCCGCGCTGCGGTCGCCTCGCCGGAAGCGCTCGGAGCATTCGTCGCAGCGCCAACGCCGCCTGCTCCGCTTCCAACCGCCGAGTTGATCGATCGTCGCGCGGCTTTCCTCGTCACATACCAAGACGCCGCCTACGCCAAGCGCTATCGCGACACGGTCGCGCGCGTCGCGGCGGCCGAGAAAGCCGTCGCACCTGCAAGCGAATCGTTGACGCGCACCGTCGCTATCAATCTCTTCAAGCTGATGGCTTACAAAGATGAATACGAAGTCGCCCGGCTCTACAGTGACGGCACGTTCGAAAAAGAGCTGCGCGAGACCTTCGAAGGCGACTTCAAAATCACCTATCACCTCGCGCCGCCGGGCGTTGCGAAGATCGATCCGGTCACCGGCCGTCCGCAAAAAATGAAATTCGGGCCGTGGACGCTCGCATTCTTCCGCCTGCTCGCGCCGATGAAACGTCTGCGCGGAACGAAGTTCGATCCGTTTGGAGGCAGCGAAGACCGCCGGCAAGAGCGTGCGTTGCTCGCCGGCTACGAAGCGCTGTGCGCCGAGTTCACGGCGCGTCTTTCACCGGCAAATATGGCGAGCGCGTTGGCGCTCGCGGGTCTGCCCGACCGTATCCGCGGTTATGGGCCGGTGAAGACGGACTCGATCCGTAAAACTCAGGCCGAACGAGAAGGTCTGCTCGCGGCATGGCGGGGTACGATCTTGCATCAAGCGGCCGAGTGACGGCCCCGCCCATTGCGATTTGCGGCTTATCTCACAGCGGACAAATCGATGACCTTGGGGCCGACCTTGCACGCATTGATCCGATGCGATCCGAGAAAACTTCCGTCGTCGCCGTAGCTCAGCTTCTGCACCCAGCACGACGTCGTAGGATCTGGAGGCGGAGCGGGAGCGTATGCGACCGCGTCATAATAGACCGGTGCATAGTAGGGGACGTTATTTTCAGCGGGGGGTGGATATATTAGCCCCATCGCGCCGCCCACCGCGGCGTAATTGCCCCAGCAGCCGCCACGACCCCAGCCGCCGCAAGGGAAATGGCCGCCGCCATTGCCGGGTCGACCCCAATGTCCGTCGCCGGGACGGCCATTTCCAGGTTTGCCCCATTGGACGGTGACATTGAACTGACCGCTCATGCCGGGAACGGGGTTGCTGGGAAGGGGACCAGACGGCCTCGCCATAGGCCCGCGCGGAATCCACATAGCCCCGCCAAACCCGCCGCGCCCACCGGCATAAGCGTTGGAGACAGAGGCGCACGCGACCACAGCGGTCAAAACGACGCAACATGCCTTCGAAGGAAGGATACTCATGATACGCTCCTCACGCCAACGCGCCGCAGCTTTCGCCCTGATTAGGGAGCGTTCAGCAACGACCAATCCTTAACAAATCGTAAAATTAAGGACTTGGCAAGCAACGCAGGAGAGGCGCACGATCAGGATCTGGAGCGGGTGAAGGGAATCGAACCCTCGTATTCAGCTTGGAAGGCTGCTGCTCTACCATTGAGCTACACCCGCGCCTTCGGTCTTCCGCCACAAAGCGGCTTCGAGACCTGAGCGCCATTGCCACGACGCGGCGGCAAACACAACATATGCGCGCCGGCGCGTCGTCCGCTTGTTGAAGAGTCTAGAACTTCAGCGCCTGTGCCTGCCGTACGCCCGGCAGCGACGCCACTTTATTCAACACGCCCGCTGGCACCTCGCCATCGACTGAGACCAAGGCAACGGCGGAACCGCCCTTCTCGTCGCGCCCTAGCGCGAACGTCGCGATATTCACGCCTGCTTCGCCCAGCACGCTGGCAAAGCGGCCGATGAAGCCTGGCTGGTCTTCGTTCGAGACGTAAATCATCGAGGGCGAGAAGGCGGCGTCGACGCCGATGCCTTTGATTTCAAGAATGCGCGGCTTGCCGTCATGGAACACCGTGCCGCCGACGCTGCGCTCACGATCGGGCATAGTCACCGTCAGAGTGATGAAGCTCTCATAGTCTCCGGCCGATGGGCGCGTAACCTCTTCGACCATAATGCCACGCTTGGCGGCGACGGCCGGCGCCGAAACGACATTGACGTCGGGCGACGAGGGTCGCAGCAGGCCGGCGACCGCCGCGGAGGTCAACGCTTTTGTCTTCAGCGACGCGACGACGCCGGAATAGGCGATCGTCACCTTCGCAATCGGCGCGTCCGTCAATTGCCCCGCAAAGAAGCCCAGGCCGTCCGCCAGAGCGATGAAGGGCCTAAGCTTTGGGGCCTCTTCCGCCGTGATAGAAGGAAAGTTCACGGCGTTGCTGATGGCGCCCCGGATCAGATAGTCCGACATCTGCTCGGCGACTTGTAGGGCCACGTTTTCCTGAGCCTCGGTGGTCGAAGCGCCGAGATGAGGCGTCGCCACGACATTGGGATGGCCGAACAGCACGTTTGCGTTCGCGGGCTCTTCAGTGAACACATCGAACGCCGCTCCGGCGACATGGCCGCTGTCAAGCGCGGCACGCAGAGCTACCTCGTCGACCAGCCCGCCACGGGCGCAATTGACGATCCGCACGCCTTTCTTTGTCTTCGCCAGAGCCTCGGCCGAAAGAATGTTCTTGGTTTGCGGCGTCATCGGCGTATGGAGAGTGATGATGTCGGCGCGCTTCAACAGATCGTCGAGTTCGACCTTTTCGACGCCGAGAGTTTGAGCGCGCTCAACGCTCAAGAACGGGTCGAACGCAATCACCCGCATTTTCAGGCCGACGCCGCGCTCGGCGACGATCGAGCCGATGTTGCCGCAACCGATAATCCCGAGGGTCTTGGCCGTCAGTTCGACGCCCATGAAGCGGTTTTTCTCCCACTTGCCTGCTTGCGTGGACGCATCGGCCATCGGGATCTGTCGGGCGAGCGCGAACATCATTGCTATAGCGTGCTCGGCGGTGGTGATCGAATTGCCGAACGGCGTATTCATGACGATGACCCCGCGCTGCGTGGCAGCGGGTATGTCGACGTTGTCGACGCCAATGCCTGCTCGACCGACGACTTTTAACTTATGCGCCTGTTCAAGCAGCTTGGCGGTGACTTTAGTGTTCGAACGAATGGCGAGACCATCGTAGTCGCCGATGATCTTCGCCAGTTCCTCTTTATCGAGACCGGGCTTCACGTCGACGGCGACGCCACGTTCCTTGAAGATGGCCACGGCGGCGGGGGAGAGCTTATCGGAAATGAGAACGCGGGGGGCGGTCATGTCGGTCCTTTGGGCATCAGTATGAAGGGAGGTACGCGCCTCGGGTCCATTCGAAGGAGCAAATCGAAGCGCAAGATCGGGGTGGCGAGGGGTTCGACGATCCCCACCGCGAAGCGCGCCTCAACCGGCGCGCCCCGCAATTGTCGGACTGAGGTTGCCGGAATCGGCCCAGCCCGGCGTTAAGCCGCTTTCGCTAGCTTCGCTTTTTCGAGGGCGAAGGCGTGATCGAGCCAATGCGTCAAGGCGACAACGTCGGACGTTTCGACCGTCGCGCCGCACCAGATGCGCAAGCCGGGAGGAGCGTCACGATACGAGCCTATGTCGTACGCGACTTTCTCTTTTTCCAGGAACCCCGTGAGGCCCTTGATGAATGCTGCCTGCGCGTCCGCGTTTAGCGATGTCACCGCTGGATCGACAATCTTGAGACAAACGCTGGTGTTCGAACGCGTCTCCGGCTTCGTCGCGAGAAAGTCGGCCCAGCCAGATTTGGCGACCCAGTCGGCGATCGCCTTGGTGTTGGCGTCTGCGCGCGCGAACAAAGCCTTGTCGCCACCGAGCGACTTAGCCCAAAGCAGCGCGTCGATGTAGTCCTCGACGCAAAGCATCGAAGGCGTGTTTATCGTCTCGCCTTCAAAAATGCTTTCGACGAGCTTGCCGCCCTTCGTCATCCGGAACAGTTTCGGCAAGGGCCAAGCCGGTTTGTAAGTCTCAAGCCGTTCGACGGCGCGCTGGACTTAAAACGATGACCCCGTGGCCGGCTTCGCCGCCCAGCGCTTTTTGCCAGGAGAACGTCACGACATCGAGTTTGGTGAAATCAAGCTCCTGCGCAAAGGCGGCCGAAGTCGCGTCGCATATCGTCAAACCCTTGCGGTCCGCTTTGATCCATTGCGCATTGGGCACCCGCACACCGGACGTCGTGCCGTTCCACGTGAAGACGACGTCGTGGTCGAAATTCACTTCCGTCAGGTTCGGCAGTTCGCCGTAGGCCGCCTTCAGCGTACGGGCGTCCTTGACCTTCAACTCCTTGACGATGTCTGACACCCAGCCATCGCCGAAGCTCTCCCAGGCAAGCACATCGACGGGTCTCGCGCCGATCATCGACCAGAGCGCCATTTCGACCGCGCCTGTGTCGGAACCGGCGGTGATGCCGATTCGATAGTCCGCGGGAACGCCAAGAACTTCGCGGGTCAAATCGATCGCTTGCTTCAACTTGGCTTTGCCAAGTTTGGCGCGATGCGACCGACCGAGGGCGGCGTCTTTGAGGGCTTCTGGGGTCCAGCCTGGGCGCTTAGCGCAGGGGCCGGAAGAAAAACGCGCATTAACAGGGCGCGCGAGCGGCAGCGTCGTCATTGCAATCCATCCTCTCAGATGGGCGCCTCTCGGTGGGGAGAGGTGTCCCGACGCCGCCGTTAGCGAAAGCGGTGGGAAAATGCAAGCTCAAGCAATCGGCGAGGCTTCAGCCGCGCTTCCGCTTCTTCCCACCTCCCGCTCCGCCGATTGAGTCAGGACCCGGCCGACTGTCCACAGCAACGCTGCCGACGACCGGAGATTCGCATCGTTCGTAGCGAACGCCGGTGAACAGCAATATGCGCGCCGATTCAGTCGACGTGGGGTGTTCGAGTTGAGATCGCAGCGTTCGGTCGCGAGACCGAAAGGCGATGAGGTCTCCCATTGGAGTCTCCGAGGACAGTGCGGATTTGCGGCCCCCCAACCCCACTTCTCCCGAGCGTTGGTTAATGTTTGGTCAATAAGATGCGGATATTTTCCAATTTAGCGGACGGTGCCGAGGCCGTCCTGAAGGAATTGAGATCGTGGCCTCTCTAGATTCGCCCCTGCCGTCGTCGGCCCTCGAGCAATTCGCCGTCAGCGCGGACGTCAGCGAGCGCGCGGTGTGGTTCCGATTCGCCATCGACTATTTCTATGCCGTCAGCGAGCAGGAGCCCGCGCGCACGGAACAGATTGCTCTCCGAACAATTGCTGCGCTCGGACGTGCTGGATCCCTTGAGCGCTTGGAGGTCGCGCGGCAGTTGTCGATGGCCCTTCGCGCGCCCAGCTCAATTTTCGACGCGATTGAGGAACTTGGTGGCGAGGCTAGCGCCTTCGTCCTGAGGCATTGCGCGGGTCTGAGCGAAGAGCGCGTCGCGGCAGCGGGCGAGCACCCCGAAAAGGCGATTCTCGTAGCCGCCCGCGCTGCTTTGCCGGCTTCGACGATCGACCAGCTGATTCGCCAACGAAGCATCGAAACCCTGGTGACCTTGGTTGCGAACGACTTGATTTGGCTCACGCCGCAAAACATCGCGGCCTTAGTGACCCGCGCCGTCCATGCGCACGAGAGTGGCGCCGATCCGCGACTGGCGGCCGCGATACTTCGACGGCGGCCTCTCGGCGCCTTCCATGCGGCGCTTTTCTTTGTCGCCACGCCGGGCCAGAGACTCGCGCTTTTGGCTGTCGCCCAGCGCGCCGAACTTGGCAACTTTGGGCGCGAGCAAAACGTAAAAGTTCGACCCGACGTGATCGAGAGTTTGGAACAATTGGCGATGTCCGCGGACGAGCACGGCTTCGTCGAGGCGCTCTCCATAGCGCTTGACGTTAATTTGCCGCTGGCGCGGCAAATCGCGGAAGACCCTTCGGGCGATGCGCTGACTCTTGCTTTGGCCGCACTCCATGCGCGCGACGAAGCGACTGTGCGGATTCTCGTATCTGTCGATCTAAACCTATTCGAGTCGCGTCGTCGCGTCGCCTCGTTCGCACGCCTCAAGCCCGTACTCAGTTTCGGGTCGGCCTCGCGAATCCTCAACGCAATTCGAGGACAGGCGACGACGGCAAGAGCGACGTTGCGACCACAACTCGATCCAACCGCCGCCCCTGTACCGAGCCGACCGGGTCAGTCTGCGGTTGACGCGACAAGCCCGTCCATCGAACGCCGAAGGCGTGCTTTTGCATTAAGCACGGGCGCCGAATGTACGGAGCCACGTCATAGCCATCGATGGCTTGAAGGCGGCGTCGCAACGGCGCATTTCGTGAATTGGCCGCTTTGATCATCCGCCAAAGAAGGGCAGAATCGAAGGTCCGAAATAACCAAAGACTGCGAGCAAAGCGCCGATAAGGCCGAGACCGCCGGCGACCCAAGCCAAAATTGTCATCCCTGTGATAATCGCAGCGGAAGCGAGTACGATCGATATCTGCAGGGCGCCGCTAGCGTACTCAAAATGCTCAAGTCTGCGATTCAATAGGTCGCGTTCCTCTTGAGCCGCCTTCGCTTGCTCAAGAAGGCTATCAAGGCTGTCTTGCGGGCTTTTCGGATCCTTCTCATACTTGGCGACGGCGTCCTTCCAAGCAGCAATTTGCTTGTCGAGCGCTGGGGGCCTTGGGTCGGCTGCGGTAGCCTCCAGCGCCTGTGCAGCCGTCTCGACCACGGTCTGCCGAATTTTTTTGGACTGGTAGAATGAAAAGTCGTCAGAGCGCTCGATGTTGACCTCGGTGGAATGGTGCTCTGCGTTCTTTGCACCGGCCTCAGCGAACGCGAGGAACAACGCCAAGATCGCAATGATCAGCGCGACTTTTTTGTTTTCCGACTCAACCGCGTCTTCAAGTGGCTCGGCCATGATTCCCCCCGCACGTCGGCAGTCAGGCCCGTTTCAATGATGCCCACCAGAAAATCAAGCGGGACCCAGCTTGGCCCCTAGGTTTCGGGCCCTAAAATCGGTTCCGAATAGGGAACCGGGACCAAATTAGCCCGCGGCTCGTCGCGCCGGGTGCGGGAAGTCGTTTGGTGGCGGAATGAGCCGCCGCGTGGCTTTCGCGAGGTGGGCGCTCGTACGAGGGTTTCGATTTGCGCGCCAAATCTTGCTATCGCTTGTCGCAGGGTCGCGTCGTCCGGGACGTCCTTGGAAATCTGAGTAATTTGTCCCTTCAGATCGAGCACGGCCTGACGCGACACCTTGAGAGCTCCATCGGCGGCGGCCCGCTGCGCGGCCTCTCTCGCCGAAAACCGCGCCAATTCTTGTTCTCGCGCCCGTCCCGCATTGACGTGATGCGTATGCCTGTCGGCCGCGGCGCGCAACGCCGCATCGCGTTCCGCAATTTCGCCGAGGCGTCTCGCGCCATCGATAAGCGCCTCTTCATGCGCAGCCCTTGCGCGCGCCAGAGCGACGTTCAATTCGGCGATTTTTACAGCGTCCCGCTCGACTTCGCGGTGGCTCATATCCAGCGCCGCGACAAGTTCATTGCTCTTTAGCGCCAGGTCATCCCGGGCTCGTGCGACTGCGGCAAGTTCGTCTTCACGGCGTGCCAAAGTCAAGCGCGGAGCGGGCCAGACGCGCTTGAAAGTCATCGATCCGAAACTGCAAGGCTTCGTTTTGCGTTTGTAAAACCGCATGCTGAGCGCGGTCTCTTTCGGCGCTCGCCTCCATGGCGATCACGCGGCGGCTGGCATCGGCCCATTTGCGTTCCGCAGAGTCCCGTTGGGCTGAGAAGTCCGTCAAAGCAATCTGAGCGCCGCCCAAGTCTGACCTGACAGCACGAAGCTCACCAGTCACGGCATCAACTTCGTCCCTCAACCCACCTATGGCGTCGCGAAGGCCGTCCCGCTCCCTCTCCAGGAAAACGCGGCGGATGCTCTCTCTGCCATGTTCGACCTTGGCTTGGCCTTCACGTTCAGCAGCCAGCGCGACAAGGCGTTCAAGTCTGCTTGCGTCGACGACATGACCAGCTCGCAAAGCGTCTCGTTCCGCCTTGGCGCTCTTCTCGTCGAGAGGGGCCAACAGCCGCGCCCGTGCGCTCGCTAGGCGAAAGGCCCGACTCGTCAAAGCGGGAACCGCCGCAAGCGCCAGCAACGCCGCGCTTAGTGCTCCCAAGGCAAATGAAAAACCCAGTTCAAGCAAGGCCGTGTTCTTAACAAAGTGTAAAGACTATCTGCCACGCCTGCCCCTGGGCGCCAAGCGCAGACGGCTCCGCTTCGGCGCCGTAGGAGGTAAAACCCTGGTCGAGGTTAATTTTATGAGCTTGCTAGTTTGTCGGCGGGGTGCAGACGACGAACTGTGCGGCAATGAATTCTTTCTCCCCTTGCTTGTCTCGCTGAATGTATAGATAGCAAACGCTTACCGCGCCTGTACGGTAATTGACGCGAAATACGCCGCCTTCTTGTTCGTGATGCGAAGCGATTAATCCATAGTCGCCGGGCTCTTGCTTGGTTGCCCCCTCGCCTCCAGGATAGCAGACAGTAATCCCGTATGCTCCGGCCTCCACTCCCGTTTTCCCTGGGTTAGGCCCGTATTGGCAAGCCGTCACCTCGCCGGTGGTTTTATCGAGACGATATAGCAACGACAGATTAATTTGCGGAGCCGCGAGAAATTCGAATTGTGGGGCCGCCATCGCGGTAGATGCGCAGAAGCCAATGGCCAAACACGCACCACTCACAAACTTTCGTCGCCTTACCATAAGGCCGCCCTCACGAAGCCGAATCAGGTGATGGCAAGCTAAGGCATTGCGCGTCGCGACGGAAACAACGCTCCACCAGCGCATTCACACTGGCAGACGGACGCTCGCCCGCAATCCGCCCAGAGGACTGCGCGATAGCGTCACGTCACCGCCATGCGCGCGGGCAATTTCGCGAGAAATCGATAGGCCAAGGCCAGCCCCGGGACTGTCTTGGTTGCGCGATTCATCGAGCCTGACGAAAGGCTTAAACACGTCTTCGCGCGCTTCTTCGGGTATCCCGGGCCCGTCGTCATCAATTGTAACCGTCAGGTAGCGGCTATCGCGGGATCCGCTTAGTTGAACAGCTTTCGCATGCTTTTCGGCGTTGCCGACGAGGTTGGTCAGGCACCGTTTGATCGCCAGTGGGCGCGCTTTTGCTCGGAGATCACCGACGCAGCGAGCCGTGGCCGTTACCCCTGCTCGTTGCGCCTCGGACCTCAATACCTCGAGAAGCTCTGCAAAATCGACAGTTTGTGTCGGTTCGCTCACATCTCCGCGCGCATAGGCAAGATACGATTCCAACATCGCGTTCATTTCCGCGACGTCTTTCTCCAGCAAGTCGACTTCGGAGGATGGCTCCAATAATTCCAGCGACAGCCGGAATCGCGTCAGCATTGTGCGTAAGTCATGGCTGACCCCATTCAGAAAGGTCGTGCGCTGGTCAGCGGCGCGTTCGATGCGACGCTTCATCTCAACGAAGGCATGTCCGGCGCGACGAACCTCGCTCGCGCCTCTGGGACGAAATTCATGTCCGCGCCCTTTGCCGAAGCTCTCGGCGGCGTCCGCGAGCGCAAGAATGGGGCGTATTTGATTGCGCAAAAAGAGGATCGCGAGCGTGACCAGGACCGACGACGCAAAAAGCATCCAAAGTATGAATATGTGAGCGTTCGGTTCGAAGGCTAGAGTTCTCGGAAGCAAGATTTTCAACACGCCGGATTTGGTCAAGACCCGTATTTCGAGAAGGCCGCCCTGCCCCGCGGTGTCCACCCAGAACGGTTCTTGAAGCTGCTCAGCAAGGCGGTCTGGAAGATCGCGCCGGAGCGGGTCCAATGCGTCGAATATCGATTTGGGTCGCGCTGAGGGAAGCGGCGCGGTTGCCGACAGCGACACCTCCATCCGAAAACGCGCCTCGGCGATGTCCGCCATCGCCGAACGGTCTGCGTCACCGGGCCAACGCTCGACCATATCGACAACGGCGCCAATGTCGCGCGCCACCGCGCTTGAAAGGCGGTCGGTGACACGTTCCCAGTGGCGAAGCATGAACAAATACACGACCGCAACTTGGAGAAGCGCGATCGGGAGCACGACAATAAGCAGAGAACGGACAAACAAGCCTTTCGGCAAGGCGTCAGCAATGAGGCGTGCACACCGCCGCCAAAGCGATCGGCCGCCGCGGAGGCCGACGAAGACACGAGTGGAAAACGTGCTCATCCGTCGAGCACCAATCGATAGCCCGCACCTCGGGCGGTTTGCAAATGACGCGGATTCGCTGGATCGTCCTCAATCTTGCGGCGCAACCGATTGACCAACACATCGACGGAACGATCCAGACCAGAGTCCACTCCGCCAGCGAGCGCCTCGCGCGCAACAGGCTGGCCGGCGGCCGCGACAAGCGACGAAAGAATCTCTCGCTCTCGCTCAGTGAGGCGAATGCGTTCGTCGCCGCGGACAAGCTCTTGCCGATCGCGATTGAATTGGAATGCGCCAAAACGTACGATTTTGTTCGTTGGATCGGACGTAGCCGACCGAGTGCGTCTCAAAATCGATGCGATCCGCAGCGCAAGCTCTCGCGGTTCAAACGGTTTAGCGAGATAGTCATCCACGCCCGCCTCGAGGCCACGGACCCGATCCGCAGCCTCGTTTCGTGCGGTCAGCATCAAGATCGGCGTCTCGCTGTCCTCGCGAACTTGCAGTGCGAAGTCCAAGCCGGACTCTCCTGGCATCATAAGATCAAGCACGATTAAGTCGAATTCCAATCCGCTCCGTTTGCCCCTCGCCTCCGCAACGGACGAAGCGGTCGTTACGCGATGACCCTGACGTCGAAGAAAACTCTGCAGTAACGATCGCAGCCTTCGATCGTCATCTACGACAAGAAGGTGCGCCGGCGGGTCGGTGCTCTCGGTTGGTTCGGTCGTGGTCATTGCGCGCTCTTGCGGTTCGAAACGCCGTCAAGAAAGTCTCTCGCGAGGAGGCCGCCGCCTGGCCCAATCCTTTCGACGGCGCTTCTCAACCGAGCGGATTGCACCGCGATGAGTTCTCGGGCAAGCGCCTCTCCCTTTGCGGTCGCGTGCAAACGTCGTTCTCGTCGATCCTCGGGACCCGGCCGCGCGTCAATGAAGCCGCCGCGCACCAAATCCCTCAAAACCCTATTGAGGCTTTGTTTGGTGATCTGAAGAATTTCCAACAGATCCGCGATCGTAAGGCCTGGGCGACGATTGACGAAGTGCAACGCTCGGTGGTGCGCTCGACCGAATTTGTAAGTCTCGAGCAACCGGTCGGCGTCACCGACGAAATCTCGGTAGGCGAAAAAGAACAACTCGATCAACTCAACCATTGACGGCGGCGGCTCATCGAGCTTTGGCGGCGCCTCTTTCCTCTTTACGTTGTTTCGCATCCTGAAAAACTTCGCTCCGACACAATTTAGGTCAGCAATGTTGACATAATATCGATCAACGCGTAACGTGGTGGAACAGCGGGGTTTCTAGACCGGGCCCCAACAAAAGCAACAAGGTGGGAGAGTTCTATGGCAGGCGCCGCTTTTGACGACCGCGATGGAGTGATCTGGTTCGACGGTAAATTTGTCGATTGGCGCGACGCCAAAGTCCACGTTCTGACGCACGCAATGCATTACGCGAGCGCCGTCTTCGAGGGCGAACGCGCGTACGGTGGCAGCATTTTTAAGTCTCGCGAGCATTCGGACCGATTGCGGGAATCGGCCCGACTGCTGGACTTTGAAGTGCCCTTTACGGCCGCCGACATAGATGCCGCGAAAGCGGAGATTGTGACCCGAAACGGACTTCAAGGACGCTTATGTCCGGCCCGTCGCTTTTCGCGGCTCGGAGATGATGGGCGTCTCCGCCCAACACAACACAATTCACCTGGCGATCGCAGCTTGGGCGTGGCCGAGTTATTTTGATCCGGAGCAGCGCAAGCGCGGCATTCGAATTGACATGGCTGAGTATCGCCGTCCCGATCCGCGCACGGCGCCCTCGCGCGCAAAAGCGGCAGGCCTCTATATGATCTGCACCATCTCAAAACACCGGGCGGAGCGTCGCGGCTACGCGGACGCGTTAATGTTGGATTGGCAAGGGCGCGTCGCCGAATGCACGGGCGCGAATATATTCTTTGTCAAAGACGGCGTCCTCCACACGCCTATCGCCGACTGTTTCCTCGATGGCCTCACGCGCCGGACGGTGATCGAACTCGCGCGCCGGCGGGGAATCCAGGTTGCCGAACGTCGGATCCTTCCGGAGGAGTTGTCCAGCTTCTCGGAATGCTTCATTACGGGTTCGGCCGCAGAAGTGACGCCGGTCGGAGAGATCGCCGAGAATAAATTCACGCCGGGCGCTCTTACAGCAACGCTTTCGGACGATTACACCCAGGAAGTCCGTCCTAAGTCCGTTGCGGCGTAGGTCGTTCGAGGTCGGCTTTCATACAACGTGTCGTTCGGATCAAGATAGCGGCCCCCGGTCGGGGCCGCGATTTTGTGGATCACGAACGAACGGAGCCCAATGCGCGACAGCAACGTGGCGACTGAGCAATTCGCGCGTTTCGGTTACGATCCCTGCCCGGGGCGAAGGAAATGGGCCATCACGAGCTTTCGACCGGCCATTTCGAAGTCGACGCTTATTTTGTCGCCGTCAGTGGCGGCGACGGTGCCCGCCCCGAATTTTTGATGGAACACAGGATCGCCGGCCGCGAACGAGACGCCTGAAGGTCCAAGGCCCTCACCCCGCGCGCTAGGCGCTGCGGAGCGAAATCCCTCGCCGCCGCCCGCACGCGCGCGTTGCCAACCCGGAGTGTTGTAGCGCGAAGAAAACCCCACGTCAGGCGAGGCCGCGCTCCAGGATCGAGCGACCGTATCGCGGTACGAATCGGCGTATTCGACATGATTCGTCGGCAGTTCCTCGACAAAACGCGAGCGCGCGGCAGGTTGCCACAAACCGCGAACCTGGCGATTGGCGGCGTAGGTTATCGTCACCTCTCGTCGAGCCCGAGTGATGCCGACATAGGCGAGGCGCCTTTCCTCTTCGAGCCCGGCGCGACCGCTCTCTTCCAAGGACCGAGGATGCGGAAACAGGCCCTCTTCCCACCCCGGCAAGAAGACCGAAGTGAACTCCAACCCCTTTGCGGCATGCAATGTCATAATCGAGACGCGTTGGGCGCCGTCTGCGAGACCCGCGTCCATGACTAAAGAAACGTGTTCAAGAAACGCCTGAAGGGTGGGAAAATCCTCCATCGACCGAACCAGCTCCTCAAGATTTTCGATGCGTCCCTTCGCTTCTTCGGTCTTCTCCGACCTCCACATCCCGAGGTAGCCGCTTTCCTCCAAAACGGTCTGCGTCAATTGGCCATGAGATAGAGAAGCGAGTTGCCCGCGCCAGCGTTCGACATCGGCAAGAAATGCGCGCAAAGCCGCACGCGCCGCCGCTCGCAATTCCTCGCTTTCGATCAAAATTCGCGCACTCGGCGCCAAGGCTAGGCTACGTCCTCTCGCGAACTCGCGCAGGACCTTCAAAGTCGAGTTGCCTAGTCCGCGCCGGGGCACGTTAACGACCCGTTCAAAGGCTAGGTCGTCATTTGGTTGGGCGATCAGCCTGAGATACGCGATTGCGTCACGAATTTCCGCGCGTTCGTAAAATCTCGGCCCCCCGATAATTCTATACGGCAGTCCGATCTCAAGAAAACGCTCTTCGAAGGCTCGCATTTGAAAGGATGCGCGGACCAATACGGCGATGTCGTCGAGCGAAACGCCGCGACGTTGGGCGTCCTCTATTCGATCGGCTATCTCGCGCGCCTCCTCCAAACTATCTCGAAATCCCAACAGTCTGGCGAGGGCTCCATCAGCTTGGTCGGTGAAAAGCGTTTTGCCAAGGCGCGAGCGATTGTGGGAGATGAGTCCGGACGCGAGCCCCAGAATATGTGCGGTGGAACGGTAGTTGCGTTCGAGCCGAATAATCTTTGCGTCCGGAAAGTCTTTTTCGAAACGCAATATGTTTTCGACGTCCGCGCCCCTCCAGGAATAAATTGATTGGTCGTCGTCGCCTACGCAGCAGAGATTTCGACTGCGCTGCACGAGAAGTCGAAGCCACATATATTGAACGGTGTTCGTGTCCTGATACTCGTCGACGAGCACGTAGCGCGACGTCCTTTGATAGAACGACAGGATCTCGGCATTGGCCCGCAACAACCGCAAAGGTTCGAGAAGCAAGTCGCCAAAATCGACGGCGTTCAGCGTCTTCAGGCGCGCCTGATAGGCGGCGTAGAACGCATCGCCGCGGCCGGCCGCGACTTCGGCGCCCTCGCCGGCGGGGACTTTTCCCGGTTCGATCGCCCGATTTTTCCATCGATCGATCGCCGCCGCCAAGCTCCGCGCCGGCCAACGCTTTTCATCGACGTTACCGTCCTTCAGCAGTTGTTTGAGCAGTCGCAGCTGGTCATCGTCATCGAGAATCGAGAAATTGGAGGTCAATCCCGCTTGTTCGGCATATCGACGCAGAACCTTGACTCCGAGCGCATGAAAAGTGCCGAGCCAGGGCATCACAAGCTGCCCGCCGCTCATACGTTCGAGCCGTTCGCGCATTTCGTGCGCGGCCTTATTTGTGAAGGTTAGCGCGAGGACTTCATTTTCTCGCGCCCTCCCCGTCGCCAAGATGTGCGCGATGCGGGAGGTCAACACGCGGGTCTTGCCAACCCCCGCTCCCGCCAACACGAGAACCGGGCCGTCAAGCGCTTCGACGGCAATGCGCTGCTGGTCGTTTAGCCCGCGGAGGTAATCGGGGCCGAATGGAACGCCGGTTGATACGAGGGTTTGGGCCACCACGCGTCCATGGGACGACTGGCCGAACGATTCAAGTTTTTTCGCTGTCCGAATTCACGCTTGTGCAAGCTTCACGCCGCACTCAGCGAATTCCAAAGCTAATCTTTCAATTCCAAGCGAAGATTTGCACCATTGCAGGGGTCAAAATGACCGCGAACAGACCGGGCAAGAAGAACAAAATCATTGGCACAGTCAGGGTTGGCGGTAACGAGGCGGCTTTTTTCTCCGCTTTGGTCATTCGTTGCTGACGACTTTCTGCGGCCAGCACACGGAGCGCGGCGCCCAACGGGGTTCCATACCTCTCGGACTGCGTAAGCACAGTTGCCAGGCTTCGAATTGACTCCATACCGGTGCGCTCGGCGAAATTCTCGAACGCGACGCGGCGATCCTGCAAGTAGGACATTTCCGCAGCCAGCAGGCCAGTCTCCTCTGACATGTTAACGCTTTCGGTGCCGATCTCGACGCTTACTTTGCGTATAGCGTGCTCAATCGACATGCCGGATTCGGTACATATGATCATCAAGTCCAGCATATTGGGGAAGGCGCGCTCCATCGACTTCTGACGCTTGGCTGCGCGATTCTTTAGAAAATATCCGGGGGCATTGATGCCGACGTAAAGCGCAACCAAACAGATGCCGACCTTAGTGATCGTCGAGTAGTCGTTTTTCAGGATGACAAACACGTAAATTGCGGTTGCAATAAAGAGAACGATAGGCGTCACAAGCCGAAATGCTAGAAACACGTATTCGGCGCCGCCGCCACGAAACCCGGCCTGAGCAAGCTTAATTCTAGCGGTGTCTGTGCCAAGCCATGCCTTTAAGTTGAAACGATCGACGATTTCCTTTGCCAAGTTACTGGTCTTGACACGCAGTTGGGCTTTGGACTGACCTTGCGTCAGCCGCTCTCGCTCGCGAAGGCGGATCATCTCGCGTTCGGAACTGACAGCCTTCATTCTCTTGGCGAGACCGTCATTCTGTAGATACGGCGTGGCAATCGACAAAACCGTTCCGGCGCAGCCGATCGATGCCAGCAACGCCATCAGAAAGTGCGGATCGCTGAGTTTTTCTGTGATGAGCTGAAGCATGTGCGCACTCAAAAATCGAAGTTGATCATCTTCTTCATCATAGCGGCCCCGATACTCATCCATATCATGGCGACTACAGCCGCGATCCGCCCGTGGTTGGTGGTCCACAGCAGAGAGATGTAACTTGGAGACGACATATACAGAAGAAAAGTCACGACAAATGGAACTAAACCGATGATCACGGCAGAAGCTGTCGCCTCCATCGCCATCGCGCCGATCTTACCTTTCATGGCCCTGCGTTCGCGAAGGACCTTCGACAAGTTTCCAAGCGCCTCCGAAAGATTGCCGCCCGCCTTCGACTGTATTGCGATCACAATCGAGAAAAAGTTCGTCTCGGTGATCGGAACGCGCTGAGTCATACGCTCAACCGCCTCCGTCAGAGGAAGACCCACGGTCTGCGCCTCGACTATCCGTCGAAACTCAGATTTGACGGGGTCATTGCCTTCGTTCGCGACAATTCGGATCGTATCTCCGAGCGGGAGTCCCGAACGGACGCCGCGCACGATGATGTCGATGGCGTTCGGCAAATGCTCGATAAATTTTTTCACGCGACGTTTTCTCAGGCGCCCCAAGATGAAATCGGGGCGCACCTATGCCGCCAATGACCAAAAAAGCCGCCGCCACATAAATGTTTTGGGACTTCAACCAAACGATCGCGGCGAGAAACGCTCCAAGCAGCGCGGAATAAATGAAGAATTGCTGCTTTGAGACGCTCAACCCAGCCTGCATGAGCTGCGCCTCAAGGTTTGGACGCCCATTCTCGCGCTTGCGATCCATTTCCTTTAGGCTGGACGCGACCTGCTTCTTCTTCGTGGCGCGATCCATTGTCGCCGCCACGGCTTTCCGCTCTTCGCGGCCGACAGCGCTCATGCGCTTTTCGGCGTTCGTCGATCCGCTCGTCAGAGCGAGCCCCACGCCGGCGACACCGGCCGCAACCAAAGCTGCAACAATTATCTGCGGAGACATTCGGGTCGACCTCTATTGGGCCTCGCGGCGCCCTACGCGGTGTGTTCCGCCGAGTTTAACGCAGCCGCCAGCCGCTTCTCCTCGCCGTAGTATCGTGCGCGGTCCCAGAATCTGGGACGACCTATCCCGGTTGAACGATGCCGGCCCATCAACTTGCCTTGGGCGTCTTCCCCTAAGATTTCGTAAACGAACAAATCTTGCGTGATGATCACGTCGCCTTCCATACCCATGACTTCAGTGACATGGGTGATGCGGCGCGAGCCGTCGCGGAGGCGGCTGGCTTGAACGATGACGTCGACCGACGACACCACCATCTCGCGGATCGTTTTCATCGGCAGCGCAAACCCGCCCATGGTGATCATTGATTTAACGCGACTGAGGGCCTCGCGTGGGGAATTGGCGTGGAGCGTGCCCATGGATCCGTCGTGGCCGGTGTTCATTGCTTGCAGCAGATCGAACGCCTCGGGTCCGCGAACCTCGCCGACGATGATACGTTCCGGCCGCATACGCAGGCAGTTTTTCACCAGGTCGCGCATTGTCACTTGGCCGGCGCCTTCAAGATTGGGCGGCCGAGTTTCCAAACGGACGACATGCGGTTGCTGCAACTGGAGCTCCGCCGCGTCTTCGCACGTGATGACCCGTTCATCGGTGTCGATGTAATTCGTGAGGCAATTTAAAAGGGTCGTCTTACCGGACCCCGTTCCTCCAGAGATTATCACATTGCAACGAACGCGGCCGATAATTTTGAGGATTTCCGCGCCAGCCGGCGAGATCGAGCCAAACCGGACGAGTTGATCGAGAGTAAGCTTGTCCTTCTTAAATTTGCGGATTGTCAACGCTGCGCCGTCGATCGACAGCGGGGGTGCGATTACATTGACGCGTGAGCCGTCGAGCAAACGAGCGTCGCAGATTGGCGAAGCTTCATCTACGCGGCGGCCGACCTGACTGACGATGCGCTGACAAATGTTCATCAATTGTGCGGCGTCACGAAACCGAACGCTCGTCAGCTGAATCTTGCCAGAGACTTCGATGTAGCAGCGGTTCGGTCCGTTCACCATAATGTCCGCGATGTCGTCGCGCGACAAAAGCGGCTCAAGCGGGCCATAGCCAAGGACGTCGTTGCAAATGTCCTCGAGCAGATCTTCCTGCTCGGAAATCGAAAGCACGATATTCTTGATCGAGACAATTTCGTGGACAATGTCGCGAATTTCTTCGCGTGCGCTCTCGCCATCCATTTTAGAAAGCGCGGCCAGATCGATCGCCTCGATCAACGCGCCGAAAATCATCGATTTCGTCTGGAAATAGGCGTCGTTGCGGTTTTCGCCGCGCCGGTCCGGCGCGGGTTCAACAGCAACTTCGGTCCGCGCCGGCGCCGCCGAAACGGCGGGGGTCGCCGACTTCGGTAAATCCACCGGCCGTTCTGCGCCCGCCGCCCCAGACCGCTTGCCGAACATTTAGCCTGCCCTCAGTTCAGTCTCGCGTTCGAATTATCGAACCGACCTTCTACGCCGACTTTTTTGCGAAACGCGCCATTAGCGGGTCGAATAGGCCCAACCGCTTAGTTTGACGAATTTCCGACCGGCCCGCCAACGCGCCCGCGACGGTCTGAAAAATCGCCGCGGCCGGATTCTTCGGGGTCGACTTCTGCGATCATCTGCCCGTTGTTCGCCGCGCCGCCAAAGGTCTTGGCGTCGTGCGCAATCGTCGCCATCGCCTCAAGCCCGACCGTTTTGCAAAAATCCGCGATTTCAATCTCCGGTCGCTTAGGCAACCCGACGCCATTAAAGACGAGCCGCGGAGGGTGATCGTGCGGACGCGCGCTCTTCAGATTGTCGACGACATTCTTCGCATTGCGCAGGTTTGCGAGATCTGGGGTGACGACGATCACCAATTCGTCTGCGCCGACCAGTTGTCGTCTCGTCCAACCGCACCATTGGTGGGGCAAGTCCAAGACAATCCAGGGGGTCGTCTGCCGAAGAACGTCGATGACGGCGTCGAACGCTGTCTCCGAGAAATCATACTGCCGATCAAGCGTCGCTGGCGCGGCAAGCAAGCTAAGCTTTTCTCCGCATTTGGAAAGCAAACGTTCGACAAGATTGGCGTCGACGCGATCAGGAGCAAATACGGCGTCGGCGACTCCCTGCGGAGGATCTTGATTGTAGTCAAGCCCGGCCGTGCCGAAAGGTAGGTCGCAATCAACGATCGCCGTCGCCATGTCGAACTTAGTCGCCAGGCTCCAAGCGAGGTTGTGGGCGACGGTCGACGCACCAGTCCCGCCCTTCGCGCCGATTACGGCGATCACGCGCCCGAGCGGCTTAGCGTCCGGCCCACGGTAAAGCTTGGAGATGGCGCGAACGAAGTCAACGGGCGTGAAAGGCGCAACAAGATATTCGCTGACACCTCGAGCCATCAGGTCGCGGAATAGACTGATATCGTTGGCGTGGCCCAACACGACAACTTTCGTGCCCGCATCGCAGTAGTGGGCGAGCTCGTCGAGTTGCGCTAGCAGGGTGTCCCGGTTTTGGGGCGCCTCGACGACGATCACGTTCGGCGTGGCCGCGCCGCGATAGGCCTCGACGGCCGCCGCCGCTCCGCCCATGTGCTGCTTCGAATGAGCTTTGCTCATGCGACGGTCTTTGAGCGCGGAACTCGACGATCGCGCCCAATTCGCTGCTGTCGTAGAAGACCTGCATCGAAATGCGCGGGACCGGATCGATCTGGTCGGGCTGCATGGCGGGCATTGCAGGGCCGGTGGATTGTGAGTTTACGAGGTCAGCCATGGGCTCAGTTTCCGATCGAGCCAATTGGGGTCAGCTTCGTCGCCCAAGTCGTCCCCGGGTCCGTGCCGTTTCGAACGGCGGTTATCGCTCGCATCCGCATTTGCGAATCGGACGGGTCAAGCGCGCGTGGCTCCTCCAGATCGCGAGGATCGGCGACCTCAGCCGCGATCGCTGTCTGGTAAGCGCAGCCGAAGTTTTCGTAGGGGTTGTTTTTCCAGCCATCGACCGACGAGCCCGACGCCAAATCGGTCGGCCATCGCCCGCACGGCGTCGTTACCTTCGCCACCAAGCCGCGAAACGTAAGTTTGATCGGCTGCACTCCCGGCCCCGGGGCTGGATAGGTTCCAAGTGCGACGACGCTCTTCAAGCCGGCATTTGCCAACTGTTTCCTGATATCCGCCATGGCGCCCGCATAGGGCGCGCCGGCAGGGGCCGCGACGATCATCCTCCCTCCGCCCGTTTGGCGGTATCGTTCGATGAACCCGCGGACCCGCTCTGCACCGGCCTCGTCGAGACGCCCAACCACAGGATAGATATCGATGATTTCAGGGGCCTGTCCGACGACAATAGGGTGGGTATCCGTTGGATCAGGCGAAACAGAGGCCAACGCGACCGGCTCCCGATCGAGATTGCACCCTGCGAGACCGGCGGAGGCTACGCAAACCAATCCGACGGCGGTGGCGCGAAGGCTTCGATGCGCATTCTTCCAGAATAGAGCTGTCATGACCGCCACATCCGTCATTGTCAGGTTAAATTGCATCAATTCGCGATAAAGCCGACGCGTCCCGCGTAGCTAGGGGCGTCGTCCCCGGCGGGAACGCTCGCGTAAATCCTATTGACGCGACCGAGCAGCCAAGCTTGCGGATCCGTCGAGTCGCCCCAATGATCATCCGGCCGCACATACGCCTTCGGATTGACGGGGTGCACGATGTACGGCGTGACCATGATAAGCAGTTCGGTCTCCTGGCGCTGATAGTCGCGAGACCGGAACAAAGCGCCAAGCACAGGAAGATTTATCACGCCCGGTACGCCGGCGAAGGCCTGCGCGCTCTCGGACGAAATGAGGCCAGCAGTCGCCATTGAGCCGCCTGACGGCAATTCGACTGTGGTCTCGTTACGGCGCGTCTTGAAACCGGGAATCGACGTTTGCGCGATCGTGATTTGCGAGGAGTAGTCGACATCGGTCACCTCTGTCGCGATGCGCATTTGAATTCGCCCTTCGCTGAGCACGACCGGCGTAAAGTTGAGCGTCACGCCGTAGGGCTGCTGAGTGAACCCAAGTTGGCACACATTCGAGCACGTCTCGCTGGTCGGGATCGGGATCGTGCCGCCCGCCAGGAACTTTGCGCTTTCGCCAGAAACCGCCGTAATCACGGGCTCCGCAAGAACATGGCTGACGCCCTGGCGCTCAAAGGCCTGCAACGTTGAGGTCAAGCTGTTTCCGCCGCTGATCCATCCAAGATCCGCTTGCGTCGTGGTGATGGCGCCGTTGATCGAAAACGGATTGTTAATGTTGAAGCTGCTGGTCCCGGGCAATCCGCTCGCGCCCGCCAAATTGACGCCAAGTTGCTTGACGATGTCGCGGCGAATTTCTGAAACCGTGACCTTAACGGCGACTTGATCCAACCCGCGGATCGTCAACGCGTTGACGACCTTCGACGAACCGCTCGCGCCGGAACCCGCCGCAGGCGCCGCGCCCGCGCCGCCACTTGCCGCCTGCGCCGACCCGGCCGCCGGCGCCGAAGTCGCGACGAAGCCGTTCGCGATGTCGAGCGCTTTGGCCATATCGCCGGCTGAAGCGACAGTGCCGGTGAGGATGATGTTGTCGGCAACCGTTCGTACATGGACGTCGTTCGTCGGAAGCGCCGCATTCAAGAGCTGAGAGAGCACGTTAATGTCGCGCCCTACGGACACTTCGATGATCGCAATTTTTTCGCCGTTCGAACCGAGCGCAAAAATGGAGGTTTGACCATTGCCGATCGCCGTCACGTAGATCCGGCGCGCCGATCGGGCGATCGTGTTCGCAACCTTCGGGTCGCCGACATATATTTCGGACGCCTCCTCAGGCAGGTCGACAATAACCGATTTGCCGATGCCAAGCTGCAAGTCTCGTTCGAACGTCCCTGCCTGAGCGGGCATGGCTGACGCCAACAGCGCGCTTGCCGCGGTGATCGAGGCAGCAAAGGCCAGACCGCGTAAGGTCCAAGTGAATGTCATTTCGCGATCCACTTTCTCAAAGGGTTTTGGCCGGAAAGCATCTGAATCAATGCGCCGCTGTGCCGAAGCGGACGACCGTTAGGCCGCCGGTGGCTGCCTCTTGCGGCTTAGCAACGGTTCTTGCTTCGCCGGCGCTGTCGAGGATCGAACGCAGCGACAAGCGTAAGCTCGCTCCCGTTTCCTTCTGGGCGAGCGTCACGAGCTGGGCCTGGTCGGGGTCCAATTCGAGCGTCGCCGAATTATTCGAGACGCCCAACACAAGGACATTTTCGACCATCGTCTGCGAAGACATGACTTCCACACCCTTCGCCTTCGTCGCTTCGTCGTCGCGCGCAACTTTGATGACGTCGACCTTGTCGTTGGCGGCGACGAAAGATTGTCCGTTTTGTCCGGTGTTGCCTTCAATCGCGACGTTGACGGCACGCTTTCCGGCGGGGAGAATCGCCGACAGCAAGCCCCCCTCGCCGGCTTTGACGATTCGATCGCGGCGAATTGGCTCGTCCTTCATGATGGACGAGCGCGCCAGCGCGCCTTTGGTGTCTTCGTCAACCGGCCCATTTTTGGGCTGCACGATCATCTGTTCGGAAACGCTGGCTTTTGGCCAATCGATCCACTGCGTCGTCGCCGCGGTAATCTGGCCGCCCATATCGATGTTCGTCGAGGCGACAAGAACGCGCTCCGTCGCCACTGAGGCGGTCTGCTGCGCTGCGACACGCGGAGCCTGCTGCGGCGTCGACAGCGAATTGAACGCGACGTACGCCCCGCCAAACGACACGGCCGCCAGCCCCAAGACGACAATTTGCGTTCGATTCATCCCGCCGACTCCCGACCCACGCACTGACGTGCCGCTGATAAGAGCAAGGAAACGTCAAATTACGGTTAACGTTCTGTTGCGAGCGTAAGTAGGCAGGACCTAAAGGAATCTGAGTTTTCCGGAGCCGAATCTTGAAATGAAGGTACGGCGGCGAAAATACGCGCCGTACGCAAAGCGACTTCGTAAAGATCGGCTAGAAGGCGGACGTGAAAATCTGCGAGTTCGGGTAGATCATCATACCGCCAATCGCTAATGCGAGTCCGTACGGGATTCCGGACTTTGCGTCATGCAAGCGCGCGACCCAGGTCAATCGGACAAGTTGTGGCGGCAGCGGAACGCGACGAGCCGCCAAAAAGGCGACAGTTATGGCGCCGCCGATCACCGAGACCAGTAAGCCGTAGGCGAGGACTTGGCTCCACCCTAACCAAAGCGCTGTTGCGGCCGCCAGTTTCGCGTCTCCACCGCCCACAAAACCGGCAGCAAACAGAGCAAATGCCAACGCCAAAACTGCAAAACCACAAGACAGATTGGAAACGATCGACATCAACGGCATCCCGGTGCCAATCGCGAGGAGAAAGAACCCGAGCGTTAGGGCGAGGCTAAGGCGATTGGGGATCGTCATTGTGAACAAATCCATAGACGCGGCGAGCGCCATGGCGAAGGGGAATATTAGCATCGCCATCGGATGGACGATCGTATGCGACAAGGCCAACCACTCCCAAATTGCGATTTAAGGACTCGGTAGATCTAAATCCTTGCGCCGCCGTTACCGGCCAACCGAACTGGTGCGAAAAAAAAAGCGCCGGCGGTTTCCCGCCGGCGCCGTGCTTCCGCCGCGAGGCGGACAAACTTACTTGAGGTCGCTCGTGATTTCGGAGAACTCGTTCGACAGGCCTTTGCCGAGGTTGCTCAGGGCCGCGATGATGAAGACGGCGATCAAAGAAGCGATAAGGGCGTATTCGATAGCGGTCGCGCCAAACTCGTTAGCGACGAAGGACTTGAGAACTTTCAACATAGTATGCTCCTGCTCCGGAACGTTTTTCCGGTGGGCGTTACTGCTCCCGGAATACGAGCAACTTACGGTCGCTCCCTTGCCCAACTGTTAATTCGATCGCAGAGGTTGGGCTTTGGGCGATCGGTTCTTTTTCTAAGTTAATGAACGGATAAGGCCGTATATTTCGACTTTGCTCGTGCCCGCGACGAGTTTCACGTGAGTTCGATATCGAGCCCGTGACGGTTGCGAGGATCGTCGACTTCGATCCACCAAAGATCTTGGTCAAAGTCGATCTCACGCTTCATGCGTTCGTTCAGCTCGATCGTTTCGATAGTCTCCGCCTTGTGCGCTTTTCGCCAGGACCGTTCGATGGCAGCATCGGCCCACGCGCTTGCGGAGGACGGCGCATAGAGCGTGGCTCGACCGTCGCCATGATCGACGCTCACGAAGATGGCGCCTGCGGCGGAATCGCCGCGGCGGCGCAACACCGCTGGGATGTTGAGAGAGGCGCAGCGTCGAAGGTAGGCGGAGACGTAGATGTCTGATCTCAACCGCACAGGAACTAGCGCGCGCCCGCGTTGGCCGCGGCGGTCAGCGTTTTTACGATCCGAGGACCAATTGTGGTGGTTGGCGGCAGGTTGTGGCGTTTCTCGTAGTCGCCGATGGCTTGCATTGTCACTGCGTTCGTGTCGCCATCAACCTTCACCGTATAGCCTAGCTTGGCGAGCGCCGACTGAGCGGCCATGACAAGCTTTCTGCCGTCATCACGGGAGGATCCGCCATTGATCAGGTCCGCTATCGCGTCGTCCGCTGGATTGGCTGTTGACCCGGGCGCGCTCGCCGATCGAACCGGCCGTACTGGCGGCAAGACAGGTTGACTGTCACCGGCTGCGGTGTTCGCGGACGGCTGGGGGGCGGATTGCGTCGTCGCGGATGTGCGGAGACTTCCGGCGCAATATTTGTGACGGGAGGACCTACAAGGTCAGTGGGGCGAGGCGACCTTTGAAAGAACGCCGCATTGACAATAATCGCAATCGTCACCGCGGCCAGACAAGCCGCCGCATAAACATGCGGCGGCAGTTTGAAGGCAAGGGAGCCCCAACTCGACGAAGCGGCGCCACGTCTCTTGCCGCCGCGCGCGGCCAGAGCGGGCTTAGGAGAAGCGACTTCCGCCAGACTACGCAATTTTTCGCTCCTGCTCCGCCAAAGTCGTGTTGTCGCGGCGGATTTGGTCGAAAGAAGGTGCGGCCACGTTTGTAACGTCCACTCCGGCTCCAATGCCGGCCTTGGGCAGACGCACAGTTACTCGCGTACCAAGGTCGGGCGTGCTTTGAATGGCGATGCTTCCGCCATGAAGCCCGACAAGTCCGCGCACAAGGGAGAGTCCGAGACCGGCCCCTTCGAAGTGCCGATCGTAGGCGGTGTGCGCCTGAAAAAAGGGCTCACCTACACGGTCGAGGAGCTCGGTTGGGATCCCAACACCGGTATCCTCGACAAAAAGAGTGATGTCGTCACCGTTCGCCATTGCCGTTATTCGGGCCGTCCCGCCGCGCGGCGTGAATTTCACCGCGTTAGAAAGCAGGTTCGCTATAATCTGCTTCACCGCTCTCTTATCTGCAACGAGTGAACCGAGTTCCTCGAACGGACCACAAGTCAGCGCAACTCCGCCTCCGTCGGCCCGTAGGCGAAGCATGTCACAGCAGCTTTCAATGAGGGGCCGAAGAGCAAAAGGTTCTGGATTCAACTCAAATTTCCCTGCCTCGACTTTCGAAGCGTCAAGAACTAGATTGACCAAAGCAAGTAAATGCGATGCAGATTCATGGATTATCTTTGCGTATTCGCGTCGTTTTAGCGGATCGCGGGGTGACAATTCTCCATCCGCAAGCAACTCAGAAAAGCCAAGAATCGCGTTGAGCGGCGTACGAAGTTCATGGCTCACATTGGCTAGAAACCTGTCTGCGTCCGAGTTTGACGCGTCACGGGCGCCAGTATCGCTTTGCGTTAGTTTGGCGAGCGCCGCGACCCCGCCAACGCCGGTGGCCGGATGGACCGTGAAAGTCAGCGGCACGAACGAGTCGGGCGCACCGTGCGACTGCGCCAAAAGCCGCAGCTTCAGCTGCCTGAAGACCGCCAAATGAACCGAATCCGCCACTGCGGCCAGGAGCGATGGCCGATCTGCAACGTGCACGGCTTCGAAGAAGCCGCGCCGTAGTAGGGCCGCGGGGTCGGGCAAACAGCCGTCAAGCTGGCCTCCGGCCGCGACAACTTCAGCCCGTATTGTAAGGCTTAGGAGCAACTCATTCCGGGGGCGTTGTATATTCCCGGCCAAATTCACTCGCTCCACGTAGCTTCTTTGAGTCGCCGCCGGCTTTCCCTGACACGATGCGAACTTCGAGAATCAGCGATTGAACCATTCCACCTCAGGCTTAATTGAACACTAAAACCGGTTGCCCTTGCGAAAAAGTTCTTTCGAAAGCCTTCGATTTGGCTCAACGCCTCGCGTCGGGCCACCCGAGCCAGGGTCGCAATTGGAGGCGAAAGCGTTGAAATAGATGGACCCGGAGCGCACATGGGGTATGCGTGCGGCGGGCAAAACAGCCGAGGACAAGGAACTGAGCGAACTTGAAACGATGGTCGACGACTTCTCGATCTTGATGGATTGGGATGACCGCTATCGCTACATCATAGAGTTGGGTCGCGCGCTCAACCCGCTCGCTGCGTCGGAGCGAAACGCGGCGACAAAGGTATCAGGCTGTGTGAGTCAAGTGTGGATCGTTTGCGAACGTCGCGGCGCGCTCCTCCATTTTCGCGGAGACAGCGACTCCAGTCTCGTCAAAGGGCTGATTGCAATAGCCTTTTCGATCTACAACGATAAGACCCCTGCAGCGATTTTGGCGATCGATGCTTACGAGACCTTTCGAACTCTCGGCCTCGACACCCATCTTACGCCCCAACGCTCAAATGGTGTTAGATCGATGATTCAGCGAATAAGGGCAGACGCGGCGAGCGCATCCTAGTATTGCGCTTTAGCGAACAGCAGTATGAAACCGTATAATTGAAATAGCCATAAGTGAATAGGCGGGAGGCAGTATGAGCGAATTTGAAGTCCTCGACGAGCGCTTTAATGCGCTCGTCATCGGCCACGCGAAACTCGAAAAGCTTTGGACAGGGTGCCGATGGGCTGAGGGACCGGCTTACGTGCCTGCCGCCCGACATTTGCTTTGGTCGGACATCCCGAATGACCGCATCCTCCGATATTGCGAGGACGACGGACACGTAAGCGTATTTCAGACGCCAGTTGGCTATCACAACGGCCATACGATCGATGCTGAAGGGCGTGTTCTCGCGTGCGAGCACGGTGGGCGAAGGGTCTCGAGACTTGATTTTGACGGGCGATGGCGGGCGATCGCAACGCACTTCGAGGGAAAGCGCTTCAATTCGCCCAATGACGTGGTTGTGAAATCGGACGGCTCCGTTTGGTTCACGGATCCCACCTATGGGATTGACGGAGAGTACGAAGGCGGAGCGGCCGTAAGCGAAATCGGGTCGTCGAACGTCTATCGACTTGACCTCCAGACAGGCGACGTAACGCTGGTCGCTGCGGATCGAGTGCGGCCAAATGGCTTAGCCTTTTCGCCGGACGAAAAACTCCTTTATGTCGCCGATACCGGCGCAACTCATTTCGCAGATACGCCGAGAGCCATTCATACTTACCCCCTCAATCCGGATGGCGCATCGCTGGGAAAACCGAAGCTTTTCGCGAATTGCCCAGTGGGGCTTTTCGACGGATTTCGCGTCGACAGCCACGGCAATATCTGGACATCGAGCGGCGACGCGGTGTTGGTCTACGCGCCGGAAGGGACCCTTATCGGGCGCATTCCAATTCCAGAGCTTGTGGCGAATGTCTGTTTCGGGGGACCGCGCCGCAACCGCCTTTACATAACCGCGCAGACTTCCCTGTATTCGATCTTCGTCAACAGCCATGGCGTCAAATGAGGTAGATGAACGCAGAATTTCTAACCACTCCGGTCAACGGCAGCTCCCTGGCCCCTATGGGCTGGGCTTCGTCAGCTGGGCTGCGCGACAAACGCCGGGACGTCGTCGGACTGTCCCCGTGCGAACCCCAACTGTAGTGCGATGCTCCTCATCCCCTTGTAACCAGCCAAAAAAAATGCGCAGATGGGGAACGCTACGCGTTTACGACATCACCCGAAATTCTCGCTGCACGTTGTAAATTCGTCGCGGGGTTGTCACGCAGTCGTCATTGCGCTGCGCGATTGGCCGAGGGCAAGGGCTGTGAGATCGATTTGGCCGTTCACCGTGCAAAGGGGCAAAAAATGAGCAATCGCAAGATCTTGTTGGCGTCAGCAGCCATTTTCGCGCTCGCCGGGTCTGTAAGTCCGAGTTTCGCTGCAGGATTGGACGATCTTGTGACGGCCGCAAAGGCCGAGGGACAGCTCACCGTAATTGCGCTTCCGCATGACTGGTGCGGATACGGCGACGTGATCGACGGATTTAAGAAGAAGTATGGCCTCAAGGTCAATGAGCTGAATCCCGACGCCGGCTCGGGTGATGAAATCGAGGCGATCAAGGCCAACAAGGACAATAAAGGCCCGCAGGCGCCCGACGTCGTCGACGTCGGACTGTCCTTTGGCCCGTCCGCCAAAAAAGACGGCCTCATTCAGCCTTACAAGGTCGCGACATGGGACAGCATTCCGGCGACGGCGAAGGACGCCGACGGGTTTTGGACTGGCGATTACTATGGCGTGCTCGCGTTTGAGGTGAACTCCGACATTATCAAGAAGTCGCCGACAGATTGGCCGGATTTGCTCACCGCCGACTACAAAAACGCGGTCGCCTTGGCGGGGGATCCCCGCACTGCCAATCAGGCGATCCAGGGCGTGTATGCAGCCGGCTTGTCGGTCGCCAACGGAGATGCGGCAAAAGCAGGTGATGCTGGGCTTGGATATTTTGCGGACCTGAATAAGAAGGGCAACTTTGTCCCTGTCATTGGTAAGTCGGCGTCTCTTGCTCAGGGGGCAACACCTGTCATCTTGCGGTGGGACTACAACGCGTTGGCGGATCGCGACACACTGAAGGGCAATCCCAAGGTCGACGTTGTTGTTCCCAAGTCCGGCGTTGTGGCGGGCGTTTACGTACAAGCCATCAGTGCTTTTGCGCCGCATCCGAATGCCGCAAAGCTTTGGCTGGAATACCTCTACTCGGACGAGGGCCAAATTGGCTGGCTGAAAGGCTATTGCCATCCGATTCAATTCAATGATCTGGCAAGCGCCAAAAAGCTGCCGGCTGACCTGATGTCCAAGTTGCCCCCGGCGGAAGCCTACGCCAACGCCGTTTTCCCAACGCTGGATGAACAAGGAGCCGCGAAGGAGGCAATCACCAAGAAATGGGATTCCGCCGTCGGGGCTAGTGTCGCCAAGTAAAGTACGGTCGAACTGATTCTTATCCAGTTTACGACTTGAGGAAGGCGGCGAAGGGCTTGGTCGAACAGCCCTTCGTGCGCTTCCCCCTTATCGGCCGGCGCGGGGACGCACCGAGATGTCAGCGCGCACCATCGTGAAACCGTCCAAGGTTTCAATCGGCGTCATTGCAGCGTGGTTTGGCGTCGCACCGTTCTTTATCTTCTCTCTGCTTTTCCTCGTTCTTCCCTTGCGCCTGCTTATCGTTGGCGCTTTCGAAGACGCGGCCGGAGGGTTTACGCTTGAAAACTTTCGCGCGTTGTTCACGAGCGCGATCTGGTCATCCTATTTATTCAGCATACAGCTTAGTGCGACGTCAGCGATTTTAGGCGCGGTCTTTGGCTCCTTAATCTCTGCCGCTGTCATTCTCGGAGGCCTTCCGAGGCGACTGCGGTCCATTGTCACGACGTTCAGCGGCGTCGCTTCCAACTTTGCCGGGGTCCCGCTTGCGTTTGCTTTTGTCGAGACGCTCGGTCGAGTCGGGCTAGTGACCGTTTTGTTGCGGAACGGCTTGAACGTCGACATCTACCGAATGGGCTTTAACCTTCTGAGTTTTTGGGGCCTGACTGCCACCTATTTATATTTCCAGATTCCTTTGATGGTTCTGATCATCACCCCCGCTATCGAAGGCCTGCGGGTCGAGTGGCGAGAGGCTGCTGAGAGCCTCGGAGCGAGCCCATTCGTCTATTGGCGTATGATCGCGGGACCAATTCTTATGCCAAGCTTCATCGGCGCGACATTGCTCTTGTTCGCCAATTCCTTCGGCGCTGTCGCGACGGCTTACGCTCTCAGC
Source organism: uncultured Pseudomonadota bacterium (assembly GCA_963730695.1). GTDB lineage: Bacteria > Pseudomonadota > Alphaproteobacteria > Rhizobiales > Beijerinckiaceae > Roseiarcus. The sequence goes on from CAVSSV010000056.1 coordinate 67,059, forward strand.
ACGGGATTTCCGATCATTACGCTGCAGCTTTTCGCGCAGATTCGAGGCGATGTGCTGCACAACGAAAATCTAGGTTACGCGATAGCGGTGGGAATGATTGTTCTGACCGCCCTCTCAAATGTTATCTATATCTGGCTTCGTTCGCGCGCTGACCGGTGGATCCGATGACTCGCCCGCGGCTCTGGGCCTGGGCCGTGATCGTGGTGGCGGCTGTCTATTTTATGTTGCCCTTGTTGGCGACGCTTGAATTTTCTTTGCGTTTGCGGCGCGAGGCTTACTCCTTCGACGCCTATCGAATCGTTTTGAACGATCCCAATTTCCACGCGTCCTTTCTCTATTCCGTGGTCCTCGCGCTTTGCACGATCGTATTTGGCGCCCTGATCGTGGTTCCCACCGCGTACTTCGTTCAATTGCGGCTTCGCAAACTGCGGCCGTTCGTCGAATTCATCACGCTCTTGCCGCTCGTGATCCCGGCGATCGTGTTGGTGTTCGGCTATCTTCGACTATACAATTCGTCGAGTTGGCTGCCGTTGACCGCCTCGGACCGCGGTTCTGACGTGCTTCTAGCGTTCGGCTATGTGACGTTGGCGCTTCCATATATGTATCGTGCGGTCGACACCGGCATGCGCGCGATCGATATCGGGAGTTTGACCGAAGCGGCAGAAAGCCTTGGCGCCGGCCAAGGACGCATCCTCGTTAGCGTCATCCTGCCCAACATTCGCGGGGCCGTGCTTAGCGGTGCGTTTCTGACCTTTGCGATCGTGATCGGCGAGTTCACTTTTGCAAGCCTGCTCGATCGTCCGGCGTTTCGGACCCTACTTGCAATTGATCGGCGCTAACCGCGCCTACGAGCCCGCAGCGCTAGCAATTATCGCCTTCATCGTGACGTGGGCGTGCATGGGCCTCATCAACGTCGTCGGCGGTCGTCCTACGAGAAATCAGAGATAATAATGGCGTTCATCGACCTCCAGCATCTGCGAAAAAGCTTCGGCACGACGACAGTCGTTCAAGATTTCTCGTTGGCGATTGAGAAAGGTGAGTTTGTCACTTTTCTCGGTCCGAGCGGGTGCGGCAAAACGACGATTTTGAGGATGATCGCAGGATTTGAAACCGCGACGTCGGGAAGCGTGGCGTTCGACGGGGTTGAGATGAACGCGACGCCAGCGTCAAAGCGCCGTATCGGGATGGTTTTTCAATCCTACGCGCTTTTTCCAAATATGACGGTCGCGGAAAACATCGCCTTTGGCCTCAAGATCGCAAAACGATCGCCAAGCGACCGTAAGCGCCGCATCGACGAGATGCTGGCTCTAATCAAGTTGCCCCATATAGCCGATCGCTATCCGTACCAGCTGTCAGGCGGTCAGCAACAGCGGGTGGCGCTTGCACGCGCTCTCGCTCCGGAACCGCAAGCGCTTCTTCTCGACGAGCCGCTTTCCGCGCTTGACGCGAAAATACGCGTCGCGTTGCGCGATGAAATCCGCGCGCTGCAACGACGGCTCGAGATTACCACGGTCTTTGTCACGCATGATCAGGAGGAAGCTCTATCGATCTCGGATCGGATCGTGGTCATGAACGAAGGGCGCGCGGAGCAAATCGGTGCCCCTGCGGATATCTACAACAGGCCAAAGACGAAGTTCGTCGCTTCGTTTATCGGGACGTTAAATCTTATCAACGCCTCCGTGGTCGACGCCAAAAATGGGCTTGTGTCGGTTGGAGGTCAGTATCTCACAACGAGCGGCGCGTTGAACGGCGCCCTGGCCGGCGAGCCCAAGACGCTAGCAATACGCCCTGAAGCGTTAGCCCTGGCTTCCGGCCAAAATGGCCTCGTGGCGGCGCTTGAGGAGGTGAACTTCCTGGGCTCTATCGTGCGAATGCGCCTGCGCGGCGAGAGCTTTGTGCTTTCGCTCGATCAATTCAATCGTCCGAATCTTCGACTGCCAGCGCTGGGCGAAATGCTGAACGTCAGCATCGCTCCAGAAGACGTTATTGTCGTCGAGTAAGCTTTCGCGGGTCCGCCGCAGCCCGCTTTGCCTGGTCCTTCTCCCTCGCTTGCGTGAGAAGCTTGGAGGATCTGATCTCCGTGCGTTAGGCTCCCCAGCGTCGCATCACATCTTCGATCCATCCGCGGACCGGCTGCACGAGGGGTCCCTGGGTCACTCCTCCGCAGCCGCGTCGCCCGCCGGCGTCCGCCCACGCGACAACCGCAATAAGACCGCCACTGGCGTCGACAAGGGGCGCTCCCGAATCTCCTGAACATGCGCCAACTGATTCCCCGTTACCGTCAGCCCAGAGCAGCACGTTGGAGATAGGGGCGCGAACGGATAGCCGCGCACGGCGCAGGACGCCTCCGCTTTTTGGATCACCGGGGCGTGTGACCCCGTAGCCAACAATCGTAATCGCATCGCCCAAGACGGGAGCCCTGTCGTCTGCAAACGGTATGGCATGGTGGTCGTCGCTCAACGGCGACGCCAGCAGCACCAATGCGATATCGACCGAGACTTGCCGACTTGTGACGACGTCGCCGTGATAGCGAGGATGACGTTCAACCTTCTCCACTGGCCACAGTTTGGGTTGACCATCGGCGCCTCGGGTCAGGACGGCCATGTCCTGGGGCGACCGTACGCAATGAGCGGCCGTAAGGACCACCCTGGGGGCAACCACGGACGCTGAGCAAAACCCCGCCCCCTCCGGCCCCTTTGACAGCAAAGTCACAACGCTTGAGCTATCCTCGGCGTCGATCTCGGAAGGCCCGATAATCGCCGCGGCGGGCTCGACGCCTACCATTGTGAGGGCAACTGCAGCCCACAAAATCATGCAAACTCCACGCCATCGCACTCGCGATGCGCTCAAGGGCAACAGGTTCGCAAAGCTTATTCGATCAGGCCACATTAATCTCACATTCAGGCTGAAAAGCGCAACGTCAAGCATGCGACGTGACCTGGGCCTCCTTTTCACATGCGTTCTAGCGATGAGCGCAACTGTGGCATCAAGCGCTTGGTGCGCCGAGGCCGGTTCGCCGACGCCGGTTGACGCAAAATCGGGCGAGACGAAATCGGTTGAAGCGAAACCGGGACCAAAACTTGAATGTCTGAGGCCGGGGGAAACAGCAGAAGAGATTCGCGCTCGGCATTTCGTGGAAGCCTATGTCGTGTTACGCACCGCGGCTCACGAGGCCAAAGCAGAGGCGCTGTCGGCAAAATTGTGCAAGCTCGGCGACGATTGGGTGTATTCGGTCGCTTTGCTTCATCGCGACGGCCATTTCGTGCACATGTTACTGGACGCCACCACGGGGCATCTTTTCCCGCCTCACGGCCACGAACCTCCTAAGACGTAAAAGACCCCATGCGCCTCCTCGTCGTCGAAGACGATCGCGATCTCAATCGGCAAATTGCGACCGCCCTCGAGGGCGCGGGTTATGTCGTCGATAGGGCGTTCGATGGTGAGGAAGGGCACTTCCTCGGCGAGACAGAACCTTACGACGCCGTGGTTCTCGACATCGGTTTGCCCAAACGTGACGGTGTTTCGGTCCTGGAGAGTTGGCGGAAGACCGGTCGGGTAATGCCGGTGTTGATCCTGACCGCTCGAGATCGTTGGAGTGACAAGGTCGAAGGCTTCGACGCCGGGGCGGACGACTATGTGAGCAAACCCTTCCACATGGAGGAAGTTCTTGCGCGGCTACGGGCGCTCTTGCGACGAGCGGCGGGGCACGCCACCAACGAGCTTATAGTCGGACCCGTCCATCTCGATTCCCGATCCGGCCGCGTCACCGTTGGTGGAATTGCCGTCAAATTGACCAGTCACGAGTACAGATTGCTCGCCTACCTCATGCATCATGCTGGGCGTGTCATATCGCGCGGGGAGATCGTTGAACATCTCTACGATCAGGACTTCGATCGCGATTCAAATACCGTAGAGGTTTTTATCGGCCGCCTTCGCCGCAAACTTGGTGTCGATATTATCCAGACCATCCGTGGCTTAGGTTATCTTCTGGGCTCCACCGATCAGGCGAGATAGAGCGCTCAACTCCCTTCCCATCAGTTTGGGACGCGAGAACTCCTGGGCGTTGGAGCGGCGCAAGCCCTGAAGCAACGCAATGAAAGATCTCAACTATTCCGCGGCCAGAAGTGGCTTCGAGCGCTCCATCTCGCGCACCCGTAACGCCGCCTCCGCTGCAACGATATAGTCTCGCGTCGCCGGCAACAGCCCCTGTCTCTTGGAGAGTTGAAACTGGAAGACCATCTGATTTAGCACCCGGAAGCCGCATTCCGCGCCCGCGAGATAGTAATCCCACATCCTGCAGAAGCGTTCGTCGTACAACGCCGCGGCGTCAGACCAATGACGATGAAAACGCTCGCGCCAAAGCCTAAGCGTTTGCGCATAGTGCAGACGCAATATCTCGATATCCGAAGTGAGCAGGCCCTGCCGCTCTACCGCGCTAGACACCTCTGACACCGGCGGCAGGTATCCTCCTGGAAAAATATATTTTGTTACCCAATCGCCGACGGACTTTGACGTATCGCTGCGACCAATCGCGTGAAGCAGGGCAATTCCGTCTTCGCGCAACAAACGCTTGATATGGCTGAAGAATTCATCAAAACCGACTTTTCCAACATGTTCAAACATGCCAACTGAGACAATCCGGTCGAATTCCCCTTGAACGTCACGGTAGTCCTGGAGGCGAATATCGACACGATCGCTCAGGCCCGCGGCTTCCACTCGCTCGCGGGCAACGACGTACTGTTCATTTGACAAGGTGACCCCAGTCACACGGGCGCCACAAACCCGCGCCAAATACAGGGTTAGACCGCCAAAACCACATCCGATGTCCAGCACTCGCTGACCGGGGTCGACCAGAAGCTTTGCCGCCAAGTGTCGCTTTTTGGCGAGTTGAGCGTCTTCGAGAGTTGTCTCCCAATTCTCGAAATAGGCGCACGAATACTGCATATCAGGGTCAAGAAAAAGCCGATAAAGCCGCTGATCTAAGTCATAGTGATGCGCGACATTGTCTCGGGCGCGTCCCCTATCGTTTGCAGGCGTCACCCAAGACTTCAACTCTCGCAAACCCGCGAGCACTCGAAAGAACGCTGGGTACGCGTTGTCCTGCGAATTGGCCGCCCCGAGTGCGACGACGTCATAAATATCGCCCTCCTCCAAGACGAGGCGAGCGTCCATATAGAGTTCGCCAAGCGCCAATTCCGGATTCGCCAGGAGCGCCCATTCCGCTGCGCTGTCTTTCAGCGCAACCGCGACATTTGGAATGCTGCCGTCGCCGAAGACCTCGACTTGCCCGTCAGCAAACCGGACGCGCAAAGCGCCTTGCCTAATTATGCGGCGCAAAAACCATGATAACGCTCTACTCATGACGCCCATCGCTCGCGACGTCCGACGTTCGGCAACGTCCGCCCGTCCCCTGCGGATAATTTTAGGTTAAAAACTCACGAAACTTCAAGCATGTTCCGCGCTATGGTTAACGTCACGGCTTTTATAACATTTTTTGGACGAATGCGAGATCGAGCCAACGCCCGAATTTCCGCCCCACTTCACGTAAGAGGCCCGTCTGCTCGAATCCTAGGCGTAAGTGAAAGCGAAGCGAGCCCTCGTTTGCCGCATCGATCGCTCCAATGATGACGTGCTTGCCGGCCGCACGCGCAGGCTGAAATAGCGCTTCGACCAGAGCAGTGCCTGCCCCGCAACCGCGCGCGTTCGCGGCGACATGCACGCTATGCTCAACTGTATGGGCGTACCCAGAGTATGCGCCTCTAAATTCCCCGAACGAAGAGAATCCGACCACCTCGCCATTGTTCTCGGCAATAAACAATGGAAATCCAGCTTGAACACGGCTGTCGAACCAACGCGTTCGCTCATCGAGCGATGTCGGTTCGTCGCGGTATATCGCCGTTGAGTTCGCAACAACCTCATTGAATATGGCGAGAATCGCCGGGAGGTCGCCGTGGCGAGCGTTGCGGACGTTCATTTGTCGATCCCGAGGGCTCAGTTCAGAGGAAAGATCGTCCTTGGGTACATAAAACGCCAATCGGTTTCCAGTTATCGGCGCTAGAGAGATTTGAGCGGGGCTAGCAAGTCACGCAGAGTCTCGACCGTTGAAGAATCGATCTCTCCATCGACCCTTTCAGGCCGAAAATGACGCTGGAAGGCAGCAACGACCGCTTTTGTCCGAGCGTCGTTCACGCCGGTCAGTTCCAAGTCGTATCCGTACAGGGCGAACATAGCTTGCAGAGCCCGCAATGACGGACCTTCTCCATGCGACGCGAAGAGCGGACCCCCTTCAATTCGAGCGGGGGCGACCCAATGGCCCACGCCCCTGCCCGCCAGACGCTCCCAAGGAAAATGTTCGCCAGGATCGCGCTTGCGCTGCGGGGCGATGTCCGAATGAGCGAGGACACGCTGGCTTGGGATCGCGTGTCGCCCGCAAATATCTTTGCAAAGGGCGATTGCGGCCTCAACTTGCGCGTCTGCGAAGGGTGGACAACCGCCGTCATGCCCCGGATTCGCGATTTCGATGCCGATTGATACCGAGTTGATATCGCGCTCGCCTTTCCAGGCGCTCAGTCCCGCGTGCCAAGCGCGCCAACTCTCTGGCACGAGTTGGGAGACCGAACCGGCGTCATCGATAAAGTAGTGTGACGAGACCTGGGATCCTGGAGCGCAGAGCCATTCGAGCGCACCCTCGGAGGATGGCATTCCCGTATAATGTAGGATCAAGCAGTTTGGCGCCGTAAAACCCAGTCGAACGCCATAATTGGGCGATGGGACCACGCGCGAGACCATCACGCTATCCGGCAAAAATACAGTCACGGCACCGTACGCACTGTAAAACTAAACAAAACTGAGCTCCGCCAGCAACAAGCGCGGCGGAGCCCAAATTCGCATTCAATAGTAGGCTTGGCAAACTCGGTTGCCGTAATAGTCATAGCCCACCTGAGCGCACTGCCGAGGCGGCGGTCCGCCCTGCGGCGTCATGGCCGAGCCGACCATCGCTCCGGTGGCGGCTCCGAGCACGCCGCCGACAACTGCGCCTCCGGGTCTGCCGCCGCTGACCGCCGCTCCCAAGAGCGCCCCGCCAGCGCCACCTACGAGTGCTCCACCCGCCGCATTTTGCCCCTGAGGCGTATTGCAGGCCGCCATGGGAAGCGCCAAAGCCAAAACCAGACTCAAACTTAGTATTCTCTTCATCGCCCTCTCCTTGACCCGCAGCTCCGACCGGCGAGGCGGGGTCGAACTTTTTACGGTCTGCCGACAGCTGTCGCTTTGGGCCGCGACGCGTCTGAAGTGAACTTGCTGCGTCTTCCTTACTATTTAATGATATTGCACTATGAAGAGATGGAAATTGTGGCAAGATAGCGGCCCGCGGGTAGACCTTTGCGCAACAGAGCGCGATTTACACAGAATATTTTAGTATAAAATACGCTTGACCGGCAAATCAATACGCGCGTAAGCCGTGCCGGCCAGTTGGCCGGGCGACCGCCGCTTTCAGTTGAAAGGGGAGGAAAGTCCGGGCTCCATGCGAGACAGCGCCGGATAACGCCCGGCGGGGGCGACCCCAGGGATAGCGCCACAGAAAGCAAACCTCCCATCGTCAGATGGGTAAGGGTGAAAAGGTGCGGCAAGAGCGCACCGCGCCGGCGGTAACGCGCGGCGGCACGGCAAGCCCCGCTGGGAGCAAAACCGAATAGGGACGGCGCGCCGCAAGGCAGGCCTTCGCAGGTCAGTCGTCCGGGTTGGTTGCTTGAGGTGCGATAGAAACCCGCACCCTAGAGGAATGGTCGCCGCGTCAAGGGTCTCCTTGGCCGTACAAAACCCGGCTTATAGGCCGACTGGCTTTTTCGCCTTGAGACGATAAGGTTGTATCTGTTTGTCGCTTGGGGATACAATATGTTGCGCGTCTCGTCTGTTGTCGCTGCGGGATCTTGGGGGACGGAACCGGCGGATTCGATCACCCTCGAACACCAGGATCGCCACCGGCGGCGAATTGCGATGACGGCGCGCAAGGGTCTCGATTTTCTGCTCGATCTGCCTGAGGCCGCAACCCTACGCCACGGTGATGGATTGCGTCTTGACGACGGACGGATCATCGAGGTGATCGCTGCGCCTGAGCCTTTGGTCGAATTGCGCGCCGTCGACGCCGGCGCGCTGACGCGCCTTGCCTGGCATCTGGGCAATCGACACACGCCGACCGAACTCATGCGTCGCTCCTTACGCATTCGACGCGATTCCGTTCTGGAAGACCTGGCAAAGAGCCTTGGCGCGCAGGTCGTCGTCATCGAGGCGCCCTTCAATCCGGAAGGGGGCGCCTATGTCGGCGGCGGCCACGCGCACGATCACCACGATTCGCACGGGCATGATCACGCCCATGCTCATGAAGATGGGCATTCGGACGACCACGATCATGAGCATCATCACGGCCACGGCCATGACAGCGCCGAACACGTCCACCCTCACGACCAAGGCCACGGTCACAGCCACGATCATCACGATGGCGGCCATGAGCACCCAAAGGCGCGAAAGGCGCCGTGAGTGACGCGCAGCCGGCGCTCGATGAGTTGCCGCTTCTTGTCTGGTTCTCTCCGGCCTTTCCTGTCGGCGCGTTCGCCTATTCGCACGCGTTAGAATGGGCGGTAGAGACCGGCGATTTCCGCGATTTCGGCTCTTGCCTGGACTGGCTGGGCGCGCTTCTGCGCTCCGGCGGGCCTCGCAACGACGCCATCCTGTTCGCTGAGGCCTATGCCGCGGCCTTGGCAAGCGATTGGCCGCGGCTATTCGAAGCCAACGCGCTCGCCCTTGCACTCTGCGGCGGAGCCGAGCGAAGGCTTGAGACCAGCGCTCAGGGGGGCGCCTTTGTCGCAGCGGCGAGCCTAGCGTGGAGTTGCAGACCACTCGACGAGATAAAACGCCGGCAGCCGCATCAAATCGCCTATCCCATCGCCGTCGCGGCCGCCTGCGCCGGACACAAGATCAAGCTTTTCGCGAGCTTGCGCGCCTTCACGTTGAGCATCGTCGCCAACTTGGTTTCTTCGGCGGTGCGCCTCAGCGTGATGGGCCAGAGCGATGGGCAGCGGGCGCTAGCCGAACTCGCTCCGCGCGTGGTTGAAGTGGCGGAAGACGCGGAGCGATCTACGCTTGACGGCATCGCCAGCGCGGCGCTTCGTTCCGACATCGCCGCGATGCGGCACGAAACCCAGTATTCGAGGCTTTTCCGCTCATGAACAAAGGCCCGCTTCGTGTCGGCATTGGCGGCCCCGTCGGCTCAGGCAAGACCGCGCTGATGGAGCAACTTTGCAAGCATTTGCGCGATAAGATTGAGATAGCGGCGATCACGAACGACATCTATACAAAAGAGGACGCGCGCATCCTCGTCGAGGCCGGAGCGCTGCCGCCCGAGCGAATCCTCGGCGTCGAGACAGGCGGCTGCCCGCACACGGCCATCCGCGAAGACGCCTCGATCAACCTGGCGGCGATCGATCAGATGCTCAAACGGTTTCCCGCGCTTGACCTCGTTCTCGTGGAATTGGGCGGCGACAATCTCGCTGCAACGTTCTCGCCCGAACTTGCCGACTTGACGATTTACGTCATCGACGTTGCTGGCGGCGAGAAAATTCCGCGAAAGGGCGGTCCCGGGATCACCCGCTCTGATCTGCTGGTCATTAACAAGATCGATCTCGCGCCCTATGTCGGGGCGTCGCTCGACGTGATGGCGCGTGATGCGGAGCGCATGCGCAAGGGAAAACCATTCGTTATGGCCAACATGAAGACCTGCGAAGGGCTTGGAAGCGTCGTGCGATTTATCTCGGAAAAGGGCGGCTTGCCCTTATCCTAAGCCGTGGCTTTGTCCGGCGATTTGAAGCCTCAGTCGCCGGTTCCTGGGGTCGGATCGAAAAACTGCTTGAACTTGTCGGCGACGCCGTCGAACTCCTTTGCGTCGGGAAGGGCGTCGCGCTTTTGCGTAATGTTCGGCCAGCTCTTTGCGTATTGCGCGTTGAGGGTCAGCCACTGCTCCACGCCGGGCTCCGTGTCCGGTTTGATCGCCTCAGCCGGGCATTCGGGCTCGCAGACACCGCAGTCAATGCACTCGTCTGGGTGAATGACCAGCATATTGGCGCCTTCATAAAAGCAGTCGACCGGGCACACTTCGACGCAATCGAGGTATTTGCACTTTATGCAATCTTCAGTGACGACATAGGTCATTGCTAAAACGATCCGCGGTTCGGAGATCTCAGTTACAAAAACGCGCGCTATTTTTTTGTCAATTGCTCGCGAAGCGCCATCAGCTTGTAGAACGGCGAATCCTTGTCGACGTTCGGCGCTGGCCGGGATGAAGCAGGCTGCGTGTCCTGCGTTCGTTGAGGCCTTGGACCGTCGGGTCGACGCGAACGGCGAGGTTGTTCCTCATTCTCCATCGACCTGGCGGCCGTCGCACTCGCGGGCGTCGCATTTGCGGGGCGATCGTTCGCCGGAGCGCGCTCCGGACGCGACGGGGAGCTATCGTCCATTCCCGCGGCGCACGGGCCGGCTTGGATGGACGAACATGGGCCTGACGCGGCGCTAGCCGCCACAGCGTGACGACGACCTCCTTCCCCTCCTTTGTCGAGGGCTCGCGGGCGGGCGCTTCAACGCCCTCTCCAGCGTCACTCTCCGAGGCCTCAGAGGAACCCAGAGGCTCGGGCTCCGCACTTGCAATGGCATCGACGAGCGACCCCTGTTCGTAAGCGACAGTCTCCGAATCCGTGTCCTCGTGCGTCGAGGCGACCTCTACACTTTCTTCGTGGGAATCGCCTGCATCGTCCTGATGGTCAGGCCGTGTGTCGGGCGCGAGCGCCTCGGCATTGGTCGATGAATCAGGTTGAACAGGCGCCGGATGTGAGGAGGTAACTTCGTCGTTGGCAGGCGCTGCGGGCGCCTCGAAACTTTCATATCCGAGCGCTCGAAGGACATCGGCAAATTGCTCTAAACTACAGCCGCTCATTGAGGTCATCTGCGGCAAAATTTCGAATCCGCGCGCCTTGAACGCCCCCTCATTCTGAACCTTGGTCGCGCCAAGCTGAGCGCGTATGAGGTCTGCCAACCGTTCAACGATATCGATGCGGACAGCGCGTTCGCCGCACAGTCGGTAACCGAACATCTGACAATCCGCGGCAGTCAGACCGGGTTCGACTGCAATCGAAGTCCTGCCGGCGCTTGACGCAGCCGCCAAAGCGGCCCGAGGACCTTCGAACATCGCGACGCCACTTGTTCTCTCCCAAAGCGTCGCCGACAATTTGCGTGCCGCTGGCTTCAACATATTGGGAAGAAAAATGTAGTAGGATCCAAATCGGACGCCCTTATCGCGCAATACGGCCCGCGCTGGCTGGTCAAGGGAACGAACTTCACGCTGCAGCTTCGCTCGCTCGACTATTCCGAGGCCTTTCACCAAGCGCTCCGCCACTGCTTTTACGTCAGGTTTGTCCGTTGCGAGCGTATATAGCTCGAGAAGCGGCGCTAAAATCTTCCGAAAATACAGGGCAATCCAGGCTTCTATTCGCACCTGCGCGCCGGTGCGCTCAGCATCGGTCAATCGGGAATCGGCCAGGACCAAGGCTTTCGGATTTAGCGTCTCCTCGCCGCGAACGAGCCGTGCGACCGGTTCCCCCATGAAACGGACGACGCCCTCATCGGTCAGAATTAAGGCAGAATTGACGGATTGCGACAGGCGCTGCACCCTCAGCGCAAGCTCAGCGGACACCGCCCCCTCCAAACCATCGGGATGAGGATCAGTCAGCCACTCACATTGCAAACCCACAACGCGAAAGGCTGGCTCTGCGGCATGCGGCGCGTCCATCGCTTCCGTTGCTGCAGGCGTCTCTATTGCCATAGACGTTTGCGGCAATGCGGTTTCGTCCGCAGGATCGGGAGTGTCCCCTGCGATCGTCACCGACGGGTCGGTTTCGTTTGCCTCCGGCCCCAACTTGGCGCCTCGCTATTGTTGTTCGACAAAATGAACGCGACGCTTTACATGAGCGACGCGCCCACCGCAACGCTACTCTCTCGCGCAACCTCAGCGGCTCTTGGCGTTGTAGAATTGCAGGGCGGACGGCAAGATAAGAACAGATTGCTTAACGACCGCATGGTAAATGCGCTCCCCATGTTGCGGGATTTCTCTCGGTCGGCGCGCTCACGGGCCTTTCGCGTATCTCCGGCTTTCTCCGCGACCTTTTCGTAGGCGCGATGCTCGGCGCCGGGCCGACCGCGGACGCGTTCTTTGTCGCATTGCGGCTGCCCAACCAATTCCGAGCAATTTTTGGCGAGGGCGCCTTCACGTCCGCCTACTTGCCGACTTACACGCGCGTGTCGACTCAGCAAGGAGCCGAGGACGCAAAGCTTTTTAGCGGCCGCGTGCTGACGCTCCTGCTGCTTTCGCAGTTAGCGTTGCTGGCGCTGGCGCTCGCATTCACACCGCGGCTCGTGGGTTGGCTTGCTCCTGGATTTGAGGCGGCCGGAGGGAACTTCGACCTCGCGGTGACGCTGACCCGGATCACCTTCCCTTATTTGCTTTGCGTGACGTTAGCGACGCTGCAATCCTCGACGCAGAATGCGCATGGGCACTTCGCTGTCGCCGCTTTCGCCCCGGTATTGTTAAATCTTTTCATTATCATGTTTTTATTTGCTTCCCACGCGTTCGCCAGCGCCGCGGTCGCGGCAAGTTGGGGCGTGACGGTTTCGGGGCTGGCGCAGCTTGTGCTGCTCGCGGCCTTT
>CAVSSV010000057.1:0-3666 GCA_963730695.1 uncultured Pseudomonadota bacterium
AGCGCGACTTGGCTCCACCGGATGGGGCGCACGACGACGGGCGCCGGTCGCGTTTTTTCACTTCCAAGAGCGTCGAACGCGACCGACATCGTAAGACCTCCTCAGTCCGCTGGCAGGCTTGCCGCATCGTTGACTTTGACCGTCGTGACGGTGAGCGGCGCAAGGTTCCACTTCGTCATGATCGTCTTATAGGCGCCGCTGTCGCTGAGCTGCTGCAACGCCGCGACGAAGACATCGCGGAAGGCCGCATTGTCTTTGGCGGTGAGCATGCCGAGATAACCGACGGCAAGACGAACGTCGGGAAGCGCCTCTAGGCCGGTTCCGTTGCCCGTCTGGTGCGCAGTTGTGTAGACGCTGGTGGCGTAGCCATTGACGGTGGCGTCGGCGCGACCAGTGCGCACCGCTTGCAGCACGTCGGGCATCTTGGGAATGGTCATGATGGTGATCGGCGTCGCGCATTTCGCCGAGGCCGCTTCAACCATTTTCTCCTGGAACGTGCCGACGGGCACCGCGACCTTTTTGCCGCATAGGTCAGCCATCGAGGCGATTTTCAGCGGATTGCCTTTTCCCGTCATGATCGTCGTGGCGTCAAACATGTAGTCGATGACATCGACCTGCTTCTCAAGCTCCGGGTCGTCGTTGATGCCTGAGATCGAAATGTCGAAACGTTTGGCGACGATCGAAGGCACGATCGCCGAACCCATGCCTACGTCGGTCACTTCCACCTTCAGCCCGAGAATGACGCCCACTGCCTTCGCCAGATCTTCATCGATGCCGACAAGTTCGTTGTTCTCCGCATGAAAGCTGATCGGCGGCGTGAGGTCGGTGGCGACTTTGATGACGCCGGCGCTCTTGATCGACGCCGGCACCTTATCGGCGAGCGCCTGGTTCAGAGTTACGCCCGGTAGCGTGGAGACGTCCTGCGCTTGAACGGGGACGGATGCGAACGCCAAGGCCATTGCGACGGGAAGCGCGGCAATACAGCGCATGGGAAATAAACGTTGGAATGGTTTCATTGTCATCTCCTTCATTTCGTTATGCGCGCACGTCGAGCGCGACGACACAGCCCCGCCTCACGGTCATTTTTTAATCACTGCGCACGGTCTCGAAGCATTCTGCGCAGATTAGTTTCACGGAGATTTGCGCAACAAGTTAATCGTTTTATTTTCGCAAGTGGCAACGTCTCACCCTAGCAAGGGCCGTGCCGAGACGCCGTGTGAGGCGATCACGAACTCTGCGGGGCAGGTAGCTGAGATTGAACGACACCTAATCGGCGAGGCGTGTCCCCAAACGGACTGACGCCTCGAAAAAAGCGCGGCTTTCGGTTGCAGGGACCCGTAGGCGAGCCTGCGGACGCGGGCTTGGCAGCGGAAGGCGACCGACGCTAGGCCGGCCAGGGTCCGCCTTGTCGTTTGCCAGCAGGCTTAGGCGCAAGCGCGGCGCGCGAAGAAAAGCTTTGCAAGACGGATTCGAACGTATGCCGATCGCCGTGGCTTTGGGTCAGCCGCACTCTGGACTCGATGTCGGCCAGGTGCTCACGCATAAGGGCTTGCGCGCTCTTCAAATCCTTGCGCCTGATCGCCTGAACAATCTGGCGATGATGGGCCGATCCGCAATCTGCGTGGCTCGCGATGCCGTAGAGCGTCATGACGAGAGAGATCCGCGCGATCACCTTGTCCAACAGCTCCGTAAGGACAGGATTTTCGCCCAGCGCCGCCAGTTCAACATGAAATCGACCCGACAGGCCTGTAATCGCCTGAAGGTTGTGGCTGCCGTGGATGCGCTCTTCTTCGTCGATCAAAGCTTCAAGGCGGATCAATGCCTCTTCTCTCACGCGCGGCGTGACCATCGCCAGGATCGAATCTTCAAGCGTGCGCCGCGCTTCGAACAACGCCTGCGCTTCGGCGATCGACGGCTCAGCCACAAATGCGCCGCGGTTGCGTTTGCGCTCCAACAGATGATCGCGTTGCAGGATCGCGAGGGCGCCGCGCACTACCGTGCGACTGACTTCAAAATGCGCGGCGATTGCGTCCTCGAGAATCTTCTCGCCCGGCCTTAACGCGCCTTGCGTGATCGCCGCCGCCAAAGTTGCGCAGATTTTGTCGCTGATGTCCTCAGCAACATCGGGAAGCTCTACGCCAAAGTCGCTCGGGGCCGGCGTCAACGCGCTGTTTCGTTTGCCCCGCAAGTCCCGGTCCTCCGCAAGCCAACAATGCCTCAAAACGCGGCTGGTTGCAAAGTGTCGCTCGGGCTCGGCTTGAAGCGAAAGTGGACATCATTCGAATAAATATCCGCAACTTGATAATAAAATAATCTTGAAGCCGTAGCGCGGCATGCTAAATGGCCGCATCCAACGCGCTTGCGCTTGGCACGCGTTTTGCGTCGACTGGATATATATATACTCGTCGGAACTCAGCGGTCGGCGCCTGCCCGTTCCTGCCGCCGAACCCAGCAGGAATCCTCCGGAATGAACGCCCTGCCCCCGACCGCGAAAGCGCCCCGCCGCATCGAAGCGCTGCTCCGTGACTTCGAGCCGTCTTTCGACTTCGAGGCGCCGCAGCCCTTGCCCGCCTCGGAGTTTGAAGACCGCGTCCGCCGCATTCGCCGCGAAGCGACACTCGCCGGCCACGATGCGCTGATCGTCTACACGGACTCGGTCGGCTGGTTCCACATGTCGAACGCCTACCTGCGTTACATCTGCGACTGGATGCGCGAAGGCGTGTTGGTCATCCCGACCGACGTCGACAAACCGATGGTCCTGCTGTCGTTCTTCACCCAGTCGGTCATTCTTCCGCCCGGCGGCGAGCCGATCGGCGTCGATGAAATCTGGCAAATCGGCGCGATCGGCCGGGAATACGCCGACCGGCCGGGTTCGTCGATTCTCAAGACCGCAGAAGCCTGCGCCGGCATCCTGCAGCGTCTTGGGCTCGCGAGCGGGCAGATCGGGCGCATCGGCGACGTCAAGTCGCAGGCGTTCTGGACTGCGCTCGGCGCCGAGGCTCCCAAGGCCAAGTTCGTTCCCGACAGCGCCATCATCGACCGCATGCAACGCGTGCGTTCGCCCGCGGAATGGCCGATGTTCCGGGCGGCGGCGCAATTGATCGACATTGCCTGCCAAGCCGCCTATCACGTCGCCAAGTCCGGCGCGTCCGATCATGAAATCTACGCCGCCTTCACTTTCGCCCAACTCGCGCGCGGCGGCGAGACAGGCGACGGCTACCAGATCGGCGTCAACGCCTATGGCACGCACTGCGGCAAGCCGTATGGCCACATCCTGCGCTCCGGCGACCTGCTCAACCTCTACGTCTCGAACGTCACGTATCAGGGCTACACCGCGCAGACCGCCCGCATGATCGCCGTTGGCGCGATCACCCCGCGCCAGGAGCTGGTGATCGACGCCTGCGTCGAAGGCGTCAAACGCGCCGAAAGGCTCATCCGTCCGGGAGCGCTCGCCCGCGACGTCAACAACGCCGCCTTCGAGTCTTTCATCGCGCGCGGCCTGCTGACGTCGCCGGAAACGCGAACGATGCCCTATAATTGGGAGCCGGCGGCCGACGGCGGCCCGCGTCTTGTGCCGAGGCAATATGTGCCCGACGCGGATTGGGAAGCGTCAGGGCGGCGGCTCATGCACGTCTATCCCGCAAACTTCGGCCCGCATAACCCCAA
>CAVSSV010000058.1:0-45421 GCA_963730695.1 uncultured Pseudomonadota bacterium
GATTATGTCTTCTCAGGCTGGGCGAATGAGAAGATGACGCAGCAATTGCGCGAAGCGGTCGCCGCGCATCCCGACGGCATCGCGATGATGGGCCATCCGGGCGAGGCCGCCATTCTCCCGCTCGCGCAAGAAGCCGACAAAGCCGGCATCAAGATGATGTACCAGAACGTCCCCGTGCCTGCGGCGGTCGCCAAATTCGGCGGTGGCTATGTCGGCGCGCAGCTGGCCCGCAGGGCCAGGCCCTGGGCGTCGAGGCGGTCGCCGGTTCGGCCTCAAGAAGGGCGACGGCGCCATCGTGATCGTCGCTTCCAACGATCGATCGTGAAAGTTCGCGAAGAAAGCACCGCCAAAGCGCTCGAGGAAGCCGGCTTGAAAGTCGATTCGTCTCGACCGGCGCTGCGGAATGGGCCGCCGACCCGAACCTGGCCATTCCCGTCATCACCGCGGCGTTCCAGGCCAATCCCGACGCGAAGGCGATCGTCTATCCCGGCGGCCAGAACTCGGCAACGCGCCGGCCTATATGAAGGCCGCCGGCAAGAAGCCGGGCGAGGTCATCAACGTCGGCTTCGACACCAGCCCGCAGATCGTCGCAGGCGTTCAAGGACGGCTGGGTGCAACTGACCGCCGATCAGCAGCCGTTCCAACAGGGGTATCTGCCGATCCTCAGCCTCTGCGAGACCATCGTGTATGGCCTGGCGCCGCTCAACGTCGACACCGGCGCCGGGTTCGTCACGCCCGAGAATTACACGGCGGTCGCCGATTTGGCGACGCAGGGGCCTGCGCTAGCGCTTAGTTCCCGGTCGCGCCTGTTGGCGCGACCGGGCGAATTTAAAATCGAGAGTCAGGGATGGCCGAGCGGCTGATTGAGCTGAAGAACATCGCCAAGTCATATGGCCGCGTCTTCGCCGTCGGCGGCGTGAATTTTCACGTCGACCGCGGCGAGGTCGTCGGTCTGATCGGCGACAATGGCGCGGGCAAATCGACGCTTATCAAGATGCTCGCCGGAGCGATCGAGCCCACCAGCGGCGAAATCATCGTCCGCGGCGAAGCGCGAGGACCAATTGGAACGCGGAACGCTCGCGCAAGGCCGGCATCGAAACCGTTTTTCAGGACCGCGCGCTGTGCGTGCAGCAGACCATCGTGCGCAATATTTTTCTTGGCCGCGAACTGAAGAACCGCTTCGGCCTGCTTGATCGGGCGAAGGAGCGCTCAGAGGCGGAGCGACTGATGCGGGAGATCGGCTTCACCTCAAAAGTATTCACGCCGGATTCGATCGTCGGGCAATTGTCGGGCGGCGAACGGCAGGGCGTCGCGCTCGCCCGCGCGATCTACAACGACGCCGATTTGATCGTGATGGACGAGCCGACGACGGCGCTGTCGCTCACCGAAACGGAGAAGGTGTTCCGTTTCGTGCGCACCGTGCGCAGCGGCGGCCGCTCGGTGCTGTTCATCGGCCACAACATCCACCACGTCTTCGACATCGCCGAGCGCTTCGTCGTGATGGACCGCGGCCGAGTCGCGCTGCAGGCGACCAAGAGCGAGGTCGGTACGGCGGAACGGCTGATCGAATTCATGCACCGGCTGGCGCACCCGCAAGGCGTCGCCTCGTTCGATCCCAGTTCCCATGCCGACACCCAGGCCAACTCTTCAGCCGCGAGGGCCTCGTAACGTGAGCCTGCGAACTCGAATCGATCGTCCCGAAGCCCGCCGCCGTCAAGCGCGCCCCCAGACGGCGCCATCCGCCGCTATTTCGAAGCGAACCGCGCCGCTATCGGCACGCTCGCCGTCTTCCTTGTGATGATCGCGCGTGTTTGCCATGGCGAGCCCACGCGTGTTCCTGCATTGGCCGATATACAATTCCGTGCTCGTCACGCTTGCCGGTGGCGCTGTGCTTGGTCGTGCCGCTGGTTTTCATCGTCACGGTCGGCGAGATCGACCTGTCGTTTCCGGCGACGATGGGCTTCTCCGCCTGGATTTTCGCGCTCGTCGTGCACGCCGGCTACAGCCCGTTCCTCGGTATCGTCGGCGCGCTCGTCACCGGCATGGCGCTCGGCTCGCTGGTCGGCGCGATGGTCGTCTATGCCGGCCTGTCTTCGTTGATCGCGACGCTTGGGCATGAACTACGTGCTGCGCGGCGTCATCATGGTGATCACGCAGGGCAAGTCGCTCGCGCTGTCCGAGTTGATGGACACGCCGGCGTCGAACTTGTTCTCCAGCGAGGTTTTCGGCGTGCCCGTGCAGATTTTCTGGGCGCTCGGCTTCGTCGCCATCGCCGCCGTGCTTTACAACTGGCACAGTTTTGGCGCGCGCGTGCACGCCGTTGGCGACAATCCCGACAGCGCGCGGCAGATGGGCGTCAACGTTGAGCGGACGCGCATTTTGACCTATGTGTTCATGGGAGTCGGCGCGGCAATCGCGGGCATCTTGTCCACGATGGTCAACTTCACGTGGTGGCCGACGACGGGTGACGGCTATCTGCTTCCCGCTATCGCTTCGGTCTTCGTCGGCGGCACGCCGACCTGGGCCGGCGTCGGCACGATTGGCGGCGGCGTGCTCGGCGCGGTGATCGTGTCCTTCATCCAAAGCGGCGTCGTCGCGGCGGGCCTCAGCGGCTTTTGGGTGCAGCTCTTCAACGGCCTGATCATCATCGCCTCGCTGCTTGGCCATCGCTGGAACCAAGTGCGCTATCGATGACCGACGTGGTCTTGACGGGCGGCTGCCAGTGCGGCGCCGTGCGCTATCGGACGGAGATGGCGCCGTTCAACGTGCACGTCTGCCACTGCCGCATGTGCCAAAAGGCCGTCGGCGGGCCGTTCGCGGTGATCTGCCCGGTGTTGAAGATGCAAGTTTCTCGTCTCGCGCGGGACGATCTCGTATTTCGCCAGTTCCGACATAGCCCGGCGTGGTTTTTGCGGGAACTGCGGGACGCCGCTGCTGTTCGAGTATCCTCACGTCGAGGACATCGGGATTTTTGCGGGCACGTTCGACAACCCCGATGTTGTCCCGCCGGTGGCGCAGTACGGCAACGAAAGCCGCGTGCCGTGGTGGCGCGAGCTGCCGGGGGTGCCTGGCGACAGCCCGACCTACGCCAACAATCCGGAGATGCTGGCCAAGATCAGCGGCTCGAACCATCAGCATCCGGATCACGGCACGGATGAATGGGTCCCGCAAATGTGATCGAAGGACGGTTCAGCGCTGAACTCGCGCTAGACGGACTCGATGCAAATCAGGTTGGCGGGCGCTGCGCCTCTGTCGGATAGGGCTGGCTCAGGCGCGCTGCCTCTAAGATTGCGCGATGATCGGCGCGGAAATGCCTAACGCGCGCCAAGGGAGGTCGCTGCAATGGGATCGAAATCCTTTTGCTCTCGTTCGCCGCGCTGGCTGCGTTCGCGCGCCCCGACTCTCGTCGCTGGCCGGCGAGGTCGTCTGGTGGACGCCGAATTGGAGCCAGG
This sequence comes from uncultured Pseudomonadota bacterium, assembly GCA_963730695.1. Lineage (GTDB taxonomy): Bacteria > Pseudomonadota > Alphaproteobacteria > Rhizobiales > Beijerinckiaceae > Roseiarcus. The sequence continues at coordinate 3,453 of CAVSSV010000058.1, forward strand.
CGCGGGCGCAGAAGCTCGCCGATGACTTTCATAAGGCCAACCCGGACATCACGATCAAGCTGCGAGATCACGACGTCGAACGGCCTGCCGCCGCGGGTGATGACGGCGCTGCAGTCGGGCAGCGGGCCCCGACATCATCGAAGTGCAGCATGGCTGGGTGCAGGGCTATGCGCAGCAACGACCTGGTGCTGCCGCTCGACGACACCATCCAGGACCGCGACGACTACAACAAGGCGGCGCTGCAGTACGACACCTATGACGGCAAGCTGTATGCCATCCCGTATCGCATCGAATGCACGGCGCTGATGTATAACATGGCCGACTACACCGCCGCCGGCCTCGACCCCGCCAATCCGCCGCAGACCTGGGACCAGTGGGTGGCGGCGTCGAAGAAAATGACCGACCGATGGCGTCTACGGCATGGCGATCACCGGCGGCGGCGAGTTCGGCAACACCATCACCCGCGCGCTGCCGCTGATCTGGATGAACGGCGGCGACATCATCTCCGCCGACGGCAAGAAGGCGGTGCATGAATTCGCCCGAGGCGGTCGCCGCGATCAAGTTCTACACCGACTTCTACAAGGCAACAAGATCTCGCCGGAGTCGACCCTGCAGAACGACGGCGTCGCCAACCGGCAGCTGTTCATCGCCGGCAAGGTCGCGAGCTACCTGACCGGCCAATACGACATCGCGCCGATCGCGCAGGCGGCGCCCGACCTTCAGATCGGCGCGTTCATGACGCCGCATCCCGACAGGCAAGACCACCGCGGGCATCCTCAACGGCTGGAGCTATGTGATCCCGGCAAGGATGCCAAGAACCCGCCGACGCCAAGAAATTCCTGCAGTTCATCAACACCTCCGACAATATGGGGTTCTTCACCGACACGTTCCCGGCGCGCGTCTCGTCGTTGAAGCTGCCGCGCTTCCAGGACCCGCTGCTGCAAGCCGTTCGCCGGCATGCTGCAATATGGCCGCCCGTCGCCGAACACGCGCGCATTGGGTCGAGATCAGCCAGGCCATGTTCAACGGCATCCAGCGCATCCTGGCGGCGCAGCAGGAGCCGCAGGCGGCGATGGATCAGGCGAACGAGGAGATCCAGGCGCTGCTGGACAATTGACCGCGAGCGCAGGCGGCCCTCCGAAGGGGATTTAGGGGATGCGCGTGAGCCGGCAGACGACCGGGCTATTGTTCGTCTTGCCGGCGATCGTCGCGCTGCTGATCCTGATCGCCTATCCGATTGTCTACACGGTCTACCTGTCAGCAGTGGATGCGCATGGCCATCTGACCTCGCGCAACTTCACCAACGTTCTGCGCCCGACGGTCACGCGGCAGGCGTTCGTCAATTTGATCGTGTTCGTCGGCGGCTCGATCGTTTTTCAGGTGGCCTTCGGCACGCTTGCCGCCATCCTGCTCAACCAGAATTTCTGGGGCCGCGCTGTTGTCCGCGCCATCACGCTGATCCCCTGGGTGGTGCCGGGCATCGTCGCGGCGACGACCTGGGCGTGGATGTTCCACACCGAGTTCGGCATCATCAACTCCATGCTGACCGGGGGCAGTGCATTCCCGGCGCCAGTCGGCTGGCTCACCAATCCCGATACGGTCATGCCGGCGCATGATCGCGATCAACGTCTGGAAGCTGTTTCCCTTCGTCGCGGTCATGGTGCTGGCTGGGCTGCAGGCGATCCCCGCCGAGCTCTATGAGGCGGCCAAGCTCGACGGCGCGAAATTCTGGGACGAGGTCTGGCACGTCGCTCTGCCCGGCGTGCGGCCGGTGCTGACGGCGGTGACGCTGCTGCTGGTGATCTGGGGGCTCAACTCGATCACGCTGATCTATGCGATGACGCAGGGCGGCCCGGCCAATCTGACGCTGATCACGCCGATCCAGATCTATCAGCTCGCCTTCGTCAGCTTCCAGTTCAACGAGGCGGCGGCGCTGTCGACGCTGTTCTTCGTCGTCGCCGCGTTGATCGTCGCCGTCTACATCTGGGCGGTCCGCTCGAACCGCGAGGTTGCGGCATGAGCGCGGCGCGGCCTCGCACCGCCGCTTGGGAGCGCAGCGCTGCTTCTCGCGGCGGCGCTGCTCGTTCTGGTTTGTCTGTTCCCGTTCGCGTGGATGGCGCTGAGCTCGATCAAGAAGCTGCCGGAACTGTTCACCGCGCCGCCGCATTGGCTGCCGCAGGAGCCGACGCTCGACAACTACCGTACGGTGTTGTTCGCCTCCAACATTCCCGCGCTATTTCCTGAATTCGTGCATCGTTGCGGGCGGCGCGACGGCGGTGGCGCTGGCGCTGGCGGTGTTCGCCTCCTACGGCTTCGCGCGCTTCAGCTTCCGCGCCAAACCCTATCTGCAGACGTTCGTGCTGGTCGGCCAACTGCTGCCGACGGCGGCGATCATCGTGCCGCTGTTCATGACGCTGCGCGCGCTGCATCTGATCAACACCTATTGGGGCCTGATCCTCGTCTACTCCATCATCACGCTGCCGCTCAGCGTCTGGATGCTGACGAGCTATTTCCGCGGCATTCCGGCCGAGCTTGAGGAAGCCGGCGCTGATCGACGGCGCGAGCCGGCTCGGCGTGCTGTTCCGCATCACGCTGCCGCTGGCGTTGCCGGGCGTCGCCGCGGTGGTGATCTATTCCTTCGTCACCTGCTGGAACGAGTTCGTGTTCGCGCTGGTGTTCGCGCAGGACGCGTCGGTGAAAACGCTGCCGATCGGGCTTTCCGAATTCTCGACCGAGTTCAACACCGACTGGGGCGGCGTCATGGCCGCTTCGATGGTGATGACGCTGCCGGTCGTCGTCGCGTTCCTGGCGTTCCAGCGCCTGTTCATCGGCGGCCTGACGGCGGGGGCGACGAAAGGCTAGCCTAACAGGAGCTCCGCCGCCTTCGGCGCGAAATAGGTGAGCACGCCGGCGGCGCCGGCGCGCTTGAAGGCGATGAGGCTCTCCATCATGGCGCGGCGCTCGTCGAGCCAGCCGTTGTTCGCGGCGGCCATGATCATCGCGTATTCGCCCGACACTTGGTAGGCGAAGGTCGGACGCTTGAAGGTCTCGGCGACGCGGCGGACGATGTCGAGATAGGGCATGCCCGGCTTCACCATCACCATGTCGGCGCCTTGCTCCAAGTCGAGCGCCACTTCGTGCAGCGCCTCGTCGGAATTGGCGGGGTCCATCTGGTAGGTGCGCTTGTCGCCCTTCAGCGCCTTGGCGGAGCCCAAAGCGTCGCGGAAGGGGCCGTAGAACGCCGAGGCGTATTTGGCGGCGTAGGCCATGATCTGCACGTCCTCAAACCCTTTGGCGTCGAGCCCGGCGCGGATGGCGGCGACGCGGCCGTCCATCATGTCGGACGGGGCGATGACGTCCGCGCCGGCTTCCGCCTGCACCAGCGCCTGCCGCACCAGGGCGTCGACGCTGGCGTCGTTGAGGATGCGGACCTGGCCGCCTTGTTCGGCGAGAAGACCGTCATGGCCGTGGCTGGTATAAGGGTCGAGCGCGACATCGGCGACGAGGCCAAGCTCGGGGAATTCTTTCTTAATGGCGCGGCAGGCGCGGCAGACCAGGTTGTTTTCGTTGAACGCCTCAGAGCCGGCTTCGTCCTTGAGGGACGCCTCGGTGTAGGGAAAGAATGCGATGGCGGGGATCTTGAGCTTTACCGCGCGTTCGGCGGCGCGCACGGCTTCGTCTACGCTCAGCCGATCGACGCCGGGCATCGAGCCCACGGCGACGCGCTGCTTTTCTCCCTCGACGAGAAACAGCGGCCAGATCAGGTCGTCGGCCGAAAGCGTGTGCTCGGCCACGAGCCGCCGCGACCAATCGGCCTTGCGATTGCGGCGCGGGCGGTGCGGCAGGACGAGCGTTGCGGCCAAGTTCAATTCCCTGTCGTTGCGGGAGGAGCTGGTGGGTTGCGGTCGTCATAGCGAGCCGCCCGCCATCGTGGCAAATGGTCAGCTCGCCGCCGCTGGGCGAATCGACGTTCTCCGAGCGTCGTGGGATCGAGGACAACAATGCGAATTCTGGTCACCAACGACGACGGCATTCACGCGAATGGCCTGAAGATCCTGGAGGGCATCGCGCGGGCGATCGCGGACGACGTGCTGGTCGTCGCCCCCGAGATCGACCAGTCGGGCGTCGGCCATTCCTTGTCGTTGAACGATCCGCTGCGACTGCGCGAAATTGGCCCGGGACGCTTCGCCGTCAAGGGCACGCCGACCGACTGCGTCGTCATGGGCGCGCGCTGGCTGTCGGCGGACAAGAAAATCGACCTCGTGCTGTCCGGGGTCAACCGCGGGCAGAACGTCGCCGAGGACATCACCTATTCCGGCACCGTCGCCGCGGCGATCGAGGGCGCGCTGATGGGCGTGCCGTCAATCGCGCTGTCGCAGTCCTATCGCGGCGGCCGGGACGGGTTGAAATGGGAATGCGCGGAGGCGCACGGCGTCGCCGTCGTTAAAAGCATCCTTGCGGCGGGGATGGGGGAGGGCGGTCTGGTGAACGTCAACTTCCCTGCCTGCGCGCCCGAGGAGGTCGCCGGCGTCGCGGTCACTGCGCAGGGGCGGCGGGACAGCGAATTGCTGCGCGTTGAAGAGCGCCACGACGGGCGCGGCATTCCTTACTACTGGCTGATGTTCAAGCGCGGCGGCTTTCCCGTGGTGGCGGAAACGGACGTGGAGGCGCTCAGCCTCAACAAGATCTCGGTGACCCCGCTCACCGTCGATTTCACCGATCATGCCGCGCGAGCGCGCCTGCAGGGCGCCTTCGCCAAATGAAAGCGGAGCAGGCCGAGCGGCGGGCGAAATTCCTGCTGGAGCTGCGGGCGCGAGGCCTGCGCAATCTCGACCTGCTCAGGGCGATGGAGCGAGCGCCGCGCGCGCTGTTCCTGCCGCAGCGCTACGAGGATTTGGCCTGGCGCGATCTGGCGCTGCCCATTCCGAGCGGGCAGACGGCGAGCCGGCCTTTCGACGTCGCCGCGATGATCGAGGCGCTTGAGGTGACGCCGCACCATCGCGTGCTCGAGATCGGCGCCGGCGCCGGCTACGCCACCGCGCTGCTGGCGCAATGCGCCGATGAGGTGGTGGCGCTGGAACGCTGCGAGGCGCTGGCGGCGGAAGCGGCGGCGCGGCTGCAGACGCTCGGCCTGGACAACGCGACCCTGCGCTGGGCGGACGGTCTGAATCTGCCCGCGGACTTGGGCGCGTTCGACCGCATCCTGGTCAACGCCACGATCGCTCCATCCTCGCCGCTCGCCGCCCTGTTACGCCCCGCTGGCCGGTTGGCCGCGGTCGCGGCAGGCGCTGAAGGTCAGAGCTTAATCGTGCTTAACCCTAATAGCGAAGGCGAGGCGGGGCCGGTCGTCCGACTCCACGGATTCTCGGGGCTGACGCCAGGATTAATGCGCGCGATTTGATCCGTATTTCAGCAAACTCCGTTACCAAAGGTTCACCTTAAACCTCGTGTTAAGATAAAGCGGTGAATGTGGCTCCTGCGTGGTTGCGCGCCCGAAGGGGTCTTATCGATGCGTCAAGTAATAGCGTTTCCCGCCGAGTTCGGCGTCCGGTTTGCCAAGCTGTCGACCTCGCTGGCCTTTGCGGCGTTGTTGGCGGGTTGCTCGTCGGACGCGACGCGGCTGAGCGAGAGCTTCAGCAGTCCGTTTTCAAATCCCTTCAGCGGCAAGAGCAGCGTCGCCGCTGCGACGCCGAGCGCGCCCACGCCCCAAGTTGCCAAGACCGACCTGCCGACCCGGACGCCTCAGGTGGCGGTGTCCGATTCCGCGCCCGCCCAGCCCTCGCAGCCCGTCACCTTCAACGGCGGCGGCAAGTGGACGGTCGCCGGCGGCTCGCCCGTCGTCGTCGGCGCGAGCGATTCGGTCTCCACGCTGTCGCAGCGCTACGGCGTGCCGACCAGCGCCATCCTGAGCGCCAACGGCTACACCAGCGCTTCGCAGATCAAACCCGGCGCGCGCGTCGTCATCCCCGTCTACAATGGCAATGGTCCTGCGGTCGCCGAGAAGCCGGCGACGGACAGGGTCGCCGAGGCTGATACGCCCGCGCCGGCCACCACCAAAACCAAGAAGAAGAAGAAGAAGGAAGAGGACGTCGCCGACGCGACCCCGGCCGACGCCGCTCCCGCCAAGACGCCCAAGCCGGTGAAGACCCCGGCCGCGACGCCTGTGACGACCGCCGCCGCCGCCGCGCCTGCGCCCGCGCCGGCGAAGGTGGCTGACGCGACGCCCGCCAAGGCGGGCGGTAAGAAGAAGGCGGTGGATGCCACCGACAACGCGCCGACTGCCGCGCTGACGCCGCAAGGCGCCTCCAAGGACGACACCACGTCGGCGCAGGCCGACGCCTCCGGCTCCAACCCGGAATTCCGCTGGCCGGTGCGTGGCCGCATCATCCAGGGCTTTAAGTCTGGCGGCAGCGACGGCATCAACATCTCCGTGCCCGAGGGCACCTCGGTGCGTGCCGCCGAAAGCGGCGTCGTCGCCTATGCCGGCAACGATCTGAAAGGCTACGGCAACTTGATCCTGATCCGTCATCCCAACGGCTTCGTCACCGCCTATGCCGACAACGGCGAACTCGACGTGAAGCGTGGCGAGACCGTCAAGCGCGGCCAGATCATCGCCAAGTCGGGCCAGACCGGCAACGTCAGCGCGCCGCAACTGCATTTCGAGCTGCGCAAGAACTCGCAGCCGGTCGATCCGACGGAATACCTCGCGGGGCTCTGACCCCCCGCCTCTCAAGAGATCTGCGGCGGCGGTTTCTGCGAGACACTTAAATCGTCGCTATGCCGATAAACGGCGGGTCCAAAGAAAGGCCCGCCGTTTACAATTTTGTGGGGAGCGGAAAGAGGGGCGGGCCATCGATAAGGTCCTAGGAACCTTAATTAAGGGCCGAAGGACCTTAGTTAAGGACCAAAGGACCTTAATTAGCGCCGGGGCTTAAATGATTTCAGAGGCTTGTCCCTAAAACCGCTCATTTTTTGGTTTTCGCGCCGTTTCTGTTTGCCTTTTGCCGTTCAGACTCCATCGGAAACTCACGATATCAGAATTTCTGGAAAATGTAAAGACGAATCGTCCGCGCTCGGGCGCGTAGATGGTTTGCCCACCCTCCATCCGTCATGGCCGGACTTGATCCGGCCATCCACGCCGGGCCGACGATGCGGACGCGAAGGTTTTGAAAACGCGGTCAACACGTTGTTTAGCTTGACGATTAGCGCTTGGCATCACACCGCGGCGCGGATGGCCGGGTCAAGCCCGGCCATGACGGAAGAGTGCCCTGTCCCTTGAGGCGACTACTCCATCGCCCCCAGCTTCACGCCCTCGCGCCCCGCCAGATCCTGGATGAACTGCCAAGCGGTGCGGCCGGAGCGGGCGCCGCGGGTGATCGCCCATTCTAGCGCCTGGGCCTCGAGTGTCTCGGCGTCGACGCGCAGGCCGAGCTTCTCGCAATAGCCGCGCACCATCGCGAGATAATCGTCCTGGCTGCAATGGTGGAAGCCGATCCAGAGCCCAAAACGATCGGACAGCGAGACCTTTTCTTCCACCGCTTCGCCCGGGTTGATGGCGCTCGAACGCTCGTTGTCGACCATGTCGCGCGGCAACAGGTGGCGGCGGTTGGAGGTGGCGTAGAAAATGACGTTGGCTGGCCGGCCTTCGATGCCGCCCTCAAGCGCCGCTTTCAGCGATTTATAGGAGGTGTCGCCGCCGTCGAACGACAGATCGTCGCAAAACAGAATGACGCCGAACGGGGCCACCTTGAGCTTACTCATCAGCAGCGGCAGGCTCTCGATGTCCTCGCGGTGGATTTCCACCAGTTTCAGCCGTTCCGAGGGCCGCGCTTTGCGGTTGACGGCGGCATGGACCGCCTTGACCAGGGACGACTTGCCCATGCCGCGCGCGCCCCACAGCAGCGCATTGTTGGCGGGCAGCCCCGCGGCGAAGCGGCGGGTATTCTCCAGCAGCAGGTCTTTGGCCTGATCGATGCCTTGCAGCAGGTCGATGCCGACGCGGCTGACCTCGGGGACCGGCTGCAGCCGCGCTTCATCGGCGTGCCAGACGAAGGCGTCGGCCTCCTTAAGGTCGGTTTCCCCAGAGGGAAGGGGGGCCAGTCGCTCCAGCGCCGCAGCGATTCGCGTCAGCAGGGCGGCTTCGGATTCGCTGCGCTTTTTCGTGGGCATGCCGGACCTTGAACTTAAAGTGGGCCGCCTGTGCCACGATTTCAGGGGCCTTGAAAGAGCACCGACGCTCTTAAAACCTTGCGCGATCGATGTTATATAGCGGTCAGCTTCGGGCCTTGAACCCGCTGAGCGAGGATTGAAATGGCACGTGCGCGCATGCAGGCGATGGGCCTGACGGAATCAGCGGCCGCTCGCATTCGCGAGATCGTCGCCAAGACGGACCCGCCTGCGGTGGGCCTCCGCGTCGGCATCAAGAACGGCGGCTGCGCCGGCATGTCCTACACCATGGAATTGGCCAAAGACGTCGCGCCGCTGGACGAAGTGGTCGAGGATAAGGGCGTAAAACTGCTGATCGACCCCAAGGCGGTGCTGTTCCTGCTCGGCTCGACCATGGATTTCAAGACCGACACGCTGAGCGCGACGTTCACGTTCTCCAACCCCAACGAGACGGCGGCCTGCGGCTGCGGCGAAAGCGTAGCGATTACGCCGGCGAGCCCAGAGGCGCTGGCCGAGGCGTAACCCGCCTGATGGACGCCGACCGCATCAAGGAGATTTTTGCTCCGTTCGGTGTGGTGGCGGTGAAGCGCATGTTCGGCGGCGCTGGCGTCTATCGCGACGGCCTGTGCTTCGCCATCGAGGCGGACGGCGAGATTTATCTGAAGGTCGATGATGACAACCGCGAGGCTTTTCGCGCTGCTGGGTCGCGCGCGTTCGCCTATCCGATGAAGGGCGTGCTGAAAGAGATGAATTACTGGCGGCTGGTTGACGCTGCGCATGACGAGGCGGGCGAGCTGAGGCGGTGGGCGGCGCTGGGTTTTGCTGCGGCGGAGCGGGCGGCGGCGAAGAAGAGCCGCAGAGTTAAAACTGCGACTCGCAAACGCTAGCGCCCCTTCTCCGACGAAGTCGGGGAAGGTGTCATTGCGAAGCAATGACGGATGGGGTTCGGAAAGCAGGGCTGAGGCGCTGACGATATGGGCTCAGGCGCCTGTGCAAGACGTCCAGCTACGGCGTTTTCCTTTCCACACCTCATCCGTCACGCCTTCGGCGCGACACCTTCTCCACCTTCGTGGAGAAGGGGAGGGCGCGGCGCTACGATTTATTTGAGGCCGCAGGCGACGAAATGATTTTAGATCGCCGGCAATTCGCTACGCGTCTGCTTCTCGGCGCGACGACGCTCGTGGCAACGGACGCAGCCTTTGCGCAAAGTCCCGACGACGCGATTGTTCGCGCGCTCGCCGATGCCGAAACTTCTCTTCACGCCCGCCTCGGCGCGGCGATCCTCGACACCGAAACCGGTCGTCGCTGGACGCAGCGCGCGGATGAGCGCTTCCCCATGTGCAGCACCTTCAAGGCGCTCGCCAGCGGCGCGCTGCTGACGCGCGTCGATGCGGGCAAAGAGAGTTTGGATCGGCGCATCGTTTTCGAGCCAACCGACGTCGTCAGCTATTCGCCTATCACCAAGGCGCGCGCGGGCGGGGAGGGGATGACGCTGGCCGAGCTTTGCTCGGCGGCGATCACGATGAGCGACAACACCGCTGGCAACATGATTCTTCACGCCATTGGCGGCCCGCCTGCGTGTCGGCGTCTTCGCGCGCACGCTTGGCGATGAGGTCACGCGGCTCGATCGTTGGGAGACGGCGCTAAACAAGGCGACGCCCGGGCGATCCGCGTGACACGACGACGCCAGCCGCAATGGCGTCCAACCTGCAGAAGCTGGCGCTGGGCGATGCGCTGTCGGAGAAATCGCGTGCGCAGTTTGTCGCGTGGCTGCTCGCGAACACCACGGGCGATGCGAAGCTGCGCGCGGGCGTGCCGAAGGATTGGAAAGTCGGCGACAAGACCGGCGGCGGCGATCACGGCGCGATGGCCGACATCGCCGTGCTGTGGCCGCCGGGCCGCAAGCCGATCGTCGCGGCGATTTATATCACGGAGACGACGGCGTCGTTCGACGACCGCAACGCAGCGATTGCGCGGATCGGCGCGGCAATTGCGGGCGTGGTAAGGGCTCGTGACGCAGCGACTCGGAACAAAATGCTGAGGAGCTCGTGACACGTACCTTTTTCCCCCTTGCGGGAACGATGGAGACGCAGGGCTTCGTAAGAACCCCGGCTATCGACGGGCGAAGCGCCGGATGAGGGGTTGCTTCCACAAGTCGAAAGAAGTGAGATTTCGTCCAGCGAAGCCAAGTGCTATGCTCTCACCGACACGTTGCGTCCAGTCGAAGCGACCCCTCATGCGCTCCTTCGCGGCGACTTTCTCCCGCAAGGGGAGAAGGTGTGTCGGCAGCTGAGCGCAATGCTGGATGCCATAAGCGTGAGGCGCAAGTCCTAACCCTGAAGCATCAATCTCATCCCGGGGGAAACACCATGAAAGAGCGCGTCGGGTTCATCGGCCTCGGCCTCATGGGCCATGGCATGGCGAAGAACATCGTCGAGAAGGGCTGGCCGCTGACGGTGATGGCGCATCGCAAGCGTGAGGCGGTTGAGGATTTGAAAGCGCGCGGCGCCGTGGAAGCGCAATCGCCGCGCGCGGTCGCGGAGGCCAGCGACATCGTGCTGCTTTGCGTCACCGGTTCGCCTGAGGTCGAAGCGGTGATCCTGAGGCGAGAATGGTCTAGCGTCGGCGGGCAAAAAGGACTGCTGGTCGTCGATTGCTCGACCTCCGATCCTGCCTCGACGCGGCGCCTTGCGCCGGCGCTTAAAGAGCGCGGCGTCGCCTTCGTCGACGCGCCGCTCAGCCGCACGCCGAAGGATGCCTGGGAGGGCACGCTCGACGTGATGGTCGGGGGCGACGACGCCGATCGTGGCGCGGGCGCGCGCCGGTGCTCGAGACGTTCGCCGGGCGCATCGATCCCGACCGGGCCCGTCGGCACCGGCCACACGATGAAGCTCCTGAACAATTTCGTCTCGCTCGGCTACGCCGCGCTGTATTCGGAAGCCCTGGCCCTCGGCGCCAAATCGGGTCTGTCGCCCAAAGTGTTCGACGCGGTGATCAAAGGGGGCCGGATGGATTGCCCGTTTTATCACACGTTCTCGCAATACGCGCTCGGCCGCGACCGCAACGCGCACAAGTTCACGCTGGTCAACGCGCTGAAGGATCTCAGCTATCTCGCCGGCGCCGCGCAGGCGCTGGGCATCGGCAATCCGGTCGGCGCGGCGGTGCGCAATTCGTTCGCGCAAGCGGTGGCGACGGGGCATGGCGAGGATTACGTCCCGATGCTGTCGGATCACGTGGCGGCGTGGAGCGGGACGAAGTTGGTGGAGTAGGGGTCTCCTTCTCCAGCGAAGCTGGAGAAGGTGTCGCGCCGAAGGCGTGACGGATGAGGTGTGGAAAGGAGGACGGCGCAGCTGGAAATCTTGCACAGGCGCCTGAGCCCATATCGGCCGAGTTCAGCCCTGCTTTCCACACCTCATCCGTCATTGCTTCGCAATGACACCTTCTCCAGCGAAGCTGGAGAAGGGGGAAAGAGTTCGCTCGAACGGCGGTGTGAACTCGCCAAGCCCCTCACCCTAACCCTCTCCCCGCGAAGCGGGGAGAGGGGATCATGCGTTACCCCTTCAACGCCTCTCTAATCTCCGCGAGCTCCCGCCGACGCTCCTTGTCCACCGGCTGTGTCTCAAGATCGAGCGACTCCATCGCTTCGACCACGATCTGGGAAACGAGCAGCCGTGCATCGAGCTTGTCGTCGGCGGGGACGACGTGCCAGGGCGCGTCCTTCGTGCTCGTTGCGGCGAAGGCGGTCTCGAAGGCGCGCCAATAGTCCTTGAAATACTTGCGCTCCATGATGTCGGACAGCGACGCCTTCCACACTTTCTCCGGATCGTCCAAGCGCTCGAGCAGGCGCTTGCGTTGCTCGTCGGGCGAAATGTGCAGAAAGATTTTCACGATTTCTGGTGCCGCAAGATTGCAAGTGCCGTTCGTAGTTTTTGATCGAGACGAGCCGCTCTTCGAAAAAGGCGTCGAGGTCTCGAGGCTTGCGGCCATAGCCTTCGCTGTGCAGCAGTTTTGGATGCACGCGCGTGATCGCGACGGCTTCGTAATAGGAGCGGTTGAACACGCCGATGAAGCCGCGCTCGGGCGCGACGATGGCGGCGCGCCAGAGAAAGTCGTGCGCGAACTCAAGCTTGCTCGGCTGCTTGAACGCCTGGACGGTGACGCCCTCCGGGTTGACGCCGGTGAGGAGGTGCGAAATCGCGCCGTCTTTTCCTGAAGCGTCGAGACCCTGGAAAATGACGAGCAGCGCTTGCGCCTGCTCGGCGAACAATCGCTCCTGCATCTTGCTGAGCTTGCCGACGTGCTCGGCGAGCATCGCGGCGTAATCCGCTTTGGAATGGTAGCGCGCAGGCATACGCGTCGCCAGCTTGGCGAGGTCGATCTCTTCGCCGGGTTTGAGACGGCAGAATTCGGCGGCCGACTTCATAGCCTAAAGCGCCTTGAGCAGAACATGCTTTTTCTTTCCCAGGGAAAGTTTGACGACGCCGTCGACCACCTGCGCCGTGCCGATGACGGCGCGCTCGTCCTCGACTGCGCTGTCGTTGACGCGCAGGCCGCCGCCTTTGACCTGACGGCGCGCTTCGCCTGTGGAAGCGACCAGGCCGGCGCGGACGAAAGCGGTGAGCACGCCGAGGCCGGCGTCGAGTTCGCTTAGCGGCAGTTCGATCGTCGGCAGGCCTTCGGCCAGCGCGCCTCGCTCGAAGGTGAGCCGCGCGGTCTCGGCCGCGGCTTCGGCGGCGGCGTGGCCGTGCAGCAGCGCGGTCGCTTCGTTGGCGAGCACTTTCTTCGCCTCGTTGATCTCGGCGCCGCCGAGCGCCTCCAGCCGCTTGATCTCCGCCATCGACAGGAAGGTGAAGAGTTTTAGGAACCGGCCGACGTCGGCGTCCTCGGTGTTGCGCCAGAATTGCCAGTAGCCGAACGGCGGCAACAGACCCTCGTCGAGCCAGACGGCGCCGGAGACGGTCTTGCCCATCTTGGCGCCGGAGGCGGTGGTGACGAGCGGGGAGGTCAGCGCGAACAATTGCGCGGTGCCCATGCGGCGGCCGAGGTCGAGCCCGAGGACGATGTTGCCCCACTGATCGGAGCCGCCAAGCTGAAGCGTGCAACCATAGCGCCGGTGCAGTTCGACGAAGTCGTAGGACTGCAGGCACATGTAGTTGAACTCGAGGAACGACAGTTCCTGTTCGCGCTCCAGGCGCAGCTTGACCGAATCCATCGACAGCATGCGGTTGACGCTGAAGTGGCGGCCGACGTCGCGCAGGAAGTCGATGTAGTTGAGGGCGGTCAGCCACTCCGCATTGTCGGGCATGATGGCGTCGTGGCGGCCTTCGCCAAAGCGCAGGAACTTGTCGAAGCTCTTCTTGATGCCTTGCTTGTTGGCGTCGATGTCGGCGATCGACAGCACCTTACGCGTCTCGTCCTTGCCGGAGGGATCGCCGACGCGGGTGGTGCCGCCGCCCATCAGCGCGATCGGTTTGCCGCCACTGCGCTGCAGCCAGCTGAAGCAGCATGATCTGCAGCAGGCTGCCGACGTGCAGCGACTTTGCCGTGCAGTCGAAGCCGATGTAGCCGACGAGATCGCCCGAGGCGGCCTTGGCGTCGAGCGCGGCGAAGTCGGAGGCCTGATGCACATAGCCGCGCTCCATCAGCGCGGCGAGGAAGTCGGATTTTGGAATGAAAGGCGTCGGTCACGTCAGGGCGTCCAGGAGATAAGCGCTCCCGTTTAGTTTCCTGGGGAGCTTCATGCAATAAGAGCCTGGGAAATGTCGCATTCGAGGGTTGACGGGCCTTGCCGGGCGGATCGAGCGAAGACGATTTGATCGCGCGGCTGTTTGCGCCGTTGGCCGGGCCGGAGGGGCTCGGTCTGCTCGATGACGCCGCGCTGCTGGCGCCGACGCCTGGGGCCGAAATGGTGCTGACCGCGGACGCCATCGTCGCCGGCGTGCACTTCTTCGCCGCCGATCCGCCCGATGCGGTCGCGGCGAAGGCGCTTGGGGTCAACCTTTCGGATCTTGCCGCCAAGGGCGCGCGGCCGCGCGGGTTTCTGCTGACGCTGGCGCTGCCGAAGGCGAGGACGGAGGAGGGCGCGTGGCTGGAGGGCTTTGCCGCCGGTCTTGGCCGCGTGGCGGCGGCGGGGGTGTTGCCCACTGCTGGGCGGCGACACCGTCAGCACCCCGGGGCCGCTATGCCTGTCGATCACGGCTTTGGCGAGGTCGCGAAGGGCAGAATGGTGCGACGGACGGGGGTGCGCAGCGGCGATTGGCTTTACGTCAGCGGCACCATCGGCGACGGCGCCCTGGGGTTGCGCGTTCGCCAGGGGGATGCGCTCGGAATCGGCGCGGAGGAGGGCGCTTTCCTTCTCGACCGCTACTTGCGGCCGCGCCCGCGCAACGCCCTGGCCGCTGCGATGGCCGCCCACGCGTCGGGCGGCATGGACGTGTCGGACGGACTGATCGGCGACCTCACGAAGATGCTGCGCGTGAGCGGGGTTACAGCGCGGGTCGAGCTGCGCGCCTGCCGTTGTCGCCCGCGGCGGCGGCGGCGATCGCGGCGCGGCCAGAGTTGTTTGACCTTGCCCTGACGGGGGGCGACGATTACGAGCTTCTCGCGTCCATCGCCCCCAACGAAGCGGCGGATTTCGAGGCGGCGGCTGACGCGGCCGAGTGAAGGTGACGGCGGATCGGCGTCGCGGAAACGGGCAAAGTCCGCCACGTTCGTCGGCCCGGACGGCGCGCCGAAAACCTTCGCAAGGGCTCGTTCAGCCACTTCTAAACCGGCAGGATTGTTGTCACCGATGATAGAACCAAAAGATTGGCGCCAACGCAGCTTTGCTGCGCAAGCCCTGGCGCGCGAATTGGGCGTGATCGCCAAGCGGCGGTTCCTCGATCGCTCCTCGTTTTCGGTGAAGTTCAAGGGACGCCAGGATTTCCTCACCGAGGTTGACGTCGAGGTTGAACGTCTGATCGCCTCGCGCTTGGCCGAGGCTTTCCCCGGCGACGGCATGATCGGCGAAGAGGGCGCGGGGCGCGTGGCGCAAGACGGCCACCCGACTTGGGTGGTCGACCCCATCGACGGCACTGCGAATTTCGCGCGCGGCGCGCCGCATTGGTGCGTCTCAATCGCCTGCATTCTCGGCAAGTCGATCGAGATCGGAGCGATCTACGCGCCGATGCTCGATGAGCTGTTTTTTGCCAGGAAAGGCGAGGGCGCGTTCGTCGACGGCGTGGCCATGCGGCCCTCCGGCGCTACGGCCTTGGACGAATCGGCGCGTGGAGATCGGCTGGAACGCACGCGCGCATCCCGACCGCTATCTCGCGCTGGTCAAGCGAGTGATCGACGCCGGCGCGACGGTGGCGCGGGCGGCTCGGGGGCTCTGGGCCTGGCCTGGGTCGCCGCCGGGCGGCGCGACGGCTATTGCGAGCACTTCATCAATTCCTGGGACTGCCTTGCGGCGCTGCTGATGATCAGCGAAGCCGGCGGCTATCGCAGCGACTTCCTCGCCGGCGACGCGCTCACCAAGGGCGGCTCGGTGATTGCGGCGACGCCCGGCATTAAGGACGCGCTCATTGCGGCCGCGGCCATCGAGGGGATTGTGCTTTGAGCGGCAAGGTTCGGCTGACGTCAGGCGCCGCCAGCGCCGAGATCGCGCAGCTGGGCGCCGAAGCGCTCACCTGGCGCGTCGGGTCCCACGACCTCTTGTGGTCGGGAGAGGACAAGGTCTGGAACAAGATCAGCCCGATCCTGTTTCCGACAGTCGGCGCGGTTAAGGACGGCATCTTGGTCGACGGGCGGCGCTATCCGCTGCCCTTCCACGGCTTCGCCACGGGGCTGACCTTCGCTGTGGAGACCGCGCGCGCGGATTTCGTGCGTCTTGCGGCGGTCGACAGCGAAGCGACGCGTGCGCTCTATCCCTTCGCTTTCAAGCTGGCGCTGGAATACGCGCTTACGCCGACCGCCCTGACGATGGCGATTGTCGTCGAGAATACCGGCGCGGCGCCGACGCCCTATGTCTGCGGCCTGCATCCGGGCTTTGCCTGGCCTTTTGGCGGCGCGACGCGCGAGGGCGCGTACGTGCGCTTCGAGCTGGAGGAATTCCCCGACGTGCCCGTCATTGCGCCGGGCGGGTTGTTTTCGGGCGAGGTGCGGCGCGTGCCGCTTAAGGGCAAGATCCTGCCGATCGACGATGACCTGTTCGCCAAGGACGCCGCCGTGTTCCTGCAGGCGCGCAGCCGCTCGCTGAGTTTCGTCATGGCCAATGGCGCTGAGATCGCCATGGACTTCCCCGGCTTCCCCCACGTAGCGCTGTGGACCCGGCCGGGTGCGCCATTCCTGTGCCTGGAGCCCTGGACCGGCTATGGCGATCCCGTCGGGTTCTCAGGCGCGTTAAAGGACAAGCCGAGCATGCGGAGCCTTGAGGTCGGCGGCAAGGCGCGGCATGAGGCGACCTTCCGTTTCAAAACCCCGTAACAGCGGACCTTCATGCCCATCGAAACGCAAATCATCGACGGCGCCGCCGTCGCTAATGACGTGCTTGCAGCGGCGGCCAAAGTGTCCGCCGACTTCGCCTCGCGGGGCGTCACGCCCGGCCTTGCGGTGGTGCTGGTGGGAGAGAACCCGGCGAGCCAGGTCTATGTCGGCGCCAAGGGCAAGGCGGCCAAGGCTTGCGGCTTTCATTCGGTGCAGCACACGCTCCCCGACACCGTCGACCAAGCGAGCCTGCTCGCTCTGATCAAGCGGCTTAACGAGGATCCCGCCATCCACGGCATTCTCGTGCAATTGCCGCTGCCCAGGACCATCGACGCGGCGAAAGTGCTCGAAGCGGTCGATCCAGCCAAGGATGTCGACGGCTTTCATCCCATCAACGTCGGCCTCGCCGCCATCGGCGAGTTCGGCCGGGCGCTGCTGCCCTGCACGCCGGCGGGGGCGTTGATCCTGATCGACCGCGCGGCCAAAAGCCTTGGCCTGAATCTGTCCGGCGCAGAGGCGGTGATCGTCGGGCGCTCGAACATCGTGGGCAAGCCGATGGCGCAATTGATGCTGTCGCGAAACTGCACGGTGACGATCGCGCATTCCCGCACGACGGCGCTCGCCGATGTCGCCCGCCGGGCCGACATTCTGATCGCCGCCGTCGGTCAGCCCGAGATGGTCAAAGGCGATTGGGTGAAGCCCGGCGCCGATCGTCATCGACGTTGGCATCAACCGCGTGCCGGGGCAGGGGGTGCTTGCGGACGGGCGGCCCAAGACTAAGCTGGTCGGCGACGTCGCTTTTCAGGAATGCCTGGGGCGGGCGGGGGCGATTACGCCTGTTCCCGGCGGCGTCGGACGGATGACCATCGCCATGCTGATGGCGAACACGCTCAGCGCGGCGGCGCGGATCCACGGCTTCGCGCCGCCGGCCTTCTAACGCAAAGCGGCCGGCGATTCTCTGGGAATGCCGGCCGCTTTAGATCTCTTAATTTGTGCGCTTGAGCGCTTAGTTCGCGTACAGACGAATGCCGGCGTGCACTTCGTTGGCGTAATTGCTGCTGAAGTTGCCGACGTCGGCATTCACGTAGCGGTAGCCAACATCAACCGCGATCCAGTCGTTGACGTGATAGGTGAGGCCCGCCATCAGCGCGATCGCCATCGTCACCTTGGTCTGGCTCAGGGTCCGGTTCCAGTTTTGCGCCGCAAAAGAGATGCCAGGATTTACCGGGGTCCCGTTGGAAAGCACCCATTGCGGGGGGTAGCCGCCGGGCAAGCTCGTGTCTCCCGCATAGGTCGTGCCGTCGGAGGTCTTGTTGTAGCTCAAGCGGCCCGTCGTCTGGAAGACGTTGACGCCGGCGCCGGCACCGACATAAGGCACAAAGCTGGTGCCGAACACTGGGATGTCCCAGTAAGCGTTGACCAAGGCGACGTTGTTGCTGTTCGAGATCCTCTCGAGCCCGTTGCAGGTGTCGTTGGGATCGTAGAGGACGCCGAGGTTCGTAACCTTCCCGCTCACGGGGTTCGTGCTGAAGATGCCAACGGCGCCATAGGGGCAAACGACCGTCCTGCCGTAGCTGGTGGACACTGGGTTGAAGTGACTGAACGTGGCGTCCATGCGGAACCACGGCGAGAATTGATAGCCGACGCCGGCGCCGTAGGTAATGACGTTGCTGCTGACCGTGCCGCTGAAGGTCGGCGCCATGCTCGTTCCGGCGTTGCCTGGCGGCGGGGCCCCGATGCTTACGGCGTTCACGCCGGGCTCAGTGACGAGCGCATCGCCAATATCGCCGCGGATGTACCAGGCCGAACCAATTTCCTCTTGTTGCGTGAGGGTCGGGCTCAGGGTCATGTCCGCCGCATGTGCGGCGCTCGTCATCGAGAGGCCCGCAACCGCGGCGATAACGACTTTTCTCATGTGCTCGAACCCCAGAATCGAGACCGCTAGTTGAAGCGGCGGCTCCGAGCACATTCGTCGAGATTGCTTAAGTTAAGATTAACCCTAACGATTCCTTTGCGGCGCCGGTCTAGACCAGCCGGCTTTGCGCTTTGGCGGCGGCGACGAAGCTGGCGAACAGCGGGTGCGGCTCGAACGGCCGCGACTTCAATTCCGGATGATATTGGACGCCGATGAACCAGGGATGGTCGGTCAGTTCGATCGTCTCTGGCAGCACGCCGTCGGGCGACAGGCCGGCAAAACGCATGCCCTTAGCCTCAAGCATCGCGCGATAGTCCATATTGACCTCGTAACGGTGCCGGTGTCGCTCGGAGATCTCGACGTCGCCGTAAATGCCGGCGATGCGGGATCCGGGCGCCAGCACAGCCTTGTAGGCCCCCAGGCGCATCGTGCCGCCGAGATCGCCTGCCGCGGTGCGCTTCTCCAAGGCATTGCCGCGCAGCCACTCCGTGAGCAGGCCCACGACTGGCTCCTCGGTCGGCCCGAATTCCGTGGAATTCGCGTCCTTTATGCCGACCAGCGTACGTGTCGCTTCAATGACCGCCATCTGCATGCCGAAGCAGATGCCGAAGTAGGGGACCTTGCGCTCGCGGGCGAACCGGGCCGCAAGGATTTTGCCCTCAGCGCCGCGCTGGCCGAAGCCGCCGGGCACCAATATGCCGTGGACGTCGGAGAGATGCGAGGCTGGATCGTTGCCCTCGAAGACTTCACTTTCGATCCAGTCGAGCTTGACCTTCACGTGATTGGCGAGGCCTCCGTGATTGAGGGCTTCAATCAAAGACTTATAGGCGTCTTTCAACCCAGTATATTTGCCGACGACGGCGATTTTGACCTCGCCCTCGGGGTTGTGCAGCTTGCGCGCGACCTCGTCCCACCGGCGCATATTCGGCTTTGGCGCGGGATCGATGCCGAAAGCGGCGAGGATTTCGCGGTCGAGGCCGGCGACATGATAAGCCGCTGGCGCGTCGTAGATGTTGCCGACGTCGCGGGCCTCGATAACAGCGCTTTCCCTAACGTTGCAGAACAACGCCAGCTTGCGGCGCTCCTCGCGCGGGATTTCGCGGTCGCAACGGCAAAGCAGAATGTTCGGCTGAATGCCGATCGAGCGGAGTTCCTTTACGCTGTGCTGAGTCGGCTTGGTCTTCAACTCGCCCGCTGTCGCAATGTAAGGCAGCAGCGTCAGATGGACGTAGATGGCGTGATTGCGCGGCAGGTCGTTGCCGAGCTGGCGAATCGCCTCGAAGAACGGCAGCCCCTCGATGTCGCCGACGGTGCCTCCGATCTCGACCAGGACGAAGTCGAAACCCTCGTTGCCGTCGAGCACGAACTCCTTGATGGCGTTCGTGACGTGCGGAATGACCTGCACGGTGGCGCCGAGAAACTCGCCGCGGCGCTCCTTGGCGATGATCTCCTGATAGATCCGCCCGGTGGTGATGTTGTCCTGCTTATTGGCCGAGCGCCCGGTGAAGCGCTCGTAGTGCCCGAGGTCGAGGTCGGTCTCCGCGCCGTCGTCGGTGACAAACACCTCGCCGTGCTGAGTCGGGCTCATCGTGCCGGGATCGACGTTCAGGTAGGGGTCTAGCTTTCGCAGGCGCACGGAATACCCGCGCGCCTGCAGAACGGCTCCTAAAGCCGCCGAAGCCAAACCTTTGCCAAGCGAGGAAACCACGCCGCCCGTGATAAACACATATCGCGCCATGGGATTCGTCAGGTATCTGAGGCGGAGGGGTTTGGGTAGGGGGCGGGGAGAGTTTTCCCGTGGGGCTGCATTGCGTTGGCCGCGGGGGCTTCCGCAGGGCAGTCGGGTCGGGTCGCGATGGCAGGGTTTGTCCTGGCCACGGATCGTCTTTACATTTTCTGTCTTTACGTATAGATGAAGGTCCTCTTTACGAGGCTTCCGATGCAGCTCAATGTCCGCGATTCCCGCGCGGCCGAACTCGCCAAAACCTTGGCCGCTTGGCGCGGCACCAGCATGACCGAGGCGGTTATCGCCGCACTCGAAATCGCTCTTGAGCAGGAGCGCAAGCGGTTGCCCTTGGCCGAGCGTTTCGCGTCGATCGCCGCCGCCCTCGCCGCCAAGGGGAAACCGGGTGGCCGAGACCTGACGAAAGAGGAAATCGACGAACTCTGGGGCCATTGATGTTTGTCGACACATCGGCCTTCGTCGCCATTCTTTCGAATGAAAGGGATGCTCCGCGGCTATCCGCCGCCATCGGCTCGGCAAAGGTCTGTTACTCGTCAGGTCTTGTCCGCCTTGGGACCGTGATGCGAACCGCCTCCAAGCTGCTCGCGACGATCGAAGAGGTGGAAGCGGCCTTTGATGAAGTCCTTGAAGGCGGCCGGATCAACGTCGTGTCGATATCCGACAGCATCGCACGCCAGGCCGTCGCGGCTTTCGCCGCCTACGGCAAAGGGCGAGGACATCCCGCCAAACTCAATTTAGCGGACTGCATGTCGTATGCGGTGGCCAAAACCTACCGATTGCCGATTCTATTCATCGGCGAGGATTTCATTCACACCGACCTGCGAAGCGTGCTGGACGATCCCCGACCAATGTAGGCAGCCCCCTAGACGCCCCTACTGCAACCGCGGCTTCTTCAGCAGCGACGTCCGGTCCGTGGTCTTCACGCCGGGGTGCAACAGCTTGCCGTCCCGTTCCACGTCCAGCGGCGCTTCGACGCCGGCGGGGCCGAGGTTCCAGAGGGTGCGGTAGAGCGAGGCGGTGCTGTCGACCGGCACGCCGGCGATGCCGACGATCTCGTCGCCTCGCCGCATCGCGGCCTTTTCGGCGGGGCCCCCGGTGACAACGCCCGCCACGACCACGCGGCCGCGATGATCGGCGCAATAGAGCCCGAGCCACGGCCGCGCCGGGGTGACGCTGCGGCCAAATCTGGCAAGCGAGTCGAGCGAAGGCTTCAGCAGGTCGATCGGCACGATCATGTTGAGTTCGCTTGGCGCTTCCGACTCGCCCTCTTGTTCAAGGTGCAAAGAGCCGATGCCGATCAGTTCACCGCGATGCGACAACAGCCCGGCGCCGCCCCAGAAGGGATGGGCGGGCGAGGTATAGATGGCGTCGTCGATCAGATATTCCCACGGGCCGGAGAACTCGCGCTTGGCGATGATCTGTCCTTGCACCGGGTCATGGTCGCCGCCGGACACCAGCACCACGGGATCGCCGACCTCAGTCCTTGAGGAGTTGCCGAGGGGGATAGCGGGCGCCGCCATCGGACCCAACGGCTGCACCAGGCCGAAGCCGCTGGCCTGGTCGACCGCGAGCGCCGTCCCTGGGGTCACCCGGCCCATCCAGTCGGTCAGCCAGATCTCGTCGGCCTCGGTGATGAGGTAGCCGATCGTCAGCACCAAGCCGCTGTCGCGGATGACGACTCCGCTGCCCCCTCGGCGCTCGCCAAGGATGGCCGCCGTGAAAGCGTCGGGCGGGATGCTGGCCTGGAGACCGACCATCGAGCGGCGGGCCATGGTCAGGTTGAAATCGAGCGATGGATTGGTGTTCGTCATGACTTGGAAAGTTAAAACTGGCTGTTGAGGAGCTTAAGCGACGCCCGGCTTGGCGCCTAGCTCCGAAGTTGGGGAGAGTTTCCGACTTCGCCGGTCAATAGGTCAGCAATGTGGCGAGTTCGTCGACCGATGTAACGGGAAGCGAGCAGACCGCGTTGCGGCAAAGCATCGCGGAGGGCGCGAAGGGCGCCCGCGGGCGGTGGCGCAGCGCCGTGGGCGCATTGGCGCGGTCGAGGCGCACAACGCAGAGGCTCGGATCGGGAGCCCGCAGCGCCGCTTGGGAAAGCGCTAGGGCTAAAGGATCGTTAAGGGCGCCTTCGATCTGGACGCAGCCGCCCCGTTCGAGGGCATCGGCGGCAGCAAGCAGCAAAGGCGCCCGCGCGATGTTGTCGCCGCCGGAAAAGGCGTCGATGAGCCGCTGCGCGCGCTCGCGCCAGAGCGGATCGTCCGTAATGTGCCAAAGTCTGGCCAGCGTCTCCGCCAGCACGCCGACGCCGGAAGGGGTGGCGCCGTCATCGGCGTGCCGCGGACGCACCAGCGGCGGATCGCGCATCGCCGCCGCCGTCGTCACCACGCCGCCGTGGCCGTCGGAGAAGCGTTGCAGCGCGTCTTTAGCGAAGCCGCACGCGGCGTCGAGCAGGCGGGACTGCCCCGTCGCCTCGAACAGCCGAAGCGCCGCCAGGCTCATGGCGGCGACGTCGTCGAGCATGGCGTCTGGCCCGAGCCGGCCCTCGCGCCAGGAATGGGTGAGCCCGCCGTCCGCGCGCCGCAGCGTCTTGTCGACGAAGTCGAAGGCGCGCATGGCGAGGGCGAGCCAGTCGGGCCGTTCGAACGCCGCGCTGGCGCGGGCGAGCGCGGCGATCATCAGGCCGTTCCAATCCGCGAGGACTTTGTCGTCGCGGCCGGGGCGGGGGCGTCGCTCGCGTAAGGCGAGCAGTGCGGCGCGGCTCTCGGTGAGCTTCGTCTCTTCAGCCGCCTCGCCAAGCGGCGTCAGGCGGCGGAGCACGTTCGTGGCTTCCCAATTGCCGCCGTCGCGGACGTCGTAGACGGACCTAAACCTCGCCGCGTCCGCGCCGAGCGCGGCGTCGATGTCTTCGCCGTTCCAGACGTAAAACTTGCCCTCCTCGCCCTCGCTGTCGGCGTCGAGCGCAGCGGCGAAGGCGTCGCCGACCTGCATCTCGCGCATCAGCCAGGCCACGGTTTCCTCTGCGCGGGCAGCGTAGAGCGGGGTAGGCGTCTCCGCGTGGGCCAACGCCAACAGCTCAAGAATTTGCGCGTTGTCGTAAAGCATCTTCTCGAAATGCGGCACGTGCCAATGGGCGTCGGTGGAGTAGCGGGCGAAGCCGCCCGCAAGGTGATCGTAGATACCGCCTTGGCAAAGGGCATCGAGCAGTCCGCGGACGGCGGCGAAGAAGCGCGCGTCCTTGCGGCGGAAGGCCTCGTTCCAGAAAAAGCGAAAGATGGGCGCGTTGGGGAATTTCGGCGCGGCGCCGATGCCGCCGTTCGCCGGATCGATCAGGCTCAACAGCCCCTCGCCCGCCTGAGTAAGCGTTTGCGGCGACAGCGACCCAGGAGAAGGCGCGCTCTGCTCGCGCAAATGCGCGGTGAGCGTCGCGCCCTGGCGCTCCAAATCCGCTCGCTTTTCGCGCCAGGCGACATCGACGGCGCGGAGAATGTCGCGGAAGCCCGGGCGTCCCCAACGCCTTTCGGGCGGCCAATAAGTGCCGCCGAAAAACGGCACGCCGTCGGGCGTTGCGAACATCGTCAGCGGCCAGCCGCCTTGCTGGCCCATGGCGTGCAGCGCCGCCATATAGACGTGGTCGACATCGGGCCGCTCCTCGCGGTCGATCTTCACGTTGACGAACAGCGCGTTCATCAGCGCCGCGATCTCAGCGTTCTCAAAGGACTCGTGCGCCATGACATGGCACCAATGACAGGCGGCGTAGCCGATCGAGAGCAGCAGCGGACGATCCCGATGCCTCGCCTCGGCGAAGGCCGCTTCGCCCCAGGCGCGCCAATGCACGGGATTGCCGGCGTGCTGCAGCAGGTAGGGGGAGGCTTCCCCGGCGAGGAGGTTAGCTGGGGGCGGCGCGCTCATGACCGAACTATCATCGAGACCACGCTAGCGCCTTTCCGCCTTTTCCAGCGTCCGTTCGACGGCGCACGTCGGAGCCTTGATCATCAGAAACGTTCCCGACCAGCTACCCGGAAGAAGCCAGCGACCGTGAATTTCGCTGGCGTCGGCATTGATCGTTCCTTCGTAGGCGACGCCATTGTGCTCCGGCCTGAGGTCGTAGAGCTTCAGCCATTTCACCTCGGCGCCCGCGCGCCGGCCTTGCAACGTCGCGGAAATCGTCACGCCGCGGACATTCCCAAACCTGCTGATCTCTTCGGTGGTTCCCGTGATCCATTCGCCATTCTGGATCAGGACCGCCGTGAAGGGAACGGGCGGCAGGGTGCGTGGATAATTGTAAATGCCGGACCAGGCGCCCGAGAGGCTTCCCCCGGCGTCGCCCTCGCTCACGCGAGCGCGCGCTTCAGCATCGCCTTGTAGGCGTCGGCGTCAAAGTCCCAACAGATGTCCGCTGTTGCTCCAGAATTTATCGTCGCGCGCCATGCGTCTCTATTATTGGCGTCGGCGGTGACGTTCAGGCGGTCGACGACTGTCATGCCCCGCGTCAGCGCGCTCGCGCACTCGATGGCGACGCGATGCCGGCTCCAGGACAGACCGATCGTCCTGTCGAGCGCGACGGCCATCGCGGTTGGATCGGCTAACGAAATGCCGCGCTGTCCGGTCTGCTCGAAATAGGCTTCGCGTGCACGGGCGTTGCACTGGATGGCGAAGCGGGCCTTTTCCGTGCCCAACCTCAAAATCTCGGCTTCGTCCGCTTCGTCCAGAACGCTCCCGCCGCGCGAGACGTGCCAACCGACCATTTCTATGGGCAGCTTCGAAGCGAACACCATGCTGGCGGCTTCAGGATCCACCCAGATGTTGTATTCGGCCGCCGGCGTCACGTTGCCTTCGCAGCACGGCGCGCCGCCCATGACGACGCAGCGGCCGATCCGGCCTGCGAAGTCGGAGTCGCGCGCAAGGACGAGCGCAATGTTGGTGAGGGGCCCGAGCGTCACCAGCGTCGCGCCGGGATGTTCGCGGCTCAGCCGGAGGAGGGCGTCAACGGCATGTTCGTCTTCAGCAGCCCGCTTCGCCAGCGGGTAATTCTGGTCGCCCATGCCATCGCGGCCGTGGAACCAATGCGCGTCCTCGAGCGGCCGCAACAGCGGTTTGGCGGCGCCTTTGTACACGGGCGTCGCCTTGCCCATCACCTCGACGGTGAGCAGCGCATTGCGCGTCGCCTGTTCGAGACCCACATTGCCGGCGACCGTCGTGAGCGCGAGGACATGAACGTCGGCGGCCGCCAAAGCCATTTGGATGGCGACCGCGTCGTCCGACGCCGTGTCGGTGTCGATGATGAAGTTACGCAAAATGGGCCGTCACTTCGTGGCTTGGATGCTCGCGCCAATGGACTGGATGTCCTTGATGTTCGCCTGAACGTCCTTGTCAGAACCCCAGTCATAAATCATCAGAAATTTGCCGTTGGCGTTGGTGGAGACCAGCGTCAGCCCGGCCGACGTCGGGCCGTTTTTGTCCGTCGCGGGCAGGTCGATGTCCAGCGCATCCAAGCCGTTGAGTTTGGTGTCCTTGGTGGTGATCTTCGCCTCGTCGATTTCGAGACCCTGGTCCTTGAAGAATTTAAGGCCGTCGGTCAGAGCGCCTTTCACGTCGTCGGCTTCAACTTGTTCGACGGCGACGTAAATCTTGCCGTCTGGCGAGGTGCCCTCGACGCCGCCTTCGTACGTGTCGACCGACCAAGCGTCCGGGATCGAGACCGTCGCAACCGGATCTTCGTTGGGAATGGGATAGGTTTTGGCGGACGCCAAGGACACGAAAGTGCAAACGCCAAGAACCGCAAGAGGAAGTGCCGACAGTTGCATGAGATGCCCCTTTTTCGCGCGGGTAAAAGATGATCGCCGCCCGCGGCGTCTACGAGAGTTCCCTAGCGCGAACCTTTTGTCGAGCGCGAGACAGTCAATTTAATTTTATAACCTTTTCCCCGGCGAGCGCGCTCGATGCGCGTCATGCGCGAAGCCGCTGAAAGCCGCGATCGAGATCGGCCTTGAGATCCTCGATGTCCTCGAGGCCGACGGAAAAGCGCAGCGCCGGACCGCCCGGCGCCCAGCGTCGTCGCCGTCCGGTAGGCTTCGCAATCGAACGGGATGACGAGGCTCTCGTAACCGCCCCAGGACCAGCCGAGGCCGAACAGCTCGAGCCCGTCGAGCATCGCGGCGATCGCCGCCTTGGCGATGGGCTTGAGCACGACGCTGAACAGGCCGGACGAGCCGGAGAAATCGCGCCGCCAGATGGCGTGGCCCGGGTGGTCGGGCAGGGCGGGGTGCAGCACGCGCAGCACTTCCGTCGCGCGCCTCGAGCCAGTGCGCGAGCGCGAGCGCCTGCCGCTCGGCCTCGCGCAAGCGCAGCTCCATCGTGCGCAGCCCGCGCAGCGCGAGGAAGACGTCCTCCGGGCCCGGCAGGATCGCCATACCGTCCCAGCAGCGCATCAGCCGCTGGAACCACGCTTCGTTGGCGCTGACCAGGCCGAGCAGCAGGTCGGAATGGCCGCCCAGATATTTGGTGCCGGCCTCGATCGCAGAGGTCGACGCCGTGGGCGTGCGGGCGGGAAGAACATCGGCGTCGCCCAGGTGTTGTCCATGATGACGCAGATGCCGCGCGCGTGCGCGGCCGCGGCGATGGCGGGCACGTCCTGCATCTCGAGCGACTGCGAGCCCGGCGACTCCAGCAGGATCGCCTTGGTGTTCGGGCGGAACAGCGCGGCGACGTCGGCGCCCAGGGCCGGGTCGTAATAGGTCGTCTCGACGCCGAAGCGCCGCAGGGTCCGTTCGCAATAGTGCCGGGTCGGGCTGTAGGTCGGTGTCGACGACCAGCAGGTGGTCGCCCGCGCTCGACGGCCGTCATGCAGCGCCACCACGGCCGCGGACAGGCCCGAGGGCGTCAGGACCGTGCCGGCGGCGCCGGCGAGCTCGCTCCAGGCCTTGGTGAGCATTTCGGTGGTCGGGCGTTCCATGCGTGCCGTAGGTGTAGCGCGTCGAGAGCGTCTCCAGCGCATGCACGTCGGGAAACAGCACCGTCGAGCCGCGGAACGGCGGCATGTTGACGAAGCCGTGCTCAGCTCGAGGTCGCGGCCGAGCTGGACCATGCCGCGTGCGCGAGCGAAGGCCTTTGAGCGTTTCCGGGGACAGTTTCGCCATGGCTTTGCAAGGGTCCTTGGATTGAGCGTTTCGAAGCTGAGCTTTGAGCGCGGGCGCCCTTCTAGTCGCTTGCCGGCAAGTTGACAAAGTCCAGCGGCGTGGCGCCAATGGGCAGGCTCTCGGCTGCGGCCAACGAGCGGTTATCAAGTTTTCGGGGGTGACGTCATGGCATTGAAGACAATTGGCGCTGCTGGCGGGAGCGATGCTCGGCCTCACAAGCGCGGCCTTCGGCCGGCCGACGCTCGACACGGTCAAAGCGCGCGGGCAGTTGATCTGCGGCTCGAACCCGGGCCTCGCCGGCTTCGCGCTCCCCGACGACAAGGGCGACTATACCGGCCTCGACGTCGACGAGTGCAAGGCGCTCGCCGCGGCGGTCTTCGGCGATGCCAGCAAGGTCAAGTACATCCCCATCAACGCCAAGGACCGCCCGACCGATCCTGCCAGCGGCGAGATCGACGTGCTGATCCGCAACACCACCTGGACCTTGGGCCGCGAACAGGGCGGCATGTTCTTCACCGGCGTCAACTACTACGACGGCCAGGGCTTCATCGTGAAGAAGTCGCTCGGCGTTTCGTCGGCGCTGAAGCTCAACGGCGCCTCGGTCTGCGTGCAGCAGGGCACCACGACCGAACTCAACCTCGCCGACTTACTTCCGCACCAACAACATGAAGTTCGAGCCCGTCGTGTTCGCCACCGACGAAGAGACGGTGAAGGCCTACGACTCCGGCCGCTGCGACGCCTACACGACCGACGCTTCCGGCCTCTACGCCGAGCGCCTGAAGACTGGCCAAGCCGGACGACAACATCGTGCTGCCCGAGATCATCTCGAAGGAGCCGCTCGGCCCGAGCGTGCGCAAGGACGACGTCGATTGGTTCCAGC
The DNA here is from genome assembly GCA_963730695.1 of uncultured Pseudomonadota bacterium. Lineage (GTDB taxonomy): Bacteria > Pseudomonadota > Alphaproteobacteria > Rhizobiales > Beijerinckiaceae > Roseiarcus. The sequence continues at coordinate 31,757 of CAVSSV010000058.1, forward strand.
TGGTGCAGTGGACGCATTACGCGCTCGTCACCGCCGAAGAGCTCGGCGTGACCCAGGCCAACGTCGACGAGATGCTGAAGTCAGACGATCCCAACATCCGCCGCCTGCTCGGCGTCGAAGGCGACTTCGGCAAGGCGTTCGGCCTCAACAACGACTGGGCCTACCAAATCATCAAGGCGGTCGGCAATTACGGCGAGAGCTTCGAGCGCAACGTCGGCATGGGCTCGCCGATCAAGATCGCGCGCGGGCTGAACGCGCTGTGGACCAAGGGCGGCCTGCAATACGCGCCGCCGATCCGGTAACGAGCGAACGCCCCTCCTTCGCGACAACCGGGGGAGGGGCGCTCTCGGTTTTTTTGTGGCGTTCCGGCGCTTGCCGCTGCGGTCATGCGGTCGTCGCCTGAAGACCGCAGACTGGTTTCCCGGCCTTGTCGGGTTCGCCGGTCACGTTCGCGCGTTACGATGACGGTGACGCTGTTTCGTGCGCGATTGGCGTGTTAACGCAAGGCTCATCACGCGAGCACCTACGGGGGAGGTCACATTGACGAATTGTTCAGCCATGTTCCGGCTCGGGCTGTTGCTCTCAGTTTTTCTGCCGGTCTCTGCGATCGCACAACAAGTCACCGGCGTTCTGGGCGCACCGAGCGCCACCACCACAATCGACGGAAAACAAATTCCGCCCGCGCCGCCCGCATTCGGGGGGGTCATCAAGGAAACGACGGAAGGCTCGACGCCCTACTGGCCGCCGACGATTGTGCCGCCCAAGGGCGCCCCCAACGTCCTGCTGATCATGACGGATGATCAGGGCTATGGCGTTTCCGGCACGTTCGGCGGCGTCATTCCGACGCCAGCGTTCGACAGCGTCGCGGCGGCCGGCCTGCGCTACACCGAGTTCCATTCCACGGCGCTGTGTTCGCCCACGCGCGCGGCGCTCATCACCGGCCGCAATCATCACGATGTCGGCTACGGCGTGATCGGCGAATTGTCGACAGGCTATCCCGGTTACAATTCGATCATTGGCCCTGACAACGCGACGATCGGCGAAATCTTGCGCGACAATGGCTATGCGACGTCCTGGTTCGGCAAGGATCACAACATCCCAACCTACCAATACAGCGCCGCCGGGCCGTTCAACCAATGGCCGGTCGGACTTGGCTTTGAATATTTCTACGGCTTCCTTGGCGGCGAAACCGATCAATGGACGCCTTATCTCTACCGCAACACCAGCCCGGTTTATCCTTGGGTCGGCAAGAAGGGCTACAATCTCACGACCGATCTCGCCGACGACGCGATCACGCACCTGCGGGAGTTGAATGCGTCCGCGCCCGACAAGCCGTTCCTCATGTACTACGTTCCCGGCGGCACCCATTCGCCGCATCAGCCGACCCAAGAGTGGATCGACAAGTTCCACGGCAAGTTCGACATGGGTTGGGAGAAGCTGCGCGATCAGATCTTCGCCAACCAAAAGCGGCTCGGCGTCATTCCCGCGGACACGAAGCTTACGCCCTGGCCCGATGGGCAGGCAGACTACGGCGGCGCGAAACTGCCGCGCTGGGATTCGTTGTCCCTGATCCAAAAGAAGCTCTATGCGCGCGAAGCGGAAGTGTTCGCCGCCTATGCCGCCTACACCGACTACGAGATTGGCCGCGTGATCCAGGAGGTGAAGGACGAGGGCAAGCTCGACAATACGCTCATCGTCTACATCTCCGGCGACAACGGCACGAGCGCCGAAGGCACGCTTGAGGGCACCTTCAATCAGCTCACCGCCTATAACGGCATTCTTACGCTCCCCGAGGTCGTGCAGATGCTGCACTACGAGGATTGGGGTTCGGACAAGACCTATCCGCATATGTCCGTTGCGTGGTCGTGGGCGTTCGACACGCCGTTCAAATGGACCAAGCAGGTGGCCTCGCATTTCGGCGGCACGCGGCAAGGCATGGCTATTTCCTGGCCGGGCCACATCAACGACGTCGGCGCGGTCCGCTCGCAGTTTCACCACATCATCGACATCGTCCCGACCATCCTCGAAGCGGCGGGCATCAAGGCGCCGGAGACGGTGAACGGCATTGCGCAAAAGCCGATCGAAGGCGTCAGCATGGCGTATACGTTCGACAAGGCGAACGCCGAGGCGCCGTCCAAGCGCGACACGCAATATTTCGAGATGGTCGGCAATCGCGCGATCTATCACGACGGCTGGGTGGCGGCGACGACGCCGCCCGCCGCGCCGTGGCTGCTCGCAACGGGCAAATTGCCCGACCTTGAGACCGGCTACAATTGGGAGCTCTACGACATCGCCAAGGACTATTCCGAGTCCGATGATCTCGCGGCAAAAATGCCGGACAAGCTCAAAGAGATGCAGGCGCTGTTCAAGACCGAAGCGCAGAACAACAACGTGTTCCCGCTCGACAACTCAGGCTTCTCGCGGTTGTTGACGCCGCGTCCGAGCGCCACCGCCGGCAAGACGGAATTCACCTATGTCGGCGAGAACATCGGCATTCCCGTCGGCAACGCTCCCAGCATCCTGGACCGCGACTACACGATCACGGCCGAGATCACCGTGCCCAATGGCGGGGCCGAGGGCATGATCGCGACCTTGGGCGGTCGCTTCGGCGGCTATGGCCTCTATCTCCTGCACGGCCGAGCCGGTGTTCGACTATAATTTCCTCGCGCTCAAGCAGACGCGATGGGAAGGCGGCGTTGGCGCAAGAGACTTCCTCAGCCGTCCGCTCGCCGCCGGCAAGCATTCGATCGTGTTCGATTTCAAATATGACGGTCCTGGCCTCGCCAAGGGCGGCACGGGCGTGCTTTCGGTCGACGGACACGAATTGTCGAAGCAAGAAGATCGAGCACACCATCCCGTTGCTGATGTCGATCGACGAGACCTTCGACATCGGCGGGGACACGCGCACGCCTGTCGATGACAGCTATCAATTGCCGTTCCGCTTCACCGGCACGATCGACAAGCTGACCTACAAGCTCGGGCCGTCGCAGATTGCGGAATCCGACAAGCCCGCGGTCGATGAGGGCATGAAGAAGACGAGCAACTAAGCGCCGGAGCACGGCTTCGCAGGTTGCTAGGCCAAGCCGCGCGCTGGGGGGAGAGTGATGAAACGTCTTTTCACCGCGACGGCGGCGATCGAAGGGGCGACCGGGGCAGGGCTCCTTCTGGTTCCCGACCTTGTCGTCAGGCTGCTCTTGGGCGCCGACATCTCCGGACTCGCCTTTCCCCTGGCGAGAATCGCCGGGGCGGCGTTGCTCGCGCTCGGCTTGGCTTGCTGGCTGGCGAGGAACGATCTGAGCGCCGCCGCAAAAGGAATTGTCGCGGCCATGGCGTTCTACAACGTGGCGGCCTTCCTCATCCTCGGCGCCGCCGGCTTGCAGACCGCGACGGCGACGGTCTTGTTATGGCTTGCCGTCTTGTTGCATGGCGCGATGGCAGCGTGGTGCGCCGCGTTGCTTCGACCGGGGAAGACGAATTAGCTGGCGCCAAGCCGCATCTTAGCCTCCGAAAGGCGCCCATGGCCGACGTCGCACCGATATCGCATATCGCGCAAGTCATCTCCCAATCTGTCGCGCCGGCGTTCATTCTGGGCGCCGTTTCCGGGTTCACGTCGGTCCTGGTCACGCGACTGAACCGCATTATCGACCGCTGCCGCGCGCTCGCCGCGGACGACAAAAATCAGGGCGTCGAACGTGCGGACCGCGTCGATATCGCGGTGCTTAATCTTCGCGCCGCGCTCATCAATCGCGCCATATTTTGGGCCATCGGCAGCGCGCTGGTGACGGTCCTGCTCATGGTTGTGGCGTTTGTCGAAGCTTTCTTTGAAATCTCGCACGAAAGGGCCATCGCCGTATTTTTTGTGGTCGCGTTAGGCCTGTTCGGGACGGCGCTGATCTATTTCGGCCGGGAGATTCGCATCGCGCTGAAGGATCCCAACAATTTTGACTAGGTCGGAAATCGGAGCCGAAGTTTAGAATCAGCGTCGCTCAATAGGCGCCTAATTCGGCTTCTCGCCGTCCTGCCACTCGAGCACCGCGACGCGGCCGTTTTCCAGCGTCAACGCGAGGTTGCCCTTCTTCAGCTCGAGCGCCCGCGCGCCGAACACGCGCCGGCGCCAGCCTTGCAACGCCGGCACGTCGGCGCGGTCGCGGGCGGCGATGGCTTCGAGATCCTCGACCGTCGCGATCATTTTCGCGGCGACGCCGCTCTCTTCGCTGGCTTGGCGCAGCAGCACTTTCAACAATTCGACCGTCGCGCCGCCGCCGTTGCGGTTGGAGCGCTCGAGTTTCGGCAGGCTGGCGGGATCGCGCGCCATCGCGCGCTCGATCGCGGCGATGAGTTGCTCGCCCATCGCGCTGCGCTCGATGCCGCGCGGCGCCGAGCGCAGGTGCGCCAGTGCTTCGAGCGTGCGCGGCGCGGCGAGCGCGATGTCGATCATCGCATCGTCTTTAAGGACGCGGCCGCGCGGCACGTCGCGGCTCTGCGCCTCGCGCTCGCGCCAGGCGCAGACTTCCATCAGCGCCGCGAGATCGCGCGGTTTGCGCGCGCGATGCTTGAAGCGCTCCCAGGCGCGTTCGGGATGCTGCTCGTAAGTGTCGGGCGATTCCAGCGCCGTCATCTCGTCGCTCAGCCAACCGGCGCGGCCGGACTTTTCCAGCTTGGCCGTCAGCGCGCGGTAGACGTCGCGCAGATGCGTGACGTCGGCGATGGCGTAATCGATCTGCGCCTGATTGAGCGGACGGCGCGACCAATCGGTGAAGCGCGAGGATTTGTCGACATGCGCGCCGGTCACCGCCTCGACCAGTTCGCCATAGGAGATCTGCTCGCCAAAGCCGCAGACCATCGCCGCGACCTGCGTGTCGTACAGAGGTTTGGGCACGAGCTTGGCGAGGTTCCAGAAAATCTCCAGATCCTGCCGCGCGGCGTGAAAGACTTTCACGACGTTCGCGTTGCTCATCAGTTCGAACACCGGCGTCAGGTCGATGCCGTCGGCCATCGCGTCGACCGCGACCGCCTCGTCATCGGAGGCGAGCTGCACGACGCAAAGGATCGGCCAGAATGTCGTTTCGCGGACGAACTCGGTGTCGACCGTCACAAATGTGTGGTTCGCGAGCCGCGCGCAGACGGCGGCGAGCTCAGTGTTCGTCGTGACGAGCGCCAATTCCGCCTCGCTTAACCGCGCGCCGCGCCGCGGGATTTTTCAAGCCGCGGCGGCACATGCCGGGGCATGCCGAGGCGTTTGTCGAGATACGTGCCGATCGTCTCTTGCAGTTCTTCGACGCAACCTTCGAAGAAGTGGTTGGCGTTGGCGATCGTCGCGTGCTCGATGGAGATGCCGCGCTGCGTCTTCAGTTTTTCGATCAGCGCCTGCACTTCCTTCATCGGCGCCACGCGGTCCTTGTCGCCGTGGATGAACAGGCCCGACGACGGGCAGGGCGCGAGGAAGCCGAAGTCAAAGCGGTTGGCCGGCGGCGCGATGGAGATGAAATCCTTCGATCTCCGGGCGCCGCATCAGCAATTGCATGCCGATCCACGCGCCGAAGGAGTAACCGGTGATCCAGCAGGCGCGCGCTTCCGGGTTGAACGACTGCGCCCAATCGAGCGCCGCCGCGGCGTCGGACAATTCTCCGGCGCCATGATCGAACGCGCCAAGCGAGCGGCCGACGCCACGGAAATTGAAGCGCAGCGTCGCAAAGCCGCGCTCGGCGAAGGCGTAGTAAGCGGCATAGACGATCGGGTTGTTCATCGTTCCGCCAAACTGCGGATGTGGGTGCAGAATGATGGCGATCGGCGCGCCGCGCTGCTTGGCGGGATGAAAACGACCTTCGAGTCGGCCTGCCGGGCCGTTGAAGAAAACCTCGGGCATCAAGCCTCCGATTGCGGGGAAAAAGCGGTAAGCGCGCGGGACGCACAACGAACCCCCCGCGCTCCCTATATAGGAACGCAGAAGTTGGGCCGGGGTCATAGCGGTCCCGCGGCTTTTTATGCAAGAACAAAATGCGGTCAGTGGGGCTAAGTCGCTCTATCGCCGCGATTAATTGATCCTTTCATGGCGAACAAACGCATCTATCTCGACTACAACGCCAGCGCTCCGCTTCGTCCTGAGGCGCGGGCGGCGATGGCTGACGCGCTCGAAACGTTCGGCAATCCGTCCTCGATCCATGCCGAAGGGCGCGCGGCGCGCGGCGTGGTCGAAGAGGCGCGGGAGGCGGTGGCGGCGCTTGCCGGGGCCAGGGCGCGCGATGTGGTGTTCACCTCCGGGGCGACCGAGGGGGCGGCTTTGGCGCAGGCCCCGCCAGCAGCGAACGGCATGTCGGCGCGGCTGCTGATCGGCGGCGGGGAGCATCCGGCGGTTCGGCTGGGGCAAGGCTATGCTCCCGCCGCCGTTGAGACCGTCGCGCTCACTGGGGAGGGCGTGCTTGATCTTGAAGCGCTCGATCGGGCCCTCGCCGGGGAGGGCTCGGTTCGGCTGGCGCTGCAAGCCGCCAATAACGAGACCGGCGCGATCCAGCCTGTCGCGGCGGCGGCTGAGCGGGTCCATGCGGCGGGCGGCTTGGTCGTCTGCGATGCGGTGCAGGGGGCGGGGCGGATCGATTGCCGGCTTGAGACGCTCGGCGCCGATGCCCTGCTGTTCTCAGCGCATAAGATCGGCGGCCCCAAAGGCGTCGGCGCCGTGGTCACGCGGCCGGGTTTGGCGCTGTCGCCCGTGTTGCGTGGCGGCGGGCAGGAGCGAGGCCTGCGGGCGGGCACGGAAAACGTCGTCGGCATCGCTGGGTTCGGCGCGGCGGCGCGGGCGTGTCTTGCAATGCGCGATGCGGAGGGCGAACGGACGCAGGCGATGCGCGATGCGCTCGAAAGGGGGGTGATGCGCTTGGCGCCGGATGCCGTGATATTCTCTGTGAACGCGCCGCGCCTGCCGAACACTTCCTGCTTCGCCGTGCCTGGCACGGACGCTGCGCTGTTGCTGATCACGCTCGACCTCGCCGGCGCCGCGGTCTCCTCCGGCGCGGCCTGCTCTTCGGGCAAGGTCGCGTCCTCCGCCGTGCTCAGCGCCATGGGCGTCGCACCGGACCTCGCCAAGGGCGCGCTGCGCGTGAGCTTTGGGTGGAGGAGCGAGCCTGGCGACGTTGATGCGTTTTTGAGCGCGTTTGAAGCCGCGTTACGGCGGCGGCGGGGACGTTGACCTTGCGCGAGCGCGCACTCGGGTAAGCCAGACGCCTATCTCGGCAAACTAGGGATAGTCTGGGAAAATTTCGGAAAGCCTGGGAAAGCCTCAGAGCCTCTCAGCGGCGGTTTTGAGGGCGTCGATGTAATGATTTCAAAGGCTTGTGCGATAGCTACATCGTGGTAGTATTTTTTTCCTGTCATCCCGCATCGGTTCGGCGCGCAAGCCCGAAACACTCACGGTTATCTGTCGGCACGGCGTGGATTGCCGGGTCAAGCCCGGCCATGTCGGAAGGATTGGTCACGCCAAGAACATAACGTGAACATTTGTGCCTGTCAAGTTTTCCGTGGTGACATCTAAATCGCCCGCACGAACGTCACTGCAAACGTCCGCCGCTTCTTCATGCCAAGCCGTTCATAGACCGCAATCGCCGGCGCGTTGTGCGAGAACACGTGCAGGAACGGCGTCTCGCCGCGCGACTTAATCTCTTCGGCGACGCGGCCGCTCAGGGCGGCGGCGAGGCCTTGGCCGCGGAAATCGGGATGCGTGCAGACGCCGCTGATCTCGGTGAAGCCCGGGAGTTTCAGGCGTTCGCCGGCCATGGCGCCGAGGCGCCCGTCAAAGCGCACGCCGAAAAACGCGCCGAGTTCATGTGTGCGCAACAGGAACGGGCCGGGCTTGGTCAGTTCGGCGAGCGCCACCATTTCGGACGCGTCCGCCGCCGACAGTTCGATCATGTCGTCGCGCTTCGGCGCGGCGCCAGGCGCGATGCCGACGAACTGGTCGAGCTGGCTCGCCATCAACACCTCAAAGGTTGGCGGCAACGGCGGCGGCTCCGGCGTGAACATCACGAAATTGCCGGTGCGTTTGGCCAGATCGTGCAGGGCGGCAAAACTCTCGGGCTCGTCGTCGACGGTCGCGGCGAAGGGCCCAAAGCGCGGATCGAGCCGCCGCGCCCGGCCCGCGTCGATCGCGAGATAGGCGAGACGCGTCGTCAGCGCGTTCCATATCTGGCGATCGAGCGGGTGGGCGTCTTCGCTCATCGCTTGCCGGTCTCCAGCCAATGCACGTCGGCGTCGGAAAGCTTGATGTCCAGCGCCGACACGGAATCATCGAGCTCGCCCAACGTGCGCGGGCCGATCAGCGGAATCGACGGGAATTTCTGCGCGAGCACGTAGGCGAGAGCGATGTGGATCGGCTTGCGCCCAAGGCGATTGGCAAGTTCGATCGCGCGGTCGCGGCGGCCGAAATTCTCCTCGGAATACCAGGTGTCGACCAGCTCTTTGTTGTCGCGCTTGTCGCGCCCGGCGCGCTCGGTGAAGAAGCCGCGGCCCTGGCTCGACCAGGAGAAGTTCGCGATGCCGTTCTTCTCCAGCCACGCCTTGGTGGCGTCGTCGGACGCGGCGATGCAGCCGTCCCAGATCGCTTTGACCATCTTCGCCAAAGAGAAATTGTTGGAAAGGGCCTGTGGCCCCTGCTTGCCTGTCCGCTTGGCGTAGTCGATCGCCGCCTGCAGCCGCTCCACAGTCCAGTTCGAGCCGCCGTATGGCCCGCGAATGCGGCCTGCCTTCACTTCCGCGTCGAGCGCATCGACGAACTCGCCGACCGGAACGAGCGGATTGTCGCGATGCATGAAATAGATGTCGACGTGGTCGGTCTGTAGCTTGTCGAGCGTGATCTTGAGCTGCGAGCCGATAAACTCGGGGCGACACAACGGCGAGTGCGCGCCCTTGCCGATGACGGCTGCGTCGGCGCGCACGCCGCGCGTGGAGAGCCAGTCGCCCAGCAGCTTGTCGGTATAGCCCTGGGCGTAGATGAAGCCGGTGTCGAAGAGGTTGCCGCCGCGCTCCCAGAACGCGTCAAGCAGGATCGAGCCAGAGGAGAAGGTGCGAAAATCCTCAAAGCCCATCGCCACCACGGACGTCTGCTTCTTCAGGCCGGGAATGGCGCGTTTGGGGATCGGCCCGCGATTGGGCCCGAGCGGAGCGCCGGCAAGCGTCAGCTTGCGCCGCGCCGGCTTTTCGATCTCGTATTCGAGGCCGACGCTGGCGCGCCACTTGTCGAGCACGCGCATGTTGCCGAGCGTGTCGGCGTGGCTCATGCCGGGCGAGGCAAACTCGAGTTGGCCCGCGCGGATCGCCTCGGCGGCGGCGTCCGCCTCGAAGGAATAAAGTTTGCGCGGCTCGGCGACTTCGACGGTTTCATGCGTGCCGTCTCGCGTGAAAATCTCGATTTTGCCGACGCCGCCTTGCTTGCCCGAGGCGAACCAGAAGTCGGCGACCTCGATGCGGCCCTTCGTGCCGAGGATGCGCAACACGTTGTCCTGCTGCACGGAGATGGAGCAGGAGATTTCCGCGATCGCGCCGCTGTCGAACTTGAGCAGCGCCGAAGACCATTCGTCGGTGCCGGCTTCGCCGAGATGCGCGACGCCAGAGACCGTCACAGGATCGAGAAAATCCTTGCCGACCGCGGCGCCGGCGACGAGGCGCGCCATCGAAGCGGGATAGCAGCCGACGTCGAGAATGGCGCCGCCAGCGGAGTCGTTGGCGTAAAGACGATGCGTCGGATTGAACGCGGGCATGGCGAAGCCGAAACTCGACTTGATAAGGCGTACCTCGCCGATGCGGCCGGAGCGTAGGATCTCGACGAGCTTGGCGGTCTGCGGATGCAGGCGATACATGAAGGCCTCGCCCATGAAAACCTTGGCTTTGCGCGCTTCATGAAACATCGCATCGGCTTCGAAGGCGGTCAGGCCGATCGGCTTTTCGATGAGCGTCGGCTTGCCCGCGCGGGCGGCCTTGATGCCCCACTCGGCGTGCTGGGGATGCAGGCTGGCGATATAGATCGCCTCGACCTCGGGGTCGGCGAGCAGGGCGTCGTAGCCGGGAAGGATCCGCGCGCCCGGGAAACTCTCGGCGAGCCCAGGCTTTTTCGGATCGCGGCTGGCGATGGCGGCAATGCGGCTGAGCTTGGAGCCGGCGACGCCGTCGGCGAATTGTTTTGCGATGCCGCCAGGCGCGAGAATGCCCCACGCGAATTTATCTGAAGCCAAGGCGAATGCCTCCCGTTGAAGTTTCTCGAGCTGAGTATTGAAGCGCTGATTACGTGCAACACTTGCTGGCGAACAAGCCCTTCCGCCCTTGCGGGGGAAGGCGCCCGAAGGGCGGATGCGGGGTCGGTTCGACTGGGCGCCATGTGTGCAGCAAAGAGCGCCCGGCATCGACTTCGGGGGAAGTCTCAAAGCGACCTGTCTCGCGGAAACAACCCCTCATCCGGCGCTTCGCGCCACCTTCCCCCGCAAGGGGGGAAGGGGTGCGCGCGGCGCGCCGCGTTTCTAACCTAGACACAATGCCGATCTACCCCCGCATGCGCTCGCCGAGCATGCTGTCGTATATCGCGGTCTCGAAGGCGGCGAAACCTTCGGCGCTGGCGGCGTCGCCGAAGGGCAGGATTTGGGTCGCCCAAAAGCCGCCGAGGCCGTTGGTGCGGTCGATCCAGTAGTAGAGATTGCCGAGCCCCGCCCAGCACAGCGAGCCGGCGGGGCGGCCTGTCGCCGTCGGCTCCTCGTTGATGAGGAAGGTGTAGCCCCAACCCTTTTTGACGCCGGGGAAAAACTCCACGCGATTGGAGAACGACGGATTGGTGCCGTCGAGCACGCCGACATTGGTGAAGGGCAGGGTGAGCCCGTTGTGCACGGCCATGGCGATCGTCTTGCTCTGCAACACGCGTCCCGCCGGGCTCATGCCGTCGGTCAGCCACATCCTTATGAACTTCATGTAGTCGCCGACCGTCGCATAGAGGCCGGAGCCGCCCATATCGAGTTCGGGCGTCGGCGCCGTGCGGCTCAATTGCGCCGCGCGCAAGCCGCCGTCGCGCTCGCGGAAATGCATGCTGGCGCGCCGCTCCCAGGCCTCGGGCGCGGGACGCCAGGAGGTGTCGCGCATTTCCAGCGGCGAGAGAATGCGCTGGCGCACGACGTCGCCCAGGCGCTTGCGGCGGACGGCTTCGACGATCAGGCCGACCCATTCGATCCCAGCGCCGTAGCACCATTTTTCGCCGGGCTGCGCGATCAGCGGCGTGAACAGCGCTTCCATCGTCGCATTGCGGCGATGGCCGCTGAAGCGCGCCCAGCGCGACTGCAGCGCCGAGGTGAAGTCATACGCCAGACCCGACGTATGCAGCAACAGCATGCGCGTGGTGATCTGCGTTCGCGGCGGGCGCATGATCGGGCGTTCGTCGTTGTCGAAGCCGTCGAGCACCTGCAACTTAGCGATGTCGGGGACATAGGCGGCCGCGGGACGGTCGAGGTCGAGCAGGCCCTCTTCGATGCACTGAAGCGCCGCAACGCCCGTGACGGCCTTGGTGCAGGAATACAGCGCGAACAAGGTGTCGGTGGTCATGGCGCCGCCGCCGATCTCGCGCTCGCCAGCCGCGCCCTCGTAAAGCGTCTCGTTGGCGTCCGTCAGGGCGGCCACCACGCCGGGCACGCTGGGCTGTCCGCTGACGCTGTTGGCCAGAATGGCGTCGAGCCTCGCGGTTAACGAATCCGTCATCGGGCCCTCGGTCGCGCGGCGACGTTTAACACCTCGACGAAGGCGGAGAACGCCATCGCCGCATAGATATACCCGCGTGGAATGTGAAAACCGGTGGCGTCCGCCACGAGCGCGGCGCCGATCATGAGCATGAATGCCAGCGCCAGCATCGCCAGCGTCGGATTGGCGCGGATGAAGCCGGCGAGGGCGTCTGCGGCGACCATCATCAGCAGCACGGCGATGATGACGGCGGCGACCATGACGCCGAAATGCTCGGTCATCCCCACCGCGGTGATGATGCTGTCGATGGAGAAGACGAGATCGAGAAGGACGATCTGGCCGATAACGGCGAGGATGGAACTCGCCTTACGGCCCGTCGGCGACGCCGCATGGGCGGCCGAAACGCGCTCGTGAATTTCACGCGTGCCCTTGCCGATCAGGAACAGCCCACCGACGAGAAACGTGAGGTCGCGGTAGGAGAAGGTCCAGCCGAACGCCGTCATCGGCGTCGTCAGCCGGCTTGCGCCAAACAGCGTCGCCAGCAAGAGGATGCGCAGAATGAGCGCGAGGCCCAGCCCCGTGCGCCGCACCTTGGTGACGGAGCCTTCCGGCGCGCTGTCCGCGAGCACGGTGACGAGGATGATGTTGTCGACCCCGAGGGCGATTTCCATCGCCACCAGGGCGGCGAGCGCCACCCAGGTGTTGGGGTCCAGCAGCGTGGCCAGCAACGTTGCGAGCCATTCGTCGGGCACGTTCAAGCCGAACAAGCGATAAGCCCCGGCGTGCCGATCTGGCGCCGAAGCGCCCACGGGCGCCCTATCACGGCCGCCACCTTGCGCGGCCTTGTCCTACAAGACCAGCGTTTGACCTCAATATCTTTCCCCCAGACGCACATGCCGCCACGTTACCAGGATTCGGCGACCCCGGCGATATTGCGGCTTTTACGCAATCAGGCCTTCAGGCGCCTGATCTCGCGGTCCACGGGGCCAACCCACAGCCGCTTCAAGTCGGAGCGTCTGAGGAAGTCGACGCTCAACGCACGGTTGATCGCCTCGCCGCTCAGCGCCTTGAGCACATCGTGCACGCCTTCGACCGGCTTGCCGTCCAAGGCGATGATCAAGTCGCCCGAGAGAAGGCCAGCCTCCGCCGCCGGGCCGGTTTGATCGACCGACAGGATGCGGGCGCCGTTGGCCTGCGTCAGCTCGTGACGCAGCGCCAGCCGTCGCGGCAGCGGGACGGTCGCCGCGCCGACGCCGATGTAGGCGCGCCGCACCCGGCCGTGCTTGGCGATCTCGCCGGCGACGAAATGGGCGGTGTTCGCCGACACCGCAAAACAGATGCCCTGGGCGCCCATGATGACCGCGGTATTGACGCCGATCACTTCGCCAGCCGAGCTAACGAGCGGGCCGCCGGAATTGCCGGGGTTGAGCGCGGCGTCCGTCTGAATGACGTCCTCGATCATGCCGCCGGATCTGGATTGCAGCGACCGGCCGAGCGCGGAAATGACGCCCGCGGTGACGGTGGCGTCGAAGCCCAAGGGATTGCCGATGGCGATCGCAATCTGGCCGCGCCGCAGTTTTGCGCTGTCGCCGAGCCGCGCGCTGGCGATCGGCACGTCGGCGTCGATGCGCAGCAGCGCCAGATCGGTGTCGGGATCGTCGCCCAGCGTTCGCGCGTCAAGCGTCCGGCCGTCGAGGGTGGTCACCCGCACGGCGCGCGCGCCCTGCACAACGTGGCTGTTGGTCAGCAGCAGGCCATCGGGGGAAATGACAAAGCCGGATCCGGAGCCCGCGGGCTTGCCGTCGCGCCGCACGTCGATCCGCAGCACGGCGGGGCCGACGCGGTCGACGACGTCGGTGACGGCCTGGCTATAGGCGTCCAGCAGCGCAGCCTCGCTCGGCGGCGCAGGGGCGAGAATGCCCGGATCGTGCGCCGAGGGATCAGTGTCGAGGATGCTTGCGAAGAAAG
>CAVSSV010000059.1:0-8980 GCA_963730695.1 uncultured Pseudomonadota bacterium
TGACGACAATGTCAGGCGCAAAGGTTTGCAGCGCCGCCCCGATCTCCGCCTCGACCCTGACGACGAGATCGTCGTCCGCCCAGCGCCCATAGGGAAAGGCCGCGTCGTCGGCGCAATAGACGATATCGCAATCGGGCCTGAGGGCGGCGAGCGGCGCGAACACCGTCAGGCCGCCAAGGCCGGAATCGAACATAAGCACGCGGGGACGCGCCAGATCCATCAGCGTCACAACACTCCCAACGGCGAATCGGTCCGCGGCCTTTGCCGCCCATCTTCACCCATTCCGTTAAGGCTCGCTTATCGCGGTTCTGCCAGAACAGGCCATGGCCCTGGCATTCCAAACGTCTGGCGAGACGTCAACCGCGCCGAGCGCAGCGCCCACTCAAGGCGCGCTTTTCGCCAAAGCGGCGGAATGGGCGCCGGTCGGCTTTTCCATTGCCCTGCTCGGCCTCGGCGCCTTCGCCCCCGGCGCGCTGAACGACGGCGACACCTTTTGGCACATTGAAGCCGGCCGCTGGATTCTCGCCCATGGCGCCGCGCCCCATGTCGATCCCTTCTCCTATACCTACGCCGGAACGCCATGGACCGCCCACGAGTGGCTCGCAGAGGTCTTCGTGGCGCTCGCCTATGGCGCGGCCGGACTGAAGGGGGTCACGGCGCTGACGGGGGCCGCCGTCGGCGGCGCGTTCTACGCGGTCGCGCGGAAGGTGCGCGGCGACTTGTCCGGGCCCGCCGTTCTCGGCGTACTCGGCTTGGCCGCGCTGATCCTCGCCCCAAGCCTGCTCGCCCGCCCGCACATTTTGGCGCTTCCGGCGGTGGCGTTGTGGAGCCTGGCGCTCGAACGCGCCGGAGAGAAAGGCCAATCGCCTCCGTGGCTTGTGCTGCCCTTGATGACACTCTGGGCGAACATGCACGGCGGTTTCGTGTTCGGCCTGGCGTTGATCGCGCCCTTCGGTCTGGACGCGCTGTTGAACGCCGCTCACGAGCGCCGGATTAGGCTCGCCGCCCGTTGGGCTTTGTTCGCGGCGCTCGCCGTGGGCGCGGCGACGCTGACGCCCTACGGCGTCGAGGGCCTGCTGTTCCCCCTAAAGCTCGCCACCAACCCCAACATGGCGGTGGTGGACGAATGGCAGCCTGAAAAGCTGCTGGCGTTCGGCCCATTCGAATGGGCGCTGCTGGGGCTGTTCGCGGTCGGGCTGACGCGCGGCCTGAAGCTGCGCTTCGCCCCTGCCGCGCTGTTGCTGCTGCTGGTGTTCATGACCCTGCAGCACAGCAGGCACGCCCTGCTATTCGCCGTTCTCGCGCCGGCACTGCTCGCGGCGCCGTTGGCGCGGGCCTTCAGCTCTCCCTCGCCCCGTGTGACCTCCCCCTCCCCCCTTGCGGGGGAGGGTCGGGGTGGGGGGTCTCACGGACCCTTCCGCTTTTTGGGCCTGACAGGAATCGGAAAGAGCAGTGCGACCCCCCTCCCTTGCCCTCCCCCACAAGGGGGGAGGGAACTTTCGTCGCCAACGCACATGCAAGACTTGATTTTCCTCGGCCTCGCACTCGCCCTGCTCGCCGCCCGCCTGATTGTGCCCCTGCCCCTGCACGACACCAAGCCGACCCCCGTCAGCGCCCTGGCCGCGGTGCCGCAAGACATCCGCCCCCTCCCCGTTTTCAACGGCCTGGCCGATGGCGGCTACCTCATCCTGAACGGGGTTAAGCCGTTCATCGACGGCCGCTTTGACATGTATCCGAAGGCGCATGTCGACGCCTATCTCGCCGCCAGCCGCGGCGACGCCGAGGCGGCCAAGGCTGTGTTCGACCGCTACCAAATCGCCTGGACCCTGCTGCCGCCGAGTTCCAAGCTCGTGGCCCTTCTCGACGCCGACGCCGGCTGGCGCCGCCTCTACGCCGACGCCTTCGCCGTGGTCCATGTCCGGGCCGATGCGACGCTGCGCGGGAGCGAATAGCCGCACCACGCGAACTTGCGATTGCCCTTCGCCAGTCAATGGGGCCAAGTGCGCGGAAAGAGACCGCGCCAAGAGGCGGCCTCTGGAGGGCGCCATGGGGCTGCAGAACAATCCGATCGTCGCGCGCGACAAGCTGGCGCTCGTCACCGGCGGCACGAGCGGCATCGGACGCGGCATCGCCGAGGCTTTGGCCAAGCGCGGCTATGGCGTCGTCGCCACGGGGGTCACGGAGGCAGAGGTCGCCGCCCCGCCCCCGCATGAGGGCGTGATCCACACCCAACTCGACGTCACCGACGAGGCCGCCATCGGCGCGCTTGTCGCCGCGCTGCCGCGGCTGGACGCCCTGGTCAACGCCGCGGGCGTCATCCAGCGCGGCGGCGTGGAGTTCACCGTGCCGGGGTTTCGCCGTACGATTGAGGTCAATTTGGTGGGCACGATGGCGGTTTGTCTCGCCGCCAAGGACAAATTGGCCTCCAGCGGCGGCACCATCGTCAACCTCGCCTCGATGCTGTCGTTCTTCGGCGCGCCGCTCGCCCCCGGCTATTCCGCCTCCAAGGGCGCGGTGGCGCAGCTCACCAAATCGCTGGCCGCCGCCTGGGCCGCCGACGGCATCCGCGTCAACGCGGTGGCGCCAGGCTGGATCGCCACGCCGCTCACCGAGGCGCTGCAGGCCGACGAGGCCCGCACCGCGGCGCTGATGGCGCGCACGCCGATGAAGCGCTGGGGCGAGCCGGACGATGTCGCCGGCGTCGCCGCCTTTCTGCTCTCCGGCGAGGCCAAGTTCGTCACCGGCGTGATCCTGCCTGTCGACGGAGGCTACCTCACGGTCTAGCTGATCGATGCAACCTATTGAAAGGAGACGCCTATGACCGATGCGCCATCGCCCGACAAATGGCAACGCTACCGCCATCCGCAACCCAAACACTCCCCGCCCGAACTGGTGATCCCAGACGCCATGCCAACGGACGAGCGCGTCTGGGTGCCGCTCGAGGAGAACGTCTGGTTCCGGCCGCTGCTGCTGTCCGCCACCCGCGGCTATTGGGTCAATCTTCTGCGCGTGCGCCGCTCTGGCGTGCTGTCCCGCCACCGCCATCCTCAGCCCGTGCACGGCTATGTCCTGAAGGGCCAATGGCGCTACCTCGAACACGATTGGGTGGCGACCGAAGGCGGCTATGTCTACGAGGCGCCAGGCGAAACCCACACGTTGGTGGTCGACCCGCATGTCGAGGAAATGATCACGCTGTTTCAGGTCAACGGAGCGATGATTTACGTCGATCCCGATGGAAATTGCGTGGGATATGACGATGTTTTCACGCGCATTGAGAAGTGCCGCGCGCATTACGCCAGCAACGGGCTCGGGGAGCAGGAGATCGAGCGGTATATCAGGTGAGCGCCCTCCCTCTCCCGGAGGGGAGCGTGAGGGGACGAGGCAGACAAGGACGTGGCTTTGTCGCAGAAGGTCCGCGGCGGCGTGTGGAGCGAGACTGCGTAACCCCGACAGAAATCGTTGCCTCGTCCCCTCACCCCTGCCGCTCTCCCTACGGGAGAGGGGTTCTCCGCTTCCTGACGCATTTTTGATTGGCATGCGCCCGCGCTCGTGCTGAAAACGCTTTCGGCTGCTTTGGCAATGGCCTCCACGCAGGCGGTATGCCGAACACTTTTGTACGCACCATCAATGCGTTGAAAACAATATCGGGGAGAGAACATGAAGATCAGAGTTGCCGTGGGCCAGTTCCACGACCTTACCGAGGAGCGCTTGCGCTTCGCCGCGCAAATCGGCGCCACGGGCCTGCAAATGAACAACCCCAACCTGCCCGGCGACAAGCGTTGGGAGGAGAAGGACGTCCGGGCGCTAGCCGACCGCGTCACCGCCCACGGCCTCAAGTTCGAAGCCATCGAGAACGTGCCGACCCATTTCTATCACAAGGCGATGATGGGCCTTGAAGGGCGCGACGAGCAGATCGAGAACTATCAGGCCACCATCCGCGCCGTCGCCCGCGCCGGCATTCCGGTGCTCGGCTATCACTTCATGCCCAATTCCGTCTGGACGACCGATCGCTCCGCCACCACCCGCGGCGGCGCCACGGCGCGCGCCTTCGATATGGCGGTGGTCGACGCCAACGCCGAGGATCTGGACAAGCTGCGCTCCTTCATGCCGACGACGCTCGGTTCGGCCGCCTCGATGCCGCTCATCGGCAAGGACGGCGCGATCATCTCCGAAGAGCAGATGTGGAAAAACTACGCTTATTTCATCAAAGCGGTGCTCCCGGTCGCCGAGGCCGAAGGCATCCGCCTGGCGCTCCACCCCGACGATCCGCCGGTGCCGATGCTCGGCGGCGTCGCCAGGCTGTTCTACCGGCCCTGGGGGTTCAAGAACGCCTACGAGATCGGCGGCAAGAGCAAGGCCTGGGCGCTCGATCTTTGCCTCGGCTGCTGTTCGGAAATGCCCGGCGGCAAGGCGGCGGTGAGCGAAATGATCGCAACTTTTGCGCCGCTTGGCGCGATCGCTTACGTCCATTTCCGCGACGTCAAAGGCACCGTGCCGCATTTCGTCGAGTGCTTCATCGGCGACGGCAACTACGATCCGGCGGAGGCGATCGTGCTGCTGGCCAAGAACGGTTTTGACGGCTTCCTGCTCGATGACCACGTGCCGAAGATGGACGGCGACAGCGACTGGAACCACCGCGGCCGCGCGCATGCCATCGGCTACATGCAGGGCTTGGTGCGTATGGGCGAGTTTTTGAAGGTGGCTTAAGGGCTGCTGATCCATCTCCCCGAGCTTTACGCTGGGAGAGGGGACTTACAGAATCCATGCAGCCCTTCGCCCAACCCCCACGCAAATGCTCGCGGCCGGGGCAATTGCATCCTTTTTATACAACTTTTAGTTGTTTTTGATGCAACCCGGCCATAAGGGGAGCGCCGTTAAGAAAGTGAGCGTGCGGGAGTTGGGTCTTTGAACGATTATGATGATCGTGGGGTTTTGTCGCTGCTCGAACGCCGCTACGGGGAACATCTGAACTGGGGCCCGCACGATTATATGGTCGCGCATGGCTCGGCGCGG
Organism: uncultured Pseudomonadota bacterium; assembly: GCA_963730695.1. Classification (GTDB taxonomy): domain Bacteria; phylum Pseudomonadota; class Alphaproteobacteria; order Rhizobiales; family Beijerinckiaceae; genus Roseiarcus. The sequence continues at coordinate 5,014 of CAVSSV010000059.1, forward strand.
TGCGCGATCCTATATGCGCCGCTTTTCGTCCCCCGCTTTGTCGAAGTCGAAGGCGCGGTGTTTTTGAGCGACGTCCTGCCCGAGGGCAGCGATCTCAAGGAATTCGAACATAACATCCGGGCCTACCGGTCGGACTTGCCCGCGCGGCTGAAGTCGTTTGTCGACAGCTACAATTGGTTCGAACTGCCCTACGAGTTCACGGACCGCACCTCGACGCCGGAAGAACATGACGCTTTGGCCGAGCATTTTTCAGAAATAGCTCTATGGAGCACCTTCATCGCGGCGGAACCCAAAGAAATCGAGCGAATGTTGCCCAATCCAAACAATTCGACCCGCAAGCCATTGAAAAGACTTGATGAGGTTGCCCAACGCAAATTCGTCTTTTGCGCAAGCCTCTGAAATCATTGAATCTCCCGCGTTTCCGCGGAAGAACTCTAGATTTCAAAGACTTGTCTCACGCTAAGCCGAATAAGCGCGCAATATTTGGTGATCTAAGTCGCGTCAGCCCAACCGCTTCCGCAGCCAAGTCAACTGCTCGCCCTGCTGAAACAGCCCGCCGCCCTCATGGTCGTTAAATCCATAGTCGACAATCGTCTTGTCGGCGCTGGCGAGGCGGTTGAAGGCGGCGTGGACGGTCGAGGGCGGGCAGATCGTGTCCATGCTTGCGGCCGACACCAGCGCCGGCGTCTTGATCCGCTCGGCAAAGCAGGTGCCGTCGAAATAGCGCAGCGTCTCGAACACGGCGCCAACCTTGCCGCGGTGCACCGACAAGAAGCGGGCGATCTCCAGATACGGGTCGCGCTGGGCGACGCGCACGGCGCGGGGGAAGTCACAGAGATAGGGGACATCAGGCATCATCGCGGCCACATGCGGCGAGAGCGCCGCGGCGGCGAGGCAAATGCCCCCGCCCTGGCTGCCGCCGACGATAGAGACACGTGCGCCATCGACCCTCGCATGGCTCCGGCCGGCTTCGATGGCGCGCACCGCGTCGGTGAACACCCGGCGGTAGTAGTAGGTCTCCCGCGAGAGGATGCCGCGGGTCATGTAGCCGGGATGGGCGGGATCGGAGCCGACGGGGTCGGGCGTGTCGCCCGGCGTCCAGGCGCTGCCCTGCCCGCGCGTATCCATCACCAGATGGGCGTAGCCAGCCGCAGGGAACACGAGGTGCTCATAGGGATAGCCTCGGCCGCCGCCGTAGCCGACATAGCGCACCACCAGCGGCAGCTTGCCCTCGCTGCCCTTCGGCAGCAGGAACCAACCGCGCACGCGGTGGCCGCCAAAGCCGGAAAAGGCGAGGTCGAACACATCGAACGCGTTCAGACCGCAATCGTGTGCCTCGAACGTGGCATTGAGCGGAAAAGCTTGCGCCTCTTTGAGCGTCGCCGCCCAAAAAGCGTCGAAGTCGGCGGGCGCCTGAACAGAGCCACGATAGCTCTCCAGCGCTTCGCCTTGGAAATCGTAATCCGGCACGCCTATCCCCCCTGTAACGACGCGTCAGCCTTTGCGCGCGCGCCGCAATACGTTCTCGATCATCAGCGCCGCAAGCCCTGCAAACAGCAACGGCCCCAGCAGCGCCGCCGCGAGGCCCGCCGCCGCGATCAAAGCGCAAATCGCCACCCATCCCAACACGGCAATCGCAAGACTGCCGTCGTCGACGAACAGGCCGTAGAGCTCTTTCAGTACGGAGAGCAGGAAGGCCATCAGGCGGCGCCTGCCTTCGCTGGACGCTGGCCGGGAATCAGCGTCACGCCGAGCCATACGACGGCTCCGAAGCCTATCACCAGCGCCAGCAGCGACCAATCCTCGCCCGGCCACGCTGCGCCAAGGCCCTCGCCAATCCAGAACGTGCCGAAGGCCGAGAGCATCACGCCGACGATCGTCTTCAAGCGCATTTTCAGGAACGGCGCTCAGCGGCCGGCGCAGCGCCAGGCCCACGACCGCCACCAGCGCCGCCGCGGCGAGCGCGCCAAGGCTGGCCGCGCCGATCAGCCCCCGCCCTCCTCCGACCGCCAGGACGATGAAGACGACCTCGACGCCTTCCAGCAGCACCGCCTTGAAGGCGGCGAGCCCGGCCAGAAAATCCGCGCGCGCCGCCTGCGCCTTGGCTTCGGCATCGAGCGCCGCGCTCTCCTTCAGGAAGGCCTTTTCTTCGTCATGCAGGGCGATGAGGCCCGCCGAGCGCAGGATCGCCTTGCGCAGCCAGCGCATGCCGAACAGCAAAAGCGCGAGACCGATGACAATCTGCAATCCGCGCAGCGGGACGAACTGGAACAGCGGTCCGAGCAAAGCCACCAGCAGCGCCAGCGCGACGAGCCCGCCCACGGCGCCCAGCAGCGCGGGCCGCGGGCCACGCACCGTTGCGACCGCCAAAACGATCGTAAAGGCCTCCACGACCTCGACAAGCGAAGCCAGGAAGGACGCGCCGACAGCAGGAAGCGCCGCAGTGAGGTTCATTTGTGGGGGAATATCCCTAAGGGCTCAGGCGCCCTGCTTTAACATCGCCTTGCGGCAATGCGCCAGCGAGGCCGCGCATGACGTCCCGTCAGGTGAGGCCAAGCCTCGTGCGCGCAAACGCGCTGGCAAAAACGACAGTAACGAAAAAGTTAATGAGGCGTTAACAACCTTGTCGCCAGCGTGTATTAAGTTGGGCGTAACGCCCTTGGCGCCGATGTCTCGGCGTTCGCGTACGGGGCGGTCCGGTCGCGTATCGTGCTTCAACCGGGACGAACGTCCGATGTCGGCACAACGCATTCCCTCTCACGCCCCTACCCCGCCGCAGCATTTGCGCGGGCTGCTTGTCGAAGACGACGACGTCGACGCTCAGATCGTGGCGTTGATGACCGCGATGATGAGCGGATACGATCTCACGCTGCTGCGGGTCGGCAGCGTCGCGGCGGCGCGCGCGGCGATCCGCGAGGAGGCGTTCGACCTTTATCTCGTCAATAGTTGGCTGGGCGATGTCGCCGCGCTCCGCTTTGTCCAGGCGCACGAAGCCACCGCGCGCCCGGCCGGCGTCATCATGCTTTCGAACATCCGCCGCTCTGACGCCGATAGCCTGAATTTGCGCGCCACAGGCGCCGTGTTTCTCTCCAAGCCGAGCCTCTCGCCGGAGCGGCTGGAATTGGCGATCGACAAGGCGCTGAAGGAGCCGGCGGCGCCGCTGAATTGATCTTGAGCGCAACGGCCCTTGACCCGTCCGGAGCATTCTCCTTGACTAGCGAGGAAGGTGGGTATTCTCAGCGTCGCCTTCCGAATAATGCAAGGCTCAAGGAGACGCCCCCATGGATATGACAGGTTCGCAGCGCATCGAAGCGCCGCGCGAGAAGGTCTATGCGGCGCTCAACGACGTCGATGTGCTGCGCCAGTGCATTCCCGGCTGCGAAGAGATTCAAAAGGTCTCGGACACCGAGATGAACGCCAAGGTCACGCTGCGCATCGGCCCCGTTAAGGCCTCCTTCACGGGAAAGGTCACCCTCAGCGATCTCGACCCGCCCAACGGCTATACCATTACAGGAGAAGGTCAGGGCGGCATGGCGGGCTTCGCCAAGGGGGGCGCGAAAGTCACTCTGGTCGCCGACGGCGACGCGACGTTCCTCAACTACGTCGTCAACGCGGACATCGGCGGCAAGATCGCGCAACTCGGCGGACGGCTGATCGACGGCACGTCGAAAAAGTTGGCCGGCGACTTTTTCGAGAAGTTCGGCGCCGTCGTCGCCGGCCCGCCGCCAGCGGAGGCCAAGGTCGATGAAGCCGCGCCCAAGAAGGGCATGCTCGGAAAACTGTTCGGATGATGACGGCGGCATCGTAACGAAAAGAATACATTCATGGCCTATTGCGCCCGCCACCGAGTGCATCCCCATCGCCCGCGAAAGTCATAGCCTGTATGTGTCCATCAAACCTTAGGCTCGCGTCCCAAGCGCAAGTTTGCAGACACGCTTTCAGCGCGCTAAGGTAGCTCGAACATTTC
>CAVSSV010000060.1:0-30663 GCA_963730695.1 uncultured Pseudomonadota bacterium
ATGTGACGACGCAGGCGATGGACGTCGGCGCGTTGACCCCGCCGCTTTGGGGCTTTGAGGAGCGCGAGAAGCTCGTCGTGTTCTACGAGCGGGCGAGCGGCTCGCGCATGCACGCGGCCTACTTCCGCCCAGGCGGCGTCCACCAGGACCTTCCGCAAAAGTTGATCGACGACATTCACGCGTTCTGCGATCCGTTCGAAAAAACCTTGGACGACCTTGAGACGCTGCTCACCGGCAACCGCATCTTCATGCAACGCAACGCCGAAATTGGCGTGGTGAAGCTCGCCGACGCCCAGCGCTACGGTTTCTCCGGCGTGATGCTGCGCTCGACAGGCGTCGCGTGGGATTTGCGCCGCGCCCAGCCTTACGAATGCTACGACGAGATGGAGTTCGAAATCCCCGTCGGCAAGAACGGCGACTGCTACGACCGCTACCTCATGCGCATGGAAGAGATGCGCCAGAGCGCGCACATCATGAAGCAGTGCTGCGAGAAGCTGAGCGTCGATGCGGGCCGGGGCCCTGTCACCACCGACGACGGCAAGGTCGCCCCGCCCAAGCGCGGCGAGATGAAGGCCTCGATGGAGGCGCTCATCCATCACTTCAAGCTCTACACCGAGGGCTATAAGGTGCCCGCTGGCGAAGTTTACGCTGCGGTCGAAGCGCCCAAGGGCGAGTTCGGCGTCTACATCGTCTCGGACGGGACGAACAAGCCGTATCGCTGCAAGCTGCGCGCGCCGGGTTTCGCCCATTTGCAGGCTATGGATTTTCTGTGCCGCAAGCACATGCTCGCGGACGTGAGCGCCATTCTGGGCTCGCTCGACATCGTCTTTGGCGAGGTCGACCGATGAGCTTGTCGCCCGCCAACTTGGGTTCGAACTGATGTCCGTCCGCCGCCTCGCCGATGAGCAACCCGCCAGATTCGCCTTCACGCCGGAGAACGAAGCCTGGGCGAAGAAGGAAATGGCGAAGTATCCGCCGGGCCGTCAGGCTTCTGCGGTGATCGCACTGTTATGGCGCGCGCAGGTACAGGAAGGCTATTGGCTCTCGCGGCCGGCGATTGAGCGGGTCGGCGATCTGCTCGACATGCCCTACATCCGGGTGCTCGAGGTCGCGACCTTCTACTCCATGTTCAACCTGTCGCCCGTCGGCAAGTTCCACGTCCAGCTCTGCGGCACCACGCCCTGCATGCTGCGTGGCGCAGAGGAATTGAAGGCGGTGTGCGAAAAGCGCATCGGCCACGCCGGTGAAGTCACCGCCGATAAGACATTCTCCTGGCTTGAGGTTGAGTGCCTGGGCGCGTGCTGCAACGCGCCGATGGTGCAGATCAACAATGACTATTATGACGACCTCGACCCGACGTCTTTCGCCAAATTGCTTGACGACCTTGCCGCGGGCCGTCCGGTGAAAGTGGGCTCGCAGATCGGCCGTTCGTCGTCCGAACCGGTGGGCGGGCTCACTGCGTTGACAAGTCTTTACGGCGTTGACGGCAAAGGGCCGCCCGCCAATTCGAACGTCGCTGACGCCGGAGCCAACGGCTCCGGGCCGACGCAACACTGAAGGCCGCGCTCCCATGCTGCAGGACAAGGATCGCATCTTCACCAACCTCTACGGCTTCGGCGACCGAAGCCTGCAGGGCGCGCAAGCGCGCGGGCAGTGGGACAACACCAAGGCGATCATCGACAAGGGTCGCGATTGGGTCATCAACGAGATGAAGTCGTCGGGCCTGCGCGGTCGCGGCGGCGCGGGCTTTCCGACCGGACTTAAGTGGTCGTTCATGCCGAAGGTCGTCGATCCGCAACGCCCGCACTATCTCGTCATCAACGCCGACGAGTCCGAGCCCGGCACGTGCAAGGATCGCGAGATTCTTCGCAACGATCCGCACACGCTGGTCGAAGGCGCGTTGATCGCCTCCTTCGCGATGGGCGCGCAGGCTTGCTACATCTACGTCCGCGGCGAATATATTCTTGAGGCCAATCGTCTGCAGCAGGCAGTCGACGAGGCCTACGAAGCTAAGCTGATCGGCAAGGACAACGTCAACGGCTGGCCGTTCGACCTTTATGTCCATCGCGGCGCCGGCGCCTACATCTGCGGCGAAGAGACCGCCATGCTTGAAAGCCTTGAGGGCAAGAAGGGCATGCCGCGCATGAAGCCGCCGTTCCCGGCGAACATGGGCCTCTATGGCTGCCCGACGACGGTGAACAACGTTGAATTGATCGCCGTCGCGCCGACCATCCTGCGTCGCGGCGCCGCTTGGTTCTCCAGCTTCGGCGCGCCAAACAACGTCGGCACGAAGCTGTTTTGCATCTCCGGCCACGTCAACAAGCCGTGCAACGTCGAAGAGGCGATGTCGATTCCCTTCCGGGAGTTGATCGAGCGCCACTGCGGCGGCGTGCGCGGCGGCTTCGACAATCTGCTCGCGGTCATCCCCGGCGGCTCGTCGGTGCGCATGGTGCCGGCGGCGCAGATTCTCGACACCCCGATGGATTTCGACAGCCTGAGCAAGCTCCGCTCCGGGCTGGGCACCGCCGCCGTGATCGTGATGGATAAGTCGACCGACATCATCAAGGCGATCGCGCGGCTGTCCGCTTTCTACAAGCACGAGAGCTGCGGCCAGTGCACGCCGTGCCGCGAAGGCACCGGTTGGATGTGGCGCGTGATGACGCGCATGGTCGAGGGCAGGGCGCAGAAGCGCGAGATCGACATGCTGCTCGACGTGACTAAGCAGGTCGAGGGCCATACGATCTGCGCGCTCGGCGACGCCGCGGCGTGGCCGATCCAGGGCTTGATCGCCCATTTCCGTCCCGAGATCGAAAAGCGCATCGATCAATACGCCGCCAACCCGCACAGCGAGCCTGCGCTCGTGGCGGCGGAGTAGGGAGATGCAGATCGAAGGCCAGAAAGTGCGTCTTGAGGTGAAGCGGTCCGATCTGTCGGGCGCATCCTTCAACGACGTCAACTTCTCCGGCTCGGATTTTGAGAACGTGAACCTGTCGGGCTGGACCATCGATGACGCCAACATGTCCGGCTTGCGTATCAACAACGCCAATTTGGCGGGCTTGAAGATCGTAAACGCCGACCTTGCCGGCGCTACCATCGTCGATGCGCGGCTGGAAGGGGCGACGATCGAAGGCGTCGCCGTCACGGACCTGCTGGTGTTCTGGCGCGACGGGCACAAGGACGCTGCGACATGAGCGCGACCTTGCATCTCGCCCAGCTCAATATCGGCAAGTTTCGCTTTCCGACCGACGATGCGCGCATGGCCGGGTTCATGGACAATCTCGATCGCATCAACGCGATCGCGGAGCGCACCGCGGGTTTCGTTTGGCGTCTGAAGGACGACAGCAACAACGCGACGGCGCTACGCCCGTTTCCCGATCCGGATATGGCGGTGAACCTCTCGGTTTGGGAAAGCGTCGAGGCGCTTGAGAAATTCGTTTGGAACACGGTGCACAGCCGCATTTACAACGGCAAGGCCAATTGGTTTGAAAAGCTGTCGACGCCGCATTTCGTGATGTGGAGAGTGCCTGCCGGGCATCGCCCCAGCACTGAAGAGGCGAAGGCGCGGCTTGATCATCTCACCGAGCGCGGCGACAGCGACCACGCTTTTGGCTGGTCGTACCTGCCGCACATAAAACTTTGGATGAGCAAGAAATGCGGATGACGATCCTCGCCATCGCGCTGACAGCCGGGTTCGCCGCGAGCGCTGTTGCGCACGGAGTCATCGCGGGCGAGCCGGGCGACGCGACGCTTCGGGCGCGCGTGATTGCGGTGACCGCGGCGGACGCCGGCGGACGCATGAGCTTCACGCCGGAGCGCGTCGACGTCGCGCTCGGCGAAGAAGTGCGGTTCGAAATTCGCAACGCCGGCGCGCTGGACCATGAGTTCGTCATCGGAACCAAGGATGGCAACGTCGAGCACGCGAAGATGATGCTGGCGATGCCGGACATGAAGCATGACGACAGCGACGCCGTGACCGTCGCCGCCGGCCATTCCGCTTCGCAGGTCTGGCGGTTCACCAGCCCCGGCGTGTTCGAGTTTGCGTGTTTGATCCCCGGCCATTACGAGGCCGGGATGCACGGCATAGTGACGGTGAAGTGATGCGCGCTCAACGGGGACCGAAGTCGGCATGAGCAAGATCATCATCGACGGCAAGGAACTCGACGTTCCCCCGGAATACACGCTGCTGCAGGCCTGCGAGGCCGCCGGCGCCGAGATCCCGCGTTTTTGTTTTCACGAGCGCCTATCGATCGCCGGCAATTGCCGCATGTGCCTCGTCGAAGTGAAGGGCGGGCCACCCAAGCCGACGGCGTCCTGCGCCATGGCGGTGCGCGATCTGCGTCCCGGCCCGAAGGGCGAGCCGCCGGTCGTCGAGACCCAATCGCCGATGGCGGTGAAAGCGCGCCACGGCGTGATGGAATTCCTGCTGATCAACCATCCCCTGGATTGCCCGATTTGCGACCAGGGCGGCGAATGTGACCTGCAAGACCAGGCGATGGCCTACGGCGTCGACACGACGCGCTATGCCGAGAACAAGCGCGCTGTCGAAAACAAATACATTGGCGCGCTCGTCAAGACCTCGATGAACCGCTGCATCCATTGCACCCGCTGTGTACGCTTCACCACCGAAGTCGCCGGCGTGTCGGAGATGGGCGCGACGGGACGCGGCGAGGACATGGAGATCACCTCCTATCTCGAGAAAGCGCTGACCTCGGAACTGCAGGGCAACGTCGTCGACCTCTGCCCGGTCGGCGCGCTGACCTCGAAGCCGACGGAGTTCCATGCCCGTCCGTGGGAATACGCCAAGACCGAAACGATCGACGTCATGGACGCGCTCGGCTCGAACATCCGAGTCGACTCGCGCGGCCGCGAAGTCATCCGCGTGGTGCCGAGGATAAATGAGGCGATCAACGAAGAGTGGATTTCCGACAAGACGCGCTACGCCTGCGACGGCCTGAAGGTTCAGCGCCTGGACAAGCCGTTCGTCCGCGTCGATGGCAAGCTGAAGCCGGCGACGTGGGGCGAGGCCTTCGCCGCGATCGCCGCTAAGGCGAAGGGGCTGGCCCCCTCGCGTATCGGCGCCATCGCCGGCGATCTCGCGACCGCGGAAGAGATGTTCGCGCTCAAGGGGCTGATGGACAAGCTCGGCTCGGCGAATGTCGATTGCCGTCAGGACGGCTCGAAACTTCATCCGAAATTCGGGCGCGCGTCCTACCTCTTCAATTCGACCATCGCCGGCATCGATCTGGCCGACGCGATTATGATCGTCGGCTCGAATCCTCGCCGGGAGGCGGCGGTGCTCAACGCGCGCATTCGCAAGCGCTGGCTCAAGGGCGATTGCTGGATCGGCGTCGATCGGCGAGAAGGCCGACCTGACCTACCACTATGCACTATCTCGGCGCCGGGCGCGGACGTCGCTACGCACGCGATCGGCGAGCATCCGCCGGCCAAAAAGAGCAAGCCGATCGTCATTCTCGGCGCCGGAGCCTTCGCGCGCGGCGACGGCGCGGCGATGTCGGCGCTCGCGGCCGAAGGCTCGGCTCGCTCGGCGCTGTCAAGGAGGGCTGGAACGGCTTCAACGTGCTGCACAGCGCCGCTTCCCGGGTCGGCGGCCTCGATCTCGGCCTCGTGCCGGGCGAGGGCGGCCTGGACGCCTCGGCCATGGCGAAGGCGGGCGCGCGTCGATTTGCTGATCAACTCTCGGCGCGGACGAGATCGACATCAGCCCGGTGCGTTCGTCGTTTATATCGGCGCGCACGGCGACAAGGGCGCGCACCGCGCCGACGTGATCTTGCCGGGCGCCGCCTACACCGAGAAGACCGGCATCTACGTCAACATCGAGGGCCGGCCGCAATTCGCCGAACGCGCGATATTCCCGCCGGGCGACGCGCGTGAGGATTGGGCGATCCTGCGCGCGCTGTCCGAGGCGATCGGGCGCCAAGCTGCCGTTCGACTCGCTCGTCGCGCTGCGCAAGGCGATGTTCGCGGCCGCGCCGCATCTTGCCAAGGTCGACCAGATCGAGGCCACCGACGCCGGCGCGCTCGGCAATCTCGCCGCGCTCGGCGGCGCCTGGGACGCGGCGCCGTTCGTCTCGCCGGTCGCGGATTTCTTCCAGACCAATCCTGTGGCCCGCGCCTCGCGCACGATGGCCGAATGCTCGGCCCTGGCGCAGGGCCGCGCCATGCAAGCGGCGGAGTAGGCCGATGACCAGCGTGCCGAGCCGACGCTCGCAAAACTCAAGCGCCGCGACGATGGCCGCGCTCGCGGGCATCGCGGTCCTCATCCTCGTGATCGCGGTGATCTACGGGCTGGTGTCGAGCGGCGTATTCGCAGCGCTTGGCGGTTGGCTTGAGAACACGTTGATCGGCTCGATCGTCCGCTACATCATCGAGAGCCTAGTGCTGCTCGTCTGCGTGCTGCTGTCCTCTGCGGTGCTGATCTACGGCGAACGCAAGATTTGGGCCTCGGTGCAATTGCGCCGCGGGCCGAACGTCGTCGGTCCCTGGGGCGTTCTGCAGCCGTTCGCCGACCTCATGAAGTTCGTGTTCAAGGAACCGGTGATCCCAGCGGCGGCGAACAAGGGCGTGTTCGTGCTGGCGCCGTTCGTCGGGGCGGTGCTCGCCTTCGCCGGCTGGGTGGTCATTCCCGTCAGCGACGGCTGGGTGATCGCCGACATCAACGTCGGCATCCTGTTCCTCTTCGCGGTGTCCTCGCTCAGCGTCTATTCCATCATCATGGCCGGCTGGGCTTCGAACTCGAAATACCCCTTCCTGTCGGCGCTGCGTTCCGCGGCGCAGATGGTGAGCTACGAAGTCTCGATCGGCTTTGTCATCATCACCGTCTTGATGTGCGCGGGCTCCTTGAACCTTTCCGATATCGTGCGGGCGCAGAACTACGGCCTGTTCGGCCACCTCTTCACCGGCACGTTTCTGAACTGGTATTGGCTGCCGCTGTTTCCGATGTTCATCATCTTCTTCATCTCGGCGCTGGCCGAGACCAACCGGCCGCCGTTCGATCTGGTTGAAGCGGAGTCCGAGCTCGTCGCCGGTTTCGCCGTGGAATATTCGGCCTCGATGTACATGCTGCAGTTCCTGGCCGAACTCGTCGCCATGCTGACGATGTCGTCGATGACGGCGGTGCTGTTCCTCGGCGGCTGGCTGCCGCCGCTGCCTTTCCCGCCTTTCACGTGGGTTCCAGGGCGTCATCTGGTTCCTGATCAAGGCGTGGAGCGTGATCTTCATGTTTTCGATGGTGAAGGCTTTCGTGCCGCGCTATCGCTACGATCAATTGATGCGTCTCGGCTGGAAAGTGTTCCTGCCGATTTCCTTGGTCATGGTCGTGGTCGTGGCGGGGGTGCTCGAATGGGCCAACGCCCTCGGCTACGCGGGTTAGGGGACGGGCTATGGCGATGAATGTCGGCTGCAGCCGCCAACTCCCTCCTGCTAAAGGAGTTTGTTGGCGCGCTCTTCCTGTCCATCCGTTACATGTTCAAGCCGAAGGCGACGATCAACTATCCCCACGAAAAGACGCCGCTGTCGCCGCGCTTCCGCGGCGAGCACGCCTTGCGCCGCTATCCCAACGGCCAGGAGCGCTGCATCGCCTGCAAGCTCTGCGAGGCGATTTGCCCGGCGCAGGCGATCACGATCGAAGCCGGCCCGCGCCGCAACGACGGCACGCGGCGCACGACCCGTTACGACATCGACATGGTGAAGTGCATTTACTGCGGGCTGTGCCAGGAGGCCTGTCCGGTCGACGCCATCGTCGAGGGCCCGAATTTCGAATTCGCGACGGAGACGCGCGAAGAGCTTTTCTATGACAAGGAACGGCTGCTCGCCAACGGCGATCGCTGGGAGCGCGAAATCGCGCGCAACATCAAGATGGACGCTCCCTACCGCTGAGGCGGGAAGGGGCGGGAGTGGGCGATGACCGGCGAGTACTTCTTCTTCTGGGTTTTCTCGATCGTCTTGATCGTGTCGGCGGTCGCCGTGATCACGGCGCGCAACCCGGTTCATTCCGTGCTGTTCCTGATCCTCGCCTTCGTTCAGGCGGCGGGCTTGTTCGTCCTGCTCGGCGCTGAGTTTTTGGCGCTGATCCTGATCGTCGTCTACGTCGGCGCGGTCGCCGTGCTGTTCCTGTTCGTGGTGATGATGCTCGACGTCGACTTCGTCCAGCTCAAGCAGGGCTTTGTGCGCTACATGCCGGTCGGCGCGTTGATCGCGTTTTTCGTCGCTATCGAATTGGGCTCGGTGGAAGTCGGCTGGGAGCCGTCGAAAGGCGCCTCCATCCCCGTTTCCCCCGCCGGCACGGTCGCCAATACGCAGGCGCTCGGCTTGGTGCTCTATACCCACTACGCGTACTTCGTCGAAGCGGCGGGCATGATCCTGTTCACGGCGATGATCGGCGCGATCGTGCTCACATTGCAGCATAAGGTCGGCGTGAAGCGGCAGAGCATCGCGGTGCAGGTCGGCCGCACGCCGGAGGCGGCGATCGAAATGCGCAAAGTTGCGCCGCGCACGGGGATATGACGCCTATGTCCGTGCCTCTTCACGATTACATCGTTCTGGCAGGCATCCTGTTCACGATCGGGATCGCCGGCATCATTCTCAATCATAAGAGCATCATCATCATCTTGATGTCGGTCGAGCTCATCCTGCTCGCCGTCAACATCAACCTCGTCGCGTTCTCCAGCGCGGCGGGCGACCTCACAGGTCAGGTTTTCTCGCTGATGATCCTGACGGTGGCTGCGGCCGAGGCCGCCATCGGCCTCGCCATTCTCGTCGCTTATTATCGCAACCGTGGCTCGATCGCGGTTGAAGACATCAACACCCTCAAAGGCTGAGCGGAAAAGATGATACAGGCCATCGTCTTCCTGCCGCTGCTCGGCTTCCTCATCGCTGGCGCCTTCGGCCGCCTTATCGGCGACCGTAACGCGCAGTGGGTCACGACCATCTTTCTGGGCGTGGCGGCGCTGTTCGCGTGGATCACGTTCTTCACCCTCAGCGGCGAGGGGAATGTCACCGTTTCCGCGCTCGGCAACTGGTTCACCTCGGGCAAGCTTGCGGTGGCGTGGTCGCTGCGCGTCGATTCGCTCACCGGCGTAATGCTGGTGGTCGTCACGACGGTGTCGTTCCTCGTGCACGTCTATTCCTGGGGCTACATGGTCGACGACCCGTCGCGGGCCAGGTTTTTCAGCTACCTCTCGCTGTTCACCTTCGCCATGCTGATGCTGGTGACGGCCGACAACCTGGTGCAGATGTTCTTCGGTTGGGAAGGCGTCGGTCTCGCTTCTTATCTGCTGATCGGCTTCTGGTATGAGAAGCCGTCGGCGAACGCCGCGGCTATTAAAGCCTTCGTCGTCAACCGCGTCGGCGATTTCGGCTTTGCCCTCGGCATCTTCCTCGTCTTCACGCTGACAGGTTCGGTCGAGCTTCGACGCGATCTTCGCCTCCGCCCCGTCGCTCGCCAATCACCCCATTCACGTCTTCGGCCTGCGATTGGGACGCGATCACGCTGTGCTGCCTGCTGCTGTTCATGGGCGCGATGGGCAAGTCGGCGCAGTTCCTGCTGCACACCTGGTTGCCGGACGCGATGGAGGGCCCGACGCCGGTGTCGGCGCTGATTCACGCGGCGACCATGGTCACCGCTGGCGTGTTCATGGTGGCGCGCCTTTCGCCCTTGTTCCAGCTTTCGCCGACGGCGCTCAACGTCGTGATGTTCTTCGGCGCGACGACGGCGTTCTTCGCCGCCACTGTCGGCCTGGTGCAGAACGACATCAAGCGCGTCATCGCTTATTCCACCTGTTCGCAGCTCGGCTATATGTTCGTCGCGCTCGGGGCCGGGGGGTACAGCCTCGGGATTTTCCACCTTTTCACCCACGCCTTCTTTAAGGCGCTGCTGTTCTTGGGCGCGGGCTCGGTTATCGTCGCCATGCACCACGAGCAGGACATGCGCCGCATGGGTGGCCTCAAGGACGAGATCCCCTTCACCTTCTGGATGATGACGATCGGCACGTTGGCGCTGACCGGCGTCGGCATTCCCTTCATCCCCTTCCCCATCGGCTTCGCCGGGTTCGTCTCGAAGGACGCCATCATCGAGGCCAGCTATGCCTCGCACAACGCGATGGCTCCCTATGCGTTCTTTTGCGTCGTGATCGCCGCCGCGTTCACCTCGTTCTATTCCTGGCGCCTGGTGTTCATGACGTTCTTTGGTAAGCGCGGGGATTGGTTGAGCAGCCTGCCGCAGGACGATGGCCACGGGGCCGGCGCTCATACTGACGCGCACGCTGCCGATGACCACGGCCACGCCTCTGACCCTCACGCGTCCGACGATCACGGTCATGGCGACCACGCCGGGCCGGCCCACGAATCGCCGCAGGTGATGCTCGTTCCGCTTGCGGTGCTTGCCGTCGGGGCGGCGCTCGCGGGCATGGTGTTCCGCGGATACTTCGAGGGCGAAGGGGCGCTCGGGTTTTTCAAGAACACGCTCGCGATCGGCGGCAGCAATACGCTGCTGGAGGACATGGAGCGCGTTCCGTGGTGGGTGTCGCTTTCGCCCTTCGTCATGATGGTCGGCGGCCTCGCCGTCGCCTATCAGATGTACGTCGTCGACAAGTCGGCGCCCGCGCGTCTCGCCCGCGCCAATCCGCTGCTGTACCGCTTCCTCTTGAACAAGTGGTATTTCGACGAATTGTACGACTTCATCTTCGTGCGGCCGGCGTTCTGGCTCGGACGCACGTTCTGGAAGGGCGGGGACGGCTACATCATTGACGGCTTCGGACCGAATGGCATTTCGGCGCGGGTGCTTGACGTCACCCGCGGCGCGGTCCGCCTGCAGTCTGGCTACGTCTATCATTACGCTTTCGCGATGCTCATCGGCGCCGCCGCCTTCGCGACGTGGTACATGTTCCGGGGGCTCGGACAATGATCGGTCTGCTCTCCGGCCTTATCGTCCTGCCGCTGCTCGGCGCGGCTGCGCTGTTCGCCATTCCCGGCGACAGCGAAGCGGCAAAGACGAATGTGCGCTACATCACGTTGGCCACGACGTTGCTCGTGTTCCTCGTCAGCCTCGTCGCCTGGTCCCGCTTCAACCCCAGTTCGCCCGACTTCCAATTGGTTGAGCAGGCCCACTGGCTGCCCGGCGGCATCGGCTACAAGGTCGGCGTCGACGGCATCTCCATGCCGTTCGTGCTGCTGACGACGTTCCTGACGCCGCTGTGCATTCTGGCGTCGTGGAATTCGATCCAGACTCGGGTCCGCGAGTACATGATCGCGTTCCTTGTGCTCGAAGCGCTGATGATCGGCGTGTTTGTCGCGCTCGACATCTTGCTGTTCTACATCGTGTTCGAGGGCGGCCTGATCCCGATGTTCCTGATCATCGGCGTGTGGGGCGGCAAGAACCGCGTCTACGCCGCGTTCAAGTTCTTCCTCTACACGCTCGCCGGTTCGTTGCTGATGCTGCTCGCCATCATGGCGATGTATTGGCAGGCCGGAACGACCGACATCGTCACGCTGCTGCACACGCCTTTCGAACCCGCGATGCAGAAGTGGTTGTGGCTAGCGTTCTTCGCCTCCTTCGCGGTGAAGATGCCGATGTGGCCGGTGCACACCTGGTTGCCCGACGCGCACGTCGAGGCCCCGACCGCGGGCTCCGTCATCCTGGCCGGCATTTTGTTGAAGATGGGCGGCTACGGCTTCCTGCGCTTCTCGCTGCCGATGTTCCCGGACGCCTCGGTTTACTTTGCGCCGCTGGTCTATGCGATGTCGGTCATCGCCATCATCTACACCTCGCTCGTCGCGCTGGTGCAGGAGGACATCAAGAAGCTGATCGCCTACTCCTCCGTCGCTCACATGGGCTTCGTCACCATGGGCATTTTCGCGGCCAACGCCCAAGGCGTCGAAGGCGCGGTTTACCAGATGGTGAGCCACGGCCTGGTGTCGGGCGCGTTGTTCCTTTGTGTGGGTGTCGTTTACGACCGCCTGCACACCCGAGAGATCGCAGCGTTCGGCGGCTTGGTGAAGCCGATGCCGCTCTATGCGGTCGCGCTGATGCTGTTCACGCTCGCCAATGTCGGTCTGCCCGGCACGTCGGGGTTCATCGGTGAGTTCCTCACCCTGATCGGCGCGTTCCAGTCGAACCCGTGGGTCGCCTTCTTCGCCACCACCGGTGTCATCCTGTCCGCGTGCTATGCGCTCTATCTTTATCGCCGCGTGGTGTTCGGCGTGTGCGACAAGCCGAATTTGTTGGCGCTGTCTGACTTGTCCAAGCGCGAGATCGTCATTCTCGCGCCGTTGTTCTTTCTCGTGATCTATTACGGCGTGCATCCGCAGCCGATCATCGACGCGAGCGCTCCGGCGGCGGAGGCGCTCGTCAAGAGCGTCCAAGACCACGTCGGCGCGGTCAAAGCCGCATTCGCGAACTAGGAGGCGCCCATGTCTGCCGCCAGCGCTTTCTCGCTTCCGCACGCCCTTCCCGAACTCATCCTCGCGATCGGCGCGATGATTCTTGTGCTGCTCGGCGCGTGGCGCGAGCGCGCGCCTTGGGCCGTCGTTGACGCCGCGATCCTGGTGCTCGGCGCGGCGCTGCTCTCGGTGTTGCTGACGCGCGAACCCTACGGCGCCACGTTCTACGGCGCCTTCATCGACGACGCTTTCGCGCGCTTCATGAAATCGCTGTCGCTGATCGGCTCGATCGTCGCGCTGCTGCTCTCGGTCGACTTCATGAAGCGGCAGAACATCGGCGGCTTCGAGTTCCCCGCGCTTGTCGTGCTGGCGACGCTCGGCATGAACATGCTGGTCTCCGCCAACGATTTCATCGCGCTCTATCTCGGCCTCGAACTGATGAGCCTGTCGCTCTATGTGCTGGCCGCGTATAACCGCGACAACGGGCGCGCGACCGAAGCCGGCCTCAAGTATTTCGTGCTCGGCTCGTTGTCCTCGGGCATGCTGCTCTACGGCGCTTCGCTGCTGTACGGCTTCTCCGGCGGCACCGGCTTCGCCTCAGTGGCTGCCGCCCTCAGCGCGGAACAGAATCTTGGCGCGGTGTTCGGCTTGGTGTTCGTGCTCGCCGGCCTCGCCTTCAAGATTTCGGCCGCGCCCTTTCACATGTGGACGCCTGACGTCTACGAAGGCGCCCCGACGCCGGTCACCGCCTTCTTCGCTTCCGCGCCAAAGATGGCGGCGATGGCGGTGCTGGTCCGCGTGACGATGGCGACTTTCCCGGGCGTGGCGACGGAATGGCATGAGATCATCGCCTTCATCGCGATCCTGTCGATGGCCATCGGCGCGTTCGCGGCGATCGGCCAGACCAACATTAAGCGGCTGATGGCATATTCCTCGATCGGCCACATGGGCTTCGCGCTGGTCGGCCTCGCCGCCGGGACGGTGGAAGGCGCGCAGGGCGTCGTCGTCTACATGTCGATCTATCTTGCGATGACGCTCGGCGTTTTCGCGGCGATCCTGTTGATGAAGCGCAACGGCGTTTTCGTCGAGAAGATCTCGGATCTCTCCGGGCTCGCGCGCAACAACGGCGGCATGGCGTTCGCGCTGGCGCTGCTGCTGTTCTCGCTCGCCGGCATTCCGCCGCTCTTTGGCTTCCTGGCCAAATGGTACGTGTTCGCCGCCGCCATTCACGCCGGCCTTTATCCGCTCGCCGTGATCGGCGTGCTGCTGAGCGTCGTGAGCGCTTACTACTACCTCAACATCATCAAGATGATGTATTTCGACGCGCCCGCCGACAAGTTCGACTCGCCGTGGTTCGCCGCGCGCGCGGTGCTGATCCTGGCGGCGGTGTTTGTCGTGGCCGCCACCATATTCCCTTCGCCCCTGATTGACGCCGCCACCGCGGCGGCCAAGTCGCTGTTTTGAGCGAGGCCGTTTGGCGCGTTCAACGTTTTGCGGAAGTCGCCTCGACGAATGACGAGGCGCGCGCCTGCGCGCTCGCCGGCGATCCCGGCCGGGTGTGGTTCGTGGCGGAGCGGCAGAAGGCTGGCCGTGGCCGCCAGGGGCGTCTGTGGGTCTCACCGACGGGCAACCTTTACGCCAGCGCGTTGCTGATCGACCCTTGTGCGCCCGAGCACGCCGCGGAGCTCGGCTTTGTCGCGGGTCTGGCGCTGATCGAGGCGCTCGGCGCCGTCGCTGCCCGACTGGGAAGCGCGGCGAAGTTCGAACTTAAGTGGCCCAACGACGTCTTGTTCGCGGGCGCGAAGCTTGCAGGCGTGCTGGTCGAGGGTTTCACGTTTGCGCAGGGGCACATCGCCGCGATCGTCGGCATCGGCGTGAACTGCACGAGCGCCCCTGATGGACTTCCCTATCCCGCCACCAACCTCAGCGCGGCGCTTGGCGCGCCCGCGCCGCCGGATCTGCTGTTTCCGCACCTGCAACGCTGCTTTGAAGCGGGCCTTGCGCGATGGGCGCGCGGCGAGGGCTTTGCAGCGATCCGCGAAGCCTGGTTGAACAGCGCCGCCGGCCTCGGCGGCCCCATCGTCGTCAATCGCGGCGGCGTTTCTCATCAAGGCCGTTTCGCCGGCGTCGACGCCGCCGGGCGCCTGCGGCTTGAGTGCACCGACGGCGCCGTGCAATTCATCGAAGCGGGCGATCTCGCGCCGTTTTCCCCCCAAGGACCATAAATGGCTGAAACAAACGACTTGGTCTTCGTGCCGCTCGGGGGGCTCGGCGAGATCGGCATGAACTGCGCGCTCTATGGCTACGGCACCAAGCGCCGGCGCGAGTGGATCATGGTCGATCTCGGCGTCGCCTTCGCCGGGGAGGATCTGCCGGGCGTCGACCTGATCATGCCCGACCTCGGCTTCATCGAGCGCGTCAAAGGCGACCTCAAAGGCATTTTCATCACCCACGCGCACGAGGATCACATCGGCGCGCTGGTCGACCTGTGGCCGCGCCTCAAGGCGCCCGTCTACGCCACGCGCTTCGCCATTGGCCTCTTGGAGGCGCGCCGGCTCGGCGAGCCGGGCGCGCCTAACATTCCGCTCAATGTCGTTCCCAAAGGCGGCGTCGTCGAGCTTGGGCCGTTCACGGTCGAGTTCATCGCGGTGGCGCACTCGATCCCCGAGAGCCGCGCGCTGGCGATCCGCTCCCCTGCCGGCCTCATCGTGCACACCGGCGATTGGAAGATCGATCCGACGCCGCTGGTCGGCGAGGTCACCGACGAGGCGCGCCTGACCGCGCTCGGCGACGAAGGCGTGTTGGCGCTGATTTGCGACTCCACCAATGCGCTTCGCGAGGGCGAAAGCCCGTCGGAGACGGATGTGGCCAAATCGCTCATCGACGTCGTCGGTCAGGCCAAAGGGCGCGTGCTGCTGACGACATTCGCTTCGAACGTCGCACGATTGCGCTCTGCCGCGGAAGCCGGGCTCGCCAATGGCCGGCAGGTGATGATCCTTGGCCGCGCGATGGAGCGCGTCGTCGCGGTGGCGCGCGAGTGCGGTTACCTCGAAGGCCTGCCGCCATTCCTCGGCCAGGACTTGTTCGACCGGGTGCCCCGCGCGCAGGTGCTGGCGCTCGCGACCGGCAGCCAGGGTGAGCCGCGTGCGGCGCTCGCGCGCATCGCCGACGACAGCCACCCCGCGGCGAAACTGAACGCCGGCGACACCGTGATCTTCTCTTCGCGCGCGATCCCCGGCAACGAGAAAGCGATCGGCGCCATCGTCAACGGCTTGGTCTCGCAGGGCGTTGAGGTGATCACTGACCGCACCAAGCTCGTCCATGTTTCCGGCCATCCGCGGCGGGCGGAGCTTGCCAAAATGTACGCCTGGACGCGGCCGAAAATCGCGGTGCCCGCCCATGGCGAGCCGCTGCATCTGACCGAACATGTCGCCTTCGCCAAGGCGCAAGGCGTCGCCTCGGTGGCGCGCGCGTTCAACGGCGACATGGTGCGCTTGTCGGCGGAGGAGGGCGCGGTGATGCTGTCGCCGGTCGATCATGGCCGCGTCTATAAGGACGGCGACGTGCTGCTCGCCAAGGACGATCCATGCGTGGCCGAGCGGCGAAAGCTGTCGTTCGCGGGCGTCGTTTCGATCGCCTTCGCCATCAGCGACAAGGGCGATGTCGTCGGCGATCCCGACGTGACGATGGCGGGCGTTCCCAAACGCGGACGCCGCGGCGCGGACCTCGCGGCGGTCATCGACTCCGCGCTGTTCGAAACGCTCGACGGCCTGCCGCGCGCCAAGAAGCGCGACGCGACGGTGGTGTCGGGCGCGGTCGAACGCGCGGTGCGCAACGCCGTCGACGCCGCCTGGGGCAAGAAGCCGCTGGTGCATGTGCTGGTGGTCGAGGCGTGAGCCATGCTCGGGCGCCTCAACCACGTCGCCATCGCCACCGCGGACCTTGAGCGAGCGGCGGCGACGTACCGCGAGGCGTTCGGCGCCGACGTCTCGGCGCCCGTCGACCTGCCCGAACATGGCGTGACGGTGGTGTTCGTCACGCTAGCGAACACCAAGATCGAATTGCTGCGGCCGCTCGGGGCGCAATCGCCAATCGCCAAGTTTCTTGAGCGGTCGCCGGAGGGCGGCGTGCACCATGTCTGCTACGAGGTCGACGATCTTGCCGCGGCGCAGGCGCGGGTGGTGGGGGAAGGCAAGCGAGTTCTCGGCGAGCCGAAGATCGGGGCGCACGGCAAGCCGGTGCTGTTTTTGCACCCAAAGGATTTCGGTGGGGTGCTGATCGAGCTTGAGCAGGCGTAGCGGTGTACTAGCGCCAAGGTTTTGCAAGAAAATACGTTATTGCGGCCAAGGAAGTCCAAGCGGGAGCTCAGAAAATCCAAGCCGAGGCCTGCCAAAACCAAATAATCCCAAGTTTTTGCAAGGGGTTTACGGTTCTTCTTTCAACGATCTCAGCGGTTTAAGGAACCCCTTCTCCATGAAATGGAGAACGGGTCATGGCGAAGCCATGACGGATGAGGTGTGGAAAGGAGGACAGTGCAGTCGCTGATTTTGCACAGACTGTCGTCCCACGCCCGTCCGGCTCAGCCCTGCTTTCCACACCCCATCCGCCCCGCCTTCGGCGGGGCGCCTTCCCCACGACGTGGAGAAGGCGGCGCCGTCTCGTTCAGCGTTCCACTCCGCCATAAGACGCCGGCAGGATCATGCCCTCGTAGAGGTCCGGCCGGCTCGCCGCCCCATCGCGCAGCTTGGCGATGTTGTAACGCGACAGGGCAATGCGGCGGGGCGGGGCGAAGTTGGTTTCCGGGATCGCCCCGATCGCTTCGGCGAAGATTTTGCCGTTCTCCTCCTCCACAGACACGCTACGGCAAAGGTGACGCCGCCGCCTGTATTGGGCAGGGGGATCACGATCAAATCATCTTGCGTCATGAGGCTCCCCAATTGCCGTTGTTCTAGAACAAAACAAGAACAATATGGCGGATTTGTGAATTTCGCAATCTTTATTATTGCGCGGCCGCCGGGCGGCGCGCCAGAGGTGAGGCGGAGGAGTTTGCGTGCCACTCACACTTTACGGCTTGAAGAATTGCGACGTGACGCGCGACGCGCAGGCGTGGTTGCGTACGCAAAAACGCGCCTTCGCCTTTCACGATTACAAGGAGAGCGGGCTGGATCGCGCAACGCTCGTGCGTTGGACGGCGAAGGTCGGCTGGGAGGTCTTGCTCAACAAACGCGGCACGACGTTTCGCGGGCTGAGCCAGGCGGATAAGGACGGCATCGGCGAAGCCAAAGCGGCGAACCTCATGTTGGCGCACACGTCGCTCATCAAGCGACCGGTGCTTGAGAATGGAAGCGCGGTGCTGGTTGGGTTTGACGCAGGTAGGTGGGCGAACGAACTGAAGCACTTCGCGACCTAAAGTGTGACGCAATGACGGCTGGGGCTCTTCCGCCCCTTAGCGCGCGTCGCTCACTTCGCCGCCGCCGAAGCCTCGCCGGGGCACGCCGCTTCAAACAGCTTTAGGCCGTTGTCGAGGCCCCAGGGATCGATTTCCGTTGGCGGCTCGCCCTGCAGTTTCTGTTCCGCGTCGACCTCGGCATCGGTCAATCCGCTGCGATCGGAATAGGTCACGATCATCGCCCCGTTCGTTCTGAGTTTGCAGTACTCGGCAAGCGGGACGGCGATAACCAGGGTCGATGCGGCATGAGATTTTTCGGTGTGGAACGAAGCGTTCGATGGGCGCAGCAGCAGCGTCAGCCCCGTGCCGCGCACTTCGGTCGCAAACCTGCTGGCGGTTTCGCGCACCGTGAAAGCGCCGATCACATTGGTCTCGCCCTTGGAATACGTGAACGTCGCCTCCAGCGCGACGTCGCGCCGTTGCGAGGGGAACGGCAGCGACCACGAGCCTATGGCGACGATGTCCGGGACGGGCGTCGCCGTCGGCGCGGGGTCGGTCGTCGAAAGGCGCGTGTCCTTGCCGGATCTCACCAAGAAAAAGTAGGGGGATAGAGGGGACGTGACGAGGCGCATCGACCTCAGGTCAGCTCCGGAAAGCACGTCAATGCGGTTCGACGGCGTTGCGAGCGACGCGGTGAAAACGCGCTCGTCGATGCCCATCTGGGCGTAGTAGGCCTTGATGCCTTGCTCGACCTCCGACAGGTCCGACGCGGTCTCCGGCGCATAAGAGGTCTGCGTGTTCACGAGCTGGCGCGAGACCTCCCGCTTCTGTCCACTTTCCATCCTGTAGGTCACGCGAAACATTTTTCGGATGATTGTCTTCGGGCCGGCGGCCCGCGCCTGATGCACGCCGACCGCGGACAAGGTCGACGCGAAACGATCGGCGCCCCCCGCCAGCACGAGCGCGCAGGCGGAGAAGCAATAGGCGCCGCTCGTGACCGGCATGCCAATAGGGCCCTGATCGCAATGCTTGATATCGCTGACGCAGGTGACGACCCTCGTCTTGGCGACCCCGACTGCCATCCGCCGCTCCCTGATCAGGCGGCCCATCGCAAAGCCCTCCTCGACAATTCCGCCGCCCGAACTGATGAGGATAGGCACCTTGCGGTCGCCGAATTGCGCCAGCGCTTGGCGAAACTGCTCAGCGGTGCCGCGGACGATGTCGCCCTCCGCCGAAAGCCATTCCGGACAGTTCGGCTCGCATGCCGCGTCGAGCAAGCGCACGCGCTGGAATTTCATCGGATTGCGGAGGACATCCGTGCCCTCGGCGGACGCCTCGATTTTCAAGGACTGGCTCGCGATCCTCTCGGCCGGCTGACCGGTTGCGCGGGCCGAGAGGAAGGCCATCGCCATCAACGCCAGCGCCGCCAGGAAGAGGCGAAAGACTCCGTTGCTTGCCATTCGTCGTGCCATCGGCTGGGCGCCCCCCAGCGCCGGAAGAGACAAATTAAGAGTGTATCTTTGCATTTCATTTAACAGAAATAGTTCCGCTCCAGCGCGATCACGTCGAGAGTGCTTAGCTCGAAAGGCCTCGCGCCGCGAACGCTGGACCCCTCGGCGCTCACGCGATAGTCTGGCCCCACAAAACAAAATCAAAGCCCCCGGGAGGCTACCGTGGACGACCTGAAATTTGGTCAGCGCAACAAGCGTGGCGATTTTTCGCCGAGCGCGCCGCTGGGCATCGCGCCGTTCTACGCGCTGCCGCCGAACCCACTCACGGTGCTCAAATGGCTGCCGAACTATCTGCTGCCGTGGAACCTGCTGTTCCTGGCGACGACGCTGTTGATCTGGCGGTTTGTGCTGCCGCCGGTGGAGACGATGAAGACGCTGCAGCCGGGCTGGATTTTGGGGCTGTTCGTCGTCAACTGCGTGTTGGTGTTCCTTTTCTATAACGCGTTCGAATACCGGCTTTATCGCGCGCGCGCGCAAGGAACGCGGTTCAAATACAACGCCAAATTCCCTGAGGATGTCCCGAACAAAGCGTTCTGGTTCAACAGCCAAAACATCGAGGGCTATCTGCGCACGTTCCTGACCGGCGTGCCGATCTGGACGGCTTACGAAGTCATCTGTCTCTGGGCCTCGGCGAACGGCGTCGGCTGGTGGGTGAGCTTCGCCGACCATCCGGTTTGGCTATTCGTTCTCGGCCTGCTCGTGCCGATGATTCACGAGATCCACTTCTATTGCGTGCATCGGCTGATCCATTGGCCGCCGCTGTATCGGATGGTGCATTCCATCCATCACAACTCGGTCAATCCCTCGCCGTGGTCGAGCCTGTCGATGCACTGGTTCGAGCAGTTGCTGTACTTCTCGAGCTGCCTGATCGGTTTCATCATCCCGTCCAATCCGCTGATTGCGATGTATCAACTGAATTACGCGGGCTTCGGCGCAGTGGTCGGCCACATCGGTTTTGACACGATCGAGGTCAACGAAACCTCCGGTTTCGACAGCCACGCCTACGCGCATTACCTCCACCACAAATATTTTGAAGTGAACTACGCTGACGGCCTCGCCCCGTTCGACAAACTGTTCGGCACTTGGCACGACGGCACGCCGGAGGGCGAAGCGAAGATGAATGAGCGCTTTGCGAAGAAGCAGGCGCGGATGAATAAGACGGAGGCGTAGGCCCCTTCTTCCACGAAGTGGAGAAGGTGTCGCGGCGAAGCCGTGACGGATGAGGTGTGGAAAGGCAGACGGCGCAGTTGCCGTCCTTGCACCGCCGCCTGGGCCCATGATCCTAACGATCTGTCCTGCTTTCCACACCCGTCCGTCACGCCTTCGGCGTGACTCCTTCCCCAGCTTCGCTGGAGAAGGGGCGCGCGCCCAGAAAAAACAGCCCTTCCTCCCGTGGCGCCCGCCGCGCTTACCCGCTATGAAGCCCGCGATTTAGGCGAGGGGACGGCTAGGCATATGTTCACCATTGGCGTGGACTTCGGCACCAATTCAGTCAGGGCCGTTGTCGTTCGTTGCGCGGACGGCGCGGAGGTCGGCTCGGCGGTCAGCCATTATGCGTCCGGCCATCAAGGCGTGCTGCTCGATCCCAACGACCAGTTCGTCGCGCGCCAAAACCCGCAGGATTATCTCGAGGGCTTGAAAGCCGCTGTTGTCGCCGCGCTCGGCGAAGCCGAAGGCGCCGCAGGCTTCTCGCGCAACGCCGTCATCGCCATCGGCGTCGACACCACGGGCTCGAGCCCGCTGCCGGTCGACAAGTCCAACCAGGCGCTTGGCGCGCAGGAGCGCTGGCGCGGCAATCTCAACGCGCAATGCTGGCTGTGGAAGGACCACACCTCCTGGGCCGAGGCCAAGCTCGTCACCGAGCGCGCGGCGGAAATGCGCCCGCAATATCTCGCCAAGATCGGCGGCGTTTATTCCTCGGAATGGTGGTGGGCGAAAATCCTGCATTGCCTGAACGTCGACGAAGCCGCGTTCGACGCCGCCTATTCCTGGGTGGAACTCGCGGACTGGATTCCCTCAGTGCTCGCCGGCGTCGACGATCCCACGAAGATCGTGCGCGGCGTTTGCGCGGCGGGCCACAAGGCGATGTACGCCGAGGACTGGGGCGGCCTGCCGGATAAGGCGTTCCTCGCCGCGCTCAACCCCAAGCTCGCCGCGCTCAGCGACCGCCTCTACACCCGCGCCTACGACGCCTCGCATTCCGCCGGCGGCCTCTGCCCGCAGTGGGCGGCGTCGCTGGGCTTGCGCGAAGCGATCCCGATCGCCGTCGGCGCTTTCGATGTGCATTATGGCGCCATCGGCTGCGGCGTTGGCGAGGGCGTGCTGGTCAAGGCGATCGGCACCTCGACCTGCGATTGCGGCGTCGTCTCCAACGCCCGCGCGGTGAAGGACATTCCCGGCATCTGCGGCATCGTCAATGGCTCGATCCTGCCGGGTTTCTATGGGATCGAAGCGGGGCAATCGGCGGTGGGCGACCTCTTCAAATGGTGGGTCGAGGTGGTGTGCGAAGGCAACGACGCAACCCATGGCGCGCTGGCGGCGGAAGCCGCCAAGCAGGCCGCCCGGTCAATCCGGCCTGCTCGCGCTCGACTGGAACAACGGCAACCGCACGATCCTCGTCGACCAACTGCTGTCCGGCCTGCTGCTGGGCCAAAGCCTCTACACGACACGCGCCGAAATCTATCGCGCGCTGATCGAGGCGACGGCGTTCGGCGCGCGCGCGATCATCGAGCGTGAGCGCGAGTATGGCGTGACGATCGACCGCGTCGTCTGCGCCGGCGGCGTCGCCGACAAGAACCCGCTGCTGATGCAAATCTATGCCGACGTCACGGGCTGCGCGATGGAGCTGGCGACCTCGAACCAGAGCTGTGCGCTCGGCTCCGCGGTGGTCGCCGCGGTGCTCGCCGGCGCGCACAAAGATTTCGTCACCGCGCAGGCGGCGATGACGTCGGTGCGGGCCGGCCGCTTCCTGCCGGACGCCAAGCGCAGCGCGGTTTACGAGGAGCTCTATGCGCTCTATCGCCAGCTGCACGACGCCTTCGGCGGCCTCTCCAAAGCGGCCGATCTCAGCCACGTGATGAAGCGCCTGCTCGAAATCAAATTCGCCCACAAGCCGGCGCACGCCTGAGGGCGCGTCGGCCTCCTCCAACCTGACACCGCAAAGGACGCTTTCGATGATCAATCTGGCGAAGCCCGCCATCTGGTTCGTGTGCGGTTCGCAGCACTTGTATGGGCCCGGCCCGCTGGCGCAGGTGGCCGACAACGCCAAAAAGATCGCGGCCGGTCTCTCCGAAAGCGCGCGCCTGCCGCTGAAGACGGTCTATCAGCCGATCGTGAAAACGTCGGAGGAAGTGCTCGACGTTTGCCAGCGCGCGAATAGCGATCCGAATTGCGCCGGGCTCATTCTCTGGATGCACACGTTCTCGCCGGCGAAGATGTGGATCCGCGGCCTTGGCGCGCTGAAGAAGCCGTTCCTGCATCTGCACACGCAGTTCAATCTCGAGCTGCCGTGGGACACGATCGACATGGATTTCATGAACCTGAACCAGTCGGCGCACGGCGACCGCGAGGCGGGCTTCATGCATTCGCGCATGCGCCTCAGTCGCAAAGTGGTCGCCGGCCATTGGACGGACGAGACTGTGCAGGAGCGCGTCGGCGCCTGGATGCGCGCCGCCAACGCCTGGCATGATTGGCAGGGCGCCAAATTCTGCCGCATCGGCGACAACATGCGCAATGTCGCGGTGACGGAAGGCGACAAGGTCGCAGCGGAAATGCGCTTCGGCTTCTCCACCAACACTTTTGGCGTCGGCGACGTCGTCGCCAAGATCAATGCGGTGAAGGACGACGCGATTAACGAGCGCGTGCAGCACTACGCCGGGCACTACAAGATCGCGCCGGAGCTCGCCGTCGGCGGCGCGAAGCACGAAGCGTTGCGCTACGCGGCGCGGCAGGAGCTTGGCCTGAGCGCGTTCCTCGAAGAGGGCGGCTTCAAGGGCTTCACCACCACGTTCGAAGATCTGCACGGCCTGAAGCAATTGCCGGGGCTGGCGCCGCAGCGGCTGATGGCGGCGGGCTATGGCTTCGCCGGCGAAGGCGACTGGAAGACCGCAGCGCTGGTGCGCGCCGCCAAGGTGATGGCGAACGGCAATCCGGCCGGCGCCTCGTTCATGGAGGACTACTCCTACGACCTGACCAAGGGCCGCGAACGGGTGCTGGGATCGCACATGCTCGAGGTCTGCCCGAGCATCGCCTGGGGCAGGCCGACGATCGAGATCCATCCGCTCGGCATTGGCGGCAAGGAAGACCCGGTGCGGCTGGTGTTCAACGCCGGCTTCGGCCCCGCCACCAACGCCAGCCTCGTCGACATGGGCGACCGCTTCCGCCTGTTGGTGAACGAAGTGGTGGCCGAGGAAGTGCCGGCGATGCCGAAGCTTCCCGTAGCCCGCGCGGTGTGGACGTGCGAGCCCGACACGCTGACGGCGTGCGAAGCCTGGATCCTTGCGGGCGGCGCCCATCACACCGCGTTCAGCCGCGCGCTGACGGCCGAGATCTGGGAAGATTTCGCCGACATCGCGGGGATCGAGACGGTGCTGATCGGCACGGGCACGACGATCCGCGGCTTGAAGCAGGACCTGCGCAGCAACGACGTCTACTATCGTCTCGCGCAAGGTTTTGCGTGAGGCTAAGCCGGTGCTGACGGAACTCAGGCGCGAAACCTACGAAGCCAACATGGCGCTGCAGCGCCATGGCCTGATCACGCTGCAATTCGGCAACGCCAGCGCGCTCGATCGCGCGGCGGGCGTGTTCGCAATCAAGCCGAGCGGCGTCGACTACGTCAACCTGACGCCAGAGACGATGGTGCTCGTCGATCTCGAGGGCAAGATCGTCGAGGGGACGCTCAAGCCGTCGTCGGACACGCCGACGCATCGACGGCTGTTCATCGCCTTCGCGGGCGTGGGCGGCGTCGTGCACACGCATTCGACGCACGCCACCGCGTTCGCGCAGGCGGGGCGTTCGATTCCAAATTTTGGCACGACCCACGCCGACTATTTCAATGGCCCAGCGCCGGTGACGCGGAAAATGCGGCCCGAGGAAATCGCCGGCGCCTACGAATGGGAGACTGGCAACGTGATCGTCGAGACGTTCGGCAATCGCGATCCGCTCGAATTCCCCGGCGTGCTGGTGAACCGCCACGGCCCATTCGCCTGGGGGCCGACAGCCGCCAAGGCGGTCGAGGCTGCGGTGGCGCTGGAATATGTCGCGCAGCTTGCCGAGCTGTCGCTGCGGCTGCAGCCGAAGCTCGAAGAGATCGAGCCGGAGCTGCACGCTAAGCATTTCAACCGCAAGCACGGCGCGAAGGCGTATTACGGGCAGGGCGGACACTAACGGCGCCGTTCTCTTTCCCATCATTGCGAGCGCAGCGAAGCAATCCAGAGCCGCAGGCGACGTTGATTGCGGCCCCTGATTGCTTCGTCGCTTCGCTCCTCGCAATGACGGAGAGCTACAGCTCCACCACTTCCACCCGCGCGTCGCCCAGCCCGCGCGCCAGATCGGCGACGTGGCGGTGGTGGGTGAACAGCAGCACCTGCCGCTTGGCGCCGAACTCCGCCAGCACACCCAGCATCGCCAACGCGCGCGCGTCGTCAAAACTGTGCAGCAGATCGTCGCCGATGAAGGGCAGCGGCTCGCCGCCGCGGCGCTCCAGCAGCGCCAGGCGCAGCGATAGAAACAGCTGGTCGCGCGTGCCTTCGCTGAGGCCCTCAACGCCGACCACGCCGCCGCCGGCGCGCCGCGCCACCAGCACCGGGCGGTCGGTCTCGTCGTAGTCCGCGCCGAGGCCGACGAAGGCTCCTGACGTGGCGACGGCGAACAACGATCCCGCGCGCGCCACCAGCGGATCCTGCGCCGCGGCGCGGTGGCGCTCGATGGCCCGCGTCGCCAGCCGTGCGGCGGCTTGGCGGCCGATCCAGCGATTGGCGACATCGATCAGCTCCGCGCTGGCGTCCGCCCGTTCGCGGGCCGCGTCCGCGGCCCCGCGGCCTTGCATCAGCGTATCGACGCGCCCCTCCGCCTCGCGAACGGCGACAGCGGCCTGGCCGACGGCTTGCAGCGCTTGCTCCTGGCGCTGCCGGCAAAGCGCGATCTGGCCTTCGGCCAGCGCGACATCGACGCTGGCGCGCTCGGCGCGCAGCGCCGCCTCGTCGAGCCCGTCCGCGGCGGCGCGGAGATCTTCGCGCGCGGCGGCGCGTGCGGCGACAATCTCTTGTCGTCGTTGCGCCTGCCTAAGCGCGTCGGCAAGTCCATCGTCGTCGACGCCCAAAGCTGCCTTTGCTTCGCCAAGCTTCGAGGCGAGCGCGGCGCGACGCGCTTCGAGTTCGGCTTGCGTTCGCCCGCGCGCGGTGGCGGCTTTGGTCAGTCGCTCGCGCTCGCGCTCAGCCTGCCGCGCCTCGATCAGGGCTTGATGCAGCCGGGTCAGCGTCGTCGCGGCGGCGGCGTCGGCGAAGTCCGGAGCGGCGATGACGGCCATGGCGACGCCTCGCTCGAAGGCCTCCAGATCGTCGCGTATGCCGGCGATGCTCCGTTGTTCGCGCTGCATCAACTCGCGTGGCGTGGCGACCGCCTCCCAGGCGCTCAAGGCGGCGCTGGCTTCTTCAGGCCCGGCGTTGGCGCGCAATGCGAGCGCCGGCATCGCCGTCCGCCACTCCGCCATGATCGCCTCCAGCGCGGCGCTTTGGCGGGTTTGCGCTTCGGCGGCCTCAGCGGCGTCTTTCTCCGCGCGCAGGCGGTCGGCGGCGACGCTTTCAGCGGCGCGATAGGCACGCTGCAAATCTTCGAGCCGGACGTTCGCCTCGCGATGCGCGCCCTCAAAGCTGTCAGAGGCCGCAGCGCCCCCGAACTCGGCGAGCAGCGCCGTGAGGCCGCGATGCGCCTCCGCGACCTTGGCCGCCAGCGCCTCCGTCTCGACGGCGCGTCGCGCCAATTCGGCGCGGCGCGTGAGCAGCGCTGCGGCGCGCTTCAGCCACGACGCCATTGCAGCAGGCTCGCGCGGCGCAAGGCCGCTCGCCGCCCAGAGCGCGCGCCATTGTTCGGCAAAAATCTTCGCGCGCTCCTCGAGCCGTGCGGCGTCCGACTCGAGCGCAGAAAGCGCCTCGCGTCTTGCCGCCACAGCCTCGCGCTCGCTGGCGATGCGCGCGGCGCGGCCGGTATCGACAAGCAAAATCTCGGCGATGGCGTCGGCGCCGGCCGCCAGAGCGCGCACCGCATCAAAGCGCTCCGCCCGGCCGTCGGGATCGTCGAACGCCAGCAAGAGCCGGGCGAAACCGTCTTCGCGCCGCGCGCGGGCCGCGGCCCAATCCTCGCGCGTGGCGGACGCGCCCTGACGTTCCAGCTTGGCTAGCGAGGCTTCGGTGGCCTGCAACGCACGTTTCGCGTCGGCGCGTTGCGCCTCAAGCGTGCGGCTCGCCTGCGCGGCCTCTTCGGCGCGCCGCGCAAATTCGGCCACTTCGCCTTCCTCCGGCAGCGGCTCGCGCGCCAGGGCGTCGAGGCTTTTGGGGTCGGGGTCGAGGCGCGAAACCTCGTCGGCCAGCGCCCGGGCTTCGGCGCTCGCGGCCGCACGCGCGAGGCGCAACCGGTCGGCGTCCGCCATAGCCGGCGCCATCGCCGCCAACCGGCGCTTGAACGGCTCGGGATCGCGCGGCGCGCTTGGCGCCAGCGTCTGCAGCCGCGCCATCTCAGTGCGCGCCTTTTCCAGACTGACAAGCGTCTCGTCCCGCCGCTCCTCGGCGCGGCGGCGCGCCTCGATGAGTTTTCGCGCGCGCGCCAGGGCGGCGTCGTTCGGCGGCGTGGCCGCAAAGGCGGCGTGATCGGCAAAGCCAATTCGGCGCGCCAAGGCGTCGAGCGCGGCCTGATGCTGCTGATGCGCTTCGATGCGCCGGGGCAGGTCGTCCTGGCCTTTGCGGACGACATTGAGATTGCCCATCAGCGTGTCGATCGCTTCGCCTTGGGCGAGCAGCGCGGGTGGGACGGAAAGCGCCTCGCTCGCGTCGGCGTCGCGCGCAGCTTCGGCCCGCAGACGATCGAGCTCCTCGCGCAAAGCCTCGTCCTGAGCGCGCGCGGCCTGTGCGGCTTGCAGCATCTCGGCTGCTATCGGCGGCAGGTCGGCGAAAAACTCCAGCTCGCGTTCCCGCGCGTCGATCTCGGCCAGCTTCGCCGTCGTGCGCTGCACGCGCCGCCAGCGCGCGAGTTCGTGGCCGGCCTCCTCGTGCTCGGCCTCGACGGCGTTCTTTTGGGCTTGCGCCGCGAGCACCGCCTCGTCGGCGGATTTGAGCGCGTCCGCCGTGACGATCGCGACGCGCAGGCGCGCGTCGGCGGCGTCGTGACGCTCGGAGACCTGCCAAAACGTCTTGCCCGCCGATCGGCGCGGCGAAAATAGACTGTCCGCCTCTTCCTTCAACCGATCGCGGATCTGCGTCAGCGCTGTGAGTCCCGCGGAACCGGCGGCGAGCGTTTCGGCGAGGCTGCCGCCGGCCTTCAGCAGCGCCCGGCCGCCTTCGCGCAACGCCTCGGAGGTGAGGCCGAATTCTTCTTCGAACATCTTGCGGTCGACGGCGCCGAGCGCCCGTGCGAGCGCGTCTTCCGCGAGCGGCTTGTCGTCGTCATCAAGGAGGGTGTTGCCCCTGCCTTTGCGCCGGCGCGCCGAGAGCTGAGAACCGTCGGCAAAGCGCAACAGGCCGCCGATGCGCAGCGAGCGTTGGTCGTGCGCGAAGCCGTAAGGGGTTTGCTGGGGAAAGCCGAACAGCAAATCGCCGATGGCGGAAAGCGCGGTGGTCTTGCCCGATTCATTGGCGCCGAGCACGACATGCAGCGCGGCGCCGGCGCTGAGCGCCAGCGTGCGGTCGGCGAAGCGGCCGTAGGGCGCGAGCGTGAGACGTTCGAGCCGCATTCAACGCGCCCCGATCAGAAAATCGCGCGCCTTGGCGATGCGTTCGGTTAAGGCTTGCGCGTCGCCGTTTTCCAAGGCGTCGCGTGCGTCGCGCGGCAGCTTTTCCGCGACCGTGCCAACGATTTCTGCGACGACGTCGGCGAACTCGGGATCGGCGGCCGCGCCCGCGATCAGCGCCTCGACGTCGAGCGCGTCGACATCGCCCGCGGGCGCGTGCGGCGTCGGCTTGGTCGCGATCTTCAGCTTCTCCACCCAGAAATCGGCGCCGATCTGCAGGGCGATCGCGCGCGCCTCGTCTTCGAGCCGTTCGGCTTGCGCGACGAGCTTTGCGTGCGCGGAGGTCGTGCCCGTCAACGTCAGCCGCGCCGCCAACGCGCGGCCGGCGGACGCTGCTTGGGCGCGCGACAAGGCCTCGCGCATCGGCGGAAGCACGTCTTCGATATCGCCGACGCCGGACACGTCGATCTCCTCATGCGCCCAGCGGGCGCGGTCGAGCGCGACGGGCGTGACGTCCACGATCCGGCCATCTTCGACCGTGACTTTCATCGCGCCTTTGGCGCCGATCTCGCGCACGCTGCGGCCTTGGATGTTGCCGGGATAGACGACGTAGGGATCGCGCGCGACGATCGCCGCGGCGTGGATGTGGCCGAGCGCCCAGTAGTCGTAACCAAAACGCTTGAGGTCATCGACCGTGCAGGGCGCGTAGGGGTCGTGCCCCGGCGCGCCGTTGAGGCTGGTGTGCAACAGACCGATGTTGAGGAAGCCTTCGCGCCGCGGCGGATAGCTCGCAAGAAAATCGGGCGGCGGTTCGCGCGCGGGGTAGCTGCGCCCGTGCAGTGCGACGCCGAGCGCTTCAATCAGCTTCGTCTCGCCCTTGCGCTGCGAAAACGTGACGACGCTGTCGGGCGCGCGCAACGTGCGCGAGACGACGCTTTCAGCGTCGTGATTGCCCTTGATCAGGAAGGTCGGAATGTCCGCGCGATGGAGCGCGCCGAGCTGCTGGGCGAAGAACAGGCCGGTGGAAACGTCCTTCCAATCGCCGTCGAAGACGTCGCCGGCGATGGCGACAAATTTCGCGCCGCCGTCGATCGCTTCTTTGACGAGAGCCTCCACGGCGGCGCGATTGGCCTTGGCGAACAGCGCGGCGACCGAAGCGTCCTTGGCGTTGAGGCTGGCCAGGGGAGAGTCGATGTGCAGGTCGGCGGCGTGGAGGAAGTGGAATTGCATGGTGAGGGCTTACACTCCCGTCATGGCCGGGCTTGACCCGGCCATCCACGTCGCGCCGATGCAGTGTCGCTTGAAGTCAAACAAGCGCCGGTCGGTACGGCGACAACGAAAACCGTCTGACGTGATGCACAAACTTCCGAGCATCGCGTCTCACACAGGCGTGGGTGGCCGGGTCAAGCCCGGCCATGACGGCTTGGTGCGGCGACGCTCTCTCACGGCACCGCGTATCCCGCCGCCTTGAACAGCCGATACCACTCCTCGCGCGTCAGCTTGATATCCGCGCCCGCAACGCTCTCGCGCACGCGCGACGGCTTGGTCGTGCCGAGCACCACCTGAATGTTGGCGGGGTGGCGGGTGATCCAGGCGACGGCGATGCCGATCGGCGTGATGCCGTATTTCTTCGCCAGCTCGTCCATCACGTCGTTCAGCTCGGCGTAATTCTCGCGGTCGCCGATGAAGACGCCCTTGAAAAAGCCCTGCTGGAACGGCGACCACGCCTGCAGCGTCATGCCGGCGAGGCGCGAATAGTCGAGCAGGCCGATATATCAATCAAAAATTTGGTATAGATTCACCGCAAGTATCTGCATCAGCAGCAAAAAATATAGAATTACCTAAAAAACCACAGGAACAAGGAGAACATCCTTTAACTCTTGGTCCATTTCATCCTTATGAAAAAGCAGGAGATTGGATGAAACTAGCTCATCATATGCGCTATCTCCAAAGATTCCCACAAGAATTACCAAATTTACAGAAAAACATACAAAACATGTATGACCAAGGCAAAATCAATCAATGGCATGATTCGCAATGAAACATATAAGAAACAATATGAAAGGAAATCAATAATGAGTTGGATGCAATTATTTAAGCAATCCTAAATCACATGCTTTTAAAAAGAGCTATGTTTGAAATTCTCAAAGAAAGATATGAAAGCAACGAAACTATTATTGACAGATTATCTGTTAGTTTATTAACAGAAGCTGACATGAATCAATTTTTGAGAATGATTGCTGACGTTTATGAAAAAGCCTATATAAAAGCAGTTGATGACCAAAGAGAACAATTAGAAAAAATAGGATTATCTGCTAAGATTGTCCCTAGCCAAAAGAAGGTTGATAACTAGAAGGGACTCCTATTAATACACAACTACCTATTTTAGCAATACGTCAGTTGGTCGAAGTAGATGTTACACAATAAAC
>CAVSSV010000061.1:0-11780 GCA_963730695.1 uncultured Pseudomonadota bacterium
AATTGAACAGCTTGGCTCGGAATGTCGAGGGCGGTGTCGCGATTTGTCCCTTGACGCGCCTTACGGAAAAGCGATTGGCTAGGGCCAATGTCGATGTCGAAAGCGGCGGCCGCTCATCCCATGAGCCTGCCAAACCTCCTCACCTACGGTCGCGTCGCGGCCGTGCCGGTCGTCGTCGCGCTCATTCTGTGCAGCGATGAGGATTGGGCACGCTGGACGGCCCTGGCCATCTACGTCGCCGCGGCCATCACCGACTTCTTTGACGGCTACCTGGCGCGGGCCTGGGGGCAGCAATCCTCGCTGGGGCGCATGCTCGACCCGATAGCCGACAAGCTGCTGGTCTCCGCCGTGCTGCTGGCCCTTACCGCGACCCGAGTAATTTCAGGCTGGCTGCTGGCCGGCGCGATCATCATCCTGTGCCGCGAAGTGCTCGTCTCGGGCTTACGCGAATATCTCGCCGACCTGCGGGTGCCGGTGCCGGTCACCAATCTGGCGAAATGGAAGACCACCGTGCAGCTTGTCGCGCTCGGCTTCTTGATCGCGGGCGAGGCTGGCGAGAAGGTGCTGCCGGGCACGGTCAAGATCGGCGAACTGCTGCTTTGGGCGGCGGCGATCCTCACGCTCTACACCGGCTGGGACTATATGAAAGCGTCCTACGACCATCTGAGCGATTGAGCGATGAAAGCGCTGTACTTCGCTTGGCTGCGCGAACGCGTGGGCCTAAGCGAAGAAACCATCGAACCGCCCGCCTCCGTGATCACGGTCGCCGATCTCCTGGCCTGGCTCGCCGGGCGTGGGGAAACCTATGCCTATGCGTTCGAGAAACCTGAGGTCGTGCGGACGGCGCTCGACAAGCGGCACGTTCGCAAGGACGCAGCGATCGCCGGCGCGAAAGAGGTCGCATTCTTTCCGCCGATGACTGGAGGCTGAGATGGCGCGCGTAAGCGTGCAAGCCGAGGATTTCGACGTCGGCGCCGAAGCCGCCGCGCTCGCCGAGGCCGACAAGAACGTCGGCGCGGTCGTCACCTTCGTCGGCTATTGTCGCGACGAAGACGGAACAGCTTATCGGTCTCGAAATTGAGCACTATCCGGGGATGGCCGAGGAAGAAATCGCCCGCGTCGTCGCCGAGGCCGAGGCGCGCTGGCCGCTCGCTGCGGTCACGGTTATCCACCGCTTCGGCGCATTCGCGGTCGGCGAACAGATCGTGTTCGTCGGCGCCGCCTCGCGCCATCGGCAAGCGGCTTTCGCCGCCGCCGACATGCTGATGGATTACTTGAAGTCCAAGGCGCCGTTCTGGAAACGGCCACTTCTGGCCGACGGCGGCAGCGCCGAATGGATCGAGGCAGCGTCGGCGGACGACGCGGCGCTCGAACGCTGGAAAACGCCGCGCTGAACGCGGCGCTCCCTGTCGGCGGGAAGGCCTCAGGTCCTGGCGATGACCGCGCGATAAACCAGCAGCACGATGATAGCGCCGATCACGGCGATGAACAGGCTCTCGATATTAACGCCGGTGACCTCACCGATCCCTAGCCTGCTGGCGATAAAACCGCCGACGACCGCGCCGACGACGCCCAGGATGATATCCATGATCATGCCGGAGCCGGTCTTGTTGACGATCTTGCTGCCGATCCATCCGGCGATCAGGCCCAAGATGATCCAAGAGATAAAGCCCATCTGCGGATTCCCCCGTACTTTGCGCATTTTGCGCGCGATGAGGACTACATCCCCGACGGTTGCAGTGTTGCGCGATGGACGGGCAAAACGCAAGCCGCTAGAGTTGCCCTATCAACATGAGGAGCGTGCTATGGGATTGTTCGACGATGCTTTGAAAAAATCGGTGCCGAACGGCGATCTCGCCACGCCGATCGCCGTCGTCGCCGGCGCGCTTATCTTAGGGAAGATGTTCGGCGGCTTGCACATGCCGGGCGCCTCCGCCGGCGCCTGCACCGGCCCCCGTCCCCAGCCAAGCGCCCGCCGGCGGCGTGCTCTCCGGCCTAAGCGACCTCATCGGCAAACTTAGCGCCGGCGGCCACGATAGCGCGGTCAATTCCTGGGTTGGCACGGGGGCCAATCAGCCGATCGCGCCGGGCCCGTTGGGACAGGCGCTCGGCCAGCAGACGCTGCAAGATCTGGCCGCTAAGTCGGGGTTGAGCCAAGAGCAGTTGCTGCAGCAGCTCGCTCTTGTGCTGCCGAACCTCGTCAACCACCTCACGCCGAACGGAACGTTGCCGACGCAGCAACAATTGGGCGGTTGAGACTTTAAGCTTTTCAAAGTGGCGTTCCCCCTAACTCGAGGGGGAACGCCGGATCAAAGATTACGCCGCCTTTTCCCATTCCGCGCGCGCCGCGTCACGCGCCGCATGCCGTTCAAAACGCGCCCGCACCAGAGCGAGGGTCGGATCGGCCCCCGGCGCTTCCGCTGCGGCGTTGGCGACGTCGCTGCGGTTGAGCCCGATGTCGGAGAGCTCGCGGTCGGACAGCGCGCCAAGCTGGTTGAGCACGCGCCACGCCTCAATGACGCGCGCCGGCCACATCAATACATGCCAAATTTTACCGGCTTGACGAGCGGCCACGTCCAGGGCGCGGACTTCGAAGGTCGCGGAATGGCCTGTGGGCTTCAGAACGTCGAGCATTGTCTTTCTCCTCTTGTGCCCAGTGCGAGTCTTCCCGGTCCCGCCGAAGAGGGCGGGTTGGAAAGCGCATTCGCGCTGGTGACGAGAGGCACCATGCTGGTTTTCAATTGATTAATCCAACGAATGTTTGTAAGGAAAACTATTCCAATTATCGATTGATCGATCGCCATGCTCGACACCGACCAACTCCGTTCCTTTCTCGCCATCGTCGAAACCGGCGCCTTCACCAAGGCCGCCGACCGCGTGAACAAGACGCAATCGGCGGTTTCCATGCACATCCGGCGTCTTGAGGAGCGCTTGGGCTGTCCCCTCTTCGTCAAACAGGGCCGCCGCGCCCGCCTGACCGACGACGGCGAGCGGTTGGTCGATCACGCCCGGCGGATGTTGCAAGCCGAGGCCGGGGCGTTGGCGGCTTTGTCGCGAAAGGGCCTGCGCGGCCAGGTGCGGCTGGGGATCCCAGACGACTATGCCGAAGCCTTCCTCGCCGACATCCTCGCGCGATTTACGCCGCGCCATCCCATGGTCGAAGTCACCGCCATTTGCGACGGCTCGCAAGATATTGCGCGCCAAGTGGCGGCGGGCGAACTCGATCTGGCATTGGTGACGGAGCACGACGGCCTGCGCGGCTTTGAATGCCTCCGCGAGGAGCCGCTGGTGTTCGCGGTGTCAAAGCGTTTTGCGATGCCCAAGGATGGGCCGTTGCCCCTGGCGATGGGGAGCCCGACCTGCATGTGGCGGCTGGCCGCGGACCGCGCCCTGCTGGCCCATGGCCGCGAGACCCGCCATCTCTTCAATTCAAAGAACTATTCGGCGATTTCGACCGTGGCTCGCGCAGGGCTGGCGGCGATGATCGTGCTCGAGAGCATGGTCGGGCCAGAGTTTCGCAAGCTCGGGCCAGCCGACGGCGTGCCGGAATTGCCGCCGAGCCGAGTCGGCCTGATTTTCGGTCGCGGGCCCATCGTGCCCGAAGTCGATGCCTTGGCGGAGGCGATTCGAGAAACGGTGGCGCCGGAGATGAGGCGCAAGGCGGCGTAAAAAAAAACCCGCCGATTATCGGCGGGCTTTTAAGGGCTCAGCTCCCTGGGAGGACGTGAGGAGCGGGGGAATGCGTTTGACGCTTTACGCGTGCGCGTAGGCGCCTTCGACCACGACGGCGATGGCATGACGGGCGATGCCGATGTCTTCGAGTTCGCGATCGGACAGGTTGCTCAGCTCACGCACCGCGGAACGGATGCGCAGCCAGGCGTTGAACTTTTCGGTAAGGGTCTTGAGCGGGCTCATGGTGATTTCCTTTTGTCTTGAGAATGGGAGGCGAGGAGCCATCTCCTCGCCGGGAAGGGCCTTTTCAGGCCCGGTCGGCCCCGCCGCTGAGAGCGGCGGTTAGGATCAAGCGGCTTTGGAAGCGGCGAACGCGACCGACGCGATGTCGGTACGTTCCAATCCAATGTCGTTCAGCTCGCGATCCGTGAGCTGAGACAACTCGCGGATGGCGGCGCGGGTGCGGAGCCAATCCGTCAGCCTTTCGGCCAGGGTCTTCAGCGGTGACATTTGAACCCTCCTAGGTTCTGCTTCTGCAGGTTTGGCGGAACCCGGTGGTTCAGCCCTCTCTGACGCAGTGCAACATAATCTTTTGCGGTGCGATTGAAAGGGCTTTCAATAAAGCTCTGCTATGCATTTTTCACATGAAGAAAGTCGCGCTTTGCGACCTATATTTCCAATTAAAAGAAAATTATGATTGATTCGACCTAAAAAATGATCGTTCGATCAGTGTGTTTAGGGTTCGTTCTCAGACTTCACCCACATCAAATGCGAATTATTCATGACAAAATCCTCGACGATGCCCTCCCTACGGACCGTTTCGCCGTGGGACGCTTGGGCCGCGAGCCTTCACAACATCGCGCGCTCAAGCATTTGCGATTGCGCCGCCGAGCGCCCGGGCGGTAGCTTTTTGACGTCAGCCAATTCGTGAAACGTCTTGAGGCCTTGCGGAGGCGCCCATGCTCAAACCGACATCGTCCTCGCCCCACGCGCTGGCCTTGATGCTGGCCTTGGGTGGCGCTTCGGGGTTTTGGCCGGCGTCCGCCTTGGGCGATGCGGCCTGGCCGACCTATGACAATGCCCGGTTTCAATATTCGATCTGCTACCCCGCGCAGAAGCTCGACGCTCAGCCCGAAGCCGACAACGGCGATGGCCGGCAATTCGTCGCCAAGGATGGCGCCGACCTCAGGGTCTATGGCGATCAAGACGTCAGCAAGGAAACTCCCGAAGCCGCCGCGGACGAAATCGGCGGCCGGCTCGGCGCGCCGCCCGACGGCAAGGTGACCTACAAGGCCGTGCACGGCGATTGGTTCGTCGTCTCCGGCCGCACGATGAAGGAAATCTTCTTCGCCAAGGGCTATCTCGATCACGACCAATTCAAAGTGTTCGAGTTCACCTATCCGATCGCCAAAGCGGGCGCGTACAACGAGGTCGCAGCGAAGCTCGAGAGCTGTTTCAAGAGCACGGCGAAATAGGCTGCTGAGGCGCGCGGCGCTCTGGCGGGCGCTGACGAAACCCGCCATAGAGCGGCGCTCCAAAAGAGAAGCCCGCCTCCCGTGACGCAATCTATCGCAAGCTCCAACGCGCAGCCCATCGGCGCTGGCTTTGTCGCCGCCATCGTCGGCTTCGGCTCGTCATTCCCCGTGGTCCTCAGCGGCCTGACGGCTGCGGGCGCGGACACGGCGCAGGCGGCCTCCGGTCTGTTCGCGCTCTGCCTCGCCATGGCCTTCGCGGGGATGATCCTGAGCATTTCAACGCGCATGCCCGTCTCCAGCGCCTGGTCGACCCCGGGAGCGGCGCTGCTCGCCTCGACAGGCGCCGCGCAAGGCGGCTTCGCCGCGGCCGTGGGCGCTTTTCTCGCCGTCGGCGTGATGATCGTCGCCTCCGGCCTGATCAAACCGCTCGGCGACGCCGTTTCCAAGATCCCCGTCGCGGTCGCCAGCGCGATGCTGGCGGGCGTGCTGTTCGGCCTGTGCCTCGCGCCGATCCACGCGCTGGCGGACGAACCCTATAGCGCGGCGGCGGTGATCGCCGTCTGGCTCATCGTCAGCCAATGGCGCCGCCTGTTCGCAACGCCCGCGGCGGCGATCGTCGCGGCGGCAATCGTCGTCACGCGCGCGCCGGCGGGCGTCTTCGCCTGGAACGTGATTACGCCTGCGCCGCTGTTGATCACGCCGCAGTTTTCGCTCGACGCCTTCGCCTCGATCGCGCTGCCGCTGTTTCTCGTCACCATGGCCTCGCAGAATCTTCCCGGTCTCGCCGTGCTGCAGACTTTTGGCTACCGCCCGAACCCGCGGCCGTTGATCGTCACGACCGGGTTGTTCACGCTGCTCGCGGCGCCGTTCGGCGGCCATGCCGTCAATCTGAGCGCCATCACCGCCGCGCTGTGCGCCTCGCCCGACGCCTCGCCAGACCCCAACAAGCGCTGGATCGCCGCCGCCACCGCCGGCGCTCTTTACATTTTCCTCGGCTTCACCGCCGGCTTAGCGACGAAGTTGCTCGCATCGTCGCCGCTGCTGATCGAAGCCGTCGCCGGTCTCGCGCTGCTCCCGGCGTTCGGCGGCGCGCTCAAGGCTGCGCTCGCCGACGAAGATCGCCGCGAAGCCGCGCTCGTCACCTTCCTGTTCGCCGCGTCGGGGATTTCGTTCCTGCATGTCGGCGGCGCATTCTGGGGACTGGTCGCGGCCGGTGTGGTGATGGGGGTGAAGCGGCTGGGGGCCGCGTGGAACCCGCCGCCAAAGCCGGCGCCGTAGCCGTCTCGAGGATCCCTACTCCGCCGCCAACTGAAACCGCTCGAAGCGCCCGAGCGCACCCTCGATCAGCTTCTTATGCCGCCGTGGCGCGCCTTCGCCAACCCAGGTCCATTGCTGCACGCGCAGCGTCTGCTTTTCGCGGTC
The DNA here is from genome assembly GCA_963730695.1 of uncultured Pseudomonadota bacterium. Classification (GTDB taxonomy): domain Bacteria; phylum Pseudomonadota; class Alphaproteobacteria; order Rhizobiales; family Beijerinckiaceae; genus Roseiarcus. Next base: position 6,570 of record CAVSSV010000061.1, read on the forward strand.
CGTCTTCAGGTCGATGGCGGCGACGATTTCATCGCCGGCGAGCACCGGCAGCGTGAAATAGCCGAACTTGCGCTTCTCCTTGGGGACGTAGGCCTCAAAGACATGATCGTAGCCGAAGAACAGCTTGAGACGCTTGCGCAGGATGATGAGCGGATCGAACGGCGAGAGAACGTGCACCGTCTCCTCCGCGGGCGGCGTCAGTCCCTCGAGCTCTTCGGGCGCGGCCCAATACTCCAGCCTCTCCGCGCCTTCGATGGCGACGGGGACCAGCGCGCCCGAGCGCACCCGGCGCTCGATGAGGCGGCGGACACCCGCTTTGCGCGGGGCGTCGAGGTGGCAGATCGAGTCCAGGCTCACCAGACCTTGCGCGCGCAGCGCGCGATCGAGGCGATAGGCCAGCCCCTGCGCCTCCGTGGCCGGCTTCGGCCGCTTCTCCCAGCCGAAGTGGCGGTCGGTCAGCTCATAGGTCTTGAGCATCCCGGTACGCTCGCTGACGGTGACCGCGCCGGTGAAAAACGCGAGTTGCAGCGCGCGCTTCGAAGGCTTCCGGCTCGCCCACGGGTGATCCTTTTCGACCAGCACATCATCGTCGATGTCGCGGATCGAGAGCGCCCCCTGCTGACGGATCAGCCGCATCACCTTGCGCAAGTCTGCCGGCGCCACCGATTCAAACCAGCTTTTCGGCTGCCGCCGATGGCGCTGCATGTCGGGCAGGAAATAAGGAAGGTCCCTCGTCGGGACGAAGGAGAGCGCGTGCGTCCAGTATTCGAACAGCGTTTTGTCGACGGTCTGCGCCCGATGCAGGTCGCCGCGCCGGTAGGCGGGAATGCGCGACCACAGGATGTGATGGTGGCAACGCTCGATGACGTTGATGGTGTCGATCTGGAGATAGCCGAGATGCTCAACCGCCGCCCGCGTCGCCTCCGGCCCCTCACCGAACGGCGCCGGGGTATCGAGGCGCTGGGCGCGGAGCCAGGCGTGGCGGGCTTGAGCAATGCTGAATTTGACGGACTTGAACATGATCTCGTGGGCTGAGGGCGCTGCAGTAAGAACATAAGAGCAACGAGCGATTCCCTCAATGGCTTGACGCGTCAAGATAAATTTAGGAAATTAGCATCACCAAACCTACGACTTGCTATTTTCAGAAACGCGTGCGATAGAGAGGGGTGCCCAACGCTACGTCGCTCGGCAGCTTGGTCGCGCTATTTTCGCAAAGGAGACGAACTTATCGGAGTTTGATCTGCCAGTAATCGACCAATCATCTCGATAATACTTCCCGTATTTTCGCGACCGCTCAGTAATTTCATGCTCGGAGACGTCTTATGGAAACGCTGATAAAATACTTCGCGCACGAAGGTCGGGTTATTGTCCGCGTTCCTGCCGCCTTCGCCATGGGAATTGCGCTCCTGGGCACCCTCATTTGGACAACGCTCAATTGGCAATACTCAGAACAAATAGCGAACTTAAATAGCCGAATTCGGCTAAGAGACGATCAGATCGCAGAATACAGGAATAGACTGGACGAGGCTGCGCCGCATGGGACCCCGAGATGATAACATCGGCGGCTTGGAAAAAAGAATGAAAGGGCTACCTTTCGCCCAAAAGGAGGGTTGTCATGCCCATTTCCATCAAACGCGAGGAGACCGTGCAGCTCGCCCGTGCGCTCAAGCAGCGCACCGGCAAGCCCATGGCGCGTGTGATTCACAAGGCGCTGGAGGAGCGGCTTCGGCGGCTGGGCGACGACGAAGCCCGGCGACGACGGCTTCTGAATGAACTGCGGGCAATCAGCCGCCGCGTCGCCGCTTTGCCCGAGCGCGACGCTCGCACGCACGAAGACATCATCGGCTATGACGAATACGGGGCGCCGGCCTGATGGTTATCGACACGTAGGCGCTCATCGCCATTTTTCTCGGTGAGCCTGAGGCCGACGCGTTTAGCGCCGCCGTGGCTGGCGCGACATCGCCGATCATGGCTGCGACTTGCCTGCTTGAAGCGCGCATTGTGCTAGTCGCCCGCCGCGACGAACGTTCGCTCAATGATTTGGACGTCTGGCTGCTGAAGGCTGGCGTCGAGATCGCTGCGATCGACGCCGAACTCGTCGATCTCGCAACGCAAGCCTGGCTCGCCTATGGCAAAGGGCGCCACGCCGCCGCGCTGAACTTCGCCGATTGTCTCTCCTATGCCTTGGCGAAACGTTCAGGCGAACCCTTGCTTTTCAAGGGCGATGATTTTTCCAAGACCGACATTCGCGCCGTTTTGTTTTGATCGGATTCTGCATCCTTCGATGCACGCATTGCCGAAATGCCCGGTTCGATCAGTCAGCCGCTGCGAAAAGCCGCTGTTAGGCGCGGGCGCCAAGTCTTGAATTCTATCCTTTAGTCAGGCTCGCCACGCTCTTGCACAATCCAGCCCGGCGTATCGAAGCGCACCGGCAAAGGCCCAACCAGCGCCGCTAGTAGCGTCTCAAGGCTCTCGAGCTGGGCGCAACCGATCTTGCGCTCCCATCGCTTGCGCAACTCGTCAAAGATCTCTTCACCTTGGCGCAGCACTTCGAAGCCAAGCGCAGTGACCTGAAGACGTTTGCGACGGGAGTCCACGGGGTCTTCGTCGCGCGCCACGTATCCGCGCTCCTGCAGGATCGCGATGGTTTTCGCCGCGGCTTGCTTGGATACCGAAAGACGACGCCCGAGTTCTGAAGCGTTGCTGGCCCCAGCGGCAATGGCGCGCATCGCGAAGTCATGGACCGGACGCACATCCTCGTGGCCGCGGCGCGCGAGTTCGACGATCGCTGCATCCACCAGGGAGCGGAAGCCCCCAAGCAAAAGCAGTGCGAGATCGGCGCCAGATCGTGACACGAGATGAGGCTAAGGCCGAAGCCCACTCCTGACAACCCGCCGACGGCTGGCGCGGACCCATCGGCCTCTACCAATCGATGTTGCAAGAAGCCTCGGAAATCAAGGCTCTGGTGGAAGCCCCTGGGCTAACCGTGCCCGTCCTTGCCGTCGGCGCGGGCGGAGGCGCCTTGACTGCGGAGACTATGTTGCGGGCGGCGAAGACCGCAGTCCGCTCGGTCACGCTCGACGGCGTAGGCCATTATGTCGCGATGGAGGCCCCTAACGCGTTGGCGACGGCTATTCTCGACTTCGTCGGAAGCGTCAACTCCGTCCAACGCGTTTAAGAATGCCCGGACGATTTGGCGGACCCCCCATCGGGGATGCGGCCAAATCCCGACAAAATCGTCGCTGCTGCTTGGACGCACGTAACAAACGTTAAATTCGATCCCCTAACCGCCATACAGCCAATTGTAGCGCGCCAGCAGCCGATTCGGCCCCAGCAGGCGCATCGTCGTATTACGAGCGAAGGCCATGAAGCCGCGATGGTGATAGACGTCGCCCTGCTTGCGAGCCTCCCGCTGCACGCGCCCGGTCCGCGGCGCGCGGGCGGCCGAATAGGCGGCGAGGGCGGCGACGGGATCGGGCGTTCCCCGCAGCATTTCCAGCAGCGCCGCCGCATCCTCGATCGCCATGCCCGCGCCCTGCGCCAGAAACGGCGCCATGGGATGGGCGGCGTCGCCGAGCAGCGCGATACGGCCCGTCGCATAGGCGGGCGCCGGCGGGCGGTCGAACAGCGTCCACGCGCTCCAGACGTCGGCGGCTTCCAGCAGCGCCAAAGTGTCTTCGCTCCAGCCCTTGTAACGGCGCCGCAGCTCGTCGCCCGACGCCTCCGCGTCGTAGCCGCCGCCGCGCGCGGCCGAAGCCTCTTGCCGCACGACGCCGACGACATTGACCACCTGCCGCGCCGGCAAGGGATAGCGCACCAGATGCGCGTTGCGGGCCAGCGACAGCACGATCTCCGGCTTGAGCCAGGCCTCGCGCGCCTCGGCATAGGGGACCTGCGCGCGGAACGCCGTGAGCCCCAGCGGCGTCACGTCCTGCGGGCCGCCGAGGCCAATTCGGTCGCGCATTTTCGACCACAGCCCATCGGCGCCAACCAGCACGTCGCCGCGTTCGGACAGCGACAGCAGGCCGCGCTTGAGGCCGAGCGCTACGCCCTCCCCTTCCGTGGCGACGCCGACGGCCTCGCGCTCCAGCGTGAACTGGGTGTTCCCCGCTCTGAGGACGGTTCGCAGCAACGCCTTCTGCAGGTCGCCACGATGAAGCGCGAGATAGGGCGCGCCCCAACGCTGCTCGGCGTCGGCGAGCGGCAGTCGCGCGATCTCGGAATTGTCCCGCCCGCGGCGAATCGAAACCGCCTCGGGCGCAAAGGCGACGGCAGACACAGCTTCGAGCGCGCCGAGCTTGGCCAGCGCACGCGTGGCGTTCGGCGTCAATTGCAGCCCGGCGCCGACTTCGCTGATGGTCTTACCGCGCTCGAAAACGGAGACGGCGTAGCCGGCTTCGCCCAAGGCAAGCGCCGCGCTCAAGCCCCCGACGCCAGCCCCGACGACGAGCGCGCGGGGCACGCCGTTAGGCCGCCGCGCGCTTCCACTCACAAGACGCCGGCTCGCACAGGCCCTTCAACGTCGCGTCGTAGACGAAGCGGGTCGAGCAATACGAGCAGATCGCTTCGTTCTCGGTCGCCATGTCGATGTAGATATGGGGATGGTCGAGCGGCGGCAGCGCGCCCATGCACATGAATTCGTGGACGGAAACGCGGATCGTCTCAACGCCCGGCTCGTTGTGAAAGTGAGCGACGGCATGATCCGCCATGAGGTCCTCGTCCTTGAGGGGAAAGCTGGCCGCTTAGAGCATGTCCGGCGCGAGAGGGGAAGCGCACATTGCGCCGCGCCCTACCCCATCACGCCGAGGGCCAAATCGGCCAGACGCTCCGCAGCGTCGGTCACCCCGACGGCCTTGGCGGCGGCGGCGCGCGCTGCGAGCGAAGCGGGATCGGCGAGGATCTTGCGCAGCGCTGCGGCCAAATACTCCGGCGTGAAGGCGCTTTGGACGACGACCACGGCGGCGCCGCTCTGGCTCATCATCTTGGCGTTGGCTGCCTGGTCCTGATCGAGCGCATGCGGAAACGGCACCAGGATAGAGGGGCGGCCGATCGCGGCGATCTCGCTGGTCGTCGAAGCGCCGGAGCGCGAGACGACCAAATGGGCGGCGGCGATCCGCGCCGGCAGGTCCTTGAAGAACTCCGCGATCTCCGCCGACATCTGCATCTTTGCAAGGGCGCCGGCGATCGGACCACCCTCGCCATCGCGCGCCT
>CAVSSV010000062.1:0-37034 GCA_963730695.1 uncultured Pseudomonadota bacterium
CGCTCGAAGGGACCAGACTTCTCACTGTGGTTACCTCCACCCTTTCATTGACTTCCCCACCCCCTTCGGCCTAAACACCCGGCGTTTTCCGACAGGCCTGTCCTGCCCAAAACCCGACTGCGCCCTAAGGGGCCAGCGGATATCGTCCGGCGGCGCGATGCGCTCCCGGGCGTGTTTTGCGTTGGATCGGCCTAAGCGAAGGGCGAAACCATGTTTGAGAGCCTTTCCGAAAAGCTCTCTGGAATTCTCGACCGGCTGACCGGGCGCGGCTCCCTCTCCGAGGAAGACGTGAACCTTGCCATGCGCGAGGTCCGGCGGGCGCTGCTCGAGGCCGATGTCGCGCTTGAGGTTGTGCGCTCGTTCATTGACCGCACGCGCACCAAGGCGGTCGGCGCGGCGGTGCTGAAGTCGATCACCCCCGGCCAGATGGTCGTCAAGATCGTCCACGACTCGCTGGTGGAGATGCTCGGCGGCGAAGGCGAGGCGATCGACCTCGACGCGCCTGCCCCCGTCGCCATCATGCTCGTCGGCCTGCAGGGCGCTGGCAAGACCACCACCGCGGCGAAGATCGCCAAGCGCCTGACCGAGCGCAACAAGATCAAGGTCTTGATGGCCTCGCTCGACGTGAAGCGCCCCGCCGCGCAGGAGCAATTGGCCATTCTCGGCCGGCAGGTCGGCGTCGAAACCTTGCCGATCATCCCCGGCCAGGATCCCGTCGCCATCGCCAAGCGTGCGGAGAGCACGGCGCGGTTCCAGGGCTTCGACGTCGTGCTGCTCGACACCGCGGGCCGCACCCACATCGACGAGCCGCTGATGCAGGAGATGGCGGAGATTCGCGACGCCGCGAAGCCGCATGAAATCCTGCTGGTCGCCGACGCCCTCACCGGCCAGGACGCGGTGAACCTCGCCAAGAACTTCAACGAGCGCGTCGGCGTCACCGGCATCGTGCTCACCCGCGCCGACGGCGACGGGCGCGGCGGCGCGGCGCTGTCGATGCGCGCCGTCACCGGCAAGCCGATCAAGCTGCTGGGCGTCGGCGAAAAGATGGACGCGCTGGAGGAGTTTTATCCGCGCCGGCTCGCCGACCGCATTCTCGGCATGGGCGATATCGTCTCGCTGGTCGAAAAGGCCGCCGAGCAGATCGACGCGGCGAAGGCCGCCAAGATGGCCGAGCGGATGCGCAAAGGCGTGTTCGACCTCAACGACCTCTCGGAGCAGCTGGGCCAGATCGAGAAACTCGGCGGCATGGGCGGCATCATGGGCATGTTGCCCGGCATGGCGAAGCTGAAGGGACAGCTCGACGCGGCGCATCTCGATGGTTCGGTGATCAAGCGGCAGCGCGCGATCATCTCGTCGATGACGGCGGGCGAGCGGCGCGACCCCGAACTGTTGAAGGCCTCGCGCAAGAAGCGCATCGCCGCCGGATCGGGCGTGCAGGTCGAGCACGTCAACCGCTTGCTCAAGCAGCATCGGCAGATGGCCGACATGATGAAGATGATGGGCGGCGCACAAAAGCGCGGCATGATGGGCCAGCTCGGCTCGATGCTGGGCATGGGCCGCGGCGGTGGCCCGACCCCCGAACAGCTCGAAGCCCTGCAGAAGCAGATGGGCGGCGGCGCGGCTCCGCCCTCCGGCGTGCCCGGCGCGCCGCCTCCCGGCGCCTTCAACCTGCCGCAGAATTTTCCTGGGCTGGGCGGACCGAAACTGCCTGGGCTTGGCGGCGGCTTCAATCCGTTCGGGGCGAAGAAGAAGTGAGCGCGCGTTTTTCTGCGCCGCCGTCCCCTCCCCCCTTGCGGGGGAGGGTTAGGGAGGGGGGTCTCGCTGCCCTTTCCGCGTATTCAAACGTCACAAAAACACAATGGTCCGTGCGACCCCCCACCCCTGCCCTCCCCCGCAAGGGGGGAGGGAGTGTGCCCGCATGATCCCGGTTCTCGAAACCGAACGCCTCGTCCTACGCGCCTGGCGCGTGGAGGATGTCGACACCTTCGCCGCGATCTACGGCGACGAGGAGACTTCGCGCTACATCGGTGGCGTGCTGCCGCGCGAGGAAGCTTGGCGGCGCCTCGCCTATACGATGGGTCACTTCGCCATGCGCGGCTTCGGCTTCTTCGCGCTTGACGAAAAAGCCAGCGGCGCCTGCATCGGATGGTGCGGCCCGTATTTTCCCGAGGGCTGGCCGGACCGCGAAATTGGCTGGACGCTGCTCCCGCATGCGCGCGGCAAAGGCTACGCCACAGAAGCCGCGCGACGCGCGCGCGCCTATGCCTACGATGAGCTCGGCTGGACCACCGCCATCAGCTTCATCGCCATCCCCAATTCGGCCTCCATCGCCGTGGCTCATCGCCTCGGCGCGACTTTGGAGAGCACCCAAATCTATCGCGGCATCGAGACCGGCGTGTTCCGGCATCCGAGCGCGACGGACATCGCCAACGCAAAATCCATCCACTGAAAGGAACTGCAATGCCTCTGAAAATCCGTCTCTCCCGTTGGGGCGCGAAAAAGCGTCCGATCTATCGCATCGTCGTCGCCAACTCGCGCATGCCGCGCGATGGCCGCTTCATCGAAAAGCTCGGCAATTTTGATCCCCTGAAGAAGAAGGACGACGCCACCCGTCTCGTTCTCGATATCGAGAAGGCCAAGGAGTGGATGGCCAAGGGCGCCCAGCCGACCGACCGCGTGATCCGTTTGCTTGACAACCTGGGCGTCATGAAACGCGAAGCCCACAACAACCCGGAAAAGGCCAAGCCGAAGAAGAAGGCGCAGGAGCGTCTGGCTGCAGCCGAAGCCGCCGCTGCCAAGGCCGCGGCTGCGAGCGCCGAAGCCGAAGCCCCCGCAGCGTAAGGCACAATGGCCCTTCCCCCCGTTTTCGACGGCGAGAGGGGCGCGCGCCTCATTCAGCTCGGCGTCTTTGGCGCGCCCCAGGGCGTGCGCGGGGAAATCCGCGTGAAGTCGTTCACGCAGGACCCCCGCGACATCGGCGCTTATGGGACCTTGACGGACAGGCGGGCGGGCGAAGCTTCACCCTAAAAGTGTTGCGCCCGCTCAAGGACGACATGGTGGTGGCGCGCGTTGACGGCGTCGCCACCCGCGACGCCGCTGCGGCGCTCACGCATGTCGGGCTGTTCGCCCGCCGCGGGCAACTGCCGCCGCCGGGCGAAGGCGAGTACTACCACGACGATCTGGTTGGGCTGCAGGCGCAGCTTGCAGACGGCGCGCCCTTCGGGCGCGTCATCGGCGTGCTGAACTATGGGGCCGGCGACATTCTTGAGATCGCCGCGGCCGACGGCGGCGAGACGATATTGCTGCCCTTCAATGAGGCTACGGCGCCCAGTTGGATTTCGCCGCGGGCGTTATCGTTGTCGCGCCGCCGGTGGAGGTCGAAGGCGAATCGAGCGCGTCCTCAGGCGAAGAAGAAGCTACTTAAGCAGCCCCTCGATCTCTGACTCCATACTCTCCGGCGTGTCCGTCGGCGCATGCCGCGCGACGACTTGGCCATCGCGACCGACCACGAATTTTGTGAAATTCCACTTGATCGCTTCGGTGCCAAGAAGGCCCGGCGCGGCCTCTTTCAGCGCTTTGTAGAGCGGATGCTCGTTGTCGCCGTTGACTTCGATCTTGGCGAACATCGGAAATGTGACGTCATAGGTCAGCGAGCAAAAATTCGCGATTTCATCAGCATTGCCCGGCTCCTGGCCACCGAACTGGTCGCAAGGAAAGCCTAGCACGACAAAGCCTTCGTCCTTGTGGCGTCGGTATAGCGCCTCAAGGCCGGTGTATTGCGGCGTGAACCCGCATTTGCTGGCGACATTGACGACGACGGCGACTTTTCCGGCGTAAGCGCCGAATGTGGTTGGCTTGCCGTCGAGGGTCGTAAGAGGGATGGAGGAAAGATCAGAGTTGCTCATCGCGTCAACTTAGACTTGGCCGGGCGAAGGCGCTAGAGACCGCGCCCCGGCGCTTTTTGCCGCATGAGAACTTTTTTGTGACCGAACGCCTGTTTCTCACGCCCCCGTCGCGGCCGCTGGACGGCCGCGTCGCGCCGCCCGGCTCGAAGTCGATCACCAACCGCGCGCTGCTGCTGGCCGCATTGGCCGAAGGAACGAGCAGGCTCACCGGCGCGCTCAAGAGCGACGACACCTTGTATATGGCCACCGCCTTGCGTTCGATGGGCGTGAGGGTTTCTGAGCCCGACGACACCACCTTCGTCATCACCAGCGCGGGCCGCCTTGTTGCGCCGGCGCAGCCGCTGTTCCTCGGCAATGCTGGCACCGCGACGCGCTTTCTCGCCGCCGCCGCCGCGCTCGTTGACGGCGAAGTCGTGGTCGACGGCGACGCCCATATGCGTAAGCGGCCAATTCTGCCGTTGGTGAACGCGCTCAATACGCTGGGCGTGCAGGCAAGCACGCCGACGGGCTGCCCGCCGGTGACGATCACAGGCAAAGGCGGCTTGGCCGGCGGCCGCGTCGAGATCGACGCGGGGCTATCGAGCCAATATGTCTCGGCGCTGCTGATGGCGGCGCCTTGCGCGAAGGGGTCCGTCACCGTCGCGCTCACCGGCCCTGACATCGGCGCGCGCGGCTATGTCGACCTGACGCTGGCGGCGATGGCGGCGTTCGGCGCCCAGGCCGAGGCCTTGAACGCCTCGTCGTGGCGCGTGACGCCGACAGGCTATCGTGCGTGCGATTTCGACATCGAGCCCGACGCCTCCGCCGCGACTTATCTCTGGGCGATGGAGAAGCTGACGAAAGGGATCATCGACCTCGGCGTGCCCGCACAAGAGTTCACGCAACCCGACGCCAACGCCTACGACTTCATCGCCGCTTTCCCGCACATGCCTGGGGTGATCGAGGGCTCGCAGATGCAAGACGCGGTGCCGACGCTAGCGGTGCTCGCGGCCTTCAACGAAATCCCGGTGCGCTTCACTGGCATCGCTAATCTGCGCGTTAAGGAGTGCGACCGCATCGCCGCGCTGTCCCAAGGCCTCAACCGCATCGCGCCGGGCCTGGCGCGCGAGGAAGGCGACGATCTCATCGTCAATGGCGATCCCGCGCTTTCCGGCACGAGCGTGAACGCCAGCATCGACACGTTTTCCGACCACCGCATCGCCATGAGTTTTGCGCTGGCCGGCCTGAAGATCGGCGGCGTCGGCATCGAGAACCCGGATTGCGTAGCGAAGACGTATCCGGGGTATTGGGATGCGCTGGAGTTGCTTGGCGTGGCGATGGAGCGTCGGGCGTGATCAGCCGTCATTGCATCGCACTCCGCCGTCATTGCGAGGAGCGGAGCGACGAAGCAACCCAGGGGCCGCAAGCCGCCATGTTTGCGGGCCCTGGGTTGCTTCGCTGCGCTCGCAATGACGGCGCCGCCTAATGTTCGCCGCCGACGTCCTCACGCTCTTCCCCGACATGTTTCCCGGCCCGCTCGGCCTGTCGCTCGCCGGCGATGCGCTCTCGCGCGGCCTCTGGGCGCTGAAGGCGCACGACATTCGCGAACACGGTCTTGGCCGGCATCGCGCGGTCGATGACACGCCGGCGGGCGGCGGCCCCGGCATGGTGCTGCGCGCCGACGTGATCGCCGCGAGCCTGGATGCGACGGTCGCAGCGGACGATCCCCGCCCAAAGCTGCTGATGAGCCCACGAGGCGCGCCGTTCACCCAAAGCGATGCCCGTGCGTGGGCCGCCGGCCCCGGCCTCGTCCTGCTCTGCGCGCGGTTCGAGGGGGTCGACGAGCGCGTGATCGAAGGCCGCGGCTTTCGCGAAGTCTCGATCGGCGACTACGTGCTCTCGGGCGGCGAATTGGCGGCCCTCGCCGTGCTCGACGCCTGCGTGCGCCTGCTGCCCGGGGTCATGGGCAAAGAAGCGTCGGGTCATGAGGAAAGCTTTTCCGACGGCCTGCTCGAATATCCGCAGTACACCAAGCCACGGGAATGGGAGGGGCGCGCCATCCCTGAAATACTGCTCAGCGGCGACCACGCGCGCATCCGCGCCTGGCGGCGCGCCGAGGCCCAGCGGCTGACGCGCGAGCGCCGCCCCGATCTGCCGGCGCCGCAGGGGAAATGAGCGTCTCGATTGACTCGCCGCCCTCTGCCCTCCTAACCACAACCCTACGTTTCACGTCTTAGGAAAGAACAATGTTTCCCCCCGACCTCGTTGAGGCCGCGCGCGTTTCAAAGACCTGGCCGTTCGAGGAAGCGCGCAAGCTTGTCGCCCGCATCGAGCGCACGGGCCAGAAATCGGTGCTGTTCGAAACCGGCTATGGCCCCTCCGGCCTGCCGCATATCGGCACGTTCGGCGAAGTCGCGCGCACGACCATGGTGCGCAACGCCTTTCGCGCGCTCACCGACGACAAGGTCGCCACGAAGCTGATCGCATTCTCCGACGACATGGACGGCCTGCGTAAGGCGCCGCCGAACATGCCCAACCATGACATGATCATCGCCAATCTCGGCAAGTCCTTGAGCCAAATCCCCGACCCGTTCGGCGAATTCGAGAGCTTTTCCGCGCACAACAATGCGCGGCTCCGGGCGTTCCTCGACCGCTTCGGCTTCGACTACGAATTCGCGTCTTCGACCGCCTATTACAAAGCCGGGCGGTTCGACGCGACGTTGCGGCTGATGCTTGAGCGCTTCGACGCGATCCAGGAGATCATGCTGCCGAGCCTGCGCGAAGAGCGCGCGCAGACTTATTCGCCGTTTCTGCCTATTCACCCACGCACCGGCGTGGTGATGCAGGTGCCGATTCTTGAGCGCGACGCCGCCAATGGCCTCATCCGCTGGGCGGACCCGTTGACGTCAGAGATTTTCGACACGCCCGTCACCGGCGGCCATTGCAAGCTGCAGTGGAAGCCGGACTGGGCGATGCGCTGGTATGCCTTGCAGGTCGACTACGAAATGGCCGGCAAAGACCTGATCGATTTGGTCAAGCTGTCCTCGCGCATCGTGCGTGCGCTCGGCCGCGACGCGCCCGAGGGCTTCAACTACGAACTGTTCCTCGACGCCGAGGGGCAAAAAATCTCCAAGACCAAGGGCAACGGCCTGACCATCGAGGAATGGCTGACTTACGCCCATCCTGAGAGCCTGGCGCTGTTCATGTTCCAGAAGCCGAGCGCGGCTAAGCGCCTGCATTTTGACGTGATCCCGCGCGCGGTGGACGACTACCAGGGTTTCCTCGAGGGCTACGAAGGTCAGGACTGGCGCGAGCGCCTGGGCAATCCGGTTTGGCATATTCATCACGGCAATCCGCCGGCGCCGGAGCGCGTGCTTTCGAACGCGGGCGCGGCGTCGTCGATCAGTTTTTCCATGCTGCTCAACCTCGCCGCGGTCGCCAACTCCGAAAACCCCGCAGTGCTCTGGGGCTTTCTGCGCCGCTACGCGCCGAGCGCATCGCCGGAGACGCATCCAAAGCTCGACGCGCTGGTGCGCTACGCCGTGGTCTACTTCCGCGACTTCGTGTTGCCGAAGAAGAAGTACCGCGCGGCCGACGCGATCGAACGCGACGCGCTGATGCGCGTGTCGGAGAAGCTCGCCGGTTTGCCGGAAGGCGCCAGCGCCGAGGCGATCCAGACCGCGCTCTACGACGTCGCGCGGCCGATCCCGCGCTATCAGGACTTGAAGGCGAAGGGCGCGACGCCGGAGCGGCCCGGCGTTTCCAACGATTTCTTCAACATGATCTACGCCGTGCTGCTCGGGGAAGAACGCGGGCCGCGGCTAGGTTCGTTCGTCGCGCTGTATGGCGTCGAGGAGACGCGGGCGCTGATCGAGAAGGCGTTGGCGGGGGAATTGGCGCTAGCGTAGCCCTTCTCCACTTCGTGGAGAAGGGGCGCGCCTTTCGCTGAAACAACTCTGTCGTCCCCGCGAACATGGGAATGACACGCTCAGTTCGCCGCCTACTTCACATACTGCCGCCAGTTGTGCGCTTCCTTGAAGCCCAGAACCTCACGCGCCTTGCGGTTGGACAGCGGCGCTTCGTGCTCGCCCATCTTCCGCGTCACTTTCACGTTCGGGCAAAGCTGCTTAAGCGCCTCTTCCGTCTTCATGTTCAACACGATCGAATCATTCGACGCATTGAACACCTGGAAGCCGAGACCGTCCTTCTCGATGCACAGGCGGCAGATCTCGCCGAGGTCGCGCGCGTCGATGTAGGACCAGGCGTTGCGCTTGCGCATCGGCGGATTGGAGACGAATTCGGGGAACCGCGCATAGTCCTCCGGCGACATCACGTTGCCGATGCGCAGCGCGTAAATGTCGCGCTTATAGCGCATGGCGAAGGCCCTTGCGGTCTTCTCGTTGCACAGCTTCGAGAGGCCGTAGAGTTCCTGCGGGTCGACGTCGTAGTCCTCCTCGAGCGGGAAGGAATGATAGTCCTTGTCGCCCTCGGCGAAGCAGACGCCGTAGGTCGTCTCGCTCGAGGCGATGATCACCTTTTTGACGCCGAGCTTCATCGCCGCTTCGATCACGTTGTAGGTGCTGACGACGTTTGCCGCGAAGATGGCGTTGTCGGGCTCGCGCAGGATCGCCGGGATCGCGGCGAAGTGCACGACGGCGTCGGGAGCGGCCGGCGGCGCGCCGTCGGCGAAGTGCTCGTAGCCGAAGTGCGTCGTCAAAGCGTTGTAGGCCTGTCCGCTCTGCGTGAGATCGGCGATCAGCGTGAAGACGCCCTCTTGCGCCAGCGGGACCTTGTCGACGTTGAGGACGTCATAGCCGTGCTTGACGAGGTGGGCGACCGCATGGCGCCCGGCCTTGCCGGAGCCGCCGGTGAAGACGACGCGTTTCTTGTGTGCGGGTTGGCTCGCCATGGTGTTTCCTCGTTTGCTTTTGTCTTAGCGCAACGCTTCAAGAGACAGGACCGCAAGCCCCGCTAGGCGCGCCTCATGGCCCACCTGCGCGTTCAGCGCAACGACAAACGCCAGCAGACCGCGTGCGGCCGACTGGCGTTGCTTCAATAGTGAAGCTTGCGCGTGGCGCCGGCTAGACGGCGCCGCCGATCCAGCGGTTGAGCTCGCTCTTCGGGCCCGCGCCGGTCTTCGTGGCGACGAGATCGCCGCCCTTGAACACCATCAGCGTCGGAATCGAACGGATGCCGAAGCGCTCGGCGATTTTCGGGTTCTCGTCGACGTTCAGCTTGGCGATCTTCACCTTGCCGCCCATCTCCGTGGCGATTTCTTCCAGCGCCGGACCGATCGCGCGACAGGGGCCGCACCATTCAGCCCAGAAGTCCACCACTACAGGTTCTTGCGACTTGATGACGTCGGTATCGAAGCTGGCGTCGGTGACCTTGAACGTAGCGCCCATCGGGGTCCTCGCGAAAAAAATTAAGGAATCAGCCGCGACCGATCCCTCGGATTGGATAGGTAGGGAGAGGGGGCCCAACCGTCAAGACGCGGGCGTGCGCCGCCTTCGATCACGATTGCGGGGCCAAATTATCGATGAAAGCGGCGCGCAGGGAATCACGCGCTTTTGCTGTGGAAGCTGCTTCTTTGCCGTTGAAGACGTGGCCGTGTTCCGACATCAGACCGAGCAGGAACGCCGCGACGTAGAGCCGGAAGATGGCGTCGTCGGCGGCGCCGGCGTGATGCAACCAGGCCGCGACATAATCCTGCGGGCCGCCTGTCGCCGTCAGCACGGCGGGATAGCGCGGATCGCCGAAGCAAATATCGTTGACGTCGACGATGCCGGAGAATTCGCCGCTCGGGGCGACGATGACGTTCTTCGTCGTCGTGTCGTGCAGAAATGGCGTCGCCGGCATTGCGTCGAGGTTGGCGCGTTCGGCTGCCAACCACGCGCGTACGCTCTGGACGTGCGCAACGTCGAAAAGCCGCGCGGCGACGATCCGGCCTTCCGAACGCGCGATATGGGCGTCGACAACGGCGGACCAACGTGCGTGCGGCGCCTCGTCGGGGCGCGCGGCGTAGCCGTAGCGGCCTGCGCTTGGCGTCGCCGCCGCGATTGCCTGCGCCGCTGCGACGCGCGCCACGATGCGGTCGCGCTGCGCCGCTGAAAACGTCCCGATGACGACGCCGAGGTCGGTTCCCGGCAGGCGCTCCAGCGCGAGCCAAGGAAAATGCGCCTCGTTGTCGCTCCCCAGGATCTTTGGCAACGGCGCGCCAAGCGGCCGCAACGCCTGAGAAAGTCGAAGCGCGCTCAAAAGCTCGCAGCGCGCGTCGGGGACGCCGAGGCGCACGACCACAGCGGCGTCGTCGGCGAAGCGCGCGTCGAACACGTAGTGCCGCAAGCCGGCGGTGAAGCGCGTCACGGACACAGGAGGCTGCCCCACGATGTCGGCGGCAATGTCGGCCGCGAGCGCTGCGTTCGGCTCGGGGGAAGCGGCGGCTTGGGTCAGCGCCGCCGTCTATCACGAGCCCCAGCGCGGTGTCGCTCGCCAGCCGGTTGATCCAGACTGTCCGCACGCTAGGATGCGGAATGACCCAGAGCGCCGACCTCGAACGCACCCGAGCGTCCTACGACCAGACGCCCTATGTCACTGCGCCTGCAATCCGCTTCCAACCCTCCCGCATGGCGGCCAACGCCGCCTGGCTTGGGCTCGACGCCGCCGATGCGGCGACGGCGCGGGTGCTGGAGATCGGGTGCGCCTCGGGCGGCCATATTCTTCCGCTCGCCGCGATGCACCCGAAGGCTCGTTTTCTGGGGGTCGATCTATCGCCTGTGCAGATACAGGCAGGGGAGCGAATGCGCGCCGCTCTGGACCTGCCGAACGTGGTGTTGCGGGCGCAGAGTTTTACGGAGCTCGGACCGGACGACGGCGTTTTCGACTACATCGTCTGCCACGGCGTCTATTCCTGGATCCCCGAGTCGCTACGCGACTCCCTGTTTGCTGTCATTCGCGAACGCCTCGCGCCCGAAGGCGTCGCGATGGTCAGCTTCAACGCCTTGCCGGGGTGGCGGCTGGTGCAAATGGCGCGCGACGCCATGAACGCGCACGCCGGCGCGGAGACCGATCCGGCGGCGCGCGTGAAGCAGGCGCGGGAGCTGTTCGCGCTTCTGAGCGAGCATGCCGCGATGCCCAGCGTTTTCGGCGCCTATTGGCGGAACCAGGCGCAGAGCACGTTCGTCGGCGACGACAGCTATCTCACGCACGAGATTTTTGCCGACTTCAACGACCCGGAAACGTTTGACACGTTCAACGCTCGCCTCGACGCCCATGGTCTTGGCTATCTCACGGAATCCGCAGTGTGCGGCGACGTGGAGCAAACGCTCGCGCCGGGCGCGGCCGCAATCATCCGCACGCTGGCCCAAGGCGATTCGCGGGCGCGTCAGCGCTATATCGACATTTTCGGCGGACGCCCGTTTCGCGAGGCGCTTATCGTGCACGTCGGCCGGCTCGACGGGCGCATACGCGCTCCGCGGCGCGAGGCGCTCGACGAACTGAACTTTGTATCAGCGTCCGACGCGGAACTGCGGCCCAATCCGGAGGGCACGGGGTATGTTTTCGGTCCCCCAGACTCTGGGGAAAGGATCGAAGGCGAGGCCGTTGTCGCCGCGCTTCAAAAGCTGGTGGCGCGCCTGCCCGAAAGCGCGCGGCTCGACGATCTCGCGCCGTCCCACGGCGAGAATCGCGAAGTCGTGCGCGACGCCTTGATCCGGCTGATGGCGGCGGGCGCGCTCGACATCGCCACGTTGCCGACGGGCTGCGCCAGCACGCTTGCGGCCATGCCCAAGGCTGCGCCTGTCGCCGCCGCCTACGCCCGCATCGGCGCCGACGTCGTCAATCGGCGCCATGAGCTGGTGACGCTGCCACCCATCCAGCGCCTGCTGCTGCCCCTGCTCGATGGCGAGCATACGAAGGACGACCTTGTGGCGTTGCTGATGCGCCTGGCGGCGGAGGGCAAGTTGACGGCGCGCGGACCGGACGGGCCACTGTCAGAGGAAGCCGCCATCCGCGCCCATCTCGAGCCCATGGTCGATCAATGCCTGCGTGCGTTCTTAAACAACGCGCTGCTGGCGGAGGCTTGACGGGCGCCCGTGTCCTCAGCGCTCATTCCAGCGTGAACGTGCCTTTTGGCGTGCGCACTTCGGCGCGGAGCCTTAGCGATCCTGCGGCGCGTATCTCCGGACCCCCCTCGACACCCAAGGTAGCGAATAGCCGCTTGGCCGATTCCGGCTCGGGCGTCTCAACAGAGAACGCGGCAAGCCTGGCGCCGACGTCGGGCATCGACGGCGCGGGCGAGCCTCCCGCGCCCCAGGCGATCAGCGAGGGCGCAAGCCCGGCCCAGGGCAGCGCGCCGTCGGCCGGAATGGAGAGGGTCCACGCACGGTTCCCGCGCGAGGCGCGGATCGCCTCGCCGAGAAACGCGTGCGCGGCCAGATCGCGGGCGATGTCGTCGGTCCGCGCCACCCAGGCGCGCAAGCGACGGCCCTCGTTCCAAGCCTTGCGGATGGCCTCGCTGTCATCGAGGCCGAACCAGCGCGGACGCTTGGGCTTCGGCGCCTCGGGATCGACGGCGATCGCTTCGAGATAGATGTCGTCGCCGAGACGCAACAGGCGATTGTGCGTGCCCATTTCGGGATGCTTGCCGCCGGCGGCCATCGGCACGCCCAGCGTTTGCTCGACATAGGCGACGCCCTCCTCAAGGGTCGGCGCGACGATGGCGAGATGGTCGAGCTTCGACATGCGAAAAGGTCCGGGTGCTTGGCGAAGCCAGCCCTTTACAACGCCGAGGCCGGCAGACCAATGCAGCAGACGAGGGAGCGACCGAGGCGATATGGGCGACATGACTTTGGCGCAGGCGATGATCGCCGCGATGATCACGCCGGCTTTGCTGATCCTTGCCGCAGGGTCGCTCATCGGCATCGCCCTGACGCGGCTTGCGCGCATCGTCGACCGCGTGCGCACCTTGAGCGAACGCTCGGTCACGCGGCCGCTTACGAATGAGTTCGCCCGCCAGCGTATCCGCGCTTCACACACGCAATGGGCGCTGGACTTCTTCTTCTGCTCCATCGTGTTGTTCGTCGCTTCCGGCTTTGGCATCGCCATCGACCGGCTGACCGGCGATCGGCTGACCTGGTTGCCGGTGCTGGCGACCACGTTGGGCATGTCGCTGATCGTTGCGGGCACGCTGATGATGATGCTCGAATCGCGGCTCGCACGCCTGCAGGTGAACGCCGAGATCGACAGCCTGCAACGCGACGAGCCGCCAATTCCCTAGGACTCTCTGTGGAAAATAGCCCGCAGATTTCTAAAAATAGGATAAGATCCGCCGCCCATCGCTACGGTCCTAACAGCGCCGAAACGGCCAAAGTTAAGGACGAAACGGCCCTAATTAGCGCCTAAACGGCCTTAACTAAGACCGGCGATACAATAATTTCAATGCTTTACGCGCTAATTCGCTATTTTTTCTTTCCGGACCCTTCTCGCGCCCTCCACAAGCGCGCCTGAACCCTGGTGCCAAAAAGACGCTACACCAATTTCTGAAAATTGTAAAGTACAATCACTCGCGATATTTTGGTGTCGCCAGCGGCGCCGCCCCTTCGCGTTCGCTAAAGTCCGATCTCGCGCGTATGCGGGCCGCGGCGACGCCCTCTTGACGCCTTTCGTAAACCGGTCTACGAATTTGCGGAAAGCGGCGGAATGCCGCCGGCTAAAGGGACGAAATCGCCATGAGGGAACGCCACGTCTTTGCAGGCGCGATGATCCGACCGCTGTGCGACAAAGGCATCGAACAGCGCTGCCCCTTCGTGAGCGCAACCTTCACGGCGCCGGCGAACCCTAAGCAGGCGCAGCTCTTCATCAGCGCGCTCGGACTTTACCGCGCCTTCATCAACGGCAAGCGGGTCGGCGACGATCAGCTCACGCCGGGGTGGACCTGCTACCGCGAGCGTCTGGCCTATCAGACCTACGACGTCGCCAGCCTGTTGCAGCCGGGCGAGAACACCATCGAAATCTGGCTCGCGGACGGCTGGCTGCGCGGGCAAATGATGTGGGCGAAGAACCCGATCTATAATACGTGGGGATCGGAGATCGGCGCGATCGCGGACCTCGTCTGCGACGGCGCGATCCTCGCCGCCACCGGCCCCGCCTGGAAGAGCGGCCTGCTGCCGATCCTCAAATCCGGCATTTATTTCGGCGAGATCTACGACGCCCGGCTGGAGACCCTCAGCGCCAGCGACGGCGTCGAGCCGATCAAGAGTTTTAATCCGCAAACCCTCATCGCGCATGAGATCGGCGGCGTTAAAGAGCTCGCCCCGTTCGCGCCGGTCGCCTCGTTCACGGACGAGGCGGGGCGCACGATCCACGATTTCGCGCAGAACGCCGCCGGATACGTCCATTTCGTCGTGCGCGGCGAGGCTGGCGCAAGAGTCACGGTCGAACACGCCGAGATTCTCGACAACGGCAAATTCTCCAACAGCAACATGCGCTCGGCGGAGGTGCGGCTCGAATACGTGCTCAAGGGCGGCGGCGCCGAAGCCTACCGGCCGCACTTCACCTTCCAGGGCTTTCGTTATGTGCGGGTGAGCGTCGAGGGGAACGCCAAAGTCGAACACATCGAATTTCTCCCCATCACCTCCGCGACCGAGCCTGCGGGCGAATTCACCAGCGGCCACCCCATCGTCGATCGGCTGGTGCTGAACACGGTATGGTCGCAGCGCTCCAACTTCATCGAAGTGCCGACGGATTGCCCGCAGCGCGACGAACGGCTCGGCTGGACGGGGGATGCGCAGGTGTTCGCGCCAACGTCTTGCTACCTCAACCAGAGCCACCAATTTTGGCGCAAATGGCTGCGCGACGTCATGGCGGACCAGCGGCCCGGCGGCGAGATTCCTCACGTCAGTCCCGATCCGACGCGCGGCCACGAGGACATCGTGCCGCGCTTCTACGGCAGCACCGGTTGGGGCGACGCCATCGTCATCGTGCCCTGGACGCTCTACCTCCACTACGGCGACCGCGACGTGCTGAAAGAGACGCTGCCCGCGATGATCCGCTGGGTCGACTATCTCTGGTCCCTGGGCAATGGGCCGCTGGTGAAAACCGAGCGCGGTTGGGCGGAGCGCGGCTTCACCTTCGGCGACTGGCTGCAGCCCTCCGGCCCCACGGAGAAGCCGCTGCCAACCATCGGCGACGACGCCGCGGCGACGATCTACCACTATATCTCGACCGCGAAACTAGCGGAGATCGCTACAATTCTTGGCGAGACCAAGGTCGCCGCCGACATGCACCGGCGCGCCGAGGCCATCAAGGCGGCGATCGCCAGCGAATTCATCACACCCAGCGGGCGTCTGGCCTACGACGATCAAACGTCCTACGCCTTGATGTTCCTGCATGACCTCATTCCTGCGGACAAGCAGGAGGCGGCGAAGGCCCATTTCCGCGCGACCGTCAAGCGCGCGGGCGGCCGCATCCAGACCGGCTTCATCGGCACGCCGGCGCTGCTGCCGGCGCTGGTGAAGATCGGCGCATCCGATCTCGCCACCGCGATCTTCTTGCAGGAGGGGGTTCCGGGCTGGCTCTATCAGGTCAAGCGCGGGGCGACGACGATCTGGGAGCGTTGGGACGCCATCAAGGAAGACGGTTCGATCTTCGATCCCGCCATGAATTCTTACAATCACTACGCCTATGGCGCGGTTTGCCAATGGCTGTTCGAGGCGGCGGCGGGCTTTGCGCCCGACCCTGCGGCGCCCGGCTTCAAGCGGATTGTGATCGCGCCGACCATCATCAAGGCGTTGGCGCCGGTTCGAGCGCGTCATCAGTCAAGCCAGGGGCCGATTGAAGTCAGCTGGTCGCTGGATGGCGACGCGGTTGCTTACGACTTCACCATTCCGCCGGGCGCAGAGGCCATCTGGGCCAACCCGCAGGCCTACGCCGGCTTGCAGATCGACGGCCGCGCGCCAAGCGCGCAGCCGCTCGGCGCAGGAGCGCACCGCGCGACGTTCAAGATTTAACGGCTCGAAGAGGCCTGTTTTAGGAGGAGAACGAAATGCTGAAACTCTTGCGACGCAATTTTCTGATCGGCGCGAGTTGCGCCGCGGCGTTGATGGCGGGCGCGCCCGCCGCGTTCGCCGCTCAGGTTGAACTCGGCTTCCTCGTCGACAACAACCCGGCCACCGTGAAGTTCTCACAGGCGCTCATCGACGCCTTCATGGCGAAGAACCCCGACATCAAGATCAATCTCGACACGCGCCCCGGCGGCACGGAAGGCGACAATCTGATCAAGACAAAGCTCGCCACCGACGACATGGACGACGTGTTTCTTTACAACGCCGGCTCGCTATTCCAGGCGATGAACCCGCAGAAAAACCTCGTCGATCTCACCAACGAGCCGTTCCAGGCGAACGTGCTCAACTCGTTCAAGACCGTGGTGACGAACGGCGGCAAGGTGTTCGGCGCGCCGATCCAAGGCGCGATGGGCGGCGGCGTGCTCTACAACAAAAAAGTCTACGCCGACCTCGGCCTCAAAGTGCCGCAGACTTGGGCGGACTTCATGAAGAACAACGCCGCGATCAAAGCCAAGGGCGGCATTGCGCCGGTCATTCAGACGTTCAAGGATTCCTGGACATCGCAGCTTTTCGTGCTCGGCGATTTTTATAACGTGTTGAAGGCCGACCCGTCTTTCCCCGACAATTACACCAACAACAGAGCCAAATTCGCCACCACGCCGGCGGCGCTCAAGGCGTTCCAGCATCAGGAAGACGTGTTCAAGGCCGGTTATCTCAACGACGACTTCGCTTCCGCGACGTTTGAAGACGGCGTGCGCATGGTCGCCACCGGCAAGGGCGCGCATTATCCCATGCTGACCTTCGCGGTCGGCACGATCCACGACACCTACCCCGACAACGTCAAGGACGTCGGCTTCTTCGCCCTCCCCGGCGACGACGCCAGCAAGAACGGCCTGACGGCATGGATCCTGGCGGGCATCTACATCCCCAAGTCGACCAAGCATGTTGAGGAAGCCAAGAAGTTCGTGAACTTCATCGCTTCGGTCGAAGGCTGCGACATCCAGACCAAAGCCGTCGGGGCGACGGGGCCCTACTATGTGAAGGGCTGCAAACTCCCCGACGACGTTCCTCCCGTGGTTTCCGACCTGCTCGGCTATTTCCAGAAGGACGGCGCCACGGCTCCCGCGCTGGAGTTCCTGTCGCCGATCAAGGGGCCGTCCCTGGAGCAGATCACTGTCGAAGTCGGCTCCGGCCTGCGCTCGCCCGCCGACGGCGCGGCGCTCTACGACGAAGACGTCCGCAAGCAAGCGATGCAGCTCGGGCTTCCCGGCTGGAAGTAATTGCCGGGCTCCCCTCTTCTCGCTAGGGCGGGGAGAGGGGCGCGCCTGCACAGGCTTTTGAAGGGGCGAGCTCGAGGCGAAGCCGATGTCCAACGTCTCCGCCTCCCGCTCGAACGCGCGCGCCTACCCGCTGTGGTTTCACCTGCCCGCTGCGGCGGTGTTCGCGACGTTGTTCCTGCTGCCGAGCTTTGCCGCGGTTTTTTTCAGCCTGACGCGCTGGAGCCTATCCGAATACACTTTCATCGGCCTCGACAATTACGCGCAATTTTTTCGCGAGCCGTTTCTTGTCAAAGGCGCGATCAACACGCTGATCTATGCTGTGGTGACCTCCGGCTTCAAAGTCGTGCTCGGCATGATGCTCGGCGTGCTGCTGACCTCGAAGCTCCCAGGCCGCGACGCCCTTCGCGCCATCGTGTTTTTCCCGGTGCTGGTGTCGACCGTCGGCGTCGGCATCACCTTCTCGACCTTGATGCATCCGACCAATGGCCTGCTCAATGTCACCCTCTCGATGTTCGGCGTCGCCGGCCCGGCATGGCTCACCAATCCGAAAATCGCGCTGTTGTCGGTTGCCTTCGTCGATGTCTGGAAGGGCGTCGGGCTGGCGACGGTGATCTACATCGCCGGGCTCGTTTCGATCCCGCGCGAGTACTATGAGGCGGCGACGATGGACGGCGCTGGCGGCTGGCAGCGCTTTCGCGCGGTGACCTTGCCGCTGCTCTGGCCGGCGACGTCGACCGTCATCATCCTTTCGTTCATCGGCGGCCTGCGTTCGTTCGACCTGATCTGGTCGATGACGCGCGGCGGCCCGGGCTTCACCACCGACGTCATCGCGTCGGTCATCTACAAGCAATATCAAGCGGGATTTTACGGGCTTTCGACCGCCGGCAACGTCGTGCTGTTCGCGCTGGTCGCCGTTCTCATCCTGCCGCTCTCGGCCTGGTTCAACCGGCGCGAGGTCGCGGCATGAGAGGGCCGATCCGCTATCTCGCAAGCACGTTCGCCTTTCTCGTCGCAGCCGTCGTCTTCCTCGTGCCGTTCGCCTTCATCGTAACGACGGCCGGCAAGGATAGAACAGAATCGGCCGAGATGCGGTTCTCCTGGCCGACGACGACGCATTTCCTCGAAAACCTGCAGGCGGTCATATCAACCCGCAACTACATGCTGGCGCGCGCGTTTATGAACTCCGCGCTGCTGACCGTGTTCAGCGTCACGCTGCTCGTCGTGTTCGCGGCGATGGTGGGTTTTGTTTGGCAGAGACGGCCGAGCCGCTGGAACAAGCTCATCAACGCCATGGTGCTGACCGGGCTCATCATGCCGCCCGCTGTGGTGCCGACGATCTGGGTGATGCAATCGCTTGGCCTGTTCAAGACGTTGACCGGCCTGGTGTTCGTCGAGGTCGCCTATGGCCTTGCCTTCAGCACGCTGCTGTTCCGCGCCTTCATCGCCACCATCCCGCGCGAGGTCGACGAGGCCGCCATCATGGACGGGGCTTCGCCGCTCAAGCTGTTCTTCCTGATCATCCTGCCGCTGTTGAAGCCCGTCGCCGTCACCAACGTCGTCGTGCAGTCGGTGGCGATTTTTAACGATTTCACCAATCCGCTGTATTACCTGCCTGGAGCCGACAACGTCACCGTGCAATTGACGCTGTATAATTTTCAGAGCCAGTTCAACACGTCCTTCAACCTGCTGTTCATGAACATCCTGCTGATCACTGTCCCTCCCCTCGTCATGTTCCTGGTCTTCAATAGGCAGATCGTCGAAGGCCTGACCTCGGGCGCCGTGAAGGGCTGATGCGTGAAGGGCTAATAATGGAGCGGCGGGCGACGATCGCCGACGTTGCGGAGCGCGCCGGGGTCTCCCGCGCGGCAGTTTCCAAAGTGCTGCGCGACGCCTACGGCGTCTCGCCCGCCATGCGCGAGAAGGTGAGCGATGCGATGCAGGCCCTCGCCTATCGCCCGCAGATGGCCGCCCGCGGCTTGCGCGGTTCGACCGACACGCTCGGAATCGTGCTTCCCGACATCAGCAATCCATTCTTTTCCAGCGTGCTCGACGGGATTGCCCGCCGCCTCGCCTCCACCCGCTTCCAGCCTTTGCTTGGGGTCCGCCCCGCCGAGATCGAGACCGAGCGGTCGGTGGTCGAGACCATGCTCGACCGCAATCTCGACGGACTGATCATGATAGCCCCTCGGCTCGATCGCGCATTCACGGCGCGGGTCGCCCGGCAGGTGCCGCTGGTGGTCATCGGCGACCACGCCAAAGGCGAAGGGTTCGACACGGTCAACGGCGACGACGCCTTGGGAGCGGAGACTCGTGGTCGGGCACCTCGCCGCGCTCGGCCATCGGCGCATCGCCCATTTGGGCCTGGGGATCGAAACCAGGCGGACGACCAACCCCGTGACGGTCCGACGGCGCGGCTATGAAGCCGCCATGCGACGGCGGGGCCTGGCCAACGAAATTCGGATTGTCGACATCGGCGGAGGTCATCCCGGGCAGGACGACCGTCAAGCGCTCGACAGCCTGTTGCGGTCCGAGACGCGGCCAACCGCGATATTTGCTTGGCGCGATGCGATGGCGTTGACCGTAATGGCCAGCGCCGTCGCCGTCGGGCTTCGTTTGCCTGACGATCTCTCGCTGGTTGGCTATGACAACTCGCCGATCGCGGCGCACCCTCTCATCAGCCTCAGTTCGGTCAACCAGTCTGGCGCCGAACTTGGCGAGCGCGCGGCCGGCGTCGCTGCTCGAGCGCCGCGACGGCCGTTCGGACGAGCGCCACGACCTGGTCGCACCCAAGCTGATCGTCAGGGCGTCGAGCGCTGGGAGGCCTCGCGCGAGCGCATGATCGCGGCGTTCAACGAGCCGCCGGCGAGAAAGATCGTCGACAGCGAATTCAGGAACAGCAGCGCCACCATCACCGAGGCCAGTCCCGCGTAGGTCGAGACATAGCGTGAGGCATATTCGCGCAGGTAGGCGCCAAAGCCTTCGCTGAACACGATGCTGGCGAGCAGCGTGGCGAGGACGCCGGGGGCGACGTCTCGAATCCTCAGGCGGCCGGCAGGCAGGCCAAGATGCGCGCCCAGGGTAGCGCCCGCCAGCATCAGCGTGGCGACGCCGAGGCGCACCAGATCGGCGTAGCCACGCAGCGGCGCGATCGCCGGCGCAGCTTCCGCCGCCCAGGCCCAGATCGACGGGCCAAGCACGAGCAGAAACGCGAGGCTGAGCAGCGCGGCCACGCCAAGCAGCAGGTAGGCGAGCGAGGCCAGACGAAGCCGCCACCAGGAGCGGCGCTCGGTGAAGCCATAGGCGCGGTTCAGGCCGGTGCGCAGAGCTTCGACGGCGCTGGTCGAGAAATAGAGCGATAGCGCCGCGCCGAGCGTGAGCAAGCCGCCGCGCGGCGCCGTGAGGACGTTCCGCACCTCGCTTGCTATGGGCCCGGCGACGTCGGCGGGCCAAGCGTCAAACACCAAACGCGTCGCCTCGTTGGCGAGGTTCGCCGAGCCAAAGAAGCCCGCAAGGCCGGTGATAAAAATCAAGAACGGGAACAGCGACGTCAGCGCCGCGAGCGTCATGTGGCTCGACACGCTGAATCCGTCGTCTTCGACGAAGCGACGCGTGGCGTCCCAGAGAATGGCGGCGGTGCGGCGCATGTGAAGGGAGCTTCTATAGCCGTCACGCGGGCCGCGAGCGACCCCGCATCGGAGGCTTTTTTGACCGCGTCCCACGCGCGGATTGACCTTTACGCGCGGCGCACCTATTTTAAGCCTGTGGAAAAAGCCGTCCCCCTCGGGGCGGCGTTTTTGTTTTGGCGGGTCGCCGCCGAGCCCAAATTCCGCAGTTGCAGGGGAGCCAGCAGCCATGACCTCCGCCATCGCGCCGACCTACGCGCGCGCCGACGTCGCTTTCGACTACGGGGAGGGCTGTTGGCTCGTTTCGACGCGCGGCGAGCGCTATCTCGATTTCGGGGCGGGCATCGCCGTCAACGCCCTCGGCCACGCCCACCCGCACCTCGTGACGGCCTTGCATCGGCAGGGCGACAAATTCTGGCACCTTTCCAACCTGTTCCAGAATCCGGAGGGCGAGCGGCTGGCCAAGCGCCTCACGGAGGCGACGTTCGCCGACCTGGTGTTCTTCGCTAATTCCGGGGCGGAAGCGAACGAGGCGGCGATCAAAATGGCGCGCAAGCGCCAATACATGCTCGGACATCCCGAGCGGTATCGCATCCTCACGTTTGAAGGCGCGTTTCACGGCCGCACGCTGGCGACGCTCGCCGCCGGCGGTCAGGCGAAATACCTCGAAGGCTACGGCCCCAAGACCGATGGCTTCGACCAGATCGATGGCTTCGATATCGAGACGGTGAAGGCGGCGATCAACCCCGGCACCGGCGCGATCCTGATCGAGCCGATCCAGGGCGAAGGCGGCGTGCGCGTCGTGCCGACCGCGTTCTTGCGGGCATTGCGCGCGCCTGTGCGACGAGCGCGGCCTGCTGCTCATCTTCGACGAGATCCAGACTGGCGTCGGCCGCACTGGCAAATTCTATGCCTACGAGCACGTGGGCGTCGCCCCAGACATCATGACGTCGGCCAAGGGCATCGGCGGCGGCTTTCCGCTCGGCGTGTGCTTTGCGACGAAGGACGCAGCGAGCGGCTTCACCGTAGGCGCGCACGGCACGACGTTCGGCGGCAATCCGCTCGCCATGGCCGTCGGCAACGCCGTTCTCGATGTGATCCTCGGCGAAGGCTTCATCGCCGACGTCGCCGACCGTGGGCTCTCGCTGAGGCAAAAGCTGGCGGAGCTGCAGGATCGCCATCCCAACGTCATTGAGGATGTGCGCGGCGAGGGCCTGATGGTCGGATTGAAGACGCGCGTGCCCCCCGGCGAGTTCGCCGCCGCGGCGCGCGAGGAGCTTTTACTGACGATTCCCGCCGGCGACAACGTCGTTCGGCTGCTGCCTCCGCTTAACATTTCGGAGGCTGAATTGGCCGAAGGCGTGCGTCGCCTCGATCGCGCGTGCCAGCGGATCGAACGGACGGCCAAGGCCGGAGCGGCGGAGGTCGCGGCGTGAACGCTCCTGCGCTCGATGGGGGGCGGCGGCACTTCCTTGACCTGCTCGACGTCCCCGGTTCCGAACTGCGTGGCATTCTCGACAGCTCGGCCAAGCTGAAGGCTGACCGCAAGCGCGGCGAGCGGCCGACGAACCGACCGCTCGAGGGCAAGACGCTGGCGATGGTGTTCGACCGGCCCTCGACGCGCACGCGCGTTTCGTTCGACGTCGCGATGCGCGAACTCGGCGGCGAGACGATCATGCTGACGGGCGCCGAAATGCAGCTCGGCCGCGGAGAGACGATCGCCGACACCGCGCGCGTCTTGTCGCGCTATGTCGACGCCATCATGCTCCGCATTCTCAGCCATTCCGATCTGATGGAGATGGCGCACTACGCCACAGTTCCCGTCATCAACGGGCTGACCAAGCAATCGCACCCCTGCCAGGCGATGGCGGACATCCTCACCTTCGAGGAGCGCCGCGGCCCGATCAAGGGACGGAAGATCGCCTGGAGCGGCGACTACAATAACGTGCTGTCGTCGTGGATGGACGCCTCCGCGCGTTTTGATTTCACGCTCGCCGTCGCCTGCCCCGCCGAATTGCAGCCGACGCGCCGCCGCCTCGACGCGGCCAAGGCGGCGGGGGCGAAGATCGTGCTTGGCGATGATCCCGAGGCCGCCGTCGACGGCGCTTCGGCCGTCATTTCCGATTGCTGGGTTTCGATGGGCGACGAAGATGAAGGCCGCCGGCACAATCTGCTGGCGCCTTATCAGGTCAACGAAGCGTTGATGCGCAAGGCCGAGAACGACGCGATTTTCATGCATTGCCTGCCGGCGCATCGTGGCGAGGAAGTCACCGACGCGGTGATCGACGGGCCGCAATCGGTGGTGTTCGACGAGGCCGAGAACCGCCTGCACGCGCAAAAAGGCGTGCTCGCCTGGTGCCTGGGGGCTTCGGCGTGAGGCAAAGCGCGGAGCGCGCATGTCTCCGACCTGGCGTTGGACGACGACGTCCTGCCGTTCAGCGTCGAACCGCTGAGCGTGCGCGGGCGCGTCGTGAAGCTCGGGTCGGCGCTCGACGCGATGTTCGCGCGGCACGCCTATCCGGCCGTCGTAAACGAGGCGCTCGGCGAAGCGGTCGCGCTCGCGGTGCTACTCGGCTCCAGCGTGAAGGGCGGCGGGCGGTTTCAGTTGCAGACGCAGACCGACGGGCCGATCGCGATGCTGCTGGTCGATTACGACGCGCCCTCGAACGTCCGCGCGCTCGCGCGCTTCGATGCGGCGCGGCGTGGCGGAGCTGAAGGGTCACGATGTCGGCGCGGCGCTCGGCGCCGGGCACATGGCGTTCACGTTCGATCCCGGCGACGACATGGCGCGCTATCAGGGCATTGTTTCGCGTCGACGGCCAGGGACTTGAGGCGGCGGCGCACGACTATTTCCTGCGATCGGAGCAAATCCCGACGCGGGTGCGTCTCGCGGTCGGCCGGGTCGTCACCCCGCACGGCGATCACTGGCGCGCCGGCGGCCTGCTCGCCCAATTCTTGCCGAGCGCTCCGCAACGGATGCGGGCCAAAGACCTTGATCCCGGCGATGCGCCCGAAGGCGTCGCTGCGCCGGAGCCAGCCGATGAAGACGAAGCCTGGCTCGAAGCCAAGGCCCATGTCGGCACCGTCGAAGACCACGAACTGCTGGATCCCACGCTGTCCAGCGAGCGCCTGTTGCATCGGCTGTTTCACGAGCGCGGCGTGCGCGTCAACGAGCCGATCAAGCTGCTCGACATCTGCCGCTGTTCGGACGAGCGCGTCGAAGCGATGCTGCGCAGTTTCCCGGCGTCGGACCGGGCCGAAATGGTGGGCGACGACGGCTTGATCGCCGTGACCTGCGAATTCTGTTCGCGCCGGCGCGTGTTCTCGCCGGAGACTTTCGCGGACGAGCATGACGGCGGCTCCGCTCTTTGACCTGAGCGACTTTTCGGCGCGGCTGGCGAAGGCGGCGGCTCGCGTGGACGGCGCGCTCGACGCAATTTCTGCGCGTCGCACCGCGAGCGCATGAACGCGCCCGGCCGCGCGCGCTGATCGAGGCGATGCGCTATGGCGTTCTGGCGCCCGGCAAGCGGCTACGGCCGTTCCTGACGATCGAGACCGCGCACGCGCTCGGTCGCGACGACGAAGCGCCGGTGCGAGCTGGCGCGGCAATCGAATGCCTGCACGCCTATTCCCTTATCCATGACGATTTGCCGGCGATGGATGACGACGACCTACGCCGCGGGCGCCCGACGACCCACATCGTCCATGGCGAAGCGACCGCCATCCTCGCCGGCGACGCTCTGCAAGCGCTGGCGTTCGAGATTCTCGCCGATCCCGCGACGGAGCCGAGCGCCGACGTGCGCGTCCAGCTCTGCCTCGGCCTGGCGCGCGCGTCGGGCCTCGCCGGCATGGTCGGCGGGCAGACCCTCGACATGGAGGCCGAAAAGCGCGCCGCCTCGGACGTCGAACAAGTGCGTCTGGTGCAGGCGCTGAAGACCGGCGCCTTGCTCGCCTTCAGCGTCACCGCGGGAGCCCTGTTGGGCGAGACCGACGCGTGGCACGCTCGCCGCCTTGAGCCGCTACGGCGAAGCGCTCGGAGCGACCTTCCAAATCGCCGACGATTTGCTCGACGCCGAAGGCGACGCCGCCAAACTAGGGAAGCGGACCGGCAAAGATGCGGATCGCAATAAGGCCACCTTCGTACAAGCGCTGGGCCTCGCCGGGGCGAAGGCCGAGCGCCATCGCCTCACGGCGATGGCGCTTGAGGCGCTCGCGGAGGCGAAGCTTGGCGACCGCGCCGCCGGGCTGGAGCAAGCGGCGCTGTTCGCGGCCAAGCGGGTATCGTGATAGGAAGCCGGGCGCGTTAGCGATCGTGGAGACGCCTGATGAAGCCGTACATCGCAAGCGTGTTTGTGCTGCTGATGGTCTATGTCGGGCTTCGCGGCTTCATGCCTGGGCTATTCGGCAAAAAGGGAAGCGTCGCGCGGGACGGGGCGCCCAGACTATTCCGACGCGCGTGACTTGAGCGCGGATGCGTCAAGCCATCACCACGGCGGCCTGGGCGGAAACGATAGCTTGAACTGAGCCGCGACGTTCAGACGCCGTCGGCCTCCCGGATCAAGGCGTCCTTGATCAGCGGCGCGCGATCGACGACGCGCAGGCCGAAGTCGCCCAAGATATGCAGCAGCGTCGAGCGGTTGGAGAACACCCGGTTCATCGCGTCCATGCCGAGGCCGCTGGCGGCGACGTCAAAACGCCGGCTGCGTTCATAAGTCGCAAGAGTGTTCGCGTCGCCAGGATCGAGGCCGAGCGAAAACGCCTCGGCGACGGCGTCGACGAGCGCCGCGACATCGCGGAGGCCAAGGTTAAGGCCCTGCCCCGCCAGCGGATGCACCCGATGCGCCGCATCGCCGACCAGCGCCAGGCGCGCCGCCACGAACCGCCGCGCCAAGTCGAAACGCCAGGGGAAAGCTCTGCGGCGGCAGGCTCAAGGAGAAGTCGTCAAGACGCGCCGGAAACCGCTTTTCAAGTTCGCGCATGAAGTCTTCGCGCGGGCCCGCCAGCACATCCTCGGCTTTCGACGCATTTTCGCTCCACACGATGCTCGACCGATGGCCCGGCAGCGGCAGCGTGGCGAAAGGCCCGGCAGGGAAAAAAACTTGCTCGGCGACGCCGTCATGCGGGCGCGCATGGTCGATCGTCGCGACGATCGCGATTTGCTTGTAGCTCCATTCCACCGAAGGGATGCGCGCCGCTTGCCGCGCGACCGACTCGCCGCCGTCGGCAGCGACGGCGAGGCGCGCCTCGACGCTTGGCCATCTGCAACGCAAGCTTGGCGATCGCGCCCTGCCCGTCGAAGTGGGTCAGGCGCGCGGAGAAGCGAGTAACATCAGCCGGCAAGGCGTTGCTGCAGCGCGTCGACGATGCGTCGGCGGCGAGGATATGCGCTAGCGGCGCATCTTCGCTGCCCGAGAACGTCAGCTCCTTGCGCCGGATCGGATCGTCGGGATCGCCATCCATGATGACCATCGCGAGCGACGGGGCCGGCGCTCGCCTGCAATTTGTGGCCACGCGCCAAGCTCGGCGAAGAAGCGCTGCGACGCCGGCGCAAGCGCAAACACGCGCGCCGGATTGGCGCGCGGCGGGGGCCCTCGATCAGAACGATCTTGGCGCTCTTCCCCAGGCGCGCCGACAGAGCCAGCGCGGTGGAAAGGCCCGCAGGGCCGCCGCCAATGACCGCAACATCGTATTTCACTTCGCCATTGCGGACGCCTTAGCGCGCTTTGGCGGCGCTGTGAACGTTGCGACCATCGCACAGCTTCCGTTCCGCAAATCGGCGTTTACGCTCGCCAAAGAGCGCGCTACAACCTCCTGAAAATTGCCCGGCATAACCCGGGCAAATGCGTTTTGTGCGCGACAGCGTCTCTGTTATAGGGCGCAATATCGACCGTGAAAACGCAGCGTCGGAGCGTCCAAATGGAATATTGCGACATCGCCGCGCTGGACAGCACGCCGCTGCAGCACGACCCCTATGACTTTCTGATCGTCCCCGATTTTCTGCGCCCCGAACGCTTCAAGAGCGTGAGCGCGGACTATCCCGAAGTGCCGGGCCCGGGCTCGCATCCGCCGACCGAACTGACGATTCACGGCGCGTTCAAGGGGTTGATGGACGAATTGAACGGCGATGAATTTCGCGCCGCGATCGAGCGCAAGTTCGCCATCGATCTTGCGGGCCGCCCGACGATGTACACCGTGCGCGGCTTCACCCGCGATAAGGACGGCTCGATCCATACCGATTCCGAAACCAAGCTTATCACCGTCCTACTCTATATGAATGAGCGTTGGCAGGAGGATGGCGG
The DNA here is from genome assembly GCA_963730695.1 of uncultured Pseudomonadota bacterium. Lineage (GTDB taxonomy): Bacteria > Pseudomonadota > Alphaproteobacteria > Rhizobiales > Beijerinckiaceae > Roseiarcus. Next base: position 27,149 of record CAVSSV010000062.1, read on the forward strand.
ACGGCTTCGAATCCTTCGCGGGCCGGACAATCTCGATGATTACGTTGCGGAAGTTCCGCCTTACGCCGGCACCTTGCTGGTGTTCCGCCGCGCCGACAATTCCTGGCATGGCCACAAGCCGTTCAACGGCCAACGCCGCACGATCCAACTCAATTGGGTGACAAACCAGCAGGTCGCGGACAGCGAGCAGTTTCGTCATCGCGTCTCGACCAAGATCAAGCGTTTCACTTCGATGTTCACACCGGGTTCAGCGGCGACAGGCCAATGAAAGCGCGGCTGCGACGAATTCGCAGTATCTAGGGCCCTCATAGTCTGGTCCATGTTGGCCGACGAAGAGATTGGGAAGGGAGCTTCGTTTATGAAAATTGTTCTCGGTGCGGCGTTTGCGGCCGTCCTCCTGGCCGGCGCGATGGGCCTGGCCGGCGTCACTCCGGCTTCCGCTTTGACCAACAAGGAATGCAACGACCAGTGGCATTCCGACCCGCAGGGCAAGGCCGCGGGCGTCAAGTTCAGGGACTACAAGGCCAACACCTGCGCCAACGCGGCGGACACGACGGCGGCGCCTGCGGCACCTGCTGCCGCTCCGGCGCCAATGGCCCCCGCACCGGCAGCCGCTCCTGCCGTCGCCAAGCCGGCGCCAATGGCCCCCGCCCCGATGGCTCCCGCCCCAGCAGCCAAGGGCGCGATGGGCGCCAACGAGTTCTCCACCGAATCCGAGGCCAAGGGGCATTGCCCGTCTGACACCGTGGTCTGGGCGAACTCGAAGTCGAAGTCGAAGTCCTGGCACTACGCTGGCACGAAGTACTACGGCAAGACCAAGGCCGGCGCGTATATGTGCCAAGCGGACGCGACCGCGGCGGGCTTCCACGCCGCCAAGAACGAGTCGGCGCCGAAGTGATCTAGTGCCCGCTAAACAGCTTTAGCGTATAAAGCGCCGCTCCGTTCGATCCGAACGGGGCGGCGTTTCTTATTCGGCTGGGGGGCCTATGCCGGACACTTGCTGCCATCCGATCGCGGCGCACAAGAAGCTGCGCATCCCAGACACCAACGTCTCGAACTTGATGCTCGACCGCGCGCTCGACGCGATCGCCAAGAGGGTCGGACCGATCGACCGGGATCACGACATCCCCTATCTCGCCGGCTATTCGATCGACGGCAAGCGCATCTACATCGATCGGCATCTGCCGCCGACATTCGAATATCGCGGCAAGCAAATCGGCGTCGACCGTTTCCTGCTGATGCATGAAGAGGTCGAGAAAACGCTGATCGACCAGCTCGGCCTGCACTATCAGCACGCTCATCAGATCGCGACGCGCGCTGAAGAAGCCGCGGTGCGCGCCGATGGCATATCGTGGCGCGCTTACGACCGCTTCATGCAGAAATATGTGAAGCGCGCGGACGACGAGCGACTGACCAAACTGCCGTCGGACCTCGACTTGAAGCCGTATCGCGACGAACACGACTATGATCTGATGCGGCGCATGCGCGAATCGATCGAGACCATCGAAGTGCCCGCGGCGAGGCGCGGCGGTCTGGCCAAGGCGCTCGACCGGGAGTTGGCCGGCAGGGCGGCTATCGCCGAGGCCGCGAAGGTCGCGGCCAAAGCCGCTCGCTCTCGATCGAACAAGGCCGGCGCGCAATGACGGCCGCAGAGCGCGCGCTACGCGCCGCCATCATCGCCAAAGCGCGATGGATGAACGACGCCGGGCTGAATCAAGGCACGTCCGGCAACATCTCGGCACGGTTCGACGGCGACATGCTGATCACGCCATCATCCATCCCGTACGACGCGATGAAGCCGGCGATGATCGTGCGCATGGCGCTGGAAGGCGAATACGGCGCATGGGAAGGGCCGTCGCCGCCCAGCACCGAGTGGCGCTTTCATCTCGATATTCTGCGCTCGCGCCCGGACGTCGGCGCGATCGTGCATACCCATTCGGCGCACGCCACCGCGCTGTCGATCCTGCGGCGGGACATTCCGGCCTGTCACTACATGGTGGCGATCTTCGGCGGCGTCGACGTGCGCGTGGCCGATTATGCACTGTACGGAACCGCTGAGCTTTCCGCCAACGCGCTGAAGGCGCTGCAAGGGCGGACCGCGTGCCTGCTCGCCAACCACGGCATGATCGCAACGGGCCGCGACCTCGAACACGCGATGTGGAGAGCCGTGGAGCTCGAAAACCTGGCGCGGCAATATTGGCTGGCGCGTACGATCGGCGAGCCGGTGATCTTGAGCGAGGCCGAGATCGAAGAGACCCGGGCGAGCATGGCCAATTATGGGCTTAAGGCTAAGCCGCTGAGGAAGATCGCTAAGGCTTGAGGGCGAGAATCCCCTCTCCGGCTTGTCCGGAGAGGGATGCACGGCTGCTTCAGCGATGCAGGGGCTCCTTACGGTGCCAGTTCTGCAGTCCGCGCGCCGGACGAACCGGCTGCATCGCCCATTCGATGCCATTGCCGATGATCTTCTGCACCATGGGGTCGTGATAGATCGGGAACGTCTCGTGGCCCGGCGAGAAATAGAAAATCCGGCCCTGACCGCGATGGAACGTCAGCCCCGAGCGGAAGACTTCGCCGCCCTTGTACCATGAGATTGTGATGATCTCGTCGGCGGCGGGAATGTCGAAGGGCTCGCCGTACATCTCCGACGCCGGGATCTCGAAATAGGGCGGCAGACCTTCCACGATCGGATGGGCGGTGTTGACGACCCAGACGCGCTCGAGATCGCCTTCGGGCAATTCGCGCCAGGCGAGATTGCAATTCGTCCCCATCATGCGCTGGAACATTTTCGAATGGTGTCCGGAGTGGAGGACCACCAGGCCCATGCCGGCCAAAATCCGCTGCTGCACCCGGGTGATGACCTCGTCCTTCACTTCGTCGTGCGCGACGTGGCCCCACCAGGTCAGCACGTCGGTGCGGTCGAGCAGCTCTTGCGGCAGGCCCTGATCGGGCTCGTCGAGCGAGGCGTGCGTGATTGCAAAATCTCGGTCCTTGAATCCCGCCGCCAGCGCGCCGTCCATGCCGTGAGGATAGATTTTCGCGACCGGCGGGTCGTTCTTTTCGTGCCGGCCTTCGTTCCACATCGTCAGTCGAATTGTCACTTTTTTCTCCTCAAAATCGTATGTCATTGCGCGGCGGAACGGCCTTCGCGATCGAAAAGATGCAGCGCGCGCGGATCGAGGGTCAGGCCGACCGCCTCGCCGATTTTGATCGGCATGTCGCCCTGAACGCGAACCAGCAGCGCGTCGTCGCCGGAGCGCACATTGAGATAGGTTTCCGCGCCGAGGCGTTCGACAAGCATGACATTCGCCGTGAAGGTCGGGCCGCGCGACCGGGGGCCGTCAGCCTGAATGTCTTCGGGGCGAACGCCGAGCGAGACGGAGTCGCCGGTTTTCGCGGAAACGCTTTGCCCTTGAATGACGACGCTCCAGCCGCTCACCGAGGCAAAACGCATCCCATCGAGCAGCGCGCCGGGCAGAACAAGTTCATTCGCGGCGAGCCGATGAAGGTCGCGACGAACGCGCTGTTCGGGACGGCGATAAAGCTCGATCGGCGCGTCCGTCTGCGCGACTTCGCCCTTGTTGAGCACCACGATGGTGGTCGGCCATCGTCATCGCCTCGACCTGATCGTGGGTGACGTAGACGATGGTCGGCCGCAGCTCCTGATGCAGCCTCTGCAATTCGGCGCGCATCTGCACCCGCAAGGAGGCGTCGAGATTGCGACAGCGGCTCATCGAACAGGATGACGCGCGGCTGCTTGATGATTGCGCGGCCGATGGCGACGCGCTGCCGTTGTCCGCCCGACAGCGCCGAGGGCCGGCGGTCGAGCAGATCGCCGATCTGCAGCAATTCGGCCACTTGCCCGACTTCTGCGCGATCTTCGCCTTGGGGGTCCTCTTGAGGTCGAGCGAGAAGCCGATATTTTCCGCCACCGTCATGTGCGGGTAGAGCGCGTAGGATTGAAAGACCATGGCGATGCCGCGCTGGTCGGGCGGCACGTCGTTGATGCGCTTGCCGTCGAGAAAAAGGTCGCCCGCGGTGATGGACTCGAGTCCCGCGATCAGGCGCAACAGCGTGGACTTGCCGCAACCGCACGGGCCGACAAGCACGGCGAAATCGCCCTCCGCAATCTCGAACCTCACGTCCTTGATGACCTCGACGGTCCCAAAATCCTTGCGCACGTTTTCAGGGAGATCGCCGCCATGGCCTATCCTTTGATCCCGCCGGCGAAGGTGCTGACGAGAAAGCGGCGCGCCAGCCCGAATGCGACCACCGCCGGCAGCATGTAGAGCAGCGCCAGCGCGCACAGATAGCCGTAATCGATGGTGTCGACCCGCTGGAAGGCCCGGAACAGCCCGATCGGCAGCAATTGCAGCTCCGTCGACGAAGTGAACGTCAGCGGCATCAGAAAATCGCCCCAGGCCGCAATGAACGTGAGCAGCGCCGCGGCACCAAGTCCCGGCAAGGCGATTGGGATCAGCACGCGGCGGATGCGTTGCACAGCCGGCGCCATCCATCAACGCCGCTTCTTCGTAATCTTTGGGCACCTGATCGAAGAAGGTCTTGATGATCCAAAGCGCCAGCGGAAGCTGCATCGTCGCCATCACCAGGATGAGCCCGAGATAGCCGTCGACGAAGCCGAAGATCTGCATCGTCGGCCGGACGTAGTCGGGGGGCACGCGGCGCGCACGATCGCGCCGACGACGACCGTTGGCGGTCAGCATGACCTTATACAGCGGCACCAGTAGCGCGGTCGGCGGCAGCACGCGGACCAGGATGATGCCGTAGAGAAACGGCTTCTTCCACCAGGCCTGAACGCGAGAAAGCGCATAGCCGCCGAGCCCGCGACGACGACCACGAGCGCCGTCGCGCAGCCGACTACGATGATCGAATTGAGAAACCAGCGGCCGCCGTTTTCGCGAGTGAAGATCGCGACGAAGTGCTCCGCCGTCAGACTTCTTCGGCCACTGCAAGAAACTGCCCGGCGTCGGGATCGAGCGAGGACAAGAACACCCAGAAGAACGGCAGCACGCAGAACAGCGACAGCACGGTCAGGAAGCCGTACGCCGTCGCCTGCGCGCGCGTCTGATCGCCGGCGGCAGCCATTATACCTGCACCTTGAGCAGCCGGACGTAGGCCAGGCCGAGCAGCACGGAGAAGCCGAGCATCACCACCGCGACCGCGGAGCCATAGCCAAGCTGATAGGCGACGAAGCTTTGGTTGTAGATGTAGATCGCGACGATCTCGGTCGCGCTGCCCGGACCGCCCCGCGTCAGCGAATAGACGAGGCCGAAGATGGCGATCGTGCCGACCGTCGAGACCAGCATATAGAGGAAGATCGTGGGCCTGAGCAGCGGCAACGTGATGCGCCAGAACATCTGCCGCGGCGTCGCGCCGTCCATGCGCGCGGCCTCATAGACCTCGCTCGATACCGTCGACAGACCGGACATCATCAGGATCATGGCGAAGGCGATGCCGCGCCATGTGTTGACGACGATGATCATGGTCACCGGCGCGCTCTGCAGCCATTCTTGCGAGGGCAGGCCGAACAGGCCGACGAGGCGGCTCAGCGTCGAATGATCGCCGCCCGCCAGCATCGAGATCCAGATGAAGCCGGCGACGACTTCGGGGACCGCGTTAGGGAGCAGGATCGCCGCCATAAAAATCTGCCGAAATCGCGATCGGTCGGCTGAGCGCCATCGCCGACAATAGGCCGAAGACAAACTGGCCAACGACTGACGAGCCGAACACGAACAGGAACGTCACCCACAGCGAGTTCCAGAAGCCGCCATCGGCGATCAGCCGCGCATAATTGTTCAGGCCGACAAAACGCGGATGCAGCGCCGCCGCGCCGTTCAGGGCGCCGTTGGTGAGGCTCAGCCACACGCCTTCGGCCGCCGGAATGAGAACGAAGGCGATGAGCAGAATGACGCTTGGCAGCAGCAGCAGACGGTTCTGCCACGCCAGGCGCGCTTCGTAAGTCAGGGCCATCGGGGCGTAAGCGCCGGCAAAGGGTATGGGGAGGCGGCTCAGGCGCGCCTCCCCCGCTTTTTCGCTTACTTAACCTTGTCGTCGCCGAGCAATTGCTTGATGTAGTCGACAAGAATCTTCTGCGCGCCGGCGGCGTCGGTTTGCTTGCGCAGCAGCGCCTCGGTGGCGCGAGCGACGCCTTCGGAAACGGCGGAGAAACCCTCCGCCGACTTCAGGAACGTGCCGTTTTCCGCGTCCTTCAGCACCGGGACCAATTCGGTCAGCGCCTGGAAATCCTTGTTGTCGGCGGCGTCGCGGCGGGCCGGGATGTTGCCGAGGTTGGCGGAATAGGCGACCGTCGTGTCGACCGAGCCGAGCTCAAGCAGCACTTTCTTCGCCATCGCGACGTCGGCGCTCTTGGCGTTGACGAGCCAGATATTCTGGCCGCCGACGGTCACTGAACTGCCGCCGCCGGTTTCGTTCGGCACGGCCCAGGTGCCGACGACCTGCGTCACGTTCGGCACGGGGATCTTGGCTTGGGAACCCCAGTCGTAGATGTAGCACCAAGTGCCGCACGTTGTGGCCATCAGGTCGCCCTTCGGGAACATCTCGTACTTCGGAATGATCCATGGCTCCGGGCCCAGCAGCGGGTCGATCGGCATCAAGCCGCCGTTGATGAGATCGGCATAGAACTGGAACACGTCTTTGACGCCGGCCCCCGACAGATTGAGCGTGCCATCGTCGTTGGCGAGTTGCGGCGTCTTGGAGCCGACCACGAACATGTTGAAGGCTTCGCCGAAGGCGCCGCCGCCCCACGACACGCCCGCCGGCAGCAGTAGAGCGAACTTGCCGGTCTTGGCCTTGATTTCCTGCGCGCGCGCCAGCAGGTCGGCCCAATCCTTCGGCTGCGCGGTCGAGACGCCGGCCTTTTCGAGAAGGTCCTTGCGATAATAGAGCTCGGTGACGCCGAGCATGGTGTCGAGCTGATACATCTGGCCGTCTTTGGCCGTCGACAGCTTCTTGGCGACGTCGAGCAGCTTGCCATAGCCGTCCCAGGCCTTCACCTCAGCCGTGACCGGCGCGAGATATCCGGCGGCGATGAGATCGGGGACGTCCTGGTCGCCGTTGGCGGTGAAGAGGTCGGGGGCGTTGCCGGCGGCGAGCTCGGTCAACAGCTTGGAAGCATAGTCTTTTTCCGGCGCGGGATATTCGACAATCTCGATCTTGACGCCGAGCTTGGCTTCGATCGCCGGCGCGACCTTCTTCAGCGCGTCGATGCGGGCCTGACGGTGTTCGGCGATGCGGATCGTTTCGGCGGACGCGGCCGATGCGGCGAAGCTCAAGGCGGCGAGGCTAACGCCTGCGGCCAGAACGGCAAATTTCATAGTGGATCCTCCCTCATGGCGAATTCTTCACGCCCGGTTGACCCGGGACGCCACGAATGTACACGCTTGCACAGCTTTGACAAGCGATGCGTCCTCAAAAAGATGCGCCCGCGCAATCGCAAGTAAGTTCCGGTGCATTACGGTTTGCCGAAGCGATAGAGTCTGTGTACACCTTTGCACAAAGGGGAGGAGCCGAGCATGGTTTTGCGATTGGGCGTCATCGGCGCCGGTCTGAAGGCGGCGGATTACGCGCGCGGCTGGGCGCAGATGAGCGACGTCGAAATCGTCGCTGCTGCCGACGTCGTGCCGGGCTCGCGCGAGCGCTTCGCCAAAGTGCTTGAGACCGCCAAACGCGCCAAGCCGACGGAATTTACCGACGCCAAAGAAATGCTCAAGGCGATGCTCGGGCGCATGGACGCGGTCTACGTCTCGACGCCGCACGCCGAGCATGCCGGCAACGCGCTTGATGTCGTGGAGGCGGGCTACGATCTGCTGTTGGAAAAGCCGATGGTGACGACGGTGCCGGAGGCGATGGCGCTGGCGGAGGCGGAAAAGCGCACCGGCAAGAAGGTGGTCATCGCCTTCCAGGGCGGGCTGTCGCCGCTGGTGCACGACACCCGCAAGCGCGCCGCGCGCGGCGATTTTGGCGACCTTATCACCGTCAGCGCCTCGATCTGGGAAGGCTGGTCCAACAGCTACGCGGGCCACTGGAAGCAAAAGCCGGAAATTTCCGGCGGCGGCTTTATGTTCGACACCGGCGCGCACATGATGAACACCGTCTGCGTGCTCGCCGATTCCGAGTTCGTGAAGCTTTCGGCGTTCGCCAACTACCGCGGCAAGCCGGTTGACATCGCCACCGCCGTCGCCGCGCGGCTGGCGAACGGGGCGCTGGTCACTTTCAACGCCGCCGGCGAGGGGCCGCAAGGCTGCGCCTCCTCGATCACGTTTTTCTATGCCAAGGCGATCGTGAAAATCGACGCGTGGGGCGCATGGCGCGAGGTGGTGGTCGACGGCGTCGCCGAGCCGCGCGAAACGCTCGAAATCGTCGACACGCCGATGCTCACGTTCCTCGGCGTGCTCGCCGGCAAACTGGAAAACCCCTCCCCCGTCGCCAACGGCGTGCGCTTCGCAAAGCTGTGGGACGCGATAAAATTGTCGTCTTCGCGCGACGGCGAGGCGGTCGTGCTGTAATGGCCTGACATGGACGAAGTCGCCCGGCGCCGGAAGAAGCTGACCTCGATCGAACTCGCGGCGCTGGCGGGCGTTTCGTCGGCGACGGTGTCGCGCGCCTTCAGCCCGGGCGCGCGCATCAAGCCGGAGACGCGCCGGCAGATTCTGGCGCTGGCGGAGGAGCACGGTTTCCGCCCCAATGCGCTGGCGCGCTCGCTCAACAACAGCCAGTCGCGGCTGGTCGCCATCATCGTCAACACCGTCGCCAATCCGGCCGAGGGCGAAGGCGTCAACGAATTGGTGCGACGGCTGCAGGCGCTGGAGTTGACGCCGCTGCTGCTGTGCTGCGCCGACCACCAGGACCGCGGCCAGCTCATGCGCATCGCCTCGACCTATCAGGTCGATCATGTCGTGCTGCAATCCGACATGGTTTCGATCGCCGACGCCACCGATATTTTTCGCTCCGCGCATCTGATCGTCGCCTCCGCCGAGCCGCTCGAAGGGCGGCCGCTGTGCGACGTCCGGGGCGACGCCGCCGCGGCCGCGGAGGACGTGGTGCGGCGCCTCACCGCCAGCGGCCGGCGACGTTTTGCCTATCTCTCGGGGCGCGGCTCGAGCTTCATCGACAAGCAGCGCATGACCTGGTTCGCCGACGCGCTGGCGCGGCGAGGGTTGCGCTTTGAGGCCTTGGCGCACGGCGATTATTCCTACGAGGCCGGCTACAAGGAGGCGGCGCTGCTGCTGCCGCGTTTCCAGCCCGATGTGGTGATCTCCGCCAATGACGTGATGGCGATTGGCGTGCAGGACGCCGCCCGGCTGCTGGGCCTGCGTGTGCCCGAGGATCTGGCGCTGGTCGGCCACGACGGCGTCGCGCTGGCGGGCTGGGAGAGCCATTCCATCACGTCGATCGCGCCGCCCGGCACGGCCATCACCGACGCGTTGATCGGCATGATCGCGCGAGGGGCCGATGCGCCGCCCAGCCAGGTGGTCGTGCCCGCTGAAGTGCGGTGGCGGCGGAGCACGGGCGCGCCGGGTTAGACGGCGCCGCAAATCCCCCGAATTTGGCGCCGTTTGGAGGGGATCTGGCGAGCTAACCCGTTGAAATTACACAAACACCCCTCGCCTCGGGTGTTTGAATGATTTCAGAGACTTAGGCGGTCGGACTTATTTGGAAGCGCGAGTGAGATTCAATCTTTTCAGAGGGTTGGATAGCGAAATATTTGGTTTTGAGCCCTCGCAGGTCGGAAGGACGGCCGCGTCAGCTCAATTCCTAGCCTTATCACGCATTCTGAAAAATGTAAAGGAAAAGCGCCTATTTCGTTTTACTGAATCAGACAGCTGGCACCCGCCCCCTCCCCCCTTGC
>CAVSSV010000063.1:0-12158 GCA_963730695.1 uncultured Pseudomonadota bacterium
TGTTCTATGTTACCTACTTCGTTCAGTTACGTCTCGGTGTAATCTACGGGGAAAGCGATATTGCTTGACGTCCTGAACCCCGCCTCGAGCCACGCCGTCGAAGAATTCGACGCCGTGCTGGTGGGGTTCGATGTCGAAGGCTTCTCCCGCACGGTCGAGAAGGCCACGCTTCTCCATGGCCGCGTGGCGGGCGAGCTGGCCGCCCAGCGCATCCTCGCCGGCGAGCGCATCGCCACCCGCCTGGCCCGGGAGGCGGACCTGAGGTTCGCCGACGCCCTGGGCGACGGGGCGGTCTACCTGCGGGCCCAGGCCGCGCCCACCGGCCGCGAGACGCGCGCGCTGCAGCATCTGCAGGAGGAGTTGAAATACGCCCACCTGCGGGAGACCGGCCTCTCCGTCCGCACGGCCTGGGCTCACGGCGCCGTGCGGCTGGTGCGGCCGGCGGCCCCGATCCTGGAACACCACGAGGTGCTGCTCGGTCCGGCCGTCGCCAGGCTGCACGCCGGGCTGTCGCGACGCCCGCGCGCCCGCCGGCCGCTCCCCGAGCCGCCGGCGGCCGAGCCGCCGGACATCGAGCGCCATTTCGACATCTGGTTGAAGATCTCGTCACCGGCGCGGCCGATGAAGTCGCCATACATCAACTCGACCAAAGCGCGCCCGCCGGCGAGGGCATAGCCGACGGCGGTGGCGACGATCGCCGCTTCCGAAATCGGGGAATTGAACAGCCGATGATACGGCATGATGTCGGAGAGGCCGCGGTAGACGCCGAACGCCCCGCCCCACTCGCGGCACTCCTCGCCATAGGCGATCAAGCGCTCGTCGTGGACCATGTGATGCAGCGTCGCCTCGAACAGGCCGTCGCGCAGCGTGATGGCGCGCATCGGCGACAGCTTTTCGCACTCGGCGACAGGCCGAAGCGGGCCTTCTTGGCGTCCTGCCGGATGCGTGCTGAGCTTTCGAGCGGCGCAGCAGCGGCGCGGTTGCCTCGGGAAGCGTGATCTCGAATTGGCGAACATCAGCTTGCCGATCAGGGTGGGATCGGCGCGCACGTCGACGATCGGCGCGGTGGCGGGATCGACGGTGAGCGCCGTCACGGCGCGGATGGTTTCGGCGACGTCGCGCCGCATGGCCTCGACATCGGGCGGCGCCATGACGCCGTGATCGACCAGTCGCGCGGCGAAGCGGGCGATCGGGTCGAACGCCGCCCAGGCGGCGAACTCCTCGCGCGTGCGGTAGACGTTGGCGTCGGTGGTCGAGTGGCCGGCGGAGCGATAGCATCGACGTCGAGCAGCGCGGGGCCGCGGCCCTCGAGCAGCAGCTCGCGCTTGCGCGCCACCGCGTCGGCGACGGCGAGCGGGTTGCCGCCGTCGACCGTCTCGGCGTGCATGGCTTCGGGGTTGATCGCCGCGCCGATGCGCGAAAGCCGATCCCAGCCCATGGTCTCGCCGATGGTCTGGCCGCCCATGGCGTAGAAATTGTTGTTGAAGAAAAACAGCACCGGCAGGCGGCCCTTGTGGGCGTCGGTCCACAGCGTGTCGTATTGCGCCATGGAAGCAAAATTCATGGCTTCCCAGACGGGGCCGCAGCCGGTGGAGCCGTCGCCGCTGTTGGCGAGCGCAATGCCGCCCTCCCCGCTCAGCTTCTTGCGCAGCGCGGCGCCGGTGGCGATGCCAGCGGAGGCGCCGACGATGGCGTTGTTGGGATAGGCGCCGAAGGGCGGGAAGAACGCATGCATGCTGCCGCCCATGCCGCCGTTGAAGCCGCTGGCGCGCATGAAGATTTCCGAGAGCAGGCCGAACAGCAGGAAGTTTTCGGCGCGGGCGGCTGCGGTGGGGCTTTTGAGGTGCGCTTCGACGGTGCGCAGCAGCGCGCCGTTCTGGTGCTGCTCCATGATTTGCGTGACGCGCTCGGGCGGCAGGTGCGCGATGGCCGACAGGCCCTTGGCGATGAACTCGCCATGGCTCCGATGGCTGCCAAAGATCTGGTCTTCCGGCCTCAGCGCCAGCGCCTGGCCGACGGCGGCGCCTTCTTGGCCGAGCGACAGGTGCGCGGGGCCTTTGTACGCATAGGCGATGTCGCCATAGGCGCCCTTGGCCTTGAAGGCGGACAGCATCGTCTCGAACTCGCGGACGATGAGCATGTGGCGGAGCACTTCGCGCAACGCGGCGTCGCCGCGTGCGGCGCGCTCGTCGGCGAAGGGGGTGGCGTAGGCGCGCAGGGGGATGTCGGGAAAGGTCAGGCGGCCGGAACGGGCGAGGGCCACGGGATCGACGGGGAGGGTTTTGGGCATGGGCGGTTCAACGTGCGAAGAGGAGCGGTGGGCGGGGTTATTGCAACTTTTGTCTAGGCACGCAAGCAAAAGTTCAATTTGTTGAAGGTCGCCCGAACTTGCCTTGAGGCTAGCGCCGCAGCAAACAGGGGCGCGAAACGGGAAATTTCTATGACGCAGGCGGCCAGCACCCTCTCTCAACGGCTCGAGCGCCTGCGCATGGCGATGCGCACGGCGGAGCTCCACGCCGTCGCGATCGTGCCGGGCGCCAATTTTGTCTATTTCACCGGCGTGCACTTCCATCTGATGGAGCGGCCGACCATCCTGTTCGTGGCCGCCGACGGACCGTCGCATGCCATCATTCCCCTGTTGGAAAAAACACGCTGGGCCGCGGCTCATCCTGAGATCGAGAGCGTGTTCTGGCAGGACAGCGACGGCTTTGAAGCCGCGTTCGCTGCGCTCGCCAAGCGCTTTTCGCCCAAGCGGCTGGGCGTCGAAGGGCAGCGCATCCGGTTTTTCGAGGCGGAGGCGCTGCGCCGTCACTTCGGCGCCACCGCGATCGTCGACGCTCATGCGGTCATCTCGAAGCCGCGGCTGAACAAGGACGCCGCGGAGGTCGCCGCGCTGCGCCGCGCCATCGCCATCAGCGAGCAGGCTTTCGTCAAAACGATCGCTGTCGTGAAGAGCGGCATGAGCGAGGCCGCGGCGAAACAAATCCTGACTCGCGCGCTGATGGATGCCGGCGCGGAAGGCTTGGCGTTCGAGCCGATCGTGTTGGCCGCCGCCGCCGCCGCCGATCCGCACGGAACGGCCAGCGAAGTGCGAAAACTCAAGCGCGGCGATGCGCTGCTGTTTGACTTCGGCGCGTCCTACGGCGGCTATCACGCCGACATCACGCGCACGGTGTTTGTCGAAGAGGTCTCGCCCGCACATCGCGCGATGTACGAGTCGGTGCGACGCGCCAACGCGCATGGCGTGAGCCTGACGCGGCCGGGCGTGACCCTCGACCGCATCGATCGAGAAGTGACGCAAAAGCTGCAGGGCGACGGCTATGCCGAGTGGGTGCTGTGCAAGACCGGCCACGGCCTCGGCCTCGACGTGCACGAGGCGCCGCAGGTGATGATCGGCAACATGCAAGCGCTCGAGCCCAGCATGCTCATCACCATCGAGCCGGGGCTGTATCAAGAGGGCGAAATCGGCATCCGCATCGAGGATGATGTGCTGGTGACGGAAAACGGCTGCGAGTCGCTGACGACGCTGGACCGTTCGCTGATTGTTGTGGGGTAGTCCCCCCCGCGCTTCGCGCACGGAGAGGGGGAACCGAGCTTACGCCAAGGTCCGCCCGCCGTTCACGGCAAACGTCTGCCCCGTGATGAAGCTCGCCTGGTCGGACGCCAGAAACGCCACGATGCCTGCGAGATCCGCGGGCGTGCCCTGGCGGGCGAGCGGCACCAGTTTGATGTAGTTGGCCTTGTCCGCGTCGGCCACGTCGGCATGCCGTTCGACCGGAATCCAGCCGGGTTCGATCAGGTTGACGGTGATATTGTCCGGGCCGAGCTCCGTCGCCCACGAGCGCGTCATGCCCATCATCGCGCCTTTGGCGGCGACGTAGTTGGCGAATTCCGGATTGCCCATGTTGACGACTTCGCTGCCGATGTTGATCACGCGGCCCGTCTTGCGCGCGCGCCAGCCGGGCAGCACTTGCTGCAAAAGAACGGTCGGCGCTTTGACGAAAAATTCCAGCTGATCGAGGTGGTCGCGCCAGGTCTGCTGCATGATCGGAATGTTCGGCTGCGGCCCGGTGGCGTTGTTGACCACCAGCTCGATCGGACCAAAATCCTTCTCGATCTGCTTCACGCCCGCCTTGATCGCGTCGTCGTCGCGCACGTCGAACTTGAACGCCATCGCCTGGCCGCCTTTGGCCTTGATGTCGGCGACGACTTGTTCCGCCCGCGGCTGGCTGCCAAAATAGTTGACCGCCACCGCCCAGCCGCTGGCGCCGAGCGCCGCCGCGATCCCCGCCCCGAGCCCGCGCGAGGCCCCTGTCACCAACGCAACCTTCATAGAGACCTCCCTGATGTTCGCGCGACCCCACAGGACGCGCGAGCCCGCGTCAAGTCGGCTTTGCGGCTGTATTGGCCGAAGGCCGAAGCGCCTTCGATCCTGCCGCCGGGGGACGGGACATGGAAGCCGCCGGGCTTGGTGCGCGCCGGATAAGGCTGCGCTTTGCCCTTGACAGATCGCTCGGCCGCTTCGTCCCCTGGCGGGACGGCGCGGCCGACGAGCAAGACTTGACATCAAAGCCGCCGCAAAACACCACAGACGCCATGCTTCAGACCGTCGACATTGATCACCTCAGCTCGGCTATCTCACACGCCACGGCGCCAGCGTTCATGCTTGGCGCCGTCGCCGGGTTTCTGTCGATCCTGATCAGCCGGCTTGAGCGGATCGTCGACCGCCATGCGGCGCTCGCCGCCATCCACGGCGCCGTGCCCTCGGCCGCCTCCGAGCCGTTGCAGCGGCGGATGACACTGTTGCACCACGCGATCTTTTTCTCCGTGCTCAGCGCGCTGTTCACCGCGGCGCTGCTGATCTTCGCTTTCATCTGCGCGCTGGCCAACATCGGCCACAACACCGGCATCGCCGTGATCTTCGTGCTGGCGTTGGCGCTGCTGATGTCGGCGCTGGTGCAACTCGCCCGCGAGGTGCGCATCGCGATGAAGACGATGCGGCTTGCGTAAGCGCGGTTGCTGTCCCCTCTCCCCGTTTTCAACGGGGAGAGGGGGAAGGACGCCGCTAGAAATTCAGCTTGCTCGCGGCCAGCGCCACGCGCTTGGCGAAAGCGGCCATGAGGGCTTGCAGTTCCGGCTCTTTGACCAAAGCGGCGGCCTTGGCCGGGTCGAACCACTGGGCTATTCGTTGCTCCGACTCCGGCCAGGTCTCGCCCTGCCCTTTGACGAGCAGCGGAAACACCGTGACTTCGCACGTGACATGCACGCCCTTTTCGTCGATCGCCTTGTCGTAGGCGAAAAGGCCGATACCCTTTGGCCCGACCTTTCCGCGCACGCCGGCTTCCTCAAACGCTTCGCGCGCCGCCGATTTTGGCGGCTTCAGGCCCTTGATCGGCCACCCCTTCGGGATGATCCACCGTTGCGTCTGCCTGGTCGTCACAAGGAGAAACTCAAGCGCGGCGGCCGGCGAGAAGCGATAGGGCAATGCGCCGTATTGCACGCGGACGACAGGTTTGACTTTGCGCTTTCTCGGTCTACGGGGGATGATGGTTCTCCTTCAGGCGACCGTCCACGCATCGCCGGACCGGCAACCCAAATGATTCGCACGTGTTAATCACTCCTGAAACGTTCCTTTCGAAGCCGCAAGGCTGTTCTCGCTGAGCCACCCCTCGAAATGATCTTTCCCGTTTCCCTCCTCGACCTCGCCGGCTCGATCGCCCTGCTGTTGTGGGGCATGCACATGGTGCAGACGGGGGTGCAACGCACCTTCGGCGCACGGCTGCGCTCGATTCTCGGCAACGCGCTCAAGACGCCAGCGCGCGCCCTGCTCGCCGGTCTCGGGGTGACGGCGCTGCTGCAGAGCAGCACCGCGACCGGGCTCATGACGGCGGGGTTCGCCGCCGGCGGCCTCATCGATCTCACGCCGGCCTTGGCGGTGATGCTCGGCGCGAACATCGGCACGACGCTCATCGTCCAGCTGCTGTCGTTCGACGTCGCCGCGATCACGCCCGTGCTGATCCTGGTCGGCGTGCTGATGTTTCGCCGCGGGACCAATCCGCAGACCCACGACCTTGGGCGGGCTTTCATCGGACTTGGACTGACGTTGCTTGCCCTCCACCAATTGCTGGAGTTGATGACGCAGTACGAGGACCAGCCCAGCCTGCGTCTGCTGCTCGGCGCCGTTTCGACCGCGCCGCTCGCCGACGTCCTGCTCGCCGCCGGGGTCACGTGGGCGGTGCACTCGAGCGTCGCGGTGGTGCTGCTCGTGATGTCGCTCGCCAGCAAGGGAGTCGTGCCGCCGGACGCGGCTTTCGCGCTTGTCCTTGGCGCAAACCTTGGCTCGGCGATCAACCCCGTCCTTGAGGGCGCCTCCGGCGGGGACCCTGCCGCACGGCGGCTTGCGGTCGGCAACCTGATCAACCGCGGGGTCGGCGTCGTCCTGGGCCTGGTGCTGTTGCAGCCGGTCGGGCGGCTCGTGGTGACGGTGGAGACGGATTCCGCACGCGCCGTCGCCGACTTTCACACCGCGTTCAATCTGGCGCTCGCGCTGGCGTTCTTCCCGTTTCTCGCGCCTTACGCGGCGTTACTCAAGCGCATGTTTCCCGATCCCGCGCCTTTGGCCGACCCTTCGCAACCGCTCTATCTCGATGAGGCGGCAAAAGAGACCCCGATCGTGGCTCTGGGAGCGGCGGCGCGGGAAGCGCTACGGCTTGTCGATGCGCTCGAAAAGATGCTGCTCGGCGCCCGCGAGGCGCTCGTACAGGGCGACCGCCGGCAAATCACCGACATCAGACGGTTCGACGACGTCATCGATCGCTTGGACACCGCGATCAAGACGTATCTGACCTCCCTCCATGAGGACGATCTCAGCGAGGCCGATCGGCGCCGCCTGGACCAAATCCTCACCTTCGCCACCAACATCGAGCAGGCCGGCGACGTCGTGGACCGCAACCTTTTGCCGCACGCCGCCAAGGGCGCGAAGCGCGGTTTGGCGTTTTCGAAGGCCGATGAAGCCGACCTTGTCGCCATGATGGATCGACTGATCGTCAACCTTCGGACCGGCGCCTCGCTGTTCATGACGGAGGACCCGCGCGCGGCCCGACTTTTGGCCGACGAAAAGCAGATTTTTCGTGACGCGGAGGCGGCGGCGATGCGGACGCATTTCGAGCGGCTTCGCAATGGCCGCCATGATCCGACCGAGCCGAGCGCTCTTCAACTCGATCTGTTGCGCGACATGAAGCTGATCAACAGCCATCTCGTCGCCGCCGCCGCCTATCCCGTGCTTGAGCGCACCGGGGCGCTGCTGCCGACACGGATCGCCATGAACGGGGAGTGACCGCCGCTCAGGTCGCGGCTGGAAAGGCGATATCGAACAATTGCGTCGCCATCGGATTGCCGAAAATATCGCCCGGATCTTGTCGGACGCCGGCAAAAACGTCCTCGCCGGCAAGCCAAGCCGCCTCACAATCGCTCCGCTCCAGCGCCCGCTTCAGGCCGGCGTTGAACTCGTAATGCACGGTGGATCGATCTGCGTGCTTCAGCGCGCACGCCAATGCGAAGGCATAATACATGCGGCCGCTGACGTAGAGCGGGGGCACCGGGATGGTTTCGTTGGTGATGTTGCGGCACGAGCGCGCACAGATCGACGCATCGCTCGAGGTCACCAGGCGGCACACCATCGGCCGATGCTCGTAGATCGAGCAGGCGTCGTCCACAAGCATGGGACAGGCCACCCAGCGAGGGCCGCCGAACACCAACGCTTCCGTCAGCTTTTCGGCTTCGATAACGCGGCTGATCGCGCTCTCGCCGCGACGGCGCACGACTTTGGCGACGTAAATCAGTTCAGGCGCGGTGACGCTCGACCAACTGCCGTGGCAGCAGTGGGAGCACCCCTTGCCGCAAGCAATCGGGATGTCCGCGAGATCTCCGATGGTCGCGTTCACTTTCGCATGCAAAAACGCGAGGAGCGGATCGATGTCGCCCGTCTGTTTCGCCGTCTCCAACAATTCGTACGAAAGGCGCGCGATCGCCGCGGTCTGATCGGGGTGTCTGTCCTTCGGGTCCACCCCACGAACGGTGATCTCGACGTCGCGTTTGGCCTGTCGACGTCGGTCTGCTCGATCCATTGTCTGCTATTCGCCGCCGGGGTTAATATTCCCAAGGTGTTACACGGGGCCCATCCGGACGCCAAGACCCGGCAATGGGCGCCCCCCTTTTCGCGCCTGGAAAGGGCGAAATTGGTGGCTCCGGCAGGGCTCGAACCTGCGACCTGCCGCTTAGAAGGCGGCCGCTCTATCCAGCTGAGCTACGGAGTCAGATTACGCTTCGTCAGTGAGACCACGGTTCGATCCGCGTGGCGCGGAAATTGTCGAGATAGGAGACCGTCTTGCGCGTCGGCAGCTTCGGTTCCTCGACGCGATAGGCGATGCCCTCACGGGTGGCGTAGGCGATGGCCTCCTCGCGCGTGGCGAATTCCAGCCGGATTTGCGAGCGCATGTCGGACGACGAGGTCCGGCCCATCAGCGGCTCGATCACGCGCGGCTTCTCCGGCTCATAGACCAGCACCCAATTGGACTTGCCCTGGCCGGATTGCGTCGCGGTGCGGGCGGGGAGGTAAATTCGGGCGGTCATCGCAAGCAATTCCCAGCGTTTTTGGTCGCAACCTTGAGGTTGGCGGCGGCCCCGGCGAGTAGGTTGGGGTTCTATTGCAGCGCCTGCTTTCTGGCAACGGGCGGTTGGAGCCTGGCAAAATACTCATCCCCGCGAAGCGGGGATTCCGAGCCGACGGCCACGCCCGTTCGAACGCCGCGCTTGACGCGGTGTTCGCCCTGCTCGCAGAGGGACGGCGAGGATCATGCGCTGACCGCGAATTCAGCGCCAATGCTGAGGAAAACCCAATGGACGCCGCGGCGACCGCAACGATCGCGCCTATCGCCCCCGAACACATCGAGGGCTTTTGGCGCGCTTTGGACATTGTCGCGCGCGAGCGGAAATATCTTGCGTTGCTCCAAGCGCGGCCGCTCGCGGACACGCGCGACTTCGTGATCGACAACATCAAGAACGGCCATCCGCAGTTTGTCGCTTTGGCGGACCGCGAAGTCGTCGGCTGGTGCGACATCCGGCGCCACCCCTTCCCTTCGCGCGCGCATCGCGGCGTTCTCGGCATGGGGATCATTCCCGCCTATCGCGGCGGCGGCCTCGGGCGGCGGCTGATCGAGGCGACCATCGAAGCCGCCTTCGCCGCCGGCCTCGTACGCATCGAACTTGACGTGCATGTCGACAATGCGCGGGCGGCGGCGCTGTATGAGAAGGTGGGATTTGCGAGGGAAGGCATCGTCCGCGACGCCGTTTGCATCGACGGCGAATACCGGGATTCGATCGCGATGGCGCTCATTCGCCGGCCGGCGTAGCCGCCGCCGGACGCTGGAGGGCGCGCTCGCAAAATCGTGAACGCCTTTCTCCAACGCGCCGAAGCCGTCCCCCATTATTTTGTCATACTGGTTGCTCAGTGTTCCCCGCGAGCATACCGTAAACGATTACGAGACCCACCAAACAACCCCTCCCCCAGCAGCGCCGTTCCGACCCGCCCTAGGGGCGAATTCCCCTCGACGCCGTGAAAGACATCCCCCGCAGCCTCGGCCCCGCCGATGCCGCGGACAAAGGCCGCTATGAGCATTCTCACCCGCGTTCGCGATGCGCAGCCCCGCTTCTGGGCGCCGTCGGCGGCGCGGACGAACGTAAGGCTTCCGCGCCTGCTGATCGCCCTGCTGCCGATGGCGATGGCGATGTACGGCACGTTCCAGGGCGGGCAGTTTGTGCTGCTGCCGGCGCAGGTCGAACGCATCGATCCGGCCGGGAAGATTTTCGACCTCTCCTTCATTGTCGTCATCACCGCGATCACCGGCGTCCTCGGCATAACCGCTGGCGGCACGCTGTCCGACCTGACGGAAACGCGTTGGGGGCGGCGGGCGCCGTGGCTGCTGGCGATGGGCATGGTTTCGACGGTGCTGTTCACCGCCATGGGACATGCCAACAGCCTTTTTGGCCTCGCCGTGCTCACAGGGACGGTGTGGTTCACCCTGAACTTCTTCCAAGCCGTCTGCCTTTGCATTATCCCGGATCGCATTTCGGAAAGCCGCCGGGCGATCGCGTCGTCGATCTTCGCCTTCGCCAGCCCGATCGGCACGCTCTACGGCATGAACGTCGCCGGCCTCGCGCCCAACGTCCGTGGCTTCACCGTGCTCGCCGTGATGGTGACGCTAACGGCCGTGATGTACGTCGCGCTCGCGCCGGAGGCCTCCTCACTCGGCCTGCGGCGGCCGAAGGCCGAGCGCCCGCCTGGCCCCAAGGGCTTTGCGAGAGTGCCTGATTTCTTTGAGGGCTTTCGCGACCGCGACTTCGCCTTCGCTTTCGTGTTTCGCGTTCTGATGTCGGTCGGCCAGTCCACCGTCTTCAACTTCCTGCTCTACATCCTCCACGACCATATCGGCCTTGGCGCCATCCCCGGCCATAGCGCGGAAATCGCCTCAGGCGATCTCAGCACGACGCGCATGCTTTCGACCATCGCCGCCATCATGGCCGGGCTGTGGATCGCACGACGCACCTCGCGAAAGCTGCCCTTCGCGCGCATCTATGCGGTGGCGATGGCGGCGGCGATGCTCGTGCCTGTCGTTTGGCCGACGTGGAACGGCATGCTGATCTTCGCCGCGCTGGGCGGCCTCGCCATCGGCACCTATTCCACCATCGACATCGCGCTCATCACGATGGTGCTGCCGAACAAGGAGAAGACCGGGCGCGACCTCTCGCTGCTCGTCATGGCCGGCGCCACCGCCCAACTCGTCGCCCCGATGCTCGGCGGCGCGATGATCCACTATGTCAGCTACGACGCGCTGTTCGTGGTGTCGGCGCTGCTGACGCTGGCGGCGGGCGGGGCGACGTTTTGGATTAAGGGCGTGAGGTAGGGGGCGGCCGCTATCGGCGAACGCTTTTACGCCAATTTTCCCAGCTGACGAGCGATCCGGCCTCGTCGATCGCCTGAATTGAATCCTGAGGAACGCGCTGGGTGAACAGCATAAGGTTCAAACACGTCCAGCGCGCGCTCGGCGCGATCAAACCGTCGAAACCTAGGAAGAACGCGGCGTCGGCGATTTCCTGCGTTCGGCTGTATTCCCGTTCCTGGTAGCGCGACGTATTGACGCCCAATTTCGCCAAGATCGTAAGGTCGGGCAGCCTAAGCGTCTGCGCCGCTCGCACGCTTACCCTGTAAGCCAACCAACTGTCCTTTGAAGGAAAAACGGGCTGCAGCGAAAGCAGCGCATGGATCTCCGCGATTGCGCCATCCCGCTCGAAGGCCGTGTAGAGAACGTCAAAGTTTCCGTTGCACCAACGGCTTCGGGAAGGCGCCCCTAACGTCGGGTCGCGCCCGGCGCGAACCAGTCGCCACACTTGGATTTCAAGGGCTTCGCGCTTGCACGCATCAACGGCGTCCAGCAATCCGAGATCGCGCGCGCGGCGGCCCTCATCGGCCACCTAGGTGTACGCGCCTGCGTCGAGCGCTTCGATAACGGCGAGAACTTCCTCGGTGCGGCCGTTGTTGATGAGATCGATGGCCCTTTGGTTGGCGAGCATCGGGTGCGACGCATGCAGCCACAGCCGCGTTTCGTCAGGCGTATAGAATTCAGCGAGCCTGTCGACGACGAACCGAAGTTCGGCGATCACCGTCTGCGTATGAAGATCAGGCGTCGATTTGCCTCCGGACCAACGCGACACGGTCGCAGGCGACACAGCGACGATGTTCGCAATGTCTTTGCCCTGAAGACCCCCGTCGTCCCTAAGACGCTCCAACACTCTGCTGATTGCGGTCGACATCCTAGAGCCGCTCTATTTCTCGCCGGCGTATGACGGTGAGCACGCTTATAATTGCATATGGCTTGCAGACCGTCAACCTTGTGAAATTACTTCTATTAAATAGAAATATCTTCCCGCGCCGTCCTCTACGCCGCGCGAAATACCAAAATAATCGCTATAGAATTTAGTGCGTTTAGCGTCGATCTGATGTGGTCAATTAAGATCAACTAAAATGGTCGGGGCAGCAGGATTCGAACCTGCGACCTGAAGTACCCAAAACTTCCGCGCTACCGGGCTGCGCTATACCCCGA
>CAVSSV010000064.1:0-14236 GCA_963730695.1 uncultured Pseudomonadota bacterium
TGCGCTGCGAACGCAGACTTCATGGGTTCGACGACGCCGACGAAACTGGTCAGACGTCCCTCGTCGACCGGCTCCGGCGGATTGTCGCGCGACATCTGCTCGACCATGATGTCGACGTAGAGCTTCTTCATGTCGTCGCTCTTGTCGACCCACGGCGTCACCAGGGCCTCCGCCTCCTGCAAGCGGCCGATCGCGCGCAACGTCAGCGCAAACCCTTCGTCGGTCTTGGCGTCGCGCGCCTTGTCCTGGCTCCATCGCGTGGCGAGGCGGAACCAGTGTGCGCCGTAGCCTTCGCCCGCCTGGCGATAGCGGCGCCAGGCCAGGGCCTGCGCGCCGTCGACCGAGCGATGTTCAAGGACGAAGTCGGCGAAACGCGCCATCCGCGTCTCGGAGATCGCGACGGCCGGATATTCCTGGGTCAGTTCCTGCGACCGTCACCGCGAGATAAAGATCGCGCATTCCGGCGCATGGTCGCGCAGGGCGTAGGCGATGTTCTCGGCTTCGGCATAGCGGCCGACCGCGCGCAAGGATTGCGCCAGCCCTTCGCTGGTTTTGGCGTCTTCGCCGCCGTCGGCGCTCCAGGCCAGAGCCCGCTTGAACCACGGCGCCGCATAGGCGCAGTTCGCCTCGGCCAGAGCATGCCAGCCGAGCGCCTTGGCGCCTTCGCTGGAGCGGTCGCTCTCGACCAGACCCGGCGAAACGTTCGACACGGGCGCGGCTGACGACGATCTTCGCGCCGTCCGCCGGCGTCGCCGTCAGTTCGGCGACCATCGTCGCGAGATAGACGGCGCGCAGGTCGGTCGACATGTCGCGCCAGCTCCAGGCGATTTCCTCCGCCTCAGCCAAACGGCCGGCGTTCTTGAGCGCAAGGGCGAGGCCCTGATTGGTCTTGGCGTCGCCGCGACGGTCCTCCGACCAGTCGACGGCGCTGGAGAACCAATCGGCGGCGGCGGTCCAATCCTGCGCCCGGTAATTGTACCAGCCCAAGCCTTTGGCGGCGGCTTCGGACCGCTGCGCCATGGCGAGATCGGCGAAGGCGTGGAGGCGATGCGGGGTCAGCGCCTGGCATGATCCTTGCCGTTCAGGAGCGTGGTGACAACGTCGATGAAGCTCTTGGCCAGCGCCGGGCTCTGGGCATGCCAAATCTCCGCGATGTCGGCGGCTTCGTCGAGCCGGTCGCCGCTGCTCAGCGCGAGCACCTCGCCTTCGACCGCCTTCAGCACCGCCGCGTCGGCGGCCACTGGGCCGGGATCGCCCATAGGGTCGACGCTCTTGTAGGCAAGCGCCTGCTTGAACCACAACGCGGCTTCGTCCCAATGCCGATCCCTCAGGCGCCGCCAGCCCAAGGCGCTGGCGCCGTCGAAGGATTTTTGCTCGCGAACGAGCGTTGCGAAGTCGGCGATGTCGGCGTCGGACATGCCTGGGCCGCTGATCTGAGCGAGTTCGGCCAGCGCTGCGCTGACATAGAGGTCGCGAAGGGCGTCGGAATTGGCGCGCCAGGCCCATGCGAGCCGCCGCGCCTTCGTCGGTTTTGCCCAACTTCAGCAGGCTCAAGCCATGGCCAAGGGCGAAACGGCCGTTGAAGGCATCCTCGTCGGGGTTCGCCGGCGCGCCGAGCGCGAACCACTTGTCGGCGCTCGCCCAGCGGCCGCCGCGATATTCGTACCAGCCCGCGAGCGAGAAATCCGCGCGATCGCCGCCATGTTCGGCGGCGGCGAAGAACTCGTCGAGATCCGCTTTGTCGATCGTTTCGTTGCTTTGGCCGGCGTTTATGGCGGCCAGGCGTGCGCGCGTGAGATCGACGCTGACCGGATCGAACTCGCGGCTGCCGTCCTGCATCTTTCCGCCCATGGCGATCAGGCGCTTGACGTCATCGACGGAGAACCTGGCGATCGCCTTGCGCACCGTCGTCAGGCGTTCGCTGTAGTCGGTGCAGGTGGTCAAGATGGCTTGATAGATCTCGAAGGCGCGAGCCTTGCGATCGGTCTTCAAAAAGGCTTCGGCGACGCGCCAATCTGCGTCGATCGCCGCGCAATTGAGGATGGCCGGTTCGTCGTCGGCGATCTTAAGCGCGTCGCTCCAGGCACCGGCGTTCTCGGCGGCGACTAACGCCGTCACGGCTTCCTTGCGGCGGATCTTGTCCTCAAGTTCGCGCGAAGGCTTCCAACCCTGCTCGCGCTTTTCGCGAAGCTCGATTCCGGCGCGCAGTTCGTTCATCCGATCGGCGGCGAACAGATCCCAGAACGGCTGCTCGTCATTGCCGGTCCCGGCCGGCGCATAGACGTTCGCCGGCGGCTGCCAGTTCGGATGCAGCGCCTTCAGCCGGCGGATCTCCGCATCGACGCGCTGTGTGTTGCGTTGCGAGGCGTAGTAGCGCAGCGCGGTTTCATCGACCGGCGCCTCCTTGGTCTGCAGCGCGAACAGACTGACAAACAACGGCGCCTGGTAGATCTTGGGATAGTCGCCCCCCTGCAGCGCGTCGCCGGCGGGCGCAACGCTCGGGGGCGCGTGCGGCTCCGCGAGCGCGAAGCCCGCAGGCGCGCCGATAACGAGCGCGAACAGGAATGCGCGAAGACTCAGGCGCATTTCAAGCCCTTGTCACGCATCGCCGCGAGCACGAGCATGTGCAGCGTAGCGGAAAAATATTGCTCGAACACCGGGGTCCGCAGCGCGGCCGGGAAGGGCTCGCCGTTGACGATGCAGCGCGCGAGCGCGGCGATCGCCCGATAGCCGGGCGCGTTCAACGAATTGACTTTGGCGACGCCGTCGAACGACACCGTCGACAGCGGGGTGCCGGGCGGCAGCGCCCAGCTGTCGACGAACGGCTGCAACGCCGCTTTGTCGGTCGGAGCGTCCCACGCGAGGTAGAGCGGCACGCGCACGGCGTCATAAGAGAATCGCGCGGGGTAGGCTTGAGCGGGCTGCTCCCCGTCTTTCAGCGATATCCAGTCGGCAGGCAATCCCGCCTTGCCGAAGCGCGCCTTCGTCAGCAGCTCGCGTCCGCCGGCCGCGATCCGCGCCCAATCGACGTCGGGAGTGACGCTCTGAAACGCCGTGAAGGCGGGATAGACCCAATAAGACGGATTGACGACCGGACCATCCTTCCCGTCCTTCGGCCCAAATCCGACCTTGCCCGGCGCGAGCGCGAGGCCGAACGGCGCGGGATAGGTCAACGACCACGCAACGACGTGCGAGATGCGCCGGGCGCGCTCGAGATAATCGGGCCGATTGAAGCGTTTGGCGGCCTCGGCGAGCGCCCAGGCGATGAGGATGTCGCCGTCGGTGGCGTTGTTCATGTCGGCGACATGCGGATTGTCGGCGGGGACCCATCGCCACGCCGCGAGGTCGTCGCCACGCACATAGAGATTGGCGGCGGTCCAGACGAACATCTTGTCGAAGGCGACTTGGTCGTCGTTCAAAGCGGCCAGCAAAAGCCCGTAACCCTGGCCCTCGCTGTGGCTCACGTTGCGCCCCGCCGCTTCGTCGACGATTCGTCCGTCCTCGGTGAGGAATTTTGCTTTGTAAGCCGTCCACAAAGCCTCGTCGTCGGCTTGCGACGCGCGGGCTGCGCCAGGAAGGGCGAAGGCCAAAGCTGCGATGACGACGAGAGCGGCGCGCGAAGGGTTCACGGGCGAACCCCTCTGCGGCGGACGTAGGCGAAGCTCACGGCCCCGAACACGACCGCCATCGCCAGCACCAGGCCCGAATAAACGTCGGAGTCCGAGGACAGCCAGCCCGCGGCGATCAGCCGGAAATTCGCAGGCGCGAGCGACGCCGTGGCGATGAAATAGGGCGCGCTCGAAGGCGTCGTCATCACGCCGCCGGTCTTGGCGTTCAACCCGACCGCGCGCCCCTCGATGTGGCTCCAGGCAGTCGGCGCCACGAGAGCGTCGACGCCGCGCGCCAACGCTTCGTCGTCGGGCGCCAGGACGAGCGACCATGTGGATCCCGGCGCGAGGCCTTTGGCCTGAGCGACCACCAACGTGGCGCTTGGCGGCGGCGTAAACACGTCGTCGCCCTTGCGGAGCGCTGCAAAGTCTTGCGTGTGAACATTGATGTAGCGGTCGTAGATCGCGCGCATCTGCGAGGGAAAATCGAGTTTTGGATGCACGGACGCGGGCGTATCGGCCCATTGGTCGAAGTTCTGCTCGCGACTGGCGGCCGGCTTGGCGACAGCGTCGGCTTCATCGCCGTTCGTGGAGTTCGCCGGCGTCCCCGGCATGCGACCACGCACTTTGCATGGTGGGAATATCGAGCCGGAACCGATCGGAAAGCCCGTAGGCCCCCGGACCAGCCGTAGCGAACAACAGCGCAGAACCCCTCATGAGGTCGTTGACGTTGTCGCTCAGGTTCATATGCATAGGCCGGCGCGCCGCGACGGCGACGCGCGCCAGCAGGGTGGCGGCGGCGCCGAGCGTCGGCGGGCGGGTGTTCGCCACGAACAGCGTCGCCGGCTCCGCCCGCTCATAAGGAAAGCCGCTGGCGGTGGTCACCGCGAGGTCAGGCAGCTTGGCGATGCGGGCGATTTTCTGGAATGACGATCTCGGTCGTCTCGTAGAGCGAGAAGCGCTTGTCCCCCGCCAAGGTGGCGTCGACCGCGCACGTCTTGTCGGCTTCGGTCGGCGTCTGCGCCTCGATCACGACATGGTTGAAGCCGGGACGCAGCGCGCTGAGCGAAACCGTAACCTTACGGGCCTTGAGCGTGTCGCCGCGCGGATTGCGCAGGGGCAGCGAGCCGGCCTCCTTGTCGTTGACGCGGACAAGAATTTGGCTGCCTGCGCCGAGCCCCGCCCCGTAAGAGGCGTCAACCAGCAACGACATCTTGTCGTAGTCGGCCGGGTAGAAATCCGGCGGCAGCACGATGTCAAAACCGGCGCGGTAGAGGCGACCCGAAAAATCTTCGGAGTCGACGCCAAGGTCACGCAGCACGAAGCGAGAATCGCCCGCGGCGCGAAAACCGCCGGCGTTGACGAGCGCGCGTTCGCCCGCGACGGTCGTGCGGCGCGATTGATCCCAACCGGGCGGCGCGATAGCGGCGAGGGTCGCGCGCACTTCGGCGTCGCTGGGTCCGTTGACGACAAGGACCGTGCGGCCAGGGATGTCCGAGCCGGTGAAGGAAACGCCGGACCCGAGCCGGGCGACGCCTTCGAGACCGCGTTGCACCAGGCTTTCGCTAGCGCCGACGACCACATACAGCCCAGGCTTCTCGCCGATCGCTTCGTCGATCTCGACTTCCGGCCGCACGAAGCCGCCGCGAATGGCCATGTATTCGACGCCCAACATTAGGGTGTCGAGATCCGCAAGCGTCGCTTTATGGCCCGCCACCGCGTGGATCACGACGGCGCCGCTCGGATCGGCGAAATCGCCGGCAGATCCTCAAGGCTGGTGATCGAAGGGTCGGGCTGGCCGGGAAACGTCAGGCCGCTGGTCGCCAGATCGACCTGTGTCCACAATTCGTACGTCGCCTCAAGCGAGCAATCGACGCGGTGGCGTTGGGACACGGCGATCCGCAAGGCGTTGTAGCCGGGCTTCAGCAATCCCTTGGGCAATTCGACGTCGAGCGCGGCGACGTCGCCGCCGGCGTTGATCGGCGAACGCGCCACCGCCACGTCGTTGACGGAGACCACGATATTGGACGCCTCGGGCATCACCGAGATGGCGTTAGTATAGGCGATGTGAAGGCGCGCTTGCGTCGTCGTTTCGCCTGACGTCGCGTAGATCGGCCAGACGCGCGAAGCCGTCTCGCCCTCGAAACGCAGCTGCCGACTGTCCGAACCGATACGGTGGATGGAATTGAGCGCTTCGCGCGAAGGCGCCTCGTTCGGCGCGGGATCGGCCGCACGTGCGGGCGCGGCTGCAACGGCCAGCAACGCCGCAAGCAGCGCGAATTGGGGGAAGAAGGCGGCGCTCATTTGGCACCGTGCCCGCGCGCCGGCGCGAAGGAGGGCGTCTCGGTGACGAGGCCGATGGGGAGAACGCGCGCTGGCGCGAACGAGGGGGCCTCAGTGACGAGGCCGATGGGATCGACCGCCGGTGCGGGCGCGGGCGCGTGCCCATGCGCCGCCTCCTTCTTGCGAGCGTCGCGCCAAGACATGGCGAGGAGGCGGAAGGCGCGCGCGGGCTCGACGAAGCCCCAGCCGATGATGGTGCCGACGTTGGCCAAGATCCCGCGGGGAGCGCGGCGGCGTTCGCGGCGTGCTTCGAGCTCGGCCGCGTCGGGATACATCATTTCGTGGATCAGCTCATAGTGACGACGCTTCAAGGCCCGAAAGGAAAAGCCGATGCGGATTTCGCTTCCGACCTGCGCCCACGAGGCGACGTTCACCGGCATCGTCTGCGCGTCGCGCCCCTCGAGCGTCGCCGGTATGTTGAGCACCGCGGGAATGTCGGCGCGCAACTGCTGCGTCAGGGCGGCGCCCGACACCATGACGGCGCAGCCGCCGAAGGAGATGTCGACCACGCGCGCCGGGGCGATTGCGGTGCCGATGGCAAGATCCGCCGGACGATCGACCAAGACGCGATAGGCGCGGCGCTCGGAAATCACGCCGAGCCCGGCGCCGGCCAGCAGCAAGTTGAAGAAGTTCCACATCGCCACGACGCCGAGCAATTCGTTGGCGTCCGGCTCGGTAAACCAGCGCCAAAGGCAGGCGACCATCGAAACAGCGAACACCGCCCACAGAATGAAATACGGCGTCGACAATTCGGAGACATGCTCCTCGTCGAGGCTGTTGCCTTTGTCGGTGACGTTGAAGGTCGGCTTGTAGGGATTGAGAATGACGCTCAGCAGGCCGCGCGCGAGATAGAGCGTCTGCACATATTCATAGAGCTCCGACACCCAGGTCCAACGAACTTTGCCGTACAGATAGCTCTGCATCAGCATATTCGTCATCATGTAGAGCATCGTGTAGGAGATGAACTCCTGCATGTTGGCGATGTAGATCTGCGTCGAGAACCAGATGTAGAGCAGCGGCGAAATGAGGAACGGCAGACGGAAGATCGGGAAGAACCAGTACGTCATGTTGGAGAGGTAACAAACCTTCTGCGCGAGGGTCAGGCCGCGCTTGAAGATCGGGTTCTTCAACAGGAAGATCTGGAACATGCCGCGCGCCCACCGCGAGCGCTGGCCGATGAACGAAGCGAACGTTTCGGGCTGCAGCCCCGAGATCAGGGGCTTGTCGACGTAGCAGCTCTCCCAGCCGCGCGCGTGCAAGTCGAGCGCCGTCTCGCAATCCTCGGTGATGGTAATGCCCGAAAATCCGCCGACCTCGTCGAGCGCGGCGCGGCGCACGAGCGCGGCGGAGCCGCAAAAGAACGCGCCGTTCCACTTATCCAGGCCGCGCTGGATGATGCCGTAGAACATCTCGTTCTCAGACGGCATGCGCGCGAACGTGTCGAGATTGCGCTCCAGCGGATCCGGATTGGAGAAGATGTGCGGCGTCTGGCAGAGGAACAGCTTGGGATATTGCCGGAAGTAGCCGATCGTTTCCCTCAGGAAGGATTTGACCGGGACGTGGTCGGCGTCGAACACGACGATGATCTCCCCGTCCGTCTTGGCCAGGGCGTTGTTCATGTTGCCGGCTTTGGCGTGCTCGTTGCGCGCGCGCGTGATGTAGTTGGCGCCGAGATCGGCGGCGAGCGCTTGCAGCGTGGCGCGGCGCAATTGCGCCTCGGCGGCCTTGGCCGGATCCTTCTGCCCGCACTTCTGGTCGGTGCCGCCGTCGTCGAGGACGTGCACACGCAGCTTATCTGCGGGGTAGTCGATCTCGGTGGCGGCGAGGACCGTCATCGCCAGCAATTCCGGCGCTTCGTTGTAGGTCGGAATGAAAATGTCGACGCGCGGCGTGTCTTCGTCCGTCAGCGCCGGCGGCGGCTTGCGCTCAAGCGGATCGGCGATCACGAACAGGCTGATCGCCAGCATCACCATCGAGTACAGCTCGGCGATATAGAGCAACAGGCCGAGCGTGAAGTTGATGGGATCGCTGATCGGCGGCAGCGTGTTGGCGGTGCGCCAGAAGAGATATCTCAGCACCATCGCGGTGCCGAGCGCCAAGAAGACGTGGCGCCACGGTCCTTGGAGGCGAAGCGCGCGTATCGTCAGCATTGCAGCCCAGGCGGACATGCCGAAGACGAACTGCGCGCGGACGCTCACCGGCTCCGTGACGAGCGTCACGAAGATTGCGGCAAGCACCAACCAAAACGCGGTGAACAAAATTTTCGGCACGCAAACGCTCACGCCACGACGGTCACATGGTTAAGGAGGTAACCTTGCGGTTTCCTTAAACCCCGTACGCCAATGGGTAATTGTTCCCGCCTTCTAAACCGTTAATATTGACCTTGCGGCGTCGAGCCGCGCGATTTCGCCGCAGCTTACCTTCCGTTAATCGACATAACCGAAGTCTTTCACTAACCCAATGGAAACCATTGCGGAATTTCGCCTTCCGCCTTTTGCCTTCCATTAGGAGACGTCGCCCAGATTGCCCGCTTCAGACGCGAAAAGGCGGAAAGCCGGAAGCGTCTAGGAGGCTGGAATATGGGGACAGCGACGATGACGGCTATGCCAAGCCTAGTCTTATTGGCGCCCGCAGTGGCGGAGTTCGTGACGCGCGATATTGCGCCCGCCTGGACGCGCGCCAACGACAGTGTTTCCGGGGCTTTGATCGACCCCGTCGGCGCCATGCGGCGCGGCGCGCGGGCCCCTGTCGCCACTCTGAGCGTGCAGTCCCAGCGAATCGACGCGACCGCTGAGGAAGCGCTCTGCGGATTGGCTCCGGGCCATGCGCAACGGTCGGCGGCTCTGCTGCAGCGCACGTTGCAACACTTTATTAACCCTGAAAGCGGATCGGGCCTGCCCGCCGCGGTCGACTGCCACGGCGCGGTGGTCGACGCGACGCGCAATTTGGAATCCCATGCCTGGCTGCTGCGCGCCGTTGCCAAGGTTCACGCCCTGACGGCGTCCAACGAGCTGCTCGAAGTCGCTGACCGGATTTTTGACTTCCTCGACAAAAGCCTGCTGGATCCCACGGGCTTCTACCGGTTGGACAATTCGGGCGTGCGGCGCGCCGGCCAGCGCGGCCACCTCCGGCTGCTCGAAGCAGCGCTGGCGCTGCATCGGCGTTCGGGCCGGGCGAGCGATTTCCAACGCGCCGAGCGCTTGATTGGGCTTTTCAGCGATCGCCTGTTGGACCGCGCCAGCGGCGGCGTCGTCGAATTTCTCGATCTTGAGTCGCCCAGCGTGTGGCCGACCTTCGTCGCCGGCCATCGTCCGCGCACCTCGGCGCAATGGATCGTCGCCCTGACGACGTTCCGGGCGCAGGGTGGAGATGCCGGCGTGGCCGCCGATATCGCGCAATTGCGCCGGGGGATGCTGGCGGCGGTCCGGGCGGATGGCTTTCTCGCGGAGACGGACGCGGACTCCACGCCGTCGGAGGCGGGCGTGACGGAGCTGGCGACCCAGCTCGCCTATTTCGCGGCCTTGCATGCCCTCGATCGCGCGAGCGAGGCGGGGGCCGCCAAGCTGCGCCAGCTCGATGGGCAGATCGCGGCGGCCTTCCTCGATCCTGCGGTCAAAGGTTGCTGGATCGAGCGCATCGACGTCCGCGGCGGCTCGTGCGGCGCGACGCAGCGCCTGTCGACGCTTTCAAGCCTCGTCGGCGCGTCCGGCCTGCGCGACGCGATGGCCCATGGCGGCGAACGTCCGCTCGCCTTCACCGCAGAACGGCGCGCCGGTCACGCCGCCTGATCTTGATCCGACGGGGGCGCCATCGCTCCCGTCATCATCGCGACCGCCTCCGACATCGACTGTCGCTTCGGGTCGATGACGCATAGCCGCCGTCCAAGGCGGTGAATGTGGATACGATCGGCGACTTCGAACACATGCGGCATGTTGTGCGAGATCAGGATGATCGGCATGCCGCGCTTCTTCACGTCGAGGATCAGCTCAAGCACGCGGCGCGATTCCTTGACGCCCAGCGCCGCCGTGGGCTCGTCCATGATCACCACGCGCGAGCCGAAGGCCGCAGCGCGCGCGACCGCCACACCCTGCCGCTGGCCGCCCGATAGCGAGTTCGACCGGCTGATTGATGTCCTGGATGGTCATCAAGCCGAGCTCCGACAGCTTATCGCGGGCGAATTTCTGCATGCCGCTGCGGTCGAGCGTGCGGAAGAATTTTCCTGCGAAGCCCGGCTTCACGCGCTCGCGGCCAAGGAACATGTTGTCGGCGATCGAGAGCGCGGGGGACAGCGCCAGGTTCTGATAGACGGTCTCGATGCCGGCCGCCCGCGCGTCTTGCGGCGAGCGGAAATGCACCTGCGCGCCGTCCAGGCGGATTTCCCCATGATCGGGCGCGATGGCGCCGGTCAGGACCTTGATCAGGCTGGTCTTGCCGGCGCCGTTGTCGCCGATCACGCCGAGAATTTCGCCGGGATAGAGGTCGAAGTCGGCATTGTTGAGCGCAACGACGGTCCCGTAGCGTTTGGAGAGTCCACGCGCCATGAGAATGGGCTGCTTGTCGCTCATTGCGAGGCCCTCCGCAGCCATTGGTCGATCGCCACCGCAAGGATCACGAGCACGCCGACCGTGAAAATCTGCCAGTAGTCGTCGACGCCCGCCAGCGACAGCCCGGCGTTGAAGGTGCCGACGATCAGCGCGCCGAGCACCGAGCCGGCGATCGAGCCGCGGCCGCCGAACAGCGAGGTGCCGCCGATCACCGTCGCGGTGATGGAATCGAGGTTGGCGCTATCGAAAGCGATCGGCGAGACCGAGCCGACGCGGCCAATCGCCACCCAGGCGCAAAAGCCGCACACCAGCCCGGCGAACGTGTAGACCGACACCAGCACGCGATTGACCTGGATGCCTGCGAGCAATGCGGAATTCGGGATCGTCGCCGACGGCGTGGACGTGACGGCCCCAAGGGGTGCGGTCGAGCAAATACCAGACCGCCACAGCGAGCACGATCAACGCGATGCCGCCGAGCGCGATCTGCGCCCCGAACAGCGTGAAGGTGTCGCCGAACCAGATAAGGAACGGCGCTTTATCTTCGATGTCGCTCGCCCGGACCGATTCCGACCCGGAGTACCAAAGCTTCAGCGCGTTGAAGATGCTCAACGTCCCGAGCGTCACGATGAAGGGCGGCAGTCTGAGGAAGGTGATCAGCGAGCCGTTAAAGAAGCCCATCAAGCCGCCGAAGAAAATGCCGATAAGGACGGCAATGGACGTCCACAGGAAGGTGGCGGCCTCTAGGCTCATTCCGATGTGCGCAACGATCCAATCGGGCGCGCCCAAGCCGACGCTGAGCTTGCCCATAATGAGCATGCAGAGCACGAGAATGGCGCCGCACGGAAAGGTCGATGCCTGCCGCGAGGATGACGGCCGTCTGCGCAATGGCGACGATGCCGGTGACTGTCACCTGCTGCAGCACGAGCGACAGCGTGCTCGGCTTTAGAAAATTCGGTGCGATCGCGCCGAAGAACACGATGCTTGCGACCAGGATCAGCGCGGGGATCGCCGTTGGATTCTTGCGCAGGACCGAGCGCACGATATGGCCGAACGTCCTGTCGTCGCGTTCGAACGCGGCGACCGACGTGTCGGCCTTTTCGAGCTTCGCTTCGAAATCGGAAATGACTTTGGTCGGTCCCGCTGCGTCGCTCACCGCTCCTCCCAACGCCGCCGGCGCTATTTTTGCGCCTCGATAAAAACGAAGGGCGACTTTAACAGTCGCCCTTCGCAATCCTCAAGCCGAAACCGGGCCGATCAGCCCCAGCACTTGTTGAGGCCGTCCTTCACGCTGATCGACGGCACGCCGTTAGCCGGCTTGTCGGTGACCAGATTGACGCCGGTGTTGGTGAAGTCGAGGCCGGCCGAGTTCTGCGGCTTGGTGCCGTCCTTGGCGAAGGCGACGATCGCTTCGATGCCCTTGGACGCCATCAGCAGCGGGTATTGCTGCGACGTCGCGCCGATAACGCCGGACGCCACGCTCTTCACGCCCGGGCAGCCGCCGTCGACCGAGACGATCAAGACGCCAGCCTTGTCCTTGCCGGCCTTCTTCAACGCCTGGAAGGCGCCTTCGGCGGCAGGCTCGTTGATCGTGTAGATCAGGTTGATGTTCGGGTCCTTGGCGAGCAATGTCTCGGCCGCCTTCAGGCCGCCGTCCGGATTGCCTTCCGAACTCTCGTGGCCGACGATGCGCGGGTCTTTCTCCGACGCCAGCACCTTCGGGTTCGGCACGTCGATGCCGAAGCCTTTCAAGAAGCCGGTGTCGCGCAGCACGTCGACCGAAATGTTGTCCTTGTTGATGTCGAGCATGGCGATGTGCGCGTCCTTGGCCTTGTCGCCAAGCTGCGCTTTCGCCCATTGGCCGTCCAACACGCCGGCCTGGAAGTTGTCGGTCGCGAACGTGGCGTCCTGCGCGTCGTGGTCGCCGAGCGGGGTGTCGAGCGAGATGACCAGCAGGCCGGCTGCGCGGGCCTTCTTCAGCGCCGGACCGACGGAATCGTTGGACGGGGTGATGAGGATGCCCTTTGCGCCCGCGGCGATGCAATTCTCGATCGCGGTGATCTGCGGGGTGGCGTCTTCGTCATGGACGCCGGCGAAGGCCGAAAGCTTGATGCCAGCCGTCTTGGCGCCGGCGACCGCGCCTTCCTTCATCTTCACGAAGAAGGGATTGGTGTTGTTCTTGGTGATGAGGCAAGCGCTTACGTCGGCGGCGAAGGCCGAAGACGAGAGAAGGGCGACCGCCGCGGCGGACGCAATGAAGGCGAGCTTTTTAGACAAAGAACTTCCTCCCTTTATATATCGGCGATAGCGCCGAGACCTGCGCATTTTGCGTCCGGCCTCCAACGGGTTCCCGTTGTCGGGCGTACTTTTGCGAAAGTCGTCGCGCGAGTCAATGGATAAATCAGACCGCTTGAATTAGTATGCGTGGCAACAACCTGAGGTCGACGGTCCACCGTCGCCTGCGCGAACGTCCGGGAGATGCGGGCGCTCGAAGAGGACGACATCGGGGATGAACAAGGAAACGCCGCCGCCGGCCGCCGCGCCGGACAGCGCGCTCGCCGTGATCGGCGGCGCCGATCAAGCGGGGCTGCGCCTCTACAACGAACGCCTGATTCTTTCGCTGGTCCGCCGCTTTGGCCAACTGTCGAAAGTTGAAGTGGCGCGGCTGACCGGACTTTCCGTCCAATCGACGACCGCGATCATGAACCGGCTGCAGGGCGAAGGGCTGTTGCGGCGCGAAGCGCCGTTGCGCGGCAGCGTCGGTCAGCCCACCATCCCGATGTCGCTGGAGCCCAGCGGCGCGTTTTCGATCGGCCTGAAGATCGGACGGAGAAGTTGCGCGCTGGTGCTCGTCGACTTTTGTGGGCGCGTACGCCGGCGCATGGCGGCGGCTTTCGTTTATCCGACGCCGGAAGCCGTGCTCGCCTTTGTCGCAGCGGAACTCCCGGCGCTGCTGAGCGATCTGACCGTCGCTGAGCGCGGAAAATCGCCGGCGTTGGCGTCGCAACGCCGTTCGAACTTTGGAAATGGGCCGAGGAGATCGGCGCGCCGAGGGCCGCGATGGACGCGTGGAAGGAGTTTGATGTAGCCGGCGCGGTCGGCGGCCTGTGCCATTGTCCGGTCACGGTCTTCAACGACGCGACCTCCGCTTGCGCCGCCGAGTTCTATTTCGGTCAGGCCTGGAGGAAGCGTGATTTCCTCTATTTCTTCGTCGGCACCTTCGTCGGCGGCGGCATCGTCCTCAATGGCGCACTCTATCCCGGCCGCAGCGGCAACGCCGCCGCGGTCGGCTCGATGCCTGTGGCGCTCGGCCGCCCGGGAAGCGCAAGAATTGAACAATTGATCGCCAGCGCTTCGATCCTTCAACTCGAGAGAGCCGTCGAGGCGGCGGGGCGCGACCCCTCGTCGATCTGGCGGACGCCCGCGCAATGGGCCGATTTCGGCGCGCCGCTCGACGCCTGGATCCGCCAAGCCGCCCGCGGCCTGGCGCAGGCCTCGCTCGCCGCGCTTTCGGTCATCGACTTCGAGGCGATCGTCATCGACGGCGCGATGCCGGCCGGAGTGCGCGCCAGGCTATGCCGCAGCGTCGTAGAGGAATTCCAGCCCATGGACCGGCGCGGCCTGTCGGAGACAGAGTTCGTCGAAGGCGCCATCGGCGCCGACGCGCGGGCGGTCGGGGAGCGGCGTTGCCGCTGATCAAGAGCAGCAACACCAACTGTAACTCAAGCAAGGACACCACCAATT